>JAJRYD010000015.1 GCA_024275955.1 Nitrospirota bacterium
CTCTTCAAGCCCTTTTATTATGGTGCGGAGTGCCTGCTCTCGCACCGGCTTTTTAAATATCCCTTTGCGATACTTTATAGGGGTCACAAAATGATAGTGAATTTGATATACATTATGTCTACTTCGCCGGAGCGTTCCCATGCACTCCTTATATAAGGAATCTCACCCCGCAGCAAGCTGCGAGGAATTACAAGTTAAACGATGTAGCCGTCTGGAGCTAATTGCCCTTTCTAATTTATTTAAAAAATCGGCAAAGAAAGCTTACGAAGGCGCAGAGGAGTCAGTTAAAAACTCTATAGATAAATTTATAAAAAACGAATCGAGTAGCATGCCTAGAGGTAGTGCTAACAAGGAAAAACGAAAGGTAATAATAGAAAAGTGTACGGAAACGACTTTTAGAAAGCTTTTGCCAGTAATAATCGATTTGGATGATAAGCATATTACCGAAAATATTATCGAAGATATTAAGAGAAAAGATTTTTTCCATCCTCATGGTTCCGCCGCCGTAAGCGAGGTAGGCATAGTAGGGACTCATACAATAAATGAAACAGTTCTTGCGAGCAATCAACTCGATTTGGCAAGCATCTTAAGCGCTATCGATGAGCCGATTGCGAAATATTGCCTAAAACCGTGGGTTCTCGATTTTACGTCCAAGGTTATTATCCCGCCGCCAGCGCCAGATATAGATTAGTTTTCTATCAGCCCCTCTTCACTCCGCCGCACAGCCGCAACCGCCGGAAAACTCCGGGTGCATTGCCGCCTCTACCGTTTCCTTCCCCTCTTTCGCGATAAGCAGTGACAAACCGACAGCCCCCACCGAATCTGCCCACCAAAGTGACGGGGCGAGAAGGAAAACTATGCTCCCCGCAAAAAGTATGAACGAAAGTTTTATGCAGGCCATCGAGCATGCCGCGTCTTTCATCATCGTGGAGCTGTCGAGAGCAATAGCAACTTTTCGTTTGGCGTAGTAGAGAAAAAACATGAACGCGATGCTAAGCGATGAGATAATAAGCCCCGGCACGGTACTGGCAGGATGACTGCCGGAATAGAGCTGATACGACCCGCCAAAGAACGTAGCGAACGCGAGAAGAAGAAAAAGAACGCCTATAACAAAGGTCGCCCTTTTCTCCTTTTCAAGCGATACAACAACACTACCGCCTCTCTTAGACTGAAACCGCCAAAGAACCATCGTAGCGGAAGCTACCTCTATAAAGCTGTCAAACCCGAAACCGGCAAGCGCCACCGACCCGTCGGCAACGCCGAAGAAAATTGACACAGCCCCTTCAAGCAGATTGTAGGCGATAGTAAGCGACGAAAGGAGCAAAGCCTTTTTTACGAAATATTGGAAACGGGGTTCATCTACACTATCCAGCATATTATCTATCCCCAGCTAGGCCGGCCTCTCTTTTTCAAGGAAGTTCCAGTTCCCGCCTTTCCTTATCATCTTGCTGGCGGAAAAAGATAGCAACGTTGCCTACCATGCCGACCATTTCGCTGGAAGTTTTTTCCTCTATCGTTGCCGATAGCTCTTTTTTCTCTTTTTTAAAATCGTCGAACTTTACCTTTATAAGCTCATACTGTTCGAGAGCTGTATCTATAGCTGTGACAACCCCGTCGGTAAGGCCGTTGCGCCCTATCTGCACGTCGTTGGCAAGGGCATGCGCCTTGCCCCTCAAATATTTCCTTTGCCTACCGCTTAGTTTTTTATCCATAGCCGACATAGTATCCGCAAAAGCCCAAATAGATAAACGAAAAAACTAGATAACGGAAGAACGGATAACTATCATCTTTTCTTCGGTCATCTCTTCCATTGTGGGGAGTATCCCGCCGATGCCAAGCCCGGAAGCTTTGCGCCCGCCAAACGGCATCCAGTCTACGCGGAAAGCTGTATGGTCGTTCACCATTACCGCCGCCGCCTCTAGCCGGTTTGCGGTGTCGATTGCTACATCAAGGTCTTTTGTAAACAAAGCGGCCTGAAAAGAGTACTCCAAGCTGTTGGCCCTTTTAATAGCTTCTTTTCTATCCTTGTATGAATAGACAGATATCACCGGCCCGAAAATCTCTTTTCTGGATAGCGTCGCGTCGTCGGGCGGGTTAAGGATTACTGTCGGCTCATAGCAGGTGGTTCCTATTTTATTTCCGCCTGTAATTATCGTTCCGCCTTTATCGACAGCTTCCTTTACCCATTCGTCGATACGGTCTGCCTCTTTTTCGGTTATCAGAGGCCCTACCTCTGTTTTTTCATCTTTAGGGTCGCCCACCACCATCGCCTTGCCTAGTTCTGCCAGCCTATCGGCGACATACTCGGCGATGCTCTCATCCGCGTAAACCCTCTGCACCGAAACGCATACCTGACCGGCATGATAAAAACCGCCTTTAGCTAAAAGAGGCAGTGCGTCTTCGAGATCTGCATCGGCTTCTATTATCACCGGCGCGACACCGCCATGCTCCAGCGCCGCTCTTGTCCCGTGCGAGAGCTTAGAATGAAGGCCCCAGCCAACCTCGCCGGAACCGATAAAGGAAAAGAACGCCACTCGGCTATCGGTAACAAGTTTTTCGGCGATAGTTCTATCGCAGACGACAACACGGCACCACTCCTCCGGCAAACCTGCTTCATACAGCGCGCCGACAAGGTTTAGGCAGGAAAGCGGCGTAAGGCCGGCAGGCTTTACTATCACGGGACAGCCGACAGCGATAGCCGGAACAACCTGATGGACTATTAGGTTAAACGGATGATTGAACGCGCTGATAGAAACCACCACTCCTATAGGCTCACGAACGGTAAAAGCTATACGGTTAAGAGAAGATACAGTCATCCCCATAGGGATTTCCCGCCCCACAAGCCGACCTACAGAGCGGGCCGCCTCTCTTATCCCCTGCACAGCCCTTGCAAGCTCCACGCGTGAGTCTATCAACGGCTTACCGCCTTCCGCCGCCGCCTCAAGAGCGAACTCTTCCGCTCTCTCTTCGACTATATTCGCGGTTTTTTCAAGAATCTCGATTCTCTTTGGAAGGGGTATCAGGTTGTCTCTGTCGCTTGCAAGCTGATGGGAGACAGCAAGAACAGTTTCAACCTTCTCCCAGTCGTCCATATTTATTTCTGATATAAGGCTACCGTCATAAGGAGAACAGACTTTCAAAGTTTTAGACATTTACTTCCCTCCAATTTAAACAGCATTTTAAAGTACGCAGGTTTTAGACTTTAGTTCATCTATTAGAACCTTTTCATTTTCCGAATAGTCGACAGGAATCTCTACAATATGAACTCCCCTGCTCTCCAGACATCTCTTTAGCATCTGAGGTAAATCTTTTGCAGATTCAAGCCGGTGTCCGTGCGCCTTATAACTTTCGGCATATTTCACAAAATCAGGGTTGCCGTAATCTAGCCCGAAATCGTCAAAACCCATACCAGCCTGCTTCCATTTAATCATCCCGTAGGCATCGTCGCGCAGTATCAGGATGACGATATCAAGGCCAAGCCGTACCGCCGTCTCGACTTCCTGCGAGTTCATCATAAAACCTCCGTCGCCGCATATAGCGACAACCTTTTTATCCGGGCAACTAATCTTAGCGCCGATAGCGGAAGGAAGACCGGCCCCCATAGTCGCAAGAGCGTTATCCAGAAGCACAGTATTCGACGCGTGCGCCTTATAATTTCTGGCAAACCAGATTTTATACACTCCGTTATCAAGAGCTATAATTCCATCGGAAGGCATTACCTCCCTTACGGCGGAAACAAGGTACTGGGGAATAACAGGGAACCGCGCGTCGGCGTTCTTGTCGTTGATATGTTCTTCCGCCTCTTCTTTCACCTTGCCGTAGTAACTTAAATCCCAGTTATCGTTTTTCTCAAGCTTCTCCGTCAAAGCTTCGATAGCATCTGCCATATCTCCGATAACGTTTAGCTGGGGGAAATAGACTTCGTCTATATTGGCGGGGAAGTTGTTTATATGTATTACTTTCGTTCCGCCGGCAGTCATAAAAAACGGCGGTTTTTCTATGACGTCGTGTCCCACGTTTATTATGAGGTCGGCGCGGTCGATAGCGCAGTGGAGATAATCGCTGGCAGAAAGAGCGGCCGTACCGAGGAAAAGCGGATGCCTTTCATCCACCACCCCTTTGCCCATCTGTGTGTTAAAAAAATATATGCCTGTTTTATCTACAAACTTCGGCAAGGCGTTGCATGTTCTATTACGGTTTGCCGCCGCACCAATCAGCAATAACGGCATTGTCGAGCGGTTAATCATATTAACAGCCTTATCAATCGCATATCTATCGGGGCTTGGGCGGCTTACTTTCAGCACTTCATAAGGTTTCGTATCGCACTCCTCCGCCGCGATATCTTCCGGCAGTTCAAGGTGTACAGCGCCCGGCCTCTCCTCCTGCGCTATGCGTATAGATTCCCTGATATGCACAGGGATATTGTTGCCGTTTACTATCTGCTTTGTAAACTTTGTAATCGGCTTCATCATCTCCACTATGTCGATAATCTGAAACCGGCCCTGCTTGCTCTTTTTTATAGGTTTTTGTCCGGTAATCATAAGCATAGGCATTGCGCCGAGCTGTGCATAAGCCGCCGCGGTAACAAGGTTAGTGGCGCCGGGGCCGAGCGTAGCAAGACAAACCCCCACCTTTCCGGTAAGCCGTCCGTATGTCGCCGCCATAAAACCGGCACCCTGCTCGTGCCGCGTAAGAATTAATTTTATCTTTTTCGAGGTTCTTAAAGATTCCAGTATGTCGAGGTTCTCTTCGCCCGGAACACCAAAAATATATTCCACCCCCTCATTCTCAAGAGAACGGATAAAAAGATCCGAAGCTTTCACCTTGCCTCCTCCGGCCACAAAGAAATTCAAAATACAAAAATCAAGATGCTATACATAATTGCACGGAAAATTAACCACTACAGGCTCTATAAAATTATACATCAGTTGCCGTAAACCGGCACAAAACCTACGGCACTAAAATTCCAGCATTCAAGAAGCGATAACAGCTATTACCTCATTTCCGTTGCCCTGATATTCGAGCCTGCTAAAGCTCATGCCGTTCGCCATGGCGATACCCCGTCCATGAGTATCAAAAGCCCTCTCGGGGCTTATTTCTAAGTATTGGTTCCAGTCGAAACCGTTACCTTCATCCTTTATTACAAAAGATACTTTGCTGCCGTTTTTCTCTATTGTTACTTTTACAAGCTTACTGGCATTCTCCGGCAAAGCCTGCCTTCGCTCCACCTCTTCTTCCCAAGCACCGTCATCATTAAGGGCAGACTTATCGTCGTATGTAATTCCAAGATTGCCATGCTCTACAGAATTTACAAACAGTTCGTTGAGTCCCATCACAACCTTATCTGGGTTTGGGCAGGCGTTTGCCAGAAGTGTCGCTAGGTTTTTTCCATCGCGCAATGTTTTAAAGGAAAAACTGCCGGACGATATAAGCCCGATGGTGCCGGCGCCTTCCCTAAGCTCCGCCTGAATATCTATATAGGTATGATAATCCGAAACGGCAGTTCGCAAAATGGCGATTAGCGCCTCTTTTTCAAACGGCTTTGTTAGGTAGTAGTAAGCTCCGCCCTCAAGGCCTTTTAGCACATCCTGTTTGGATGCCTTGGCTGTCTGCATTATCACCGGCAACATTTTCATCTTTTCATGGTTTTTTATTTTTTCAAGCACCTCCATTCCGCCCATCCGCGGCATCATCCTATCCAGAAGAACCGCGCTGAATTTCTCTGGGGTTTTTTCTAACAGTTCCCATGCCTGAACGCCGTCCTCTGCAGGTGTCGAGATATAGTCTCCCGCCTCCTCAAGATGCTCCAAAAGAATCTCAAGATTAAAACGCTCGTCATCCACCACTAAAATTTCAGCTTTACCGCCTGTCATTTTGTCCTCCTTTTTTCTTTGGCTCTATAAAACTATTTTTTATTTTAAAAATTTCCTGCAGTGCGGTTATGAACGCGCCTACAATCTCCGGGTCAAACTGCTTCCCCGAACCCTCTTTGATGTAATCGACAGACTTTTCATCCGACCAAGCCTCTTTATAAGGCCTTTTGGAAGTAAGAGCATCGAACACATCAGCCACGGCAACAATTCTGCCGACTAATGGAATATCCTTTTTTGCAAGGCGATTGGGGTAGCCTGTTCCATCCCACTTTTCATGGTGGTTTAAGGCGATAAGATGCGCTGTCGCCAAAAGGTCGGAATCATGCCCCGCGAGAATATCCGCGCCTATAGTGGTATGAGTTTTCATTATTTCAAACTCATCTTCGTCCAGTTTTCCCGGCTTTAACAGTATGCTGTCTGGAATCCCTATCTTGCCTATATCATGCATCGGAGCGGCATGAAGAAGTATCTCGGCATTCGTGTCGCTCATTCCTATCACTTTCCCTATTGCCATGCTAAACCTGCTCATCCTCATGATATGAAACCCTGTTTCATTGTCGCGGCACTCAGACGCCATACCGAGCCTGTTTGTAATTTCGAGCTGGGTTTGCTTTAGGTCAGCAGTTCGTTCATCAACTTTTCGTTCGAGAATCATGTTGCTTTCCTTGAGCCTTCTTTGTGCTAGACGCATCTCAAGAAGGTTTTTTGTTCGGGAAATTACTTCCTGCCCGTTGAAAGGTTTTACGAGATAGTCGCTGGCACCGCCAGAAAGAGCCTTTAGCCGGACCTTCGTGTCTAATACCGCGGTAAGCATCAAGACAGGCGTATCGACATCTTTTTTAACTTTCTTAAACCTTTCCATCACTTCAAAACCATCCATGCCGGGCATCAGCAAATCGAGCAAAACAATATCAAAGTCGTTTTCCTCAAAAAGCTCCACAGCTGTATACGGAGAGCTGGCACACGTGAACAATCTGTATCCAGCGCTACTGAGAATCTCGGCCAGTATCTCCATGTTCAGCTCTTCGTCGTCTACCAGAAGAATATTCGCGTTATGGACATCTATCGGTAATTGCTTTTCAATAAGTTCACGCATACGCCTCTCCACTTTTGAGAATCAGCCTCACACTACTTTTGCTTTGTCATTTTTCAATAAGCGACAGCCGCTACCTCTACCGGCAGATCTACTAAAAAAATGGTATTACCGCTTAGAGTACTCTCCGCTCTTATATCGCCTCCATGCGCCGCGATAATCTCTTTGCATATAGCAAGCCCCAGCCCCGTGCCTCCAGCGCCGGTTTTAGTTTTACTGCTCTGGACGAATTTATCGAAAACAGACTCCAGCTCCGCTTCGGGAATTCCGATACCTTCATCCGTAACAGCTATAGAAATTGACGGCACGCCGCCACTTCCATTGTCGTTAGGTATCATGGAGCTACTGAAAGAAACCGTAACAGTTCCATTAACAGGCGAAAACTTGATGGCGTTGGAAATAACATTCCGCAAAACCTGAATTATCTTATCCAAATCAAACGTAGCTATTGTGTCTATCTCCGGCGACACCACATCAAGCTTAATCGACTTTTCGTTCATTATGCCGTCTAGTTCTTCCGCTACTATCTGCACCGCTTCCGTAATATCGTTTCTGCGGATTTCAAAATCCATTTTACCCGACTCAAGCTTTGAGAGGTCGAGCAGATCGTTTAGAAGCCGTAACAGGCGATACCCGCTTTCATGGATATTAGAGAAGTAGCGAGATATTTTTTTTTGCTCTAAACCTTTAGTTTTCCCTTGTCCCATATCGGCAAAGCTCAGTATCGCGTGCATAGGCGTGCGAAGTTCGTGAGACATGTTCGCCAGAAATTCAGATTTCGCTATGTTCGCGTTCTCGGCGACATCCTTCGCTCTCTGGAGTTTCTCCTCGCTTTCTTTAATCTCCGTAATGTCGGTGACAATGCCTATATACCCTGCAGACTCGCCTACCTTTGCTTTTTCCGAAACCGACATTATCTGTACCCACAATATCGTGCCGTTCTTGCATTTGTATCTCGATTCACACTTAAAAGTTCCGCCGTTACCGCGAAATTCATCCCACCGCTTAACAACCCGCTTGGCGTCATCCGCGTACAACGGCAAAAGCCAACCCTTGCCATACGCTTCTTCCTGCTGGAGGCCGGTCATACTGCACCACTGCTCATTGACATAAAAACAGTTGCCCTCGGCATCTGTGCGGAATATGCCGGCGGGTGAAATTTCCATAAGAGCCCTGTATCGCTTGTTGGCGCTTTTAAGGCTTCCGGTCTGCTTATCGACCAATTCTTGGAGATGGTTTTGATGCTTACGCAACTCTCCCTCAATTATTTTCATCTCTGTAATATCCCGCCCCTCAGATATAAGCAGGGTAGTTTCGCCATTTTCATTCTTTAAAGGAGTAATGGAAAAATCTATATAGTGTTCCTGCCCGTCTAGCGCGGGTATAGAACTCTCGTAACGGACGAACTCCCCCTGCAAAGCGATTGTTATGGCATCTTTAGCTTTTTTCTGCTCTTCCTTGGAATGTCTCCACCACGAAGCTTCCCAAAAGAGCACCCCTTGCACCTCGGCAAGACTAGAGCCAAGAACACTAAAAGCCTTTTTATTAGCGTTGAGAATAGTGCCGTCTGGCGAGACCACTCCTATCAGCTGAAATGCGTCGTCAAAAATCGCTCGAAAGAGTGTTTCGCTGTCGAGAAGCGCTCGCTCTACCTCTTTCCTATCTTCTGCCTTACCTTTAAGAGATCTCTGTTTTTTGCGGAATAAGAACGCTATATTCTTTGCAGGCTCTAAAGCCTCGTCATTCCTGTTTATGATTAGAGCCACAAGTCCAAAAAGCAAAGCAACAGTTACCGACAAAGCGGCTAGGATAAAATATTTGATATAAAAATAGAGCTTATACGCCTCGGAAACGTCAATTTCCGTGGCAACTCCAATGTCATAAGATGGTATCCATTTCCATATGCCGACAACAAGCAAACCACGGTAGTTTCTGTAGCCATCAAAGTTACTGCCATACCCTCTGGTTCTAATAGCCTCCCTTGTCATAAGCGTAAACGGATGCTCGCCGCGCGGAACAGATAGACTGGACAGCTTATCTCCTCCGGTATCGCGAATATCAATATTGAGACTACGCGTACCGTTTTCTAGCGGCCCTACGGAGCTAAGGCCGGAGTTAAGACGAGGCTTGCTCAAGAGCCTTGCACTAGAATCGAAAAGGTAGGTTTCACCTGTTTCACCAATGCGCCCGGGGCGCACCGAGCTGGAAAAACCTCTGCTTGGGTCAAGCCGAAATAAAAGCGCGGCAATAACCTTACCGTAACTGCCATATACCGGAGTGGCAACAAACATCGCAAGGCGATGCCCCGAGCCGCCGGCAAAAGTGATGTCACTGTTTAAGGCGACATGAAACGGAGGACTCGATGCTGTTTCTCCATGGAAAATCTTTTTTAGATAACTGCTATCAAGGCCTGCAATATCTCTCTTGCCAAGATTAAAATCATTCGTAGACGCGATGCTGGTCATTTCTGGAGAAATAGCAAGGAAGTCGTAATAACCGCGAGCCCCTAAAACATCCGCAAGGCTATCTCTCAAACCTTCAAGCCCCTTCCCCTTTAAATCCTTACCGGAACGGTATGCCAAAAGCTGTTCTTCTACAAAACTAATAACCAGCGGACGGCCAGCCTGAAACTTTATCGTGTCATGGTGAGCCTTACCCCAGTTGCGTAGCGCTTCATCCGCGGCAAAGAGTGCCACCTTCATACTGCTTTCAAGGTTCGAGCGAACGGCCAGCTCTACCCTATTCAGCGCTAGAAACGACGCGGCGCATATTACTAATATAAGCGCAATAAGGAAACCTGCCCTGCTCCATTTGGATACTGCAAACAGCCTCTTCATCGCAAAACTTCCGCGTTGTGGCGTACAGGAATCTTAATTGAAAACTGCGCGCCGCCGTTGGCATTGTTTCTGGCATTTATAATTCCACCATGAGCTAGAATAATATTTTTTGAAATTGCCAGCCCCAAACCTGTACCTCCAGCGCCGGTTTTTGTTTTGCTACTCTGTATAAATTTATTGAAGACAGACTCTAACTCTTCTGATGGTATACCGATGCCCTGATCGCTTACCTTCATAAAAATATGAGGAACACCGTCTCTAGCTCCATCCTCTACGGAAGCTGTGGAAGAATTAAAAGATACATTTATTTTCCCTCCTTTGGGAGAAAATTTTATCGCGTTTGAAAGTACATTCCATACCACTTGTGCTATTTTTTTTCTATCGACAAAAGCGTTCATACCTATTCCACTGGGAGCGGTCTCGACAACAAGTGATTTTTCTTTCAAAAGATAGGATAGTTCATCAATCTGCCTCTCCGTAATCTGCATCAAATCATTATCCTTAAAATCAAATTCGGCTTTCCCAGCTTCCAACTGTGAAAGATTGAGCAGGTCATTCAGCAAAAAAAGAAGCTTCTTACCGCTTTGCCGTATATGTGAAAAATAGCGTAGAAAATGCTTATCCTCTAATGAACCGCTTTTGTCCATCCCCATAGAAGAAAAACTGAGTATAGCGTGCATCGGGGTACGCAGTTCGTGGGACATATTTGAAAGAAACTCCGACTTGGCTCTGCTAGTGCTTTCTGCCACTTCTTTGCGTAGTTCAAGGTTGTGATACGCTTCTTCTAGCTCTATTTTTGCGCGGTAGAATTCTTTTACATGCGAAACGAGCGGCTCAAAAAAGAAAATATAAATCGCAGGAGCAATAAATATTACAAGCAAAGCCGAGTTTAAAAGAACTTCTATGAACGGCGACATGGCAGGCAAAAAGTTTATCAAGAGCATTATCAAACTCCCCGAGACAAAAACCAGCACAACTACAAATAAAAAGAGGTAAAGCGGTAACAACAAATCAACAGAAGAGGGTGAGAAGGAGCTGTAAAAAATCTTTCTCTCGACTGTCTGCTTACTGCATTTCATCTACCATCCCCAGCGATGACATCTGTTGGCATAGCAAAGAAAAAACATGCCTCTATAGCTAACTATCAAAAACGCCTCCAATGAGCGGCCAAACGAGGTTTGAAAAACCGCCTGAAACCATCACGCAAAAGCATACGCTTCGTGCAAAACGGATAAGTTTCTCCGCTAAAGAAAAATAGTTCGACAAATAAACTGTTAAGCTCAGTATAGCTTCTAACCAGCTTTTTCAAAAAGCTATTCGAAAAAAAAAAACGCAGTGAAAAAATCTGGTGCGAAAAAATATTTACGCCCAAAAGAAGTAAAAAGCGGTGGTCGCCTTCTGGGAATTTTTAAACAGCTGTGTCAACTATATCTAGTTCTCCCTGATAAAGTTGCGTCATACTGGAAATAAAGGTTAATATCGAATTTTAACTCTTTGGAAATCGCAAGAAAAATGAAGAAGCAATCAAAAACATAGTTATTAAACTCAAGGTTATTTGCAAAAACCTCCTCCTTAGCGAAGCGGAAGGAGGGGTCGCCCGAAGGGCGGGTGGTGGTTCTTATTGGTAACCCTTCCGGAGTTCGACAGGCTCACGCCGCCTTCCCTTCTTAAAAAGGGAAAGGTTTTTATAATCGTTTAAACAATAAACAGCTTTATCAGGTTCGACTATCTATGCAAGGTTACCTGAACGGCTAATGTTTAACGTCGCTTATGCTCTACCTGTGCTGTAGGTTTCTTCTCTTTTGAGCCTCTTTACTTCGCCATGCACTCCACGCATCTAGTGGCTGTTGCCGAAATAGGTTTTGAAGTATTTGAAAGAAAGACTCATCTTTTAACTTCTTCAAAATAGATGTTTTAGCGATCGGTAATTTTAAACAAAATCAAATTTATCGGATTTGGTAACAGCCACCGAATGACACACGCTTGCTTCCACTACAAATTGCCAATATATAAAGGCTTTATTTTTAAGGAATTAGAAAATAAACTTCCCATTAAAATATTCAAAAAACTATTTTGAAAACAGTTCCAGCAGGCATAAAAAAGGCTAAAGCGAAGATATGGCGGGAAAGGGAGGGCTAGCAGTAAATAGAGAGAAACAGAGCTACGGCTTCAAGAGCTTGTTGTTGTCACAGGAGGTATCGTCGTCCTTCTTGCCATACCCCATCTCCATCAGTTCCCTTACGGAGCCGTTAAGCTGTTTAGCCTGCTCCTTTAGTTCGCTGGCAAATGCCGAGGTCTCTTCAGCGTTTGCGGCGTTCGTCTGTATAGTCTTGTCAATCTGCTCGACAGCGATGTTTATCTGGCTAACTCCCTGGGCCTGTTCCTCGCTCTGGGTAGCGATGCTCGAAAGCTTGGAATCTACATCGGTAATAGATTCCGCTATTTCGTTAAGCGATTCGGCCGCATAGTTTACAAGTTTTCCGCCTTTTTTGGAATTGGCATCTGCTTCTTGAATAAGCGCCGATGTATCTCTTGAGGCGCTGGCCGTCCGTTGCGCTAGGTTCCTCACCTCTTCCGCCACAACGGCGAACCCTTTGCCATGCTCGCCGGCTCTTGCCGCCTCTACCGCGGCGTTTAGCGCGAGAAGGTTCGTCTGAAAAGCTATCTCCTCTATCAGTTTTATAACCTTGGATATTTCAAGGGAACTTTTGGATATCTCCTTCATGGCATCGACAGCTTTGTCCATCTGTTCTTTGCCGCCCACTGCCAGGCTGTTTACATTTTTGGCAAGGTTGCTTGCCTCGTTGGCATCTTTGGCGTTTTTCTGCGCCGCGCTTGAAAACTCCTCTAGTGTCGAGGATGTCTCTTCTATCGAGGCGGCCTGCTCGACCGATGCCCCGGAAAGCTCCGTACTCGCATCGGCTATGTGGGTGGTAGTCTCCTCCACCTTACACGAATTATCGGTAAGATCCTCTATAACGCCGAAAAGAATACCGTTAACATTCTTCCGAACGATAAGATAAAGAACCCCCAACACCAGCAAAAGCTCGATGATGAAAATAAAGATCTGTTTTTTCGTATCGGCCATCGTCTCTTTATCTGTTTTTTCCATTGATACAACAAGATTGATAGCACCGTTAACCGTTCCCTCCTTGCCGTCGTGACACTCCATGCAGTCTATCCCGCCCCTGTCGGCAGACATGACAAAAGGAACAATAGCGCGCAAACCTCTTTTGCCGGACGCATCTACCTGAATGCTGAAAACGCTGTCGCCGGTTTCAAGAACACTTTGTTCCAGCTCGTCCTTCGGCTGTTCATCGGCGCCAATTCCATCGCTCTCGAACTGCTTGTTGACAGACTCCGACCTGAACACCCTAAGCTCGTCAAGGCCGGAACTGGTTTCCTTTAAGAACTTGATGAAAACTTCCCTCTCGCTTATGGTGTCGTTAATCATCATTGTGTTAAGGGAGCTGAGAACCGTCTCCGCAATACCTGTGGCGAACTCCTTGGCTTGGGTTTCTGAAAGCTCGTTTGAAGCGGAAACGAACGAATAGATGTTAAAGGCATAGAGGCAGAGCAAAAGAAGACCAACCTGAACCATGAACTTCGGCCCAAGACCAAGCCGGCAAAACCAACCCCGCATCTACACCCCCGTACCCCGAAAATAAAACCCACAAGAAATGGGTAAAAACTGGGGAGATTATAACACTTTCCAACCTTAATGAAAGGTTAAAAATCTACACACGAAAAGCCGGACGCTTATACCGAGACTGACAGCCTCCCTAAACGGGCTGTTGCCGAATGAGATAAATTTGATTTTTCTATAAATTACCAATCTCTAACGGCTCTATTTAAAAGAAGTTTAGAAATGAACTTTCCCTTAAAATAGTCAAAAAAACTCTTTTGGAAATAGTCCCTAAAGCTCCGTTCGAGGGGCTGTTGCCGAAATAGATTTTGGAGCATTTGAAGGACAAACTCATCTTTTAACTTCTTCAAAATAGATATTTTAGCGGTTGGTAATCTAAAATAAAACCAAACTTACAGGCTTTGCCGACAGGACATCGCACCAGCCCTGATAATATCTTAAGGCTTCTCTGTTTGTACATAACGACGGTACCAAAGCCCCGCCATGAAGAAGGCAAAACCTCATTATACTCATCTTTCCTCTCATTTACAGCCTTACTCTTTTACAGCTCTTTTGCTATATTGGGGACAAAGAGCGGGGAGCCACACGATTTAAATTGTATATCGTTTCATCTATAAAAGAGGATGGTCTACCCCGCTTCTTTTTCTTTTGCTCCCGCGTGAAGCTAAGCTTTTGGGGACTATTTCCAAAAGAGTTTTTTTGACTATTTTAAGGGAAAGTTCATTTTCTAACTTCTTAAAAATAGAGCCGTTAGAGATTGGCAATTTTAAGCAAAACAAATTTACGCCATTTGGCAACAACCTTTCAGCAAGCTCCAACCAGTTCTACCTACCCATAAACTGCTCTATCTCGCCTTTCATTGCCAAAGCATCGTTATAGCCAAGCTCTAAAAGCGGTGAAGTATATCCGCTATTAAACGCTATATAGCTAAGCAGTTCCCCGCCGGATTCGCCGGTAGCACCGATACCTTTGAGCAGGTGACGAAGAAGCATAGGAAAACTTGAATACTGGTCGGCCGCCATTGCCCCCAAATCTCGTGACGGGTTTACTGTCAGCAGAGGAACATTGCGCAGTTTGTCGGGATGCAGTTTCCGCCTCTCTTCTACCATTGTGTCTATTGTTCTGTTTATCCTCTCTGCCCGTTCTATATCAGACTGAAGCGAGTCCATAAATATCGCGTTTAAAAGAAGGCCGACTATATCGGCAATATAGACATTCTCAATTCTAAGCCTGTTTACCTGATGCAGATAGTTGGTCGTTCTTTTGTTGCGTATGCCGATGGCAAATAGCTTCTCCGCCCCAAGATGGATAGCAGGGCTCAGCGGCGAGGCAAGCCTTATATTGCCGTCTCCGTAATAGCTGTTGTCGAGCAGGACCGGCGGAAAGAAAATCGGGATGGCGGCAGAAGCCATAATATGCTCCACTCCCAGCCGTGTCTTTTTTGAGATTCTCTGGTTCCTTGTCCAGTCCTCTATCTTATTATCTGCTTCATAAAAGGTTATGTTGGTACCGCTCTTATAGTTGGTGGCGCTTATACCGAGGCTCCGCAACAGCCCCTTATCGACATTCTCCCGCAAAGAATCAAAGTCTATCTCTCTTTCAAGCAGTTGCCTTAGAGGCGCGTTATTTAGCAGATAATTGGAAGAAGGCCTGCCGGCCCTGCCGCCGAAGGTAGTATCGAAAAGAAGCCTAAGGCCGATATTAAACAGCGAGGAGATATCTGACCTAAAGACATCCTCAAAGCGGAGCTTATGCCAGATGTTCCATAAATTTTTAGTGGCATTGTCATAGTCGGCTGCTCCAGAGGCTATAGCAACGCCGTTTAGCGCACCAGCAGAAGCGCCAACGATTACCTGAAATGGAACGGTGTCGCAAGGAACAATCTCCGCGACTGCTCTAAGCACGCCGGCTTGATAAGCGGCACGCGCGCCGCCGCCGGTAAGCACAAGCCCTATGACAGGTTTTTCCTTTTCATCCATCGGCGATTCCCTCAACGATTATGATTGACCGGCACAGCCCCGCACCCCATGCATACCATTATCGCCTATATATAGATGAAATTCAAAAAGGGACTACATAGATAAGAATGGAACGAAGCATTCCATAAAAACAGGATTAACCTATCATTATCGGCTCTTCCGCGAACTGATAGTGCGCTTCACGTTTACCTGTGGCAACTACCATCGCTACGGTCAAAGGGCCGAGCCTTCCCATAATCATTAGCAACGTGATAATTATCTTTCCGTAGTCGCTTAGCAATGGGGTAATGCCTATCGAAAGGCCGACTGTTCCAAAAGCGGAAACCGCCTCGAAAAGAACGGAGAGGAAATATCCTCTTTCGTTTATATGTATAGGGTTCAGCTGAGATTCCGTAATCAGCAAAAGGAAGATTGAGACTACAAGAACAATTATTGATATAAACACGATGGAAACCGCCCGGGATATCGTATGCTCAGGAATAGACCTGTTCATAATATCTGTCTTTTCTCTTCCTCTAATTCTAGAGAGTCCCATCCCTATAATTACGGCGAGCGTGGTAACTTTTATTCCACCTGCTGTAGATACCGGCGCGCCGCCTATAAACATAAGAATTATAAATATATAAAGGCTTACATCGCTAAAGCTGGAAATATCGACAGTCGAAAAACCGGCGGTGCGGGAAGAGGCGGCATGAAAAACCGAGCTGACTATCTGCTCTTCTATCGGCATTCCAGAGTGAGCGTTGCCTTCTTCAAAAATAAGAATAAACAAAGAGCTGACAGCGATAGACAAAAAGGTATATATCATAATTACCTTAATCTGCAGTGACCATCTCCATCTATTCTCTGCCCTCTTTTTTTTACTTAAAAACACCAGCTTGAGCCTGTCAAAAAGCTCGCCGATAGTTAGAAAACCGATACCGCCGGCGACAAGAAGAACCACGAATAAAATACTGGAGGGGATATCTTTATCAAAGCCTATAAGGCCGTCAGCAAATGTAGATATACCTGCATTGCAAAATGCTGAAACAGCGTGGAATGCTCCATGAAAAAGCGCGCTTCCAAAGCCGAGCTCCGGCCACCATAAATAGGCGAACAATAACGCTCCGGAAACTTCAAAAGCCAACAGGTATATAACTATCCTCTTTACAAGCCTGTTGATATTAACTCTTTGAGAGGCTGTGAAGGTATCGTGGATTATTGAGGAATTTTTCATAGAAACAGACTCCCCAAGCATAAGGAGAAACAGCGAAGATACCGTTATTATCCCTATCGCCCCAAGTTCCATCAGGATCATTATCACAGCTTGCCCAAAGCCGGTAAACACTTCCGCGACATTGATGGTTAAAAGACCTGTTACACAGGTTGCCGATGTGGCGGTAAACAGAGCATCTATGAGCGATAGAGGTTGCTTATGTGAAACAGGAAGCATTAGCAACAAGGTGCCGGCAAGGATGATTACTGAAAACATCAATACCGTGTAGTGCGCCACAGTAAGATGCTCTTTAAAAGTGCCGGCACTCTTTTTAACAGCCTGCGCGGCCCCTTTTTTACCTGTACTAACTGACAACATTAGCTTTTTCCCCACGCACGGTACGGTAAGCAGTTTTACCGCTTTTGCATTGAAACAGTATACCACTACCGCAAAAGAGACAGCCTAGACAATCGCGCAGGCCGGCAAATTATTCGGGCGGAACCCTGTAAAGGGTCCCGCCCTTGGAGGGAGCCTCCTTTTAAAGGAGAGGAGCGTTTTAATCGTCGTCGTCATCTTTCAAAAAACCGCCGGAAGATATACCGCCGCCCATTGCGTCGGGGGTAGAATAGGCGCTTCCGGCGTTATGTTTATAAACAAGCTCGGCACCGGCATGGCCTGCCTGCATAGCAAGGCCGGCCACCAAAAAAGCAGAGGCAACAGCGCCGCCTTTAAGCGGTAAATTGTTCTTAAACATTATTAAGCCCGCAAGCAGTAGAGGAAGTATGGTAGCCCATGTAAAAACCTCGGCCGCTTCTTCGTGTTCCTCGAATGCCTGCTTGGTGACGATTTTTTCTACCCTTTCCTCTTCGTTCTCACCAGCCTCACCGGCAATAAATGAAGAGACTGTCAGAAACAGGCAAAGAGAAAATATAATCGCCCATACCTTACGGTGATTCTCTGTCTTTTTGCTAAGCACTATCGCTGTTATCATTGCAAGCGGGATAATAATGGCCAAAACTATAGGAAAGTGAACAAGCATCGGATGTAACGGCATTTCTTCTCCTTAAAAATGGTTTTAGACTGAAACAGACAGCCCTTTTATTGATAAGATAAGGCGGTAAGAGGTATCGCGCCATTAGGCATTAGGTATACAGTGTATTTGCTTAATTTATAAGAGGTTACAGAATCAACTATGTCAAAAGACAAGCTGGCTACCGGCTTTTTGGTAGCTATATCTATCATTAGCTTTATTGATATTTTTGAAGATCTTGTTCACGGCAAAACGCTCGATTACCTCGCCGTTGAGGGAAGCATTTTTTTAATCGCCATTTTAGGCACGTTTCTGATAGTGAGGGAAAATATCACAGTGAGGAAACAGAATGTAAAACTGCAAACCGACCTAGATAAATCCCGGGCAGACCTTTTAATCTGGAAAGAGGATTCGGAGAAACTTCTGGCAGGGCTTGGTGAAGCGATAGACAAGCAGATGTCCCGCTGGGAACTTACTCCGGCAGAAAAAGAGGTGGGACTGCTTTTGCTCAAAGGCTTTAGCTTTAAGGAGATTGCCGATTACAGGGATACCACCGAAAGAACGGCACGGCAGCAATCTTTGGAAATCTATAAAAAATCGGCCCTTGCTGGTAGGGCAGAGTTTTCCGGCTTTTTCCTAGAAGACCTTCTTATTCCAGTTAAAGAGACCGAAAAAAATAATCTAATCTAGACCGCGCTCCGCTCTGGAGAAGCTCCACTCTTCTTCAATCCAACAACTCCTTTAGGGAACTGTTTCCGAAAAAGTTTGTAGCGTTTAAAGAAAAGGCTCATCTTTTAATCTTTTTAAAATAGATGCTTTAGCGGTTAGCAATTTCAAACAAAATCAAACTTATAAGATTTGGCGATAGTTCTCTTAGCTACTTAAACTACCGCATGCCTCCCGCGTTTTAGGCGCACTCTCTTTTTTAGCTCTGCCTTTAGCTTCGCTCGCAAAAACCTGCTTCTATTGAAAAGCCGGTGTAATTCGTTTTGGCATGCTGGCGTATCTTTAGCCTACACCGGCGGCTTAAGCAAATGCTTTTTGTCGCTGTAGTTGAGAAAAACAGATACGATTAACGCAAAAGCGAAAGATATTGCCGTCAGCCAATCGAGCAGGGCCGAGCTTATGTCGAGGCCTGTCATGCTGTCGGCAAGGTACTTTATGTAGGACGACGGCATATCGTAAACGCCGAGCTTTTCCTTTATCACCCAATGGGCGTGCGTGCAGGGACAGTAGCCAAGCCCGTACCATGCGCCCAAAACCGTCCACGAAAAACCTGTGAGAAGTAGTACGCAAAGGTTCGCTCTTCTTGTAGCTTTCCATGCCCAGCCGAATAGGTTGAAAAATATAAGCGCGAGATGAAAGATGAGCAGAAGCTTATCGGCTATTAAAAGGAGCATAGTAATCAAATATCATAACAAATCATTTTTACCTATATTGCATTTTGAACAAAGGGTTTGGAGATTTTCGGGAACTGTTTCCCCTCCTTTTGACCAAGGTTTAATGTGATCCGCATGAAGGAGAGTCGTTGGGTCTTTTGATGGGCTTGCACCACACATTTGGCAAATACAACTGTCCTTAATTAAAGTCTTTGCCCTTAACCGCCAGTTGATTCTTCTTGGCGTTCTTTTGGTTCCCTTTGAAGGCGAATTAGGTTTTTCGATTTCGTCTGGCAAGTGTCCAGATTCAACAAACCTACTGAATTCCAAAAGGGCATTATTCCAAGAACTGAAACGATTGTCATAAGTTTTCGCTGTGAACTGGGATGGATTTTGGTTCATGTCTTGGTAAACCGGCTGCCTGCCCAATTTCATCCATACATCAGCTATATTTTCCAGCAAGGATTCAATAGGATTATTTATCTGTCTTTGGGAACTTTCCAGCTCGGCTATTT
Source organism: Nitrospirota bacterium (assembly GCA_024275955.1). Lineage (GTDB taxonomy): Bacteria > Nitrospinota_A > UBA7883 > JACRGQ01 > JACRGQ01 > JAJRYD01. The sequence goes on from JAJRYD010000015.1 coordinate 19,548, forward strand.
CCAGTGCTTTATACCATAAACCAAATCTTCGACGTATTGTTGTACCTGAAAATTCACCGTTAGCTTCGTAGTCATCCCCTGTCAATGAACTCTTACCGATTTCCGAGGCAACACGTTTCATGTCCTTTATTAGTTCTTCGTCACTTATATTTCTCTTGTTCAACTTTACTTTGAAATTTTCCCCCATGAGTCCAAGTGTATTGCACACATGCCTAGGGCACAAGTTTGGACCCATGCGGGAGTCGCCTACTACAGACGTCCTGCCTGTAGTGCGCTCCTTCCTCAGTCGCGCCGTTCGTATCGTTTCGACTCCCCTCGCCAATCCAGAATATTTTCTGCGTATTCACAACGTCAGGCCAGAAGAACAACCTGAATGTGAAGGGAGCCTGCATCTGGCAGGTGACCGAACATGAAGGGCAGTTCGACGAAGCCTGACTAAGTGAATAGACGCAGAAATGGTGGAGGCGAGGGGAGTCGAACCCCTGTCCGAAAAAGGTCATCCGGTGGGACTACATGCTTAGTCTTTCATTAAATTCTCGCGGACATCGTGCCGAAAGACAGGTCGTCTCATCCGCCAGCAACAAAAGTTTCGCTTACCGCACCGTTGCCAAACGGCAAGCTATCCCGGATTTGTATAACATCCTAACGAGACGCCCCGAGAAGGCTTCACGCAGGACGAAGCCGTCTTAAATTAAGCGGCTAAAGCGTAATCGTAATTGTCGCCAATTATGATTGGTTCCACTTTTTTACGTGGTGTGGACCCTCGGCATGCCCCGAGCCAGAATCGTCAATCCCGTCGAAACCGTTACGCCCCCGGTTTCTTTGGCTCTATAATGATAATATGATACCAAGTGGCGAATAAGTCAACCTTAAGTAGGAGGAGGAAGTTTAATGGAAACAACAAAATTCGGCATAAGACGAAAAGTAGATATGACACCGGATGAAGCAGAAACCAAAGTACGGGCGACCCTTATGGAACAGGGGTTCGGGATACTGACAGAAATAAATGTGCAGGCTATCATGAAAGAAAAAATGGATTTAGAGATAAAACCGTACAAAATCCTCGGCGCGTGCAACCCGGGCTACGCCAGCAAAGTTATCGAATCCGAGCCGGAGGTAGGGCTTTTGATGCCGTGCAACGTAATAGTCTATACCGATAAAAATGGCGACACAATAGTATCGATGATGGACCCTGTCTCTGTAATGGGGATGGTAGATAACGCAGATGTGGCGGCTGTCGCTAACGAAGTAAAGGTAAAGCTGACTGCCGCACTGGAAGCAGTTTAGCCAGATAAGGGGGTGGAGCCGCTAGTCGCCACGCGGTGGATATGGGTTTGGTAGGATAACCGTTCTCGCCGGTGCAAAGGAAAATCAGAGCAGGGGAGCCAATTAGTGCTATCAACTACACTAAACGGGTGAGAGAGGCTCCCTGAGGAGCTTCTCGCTTTTACGGTAGTAGCCTGCGCAGGGCGGTTTACATTCATTCACTTATCAAAGGCGTTGCCCTTTCGCCGAGGTTGTACTTGCTACATTTTGCTTGAAGATTTTCTTTGATTGTCTCACCGCCACGAGATTAAGGAATAATGTGGTCAACATGCAATTCAACGCATGGTGAATTTATTGGACTTTTTCCAGATGACCTACACCTAAACCCATCTCTAAGGGGACTGTTTCCAAAAGAGTTTTTTTGAGCATTTTAAGGGGAAGTTCATTTTCTAACTTTTTAAAAATAGAGTCTTTAGAGATTGGTAATTTATAAAAAAATCAAATTTATCTCATTCGGCAACAGCCCCCTAAGAAGAATCGAAAAGCGCAACCTATTAGATACTTCTCTTTTTGTTCTCTTTGTAGCAGTTACGTTTTCCTTCCAACTGAAAGATGCCGCTTTTGGGGAGCTACGCACCTCTTGCTCATCCCCACTGCTATCCTCATTCGTATATTTTACGAATTTTTTTAAGGTTTTTCGCCAAGAACCAAGTCTCTTAATCGTAGGTTCCAGCGGAATACCTTGACAGGGGCTTTTTGAACTCCACATATTTCGGTTACCTCCCCAAGGTAATCCACACATCCTTTATATTGTTAAACAATTCTTCATCAGGGATATTCAGTTTGGAACGGCTTTCTCGGAGACCTGCTTTTTTCAACACATCAAACCAAGATCTAAAGCGCCTCTGGAGGGTAGATGGATGATATTTTCCAAACTTTTCATAATCAGCTATCGTAACCGTCTTTCTTACGGTTTTCTTGGCAACGTTTTTTTACATCCTCGATAAGGTTTTCATCCGGGGTGTTGCGATGGTATTGATCAATTTCAAACTTCATTGTCAATCGCCCCCTGATTCCTTACGCAAACCTGATAACACCCTCTTGACCTTTCCAGCCTACTCCCTAAACATCTTTAATGTAGTACAAGCTTCAATGCTGTCAAAATCGCTGTCCTTATGTAAAAGGGTAAGTCCGTTCTCAATAGATATCGCGGCGATGATGCAGTCGACGGTCTTTCTTACGGTCTTGCCCTTTTTCCTGCAAGCCCTGTAAATCTCGGTCGCTTTCAGGTAGGTCGCAATCCCTTTTGGTTTGTAAATAGGGAATTCCAGAAGGCACTCTTTCACTCTCTTGAAATCCTTATCTTCCTTTATCCCCTGAAGGATTTCCGTGAAGATTATCTCTGTAATGGAGATATCCTCTTCATCATTGATGAGCCTATGCAGGGCATGGCGCTCACGGGAGTTCGTACCCCGCAGGAAGTCGACCCATACGCTGGTGTCGACAAGGATCATACTCTGCTCTTCCTCATATCACCAAGTTTGCCTGTCCATTTCACCTTACCCTCGATATCAAGGAGCTTCTTGCGCTTTATTTTGCTTACGAGTTCCTTAAGGGCGTAATTTACAAGCTCTTTTTTTGTCTTCTTGCGCGTTAGCTTCATCCCCTCTTTCACCAGCTTTTCGTCAAGCTCAATATTTGTCCTTAACATAGTCCCATACCTCCTCTGCATTATACACAAACAATAGTGAAATTATGTGTATAAAACAAGCGGAGAATCTAGGGTGGTTTGAAAAGCTGTATAGCCGAATAAGGTTTGAGACTCTCCACAGATTTAATTATCTCGCCTAGCGAGAACTGGCTCCACGCCCCTTGCGTGGTTAGAGGCGGGTGATTTTCCCCAGTACTACGGCACGTTTCGCGCCGGTTACTAAGGGGATGTTGCCCGGCTCGCCTTTTAGGGTGCGGTTTGCGAGTATCGCCATCAACACCGCTTCCACCGCTTTTTTATCTATGCCAAGCTTGGAGGAAGATACGACACTACCCCTCTCTCCCAATGCGTTTTGTATCCCAAGCACCACCGCAGTATTATATGCTCCGCCGCCGGATATAATCCATCTGACCGGCGGTACAATATCCAAAAACCGGAACGCCTGACCAACCGATGAAAAGGCGGTGAAGGCGGCAACGGTACGCAGAAAGTCTGGTTCACTTAATCTTTTAAACTTGGCGTAAAGCTCATCGAAATAGTCAACGCCAAAAACCTCCAGCCCTGTCGATTTCGGCGGTTTTTTATTGAGAAACGGATGCGAAAGGCAGTAGGTAAGCATGCTTTTATTTACCTCGCCTTTGAGCGAAAGTTTTCCGCCTTTGTCGTAGCTTTTCACTCCGTCAGTAAATTTGCGTACAGCGATATCAAGGAGGGAATTGGCAGGCCCTGTATCAAACCCTGTAACATCTTTCAGCTTTCCGCCTTTTTTTAGGAATGTGATGTTGCTGATACCGCCGAGGTTGTGGACTATCCGAGCTTCACTGCCGCTCGAAAAAAGGTCGTAATGGGCAATCGGAGCGAGAGGCGCGCCCTGACCGCCGACAGCGATATCGGCAGGCCTAAAATCTGACACTACTGTGCAACCTGTTAGCGCCGCTATCTCTGCCGGTTCGCCTATCTGAAGTGTCGAGCGGTTTTTGCCTGTCGGATGATGCCTAATTGTCTGACCATGCGAACCTATGAAGCTGATTTTGGATATAGATACCCTTCTCTTGCTACAGATCTCCACTGCCGTCTTGCCGAAAAGCTTCCCAATCTTTACATTCAATTCACAAATCAGTTCGGACCTACCGTCAGGCCCAGAGGCCGAAACAACCTCCTCCATAAGTTTTTTGGGAAAGGGAGTAAAACGGTGAGCTAAAAGCTCCGTCCCATTTTTGGAAAACCGAACCAGCGCGGCATCTATACCATCGCACGATGTGCCGGACATAAGCCCTATTCCAAGTTTTTCAGCCATAGGCAAACAACTTACCACACCAACCGCTATAGCCAACAGCAATCGGCCCAACACTGACAAAAACAGGATAAAGGAAAAAGTATATAAGAAACAACCTGTTAACCTTACAACCTACCAACATGGAAAATACCTCAACTGCGGTATTTTTGTATAAAAGCTATTATTCAAATAAATCCAGATTTTACTGATAGTAACGGCATTCAGCTAAATGATGCGGTATTTCAGTTACAGCCAAAAGAGATAAGGTTGGTATACTTAAACCTCTATCTATATGAAATATAAGGATGTTTCATTATGGCATGCTAGTTGCATTTACAAAGGTCGAGGCGGCGCAATGTCGCTTCAAATTAGATCACCCTCTAACCTCCCCTTAGAGATGGGAGGGAGCCACCCCAGCTCCCTCCCTTTTTTATTTCAACGAGTTATCAAGTTTTGATAACGTGCAATCTCTTTAGCGGTATGCGGTATTATGGGGCTGTTGCCGAATGAGATAAATTTGATTTTTCTACAAATCGCCAATCTCTAAAGGCTCTATTTTAAAGAAGTTAGAAAATTAACTTCTCCTTAAAATGCTCAAAAAAACTCTTTTGGAAACAGTCCCATTGTATGTCGAAATATTGTCTACCTTTTGACTAGGCTTCAATTATTAAATATACAAAACTTTTGGGAAAGATAACGCCATATAGCCTTTAGAGATGGAAGGCGCAGATAAAAGCAGTCTGGCAGGGCTATTTAGTCGTCCCTGAAAAAGTTGTTTCATACCGCGAACAAAGGTTAATATCGGTTTTTAACTCTTTGGAAATCGCAAGAAAAATGAAAAAGTAATGAAAAGATGGTTATTTAACTCAAGGGAACCTCTAAAAATCTATTTTTGAAGTTCTGGCTTTTGGTTGGTCGAATTATAGATGGGGATTTAGTGCTATTGTCGAAACCGATGAAGAAAATCACTTATTTTTAGAGGAACCCTCAAGGTTATTTGCAAAAACCTCCTGCCTTAGCGAAGCGGAAGGAGGGGTCGCCCGAAGGGCGGTGGTGGTTCTTAGTCGGTAAGCCTTCCGGCGTTCGACAGGCTTGCGCCACCTTCCCTTCTTAAAAAGGGAAAGGTTTTTATAATCGTTTAAGCAATAAGCAACTTTTTCAGGTTCGACTATGTAAATCGGAACAGGTTCTAATTTCAAAAAGTAAAAAAAAAAGCCGGCCCTGTCGTAGTGACAAGGCCGGCCTGAAAATCATTCGATTAGCTGTCTAGCTAACATGCCAGAGCGCGCCGAGAAATTTCCAGTTAAAGTAATAGTAGAGCGCAAAAACAGCAAGGAATATATAAACCAATATCACTGTTCCTGCCGGCTCTTCTTCTTTTTTCAGTTCCATA
>JAJRYD010000016.1 GCA_024275955.1 Nitrospirota bacterium
ATCCCTTTGCGATACTTTATAGGGGTCACAAAATGATAGTGAATTTGATATACATTATGTCTACTTCGCCGGAGCGTTCCCATCCACTCCTTATATAAGGAATCTCACCCCGCAGCAAGCTGCGAGGAATTACAAGTTAAATGGGGCTTTTAAAATTTCCAATAAATTTTGCTTGCCGCCTCAGAGAAACAAAACGGCAATGCGGGCTATTCGTAGCATCGGTTTGGGGTGAGCCTCTGATTTATGCTACATTGTTTCGCTAAATGACAGCAAGACAACTAAAGCTAAAATCGCCCGAGAATATCGAGCCGGCAGACCTTAAGGGCGAACTTCGCAAACGGTTTCTCTGGTACGCTATCAGCACTATAGCTTCGCGCGCGTTGCCGGATGTGCGGGATGGGCTAAAACCTGTCCACCGCAGAATCCTTTACGCCATGTACCGTATGCGTTTGAACCCTGATTCCAGATACCGCAAATCTGCCGCCGTAGTCGGCGATGTTTTGGGTAAATACCACCCCCACGGAGATCAGGCCGCCTACGATACGATGGTACGGCTGGCGCAGGAGTTTTCGCTTCGCTACCCGCTTGTAGACGGGCAGGGGAACTTTGGTTCGATAGACGGCGACTCTGCCGCCGCGATGCGTTATACCGAGGCACGGCTAACGCCGATGGCGATAGAGATCTTGGCAGAGATAGATCAAGATACCGTACCGTTTAGGCCTAACTACGATTCGACGATAATAGAGCCTGTCTTTTTGCCGTCGAGAGTGCCGAATATTCTCATAAACGGTTCGTCCGGCATCGCCGTAGGCATGGCTACCAACATCCCTCCGCATAACCTTAATGAGGTTGTAGACGCGCTTGTCTCGATGATAGGCAACCCGAAGCAGTCTATAACGCAGGTGACAAAACATATAAAAGGGCCGGACTTCCCTACAGGAGCGACGATTCTCATATCAAAGAAGGAAATTAGGGATATATACGAGTGCGGTAAAGGCTCTATAAAGCTTCGCGCCGAGTATACGGTAGAAACAAAGAAGAAAGGCAAAGAGCAGATAGTCGTTACGTCGCTTCCGTACACTGTCAACAAATCGAAGCTGATAGAAAAGATAGCGCAGATAATCATAGGCAAAAAGCTTTCGTCACTAGATGACATACGAGACGAATCGGACGAAAATATACGGATAGTTATGGAACTAAAGGGGTCTGCCGACGTGAGTATGGTAATGGCCTACCTCTATAAATATACCGACCTCGAATACAACTTCGCGGTAAACATGACAGTGCTCGACCCTGCTAACACGCCGAGGCGAATCTCTTTGCCGGAGATGCTGAAAATATTTCTCGACTTTCGGATAGAGACGACACGCAAAAGGCTTGAGTATGAACTAAGAAAGATAAAAGAAAGGCTTCATATACTGTGCGCTCTTGTTAAAGTTTTGAGCGATATCGACACGGCGATAAAAATAATCCGCAAAAGCAAATCGCGCGACGAGGCTAAGTCGGCTTTAAAGAAAAAGTTTAAGCTGGGCGATATTCAGCTGAATGCTGTTCTCGATCTACGTCTTTCCGCCCTCGTCGCGATGGAGGTAACCAAAGTAAAAAGGGAAGCAAGGGAGCTGGAGGAATCGCGCCGTGAGATAGAAGGAATACTCGGCTCTCCCAGAAAGGTAAAGACTCTCGTAAAAAACGAACTGCTCGATATCAAAAAAGAGTATGGCGACAGGCGCAGAACCAAAATAGAAGGCACGGTCGTGGAAGAGGAGGTCTATACCGAATCCGACTTTATTGCCCACGAGAAATGTTTTGTCATTATCAGCAGAAACGGATGGGTGAGGCGGATAAAAAAAGAGCCGAAAGCGGAACAGCTTCGGTTCAAAGATGGCGACTCACTGCTTAAAATAAAAGAGATGGATACGGCGGAGCATCTTGTGTTCTTTTCGTCTGCCGGCAAGGCTTATGTGATGACCGCTTATAATATACAGCAGACGACAGGCTTTGGAACCCCCTTACAGGGTATCTTTAAATTTAGCGACGGCGAAACGCTTATAGCTGTCGATTACCTGCCTCACCTTACATTGGATATGAAGGAAAAGAGCGAGTATCTGGTGGTGATGGAAAACGGTAACGGGTTCAGGTTTAACAAAGCAACGATCGATGAGACTACAAAAGCAGGGAAAAGATATGCCAACGCAAAAGATAATAACGCGGTGCGCGACGTAATTCTGCTTGAAAAACCGTTTGTATATCTAGCGGCAAGCGGCGGTAAAGCGCTTTTGCTTAAAGTAAAAGAGGCTCCTGTTCTCTCCGGCCCGGGTGCCGGCGTGAGGCTTATAAAAATAAAACCAAATGAAAATATTATCGGCCTGCGCAACGTGGCGAAGAAAGATAAGGTGCGGCTCATCTTCGATAAGGGACGCGACTCGATATTTAAAATTTCCGAGCTGGAAGTAGGCTCAAGGGCGACTACGGGCCGTTCTTACGGCGGACTCAAGAAAAAACTTATGGCGGTTGTCGCGGAGTAGTATGAGCAAAAGCTATACGTCGGATGAAATTACGGTACTAGAAGGGCTGGAGCCTGTTCGGGCGCGCCCCGGCATGTATATAGGGGGTACCGACGCAAACGGGCTTCACCATCTTGTGTGGGAGGCGGTTGATAACTCGGTGGACGAGGCGATAAACGGACACTGCAAAAAGATAGATATAACGATAGGGAAGAACGGGTGGATGACCGTACTCGATGATGGCAGGGGCATCCCCGTGGATAAACATAAAAAACATAAAAAACCTGCGCTGGAACTTATTATGACCACACTGCATGCTGGAGCAAAGTTTCATAACAAGGCGTATTCGTCGTCAGGCGGTCTTCATGGCGTTGGTATATCTGTGGTGAACGCGCTCTCGGAAAAGCTTAATGTAAAAGTTTTCCGCGATGGGCATGAGTGGTCGATGTCGTTTTCGCGGGGCGATGTTAAGAGTAAGCTAAAGAAGGAAAAGAAAAGCCGCAAACATGGCACTCTCGTGTCGTTTTTACCTGATAGCAAAATATTTAAAAAAGTTAATTTCAACTTCAAAAATATCTGCGAGAGGTCGGAATCGAAAGCGTTCATCAATAGGGGCCTTAGGATTTCCGTTAGCGACGAGCGTACGGGTGAGAGACGAGAGTTCTTCTTTGAAAACGGTATCCTTGATTATATAAACAAGGTTCTTGGAAGCGGTAAGGGAGTTCTTTTTGCTCCATTCTACGCGAGGTCAGACAACGGCATACATTGCGAGGTAGCCCTTCAATGGACGGAGAAGACCGAATCTAAAATAGAATCGTACTGCAACTCGATAAACACGGTAGATGGCGGTACGCACGAAGCGGGGCTTAGGACCGCGCTTACCAAAACTATAAGACAGGAGATGGAACGGCGCGCAGGTAAAGGCAAGATAACGCCGATAACGACGGAAGATGTAAAGGAAGGCTTAACGGCAATACTATCTATCTTCGTGGAAAACCCTCAGTTTCAGGGGCAGACCAAAGAAAAGCTCAATAACCCAGAGGTATCTGCTTTAGTGGAAGGTGTGGTTCGTCCGGCGTTCGAGAAATTCTTGCTGGAAAACTGTTCCACAGCCGACCTCCTTATAGCGAGGGTAGAGCTTTCGGCTAAGGCTAGGCTTGCGTCGAGGGCCGCGCGCGAGGAGGTGCAACGAAAAGGGGCGATATCGCACAGGCTTACATTGCCGGGCAAGCTTTCCGACTGCTCGTCTACCAGCCCCACAGATTCGGAGCTGTTTATAGTAGAGGGCGATTCGGCCGGCGGCTCCAGCAAGCAGGCTAGAGATAGAAAAACTCAGGCGATACTTCCCTTAAGAGGAAAAATACTTAATGTAGAAAACGCTACCGGCGAAAAGCTCGCGAACAACGCCGAGCTAAAGGCACTGTCGCTTAGCATAGGCACCGGCATAGGGGCTGGTTTTGATTACAAAAGATTAAGGTACGATAAAATTATAATCATGACCGATGCCGACGTGGACGGCGCGCATATATCGGCGCTCTTGCTTACCTTCTTTTTCCGCAACATGAAAGAGCTGGTGGAAAAAGGACATCTATATCTTTCGCAACCGCCACTTTATAAGGTGGTAATAGGCAAAGAGGTTTTCTACGCCGCCGACGACGAAGAAAAAGATAAAATTATGGGGAAATATAAAAACAGGAATATAGAGATATCACGCTTTAAGGGCTTGGGCGAGATGCCGGTGAACATTCTTAAAGATACAACTATGGATAAAGCGAAACGCAGTCTCCTTCGCGTGGAGCTTATAGATGAGCAAGAGACAGAAGAGGCTTTTAAAGATTTGATGGGGAAAGATTCTTCAGCGCGCTTCCGGTTTATACAGGAGAATGCCGCCAGTTTTGAATTAGATGTTTGATATTGGTGGCACAGGCACTCAAGGACGGAAAATAAACTTTCCAGTATTGTAGACATTCTTGTATGCGAGTTCTAGTAAAGCGGGGAAGCATCATGCTCCGCATGACCCACAGGCGATAGCCGCCTGTTCTACCGCAAAGCGGGGTCTAATACCGCCGCCTTCGTTTTTCGCTCGGTCATGCAGAGGAACCTGCGCTCCCTCACACGCGTCCCGCCTACTTTATCAGGGACGAATAAATATTAGATAGAGGGGCAATTCCACCAAGGTTTGTAAGGGCTATAGCTATATCATTTACCCAAGTAGCCATATTTTCCTTTTCTACACATTATTCCGATATTTCCTATGTGATTCCATCTCACTGTTCCATTTCATCTTCACCAAATAGTTGCCAATAAGCGCATGTGGCACAATGCGACATTTCACATATAAAAGGCATTTCATTCGGCTCCACGAGAGAGGAGTATTTAAATACCTCTTTTGGGTCTGTTACCAAAAGAGGTTTTTGAGCATTTTAAAGAAAAGCTCATTTTTTAATTTCTTGAAAAGAAAGGTTTTAGAGATAGGCGGTTTGTGGCAAAATCGAATTTATGTCATTCGGCAACAGCCCCCCTTTTATATAATTGTCCCATAATTCAAATATCTTTTCTGCATTCATAATTAACCTCCTCTTACTTTCGCAGGACAGGTATTTCTATGCTATGGCAAAGCGGTAGACCACTCATATCCGCATGCTACTACTCGCCCCACGGGCGTGGCTAAGAGTGTTTTTGGCCTTTTTTAGGTTTCGCGCTACGGCCTGTCCAGACATTTTTGGATTTAATCCATCCTTTATCACCTTCTGGGTCTTGCACTTTGTACCAGCCTTTTTGCTCCTTTAGCACCTTGAAGGTGTAGTTCTTCGGAGCTTGGAAAAGCGCCTGCGATTTGGAATCGGCCCGTTTGCTTACATCGGCTATTTTGACTGTAACTATAGCACCGACCTTTTCTGAAACGACGGAGTTGTGTATCCATCCTATGTCGCCTTCGTGGTCGCGGACTATGAACCACTTTTGGCCTTTAACATCCTTGAAATTAGCCATAATCTCGAACGGCGTGTACATTCTAGGTCTCCAGAGAATCTTGTAGGTAGTGGCAGGGCCGTTACGAACTTTTGCCTCTTTATGAGTAACCATTACCGACTTTTTGGAAGCGGCAAGAATAGTGGTAGCTGTTGAAAGAAGCCCAAAGACAAGAACCAGCGCAAAAACCGCAATTCTTTTCATAATACTTTTATTCCCCTATACAGATTATCGCTAGGTACAAATTAGCGATAGTCTACCCCTATTACCGGCTACCATCAACACCCTTCTTAAACATCCGGCAGGACGGCCGCTTTCACCTTTTCCTTCATTTTGCCGTCTATACGGGGGAAAAGCGGTTCGCCGGCGCTTATTACGGCTCCCGGTTTCATCCCTCCCCAGCTGTCACTGCCGTAATTCCCTTTTTCCAGCCCTATCTGGAGAAGAAGCTTTTCCATAGAACCGGGCATTACAGGCAAAAGCATACGGCCTATATACCGGATAGACTCCACCACGCCGTAAAGCACATCATCTAGTATTTCTGATTTCGATTCGTCTTTTGCAAGGTTCCACGGCTCGCTCTCGACAATAAAACCGTTTACAATGTCGCAAAACGATATCACCTCGTCGAGCGCCTTGTTTATCGCTGTCTGCTCCAGATGCTTCGTGTAGCTGTCAATCGCCTTTTCAGCCGCTTTTTGGAGGCTTGCGGCAGTATCTGTGCCGGACGGTTTCGGCAGTTTGCCGCCGCGGTATTTAGAAACCATTTTGAGCGAACGGGAAACGAGGTTGCCGAAATTATTGGAGAGATCTACATTTATTCTGGAGACAAGGCCGTCCACGCTGAAATCGCCGTCAGAACCAAACTGTATCTCCTTCATAAGAAAGTAGCGGAACTGATCCAGCCCAACAGCCTCTTTAACCCGCAAAGGCTCCACCACGTTGCCTAGCGACTTGCTCATTTTCTTCCCTTCTACCGTCCACCATCCATGCGCGAATATTCTTTTGGGCAGAGGCAGTCCGATAGCTTTTAGCATCGTTATCCAGTAGACGCAGTGGGTGGTGAGGATATCTTTGCCGATAAGGTGCAGGTCTGCCGGCCAGATGTTTTTAAACCTTTCGCCATCGCCCCTAAAACCGGCCGCGGATATATAATTTTGCAAAGCATCGAACCAGACATATGTAACGTAGTCTTTATCGAACGGCAGTTCCACGCCCCACGACATTCTCGACTTCGGGCGTGATATGCAAAGGTCGTCCAGCTCTCTATCGAGAAAACCTAGCACTTCGTTGCGTCTTGATTTCGGAGCGATGAAATCTTCGTTCGCCTTTATGTAGTCGATAAGCCACTGCTGGTGTCGGCCCATTTTAAAAAAATAGTTTTTCTCTTTTATTCTGTCTACTTTTCTTCCGCAGTCGGGGCAGTTGCCGTCTACTAGGTCTTTTTCCATCCAGAACCTTTCGTCCGGCACGCAGTACCAGCCTTCGTATGTATCGTCGTAAATCTCGCCTTTTTCGTAAAGTTTCTGCAATGTCTCCCGCACCACTTTTAGATGCCCCGCGTCTGTAGTTCTTACGAAGTGATCATGCGAGATGTTCATCTCTTTCCAAAGGTTTTTGAAAATTTCGCTATGAAAATCGACATGCTCTTTTACCGACTGACCTTTCTCTTTAGCCGCTTGGTCGGCTTTTTGCCCATGCTCGTCCGTGCCTGTAAGAAAGAATACCTCTCTCCCTTCCATTCTGTTATAGCGGGCGAGAAAATCTGCCGCTACCGTGGTGTAGAGATGCCCTATGTGAGGTTTATCGTTCACATAGTAGATAGGCGTGGTTACATAAAACTTTTTTGCCATTTTAACTATTTATGGAAGCTCTTTGGGTTTCATTAATCGGAAGGAGCCGGCCTCTCTCCCTCTGGTTTAGGCTTGGAGGCTGGCGATGGTGTATCGCCTCTGCCTGAGGAGCTATTGGCATCCACCGCTGGCGGTCTGCCGCTTTTACTGGAAGCTCTGCCGTCTCTACTAGGCCTCGCCCCTTTGCCGGCACCTCTTTCACTGCTTTTCTGCTTGCCGCCTTTTCCTTTTTTGCCAGGCTTTCTCTGCTGTTGTTCATGTTTTATTGTTGATACGGATGAAGCCTCGAAGGTTTCCCTTTTGTCATCACCAAGATAAACAGTAACCTTTGACCGCAGGTAGTCGGCAACTATAACCTTTCCCCTGCCATCAGGCGTATCTACCGTTTTGCCGACGCGGGGAACCACTTTCTGCATCTCCTTGTAAAAGGAGTTTTCATAATTAAGGCAACACATAAGCCTTCCGCAAGCGCCGGAAATCTTTGATGGATTGAGGGAAAGCCCCTGATCCTTTGCCATCCGTATAGAGACCGGAGAAAAGTCCGTAAGAAAGGAAGAACAGCAAAGCTTCTGGCCGCAGACACCGGCTCCCCCCATCATCTTCGCCTCGTCTCTGGAGCCTACCTGACGCATCTCCACTCTAACATCGAGTTCCTTCGAAAGAGATTTCACCATACTTCTAAAATCTATCCGGCCGTCTGAAGTGTAGGAGATAATCGCCCTTTTTTCATCGTAGGTAACTTCTACATAGCTTATTTTCATTTTCAGCTCGCTATCGCTTACTTTACGCGAGGCTATCGAGTTAATCTCCCTCTCCTTTTCACCTATACGGTTATACGACTCCTCGTCATAGGATGTCGCTTTTCTTATTACGTTCCTCAGCCGTCCCGCCTTTTTATGGCAACAACTCTTGCCCCGAAACTTCATTTTTGCCCTAGCAACACTGCCTATAGCCGGCCCGCGCTCACTGTCGACCACGCAAAGGTCGCCGACAGAAAGGTTTAGATGGTTGCATCTGTAATCTTCCGGCTTCGCGGAATGCCGAAAACTTACCGCGATTGTAAAATCTTCTTCAATAACGTCACTCTGCAAGAGAAACTCCCTTCGTAAATATCGACTGCAAATTGAAAATTGTCGATTCCAAAAGCAGTTGTATGTTCGGATTAAATGCCAGTATAGGCACAAGCTCCATTAATTCGTAATAGCCATCCAGCAGTCGGTCCGGCGGCAGTTGCCCAAGCTGTTCCAACGCCAAAGCCATTGTACCAGAAGGAGGAACCGTATGCGGGCCGATTGATAGACGCAAAACCTCCATCATCCGCTGAAAAAGAAGCGGAATATCCTCTCTCTTCTCTCTCCAAGATTCGGCCCTCGCCACAACCTCTTCCGGCTTCATCTCCATAATGCGCGAAAGAATCTCCAGAGCCTCCTCGTCAACCTCTCTGACATGCTCCATTTCGTCCCCAAGAGCCGCCTCTGCCCTTCCTCCAGACAGTTCAGCCAGCTGGAGAGCCTCGCTTTCTGATAAGCCTTTAAATTCAACAAGTTTACCTGCCAACTTATACGGTTCCATAGGGGTAAACCGTACCTCCCTGCATCTTGAAACGATGGTCGGCAAAAGCGCCGCCCTGCTGTCGGTAAGCAGTATCAGCACGCTCTCTGGCGGAGGTTCTTCCAATGTTTTAAGAAAGGCGTTGGCAGTTTGGTTATTCATATGAGAGACTCCCTCCAGCACGCAAACCCTGCGCCCACCGAGATATGGTTTCATCGAAAAAGCTGTAATAAGCTCCTTTATCTGGTCAATTTTTATCATTCTTCCCTTTGGGCTGTTTCCTATATCTTTTGGCTTGCGAACCAGTTCTGCAAAGTTCGGGTTTTTCGATTTTGCCTCGGTAGGTATTACTCCCATAAAATCTGGATGATTGCCGGAAAGAAACAGCCTGCACGACTTGCAGCGGCAGTCAGGCTCGGCCGGCTTTTCGCATAGTAGTGCGCGGGCAAAAATCAGGGCCGTTTTGCACTTTCCCATCCCAGATGCTCCGGTAAAGAGATAGGCAGAGGCGACCATGTTTCCAGCGATATTCTTTGAGAGAAGCTCAACAGCCCGTCCCTGCCCCCATACCGCATCAAACAGTCTTTCCATAACCGCCCATTCTAAACCGTCATAGGCAAAGTTTGGTAAACAAAAACTCAGGCTTTAGGAAAAATACTTTATAAGAAGAAAACCTCCAAAAAGAAGAGCGGCAAAAAAATAGCTGAGAAGCCCAAAATATTTGTCAATAAACGCCTTTATGGAAGGGCCGAATTTCCAGATAAGCAGGGCTATAAGGTAAAACCGTAAGCTTCTTGAAACTACCGACGCAATTACAAAGACGGCAAAATTTATCTTAAAAGCTCCCGCCGCAATGGTGAAGACCTTGTACGGCAAAGGTGTAAAACCTGCGATAAAAACTACCCACGCATCGTAACTGTTATACAGTTCGCCGACTGTGCCGTACTTATCCATCGCT
Organism: Nitrospirota bacterium; assembly: GCA_024275955.1. Classification (GTDB taxonomy): domain Bacteria; phylum Nitrospinota_A; class UBA7883; order JACRGQ01; family JACRGQ01; genus JAJRYD01. Next base: position 9,837 of record JAJRYD010000016.1, read on the forward strand.
CCGTAGAATTCCAATATCGGAAAACCTGCCGTCTCCATAAACAACAATCCGATGGCATAACCAAACATCCCTCCCAGCACCGAAAAAGCGGAGCAAAAGAAAGCGAACCGAAAAGCATGCTCACGCTTGCTTATAGCTAAAGCGGCAAGAAGCGGGTCCGGCGGAATAGGGAAGAAAGACGACTCTATAAACGAGATAACGCTAAGTGCCGGAAGGCCGTAAGGTGTATGCGCCCAATGGAGCATCCAGTCGTAAAGTTTTCTCGGTAGTTTAAGCACTCGGCATTTATAACATATTTAAGAACCAAGCCGCCTCCTATGCGGAAGAAAAACCTGCCGTACCATTAAAACTCCCAAGAGCTTCGCACGCCGATGCCTTCACCTCAGTTATGCCAACGATATCCAAATTCTAAACAGAGGCTCCCAGTACTGCGTTTCCGTCTCACGGAGCCGATACCGGCTTATCGGATATTCCTGAGCGTTTTGAAATTTTAGACGGTATTCCGGTATCGCCTATATACGGAATCAAGCCGCTTTACTATAGGGAACCTCTAAAAATCTATTTTTGAAGTTCTGATTTTTGATTGGTCGAATTATAGATGGGGATTTAGTACTATTGTCGAAACCGATGAAGGAAATCACTTATTTTTAGAGGAACCCTATATCTATTAAGCTTTATTTAAAAAGATAGGGTAATATCTCTTTAATAATTCAATCAAGACTTTTGCCGGAACGGAGTCTATTGTACCATAGCGACATGAGCAGACACCGGCCAGACAGCGGAATGACAGCATGAAACTTATCGACAGGCTTTTGATCGGCAGTTTTCTAAAAATGTTTCTCGGCACGCTTATGGTGTTGCTTACCCTTTTTGAACTGATTTCATTTTTCGACCTTATAGACGATTTTGTACAGCACAAAGCAGATGCCACCCTTGTAATATTCTATTTTATTCTTCGGCTTCCAGAAGCGGTGCTTAATATGGCTCCTATGGCGGTATTGATAGGGGCGATACTCACCTTTTCGTTAATATCCAGGTCTAGAGAAGTAATCATTATGATGGGGGCCGGCCTTTCGGTCTGGCGTATAGCGGCTCCGGTGCTTGGCGCGGCACTTGTTATATCAATGCTCAATTTTATGAACGGGGAGTACCTTTTGCCGCCAGCATGGAAAGAGGCTAGAAACATCTTCGATTATAAAATAAAGAAAAAGCAACAAAACAGGCTGACAAAACAAAACGGAATATGGATAAAAGCAGACAATGGAACGATATGGAATATCGGGTTTTTAAACACCAAAAACGAACAGCTTAGTGACGTTTTGATAGTCAGCTTTTCAGATAAAAGAAACCGTTTCGCCTCCATAATCGGCGCGAAAACAGCTTACAGAAAAAACGACCAATGGATATTTGAAAATGGCTTCGAGAGAACATTCAGTGATGACGGCAATTTCACCGAAAAAAAATTCAAAGCGAAAGATATAAGCTCCAGCATCGAGATAGATGAGCTAAAAGAGGCCGAAAAAGTACCGCAGGAGATGAACTTTAAGGAGATATACAAGTACGTTCAGGCAATACGGAAAGCAGGGTATGACGACACCCGCTACACGGTAGATATGTATATGAAAATTTTATTTCCGCTAGTCTGCCTTGTAATGGCATTCATTGCTATACCTTTTTCTATTAAAACCCACAGAGCGGCCGGAACCCTGCTCGGCGTTACCGTTGGTGTTTTTCTTGGTTTCATATTCTGGTTTTTCCAGTCTATGGGTGTTTCGCTGGGGCAAAGCGGAAAGGTAGCTCCCCTAATGGCGACCATGATGCCGCATATCATTTTTACCTCGTACGCTATATACATGACTTCAAGAGAATACGGGACAATTCACTACAAGCTTTTAAGGCTCTTTAAAAAACTGCGCCGATAGCTATCTGACAGATATATTAAGAGCGTTTTCCACTTCGCCAAGAGTTTTGGCCGCCACCTTCTCAGCCTTAGCCGAACCTTCGCGGAGTATCTCGTTCACTTCGTCCTTCCTTGCTTCAAAGTAGGCTCTCTTTTCATCAAACGGCCCCATCCGCTCGGCAAGGTTTTTTGTCAGTTCTTTTTTGCAGTCAACACATCCTATAAAAGCGTCTCTGCAGGCGGAGTCTATCTCTTTTACTCTTTGAGCCGAGGTAAATATCTTATGAAAAGCGTAGACGTTGCAGACATCAGGGTTTCCTTTATCATCCCGCCTTACCCTTTGCGGGTCGGTTACTATGCTCATTATCTTTTTATTTCTATCTTTCTTAGAGTCGGAAAGGAATATGGCGTTGTTGTAGCTCTTGCTCATTTTCCGTCCGTCGATACCGGGCAGTTTTTTTACCTTGGCCATTTTGGCCTTAGGCTCCACGAATACCTTCTTTTTATAAAGCTCGTGAAAGTGCCTTACCAAATCCCGGGTAAGCTCTAGGTGCTGAAGCTGGTCCTGCCCCACGGGAACAAGGTTTGCCTTGTAGAGCATAATGTCTGCCGCCTGCAAAACCGGATAGCCAAGAAAGCCATGCGTGTAAAGATTGCGGTCTTTTATATTTTCCATTTTTTCCTTATAGGAGACCATTCTCTCAAGCCACGGCAAGGGGGTAATCATTCCCAAAAGAACATAAAGAACCGCGTGCTGTGGAACGAGCGATTGAACAAAAAGCGTAGACTTTTCCGGGTTTAGCCCAGCCGCTAGCCAGTTAACCCCTATGTCGACCATGTTCTGGCGCAGTTCGGATGTGTCCTGATAATTAGTGCTTATTGCGTGCCAGTCGGCGACGAAATAAAAGCATTCGTAACTCTCCTGCATCGCGACCCAGTTCTCAAGCGCGCCAAGCAGGTTGCCGAGGTGCAACCTGCCGGAAGACTGCATTCCGCTAAGTACACGTTCTTTAATCACATTAATAGATTAACCAGAGAAGTAATCAGCGGCCAGATAACCTTGTCTGTTATCCCAAGAGGGTTCATCACTATTATCACGACCAAAATCATAAGACCAAAAGGCTCTATCTTAGAATAAAGCTCGGCCTGCCTAGGCGGTAAAAGACCGCTAACTATCCTGCCGCCATCTGCCGGCGGAACAGGAATCAGGTTTATAATGGCAAGCACCACATTAAGTACAATGGAAAAGTAGAGCATGCCGACAACCGGAAAAAGCAGAGGAGAGGCGCCATCGGGAATCATCTGCTCGCTGATGAACGCCGCGTAGCTGTAAATCTCTGGAGAAAAGAAGCCCAGAACATGAAGAACAACAGCGCTTGCGATAGCTAAAATCACATTGGTCATAGGGCCGGCCGCCGCCACCAGCACCATATCTTCTCTCGGTCTTCGCAGGTTGTTATAGTTCACCGGAACCGGCTTGGCAAAGGCAAATAGTATCCCTGTGGCGTAGAAAAATACTATAGGAACCAGCACCGTGCCGAACGGGTCGATATGGGCTAACGGATTGATGGTAAGACGTCCCATCTGCCTAGCGGTACTGTCTCCCTTTAGGTAGGCGACATAACCATGAGCCACCTCGTGCAGAACTATAGCCATAACGAGCGGCAGGGCCATTACAGCTATTATCTGTATCGTGGAAAATTCATTTACTATCGGCATCGCAAAAGAATAAATGATAATTGAGGCCTTGTCATTCAAAATACTCCAAAAGATTGAGCTTTCAGCCCCAAAACTACAACTTTTCCTATTACCAGCACCATCCCGAAGCAAATTTGGGCTACAATTCTAAAGTAATTGGAGATTAGGAATGGTGCCAACAATAAAGCCGTAAAATTGTGCTTGGAGAGTCTCGCAATGAAGAAGACACTGTCGCTATTATTAGTAATAGCAATTTTGCCGTTACTGCCGTCGTGCGGATACACAATGTCGGGACAGGCGACAGGGCTGCCGGAAGAGATAAAAACTGTCGCGATTACAGTTTTCGAAAATAACTCATTGGAGCCTAATATAGAAGCAGGAATAACAAGAGCTATCATAGACCAGTTTACAAGCGACGGCCGGCTGAAGATAGTTCCCGAAAAAACAGCAGACTCCGTGATAAGCGGGGTTATAAACAGTTACAGCATAGAACCGCTGGCATACGATGCCAACTTCGACGTAACCGCGTACAGAAATTCGGTATCACTAAGCTTCGAGTTCAATGACCAGCTAGGCCTCGGCATAAGTTATTCAAGCACCGTTAGCGCTCAGTCCGCGTATTCAGTTTCAACATCTATGGTAAGCACCGAATCGTCGCGCCTTTCGGCTTTAACAACAATCGGCTCTACCGTCGGACGCAGTATCGTCGGTATTCTATTGGAGAGTTTTTAGATAGCACATAATATTCACGGAAACAAAAGCGGGCTTAGAAATGCCGACTCCAAGAGCCTCCTTCGGCTCTACCACAGGAAAATAGCCCCCGGCAAACTTGTAACCGACGACATCCTCCTCTACATATCACGCCTTTCAAGAGAACTTGGAAAACAGATTGCGGTAATCGCCGATAGAGGAGGAAAAATAACCGACGTGATCATCGGCGACGACAGGCAGATAGTTATACCCGAGCTTACACGGTTTAGAAAAGGGAGCTCCCGCCTTACAGGTCTTCGGTGTATACATACGCACATCAAAGACGAAGCGATGACGCAAGACGATATCAACGATCTTCTTTTATTAAGGCTCGACGTTATGGTAGTCGTTAATGTACTGCCGGACGGCAGTGCGGGGAAAATTACCTTAGCGCATATATCAGCCGAGACTAAAGGCAAACGGTACCTTGTGCATGGGCCCGACAGCCTTGAAAAAATCGAGACGCTGTACAGCGGCCTTATATCGCAAATAGAAACCGAACTCGAAAGAAAGGCAACCCCTACAGCCGTTAAAGGAAAGCAGAAGGTAATGCTTATCCATGTTTCCAGCGCCAGACAAGAGGAGATGCAGTCTTCACTTGATGAGCTTGAAGAGCTGGCAAGAACCGCGGGAATGTATGTGGCCGACTCTATAACGCAAAAAAGACCGCGCCCAGACCCTAAATATCTTATCGGTAAAGGCAAATTGAAAGATTTTATGATTCAGGCACTCTCGCACGACATAGACCTGCTTATCTTCGATACCGAGCTTACCCCGGCGCAGATAAAATCTATAGCAGACTTTGCCGATATAAACGTTATCGACAGAACGCAGTTAATACTAGGCATCTTTGAAAAACGGGCTAACAGCAGAGATGGCAAGGTGCGTGTAAAACTTGCGCAGATGAAATATCTACTGCCAAGACTTTCGGCAAAAGAAAGCGCACTCTCGCGCATAAGGGGCGGTATCGGCCTTAGAGGCCCGGGCGAAACTACGGCGCAGGTTCAAAAAAGAATGCTCGAAACAAAAATCACAAAGCTTGAAAAGGAGCTTATAGAGTTTGAAAAACAAAGAGAGGTAAAACGGAGGGCGAGGATAAGATCCGGCGTTAAAATTATTTCAATAATCGGCTATACAAACGCCGGCAAATCGACACTCCTTAACCGGCTTACCGGAAGCTCGCTATTCGTGGAAGACCTGCTGTTCGCAACGCTAGACCCAGCGGCACGCAAACTGCGCCTGCCGGGCGGAACAAACGTGGTGGCAAGCGATACCGTAGGGCTTATACGCAACATGCCGGAAAGCGTGGCCGGCGCTTTCCGCGCGACGTTCGAAGAATTGGAAGAATCTGATTTGCTAATAAACCTTATAGACCTTTCCGACCATAGTTTCGAAAAGCATATAAAGACGACAGAAAAAACTCTGGAAGAGCTTGGCCTAAATAAAATCCGCCGGCTTACCGTCTTTAACAAAACCGAAAAGCTGGAGAAGGAAAATACCGAAAACATCTGCGAACGCCACGATGCTATCGCTATATCGGCCAAAGAGGGCAAAGGGATAGGCAAACTTTTGATGAGAGCGGAGGAGATGCTGGGGGAAGGATAAAACCTTTTGCCATTTGACTTAATTAGAAAAAAATTACAAAACCTGTATACCCCCCATGGAAGCAATACGCTCTCTGCGGTTAATCACCACCAAGCTTTTTAAACCACTCGGCCGCCCTCGCCTCGGGGTCTTTGGCAAGCGTGATGTCGCGCACTACAGATATAAAATCGGGCTTCCCCTGCATAACCTCATCGGCAAGGTCCAGCATTATGCCGCCTATCGCCACAACGGGGCAATCAAAGAGACTCTGCCACAACTTCAGGTTCTCAATTCCTTGAGGAGCGAAATCCATAGCCTTTAACGCCGTATGATAAAGAGGCCCAAAAGCGATATAGGAAGGGCGAAAGCCATGCGCTATAGCACCTTCATAGTAACAATGGCTACTAAGCCCAAGTCTTAAGCCAGCCTTTTCTATGGCACGCATATCGGCAGACAGAATATCGTCCTGCCCCAGATGCACACCGTATGCATCATGCTTTATCGCCAGTTCCCAAAAATCGTTTATAAAAAGTTTTGCGTTATGCCCCCTCGCGACAGATATCGACGTTTTGATTTCGTTTTCAAGTTCGGCACCTTGCAGATTTTTTATCCTTAGCTGAATGGTTTTCACTCCCGTGCCAAGCAGACGTTTAACCCATTGTGAGCTGTCGACTATAGGGTAAAGCTCTGGCGCGGAGCAGTCTGTTTTGGGAAATGCAAAAAGTAATCTGCCGTCAGACACATTTTTATTTATCCATGGGAAATCATCTGCCTTTAGCTCGATAGACGGTTTTGGCAAACTGTTTGCCGAATTGCGTGTTGTGTTTTGCAGAACTGCCTTTGAGAGTACAAGCGAATCGTAAATATCCAGCCCTATTGAGAGAGCCGACACCAAAGCCGAGCTAAGCAGACTCTTTTCACCTTTTATTCTTTCAGCTTCCAGACTGTTAGTAGTTATCCAAAAACTTTTCCCGTCTCTACCGCAAAAGTAATCCTGCGAGAGCGTCCCGCCGTCGGTACCTGTAACCAACAGAGACTTTGCGCCAACGCCAAGCAGTTTCCTAGCTATCGAAGCTATCTCATCATAGCTCTTTACCTCTTTGCCGAAAAGCTTTCCCAAAGTTTTAACGCCGATAAGCAACAGCTCGGCAACAGGAAAAACGGTTTCCGTTAAAATACCGAGAGATATATCAACATCATCATTGATGTCGCATACCAGAACATCTTTCCGGTTTAAGAACAGAGAACAGGTTTGCCTCAGCTCATCTTCATTTGCAGGTAGAGAGAACTTTATGAAAAGCTTTTCTTCGCCGGCAGCTTCAATTAGTGACGAAAGCTCCGAGACTAAAACCGTTTCGGCCTCTACCCCTAGAAAACTATCGGCAGAACCGCCGATAAAAACTGCTCTTTGCCTGCCGTCTACTCTCTTTATATTTGGATGGGACAAAAAAGAGCTGTTCATAGAGCTATCATCATAAGCCAGACTAAAACAATATTAATCGCGGGAGAGATTGCCACCACCACGCTACGCTCGCGGCAGACTGTCGTCTATCGCTCCTCCGCAATGAGACTATCACCCGCCTGCCATCATTCTTACTATTTCCAGATTGTCGCCGTCCTTTATGCGCTGGCTCTTATAATGCTCGCGTGCAAGCGGCTCGCGGTTGTATTCTATGAATACCGACTTTTCGTGAAGCCCAAGCTGTTCTATTAACTCCGATAGTGTGAACGCTTTTTCGAACTCTTGTTTCTCGCCGTTGATAGTGATTTTTAGGCTCATAACCTGTTAAGCTCCATCTCCCAATCTTTAAAATAAACATCGTACCCGATGCCTTTGAGCGCCGCCGTCATCTCCAAAAGCGAACGGTTGTCGTGTATGTCGAACTGCGCAAGCGCCTCCCCGCTTTTATCTATATACCCGCCGGGGTGCGTTTTAGATTCTACGCTTAAATGCGTCGCGCAGATATTCGCCATGCCGTCCCTGAACTTTGGGGTTTCTCTGGTAGAAAGATTTATGCCGTTTTCAGGAAACGCAAGCCGAAACGCCATAAGCATTTGCGCATACTGCCTATCATCAACCTTTTTAAAAGCACTCCCTACTCCGGCGGCAGATGTCATCCGAGGAAACGAAACGGAAAACTCGACATCCCAATATTTTTGCTTTAAATAAGAAAGGTGGCTGTAAAGAGCGAGTGCTTCGAACATCGGGTCGCTATACAGCCCTACCAAAAACCCAAGCGTAACCTGCTTAAACCGAGCCTTTATAGCCCTATCCGCGCCGCCAAGCCTTAAGCGGTAGCCGGCTTTCAAACCGCCGGCATGAGCCTTCTCGTATGTTTCTCTGTGGTAGGTCTCTTGATAAAGTACAAAGCTGTTCGCTCCGGCTTTTGCCAGCATTAATGCAGGTTGCTCGTCCAGCGCGCCAAGCTCTACGGCGATCGAATGAAAACCGGCAGACCTAGCAGATGCCACCGCCTCGGCAAGGTAATCTATATTGGAAAAATTTTTCAGCTCTCCAGAGACAAGCAGTATGTTGCTAAAACCTTTGGCCCGTATAGCTTTAAGCTCTTTTTTTATCTCGTCCATACTAAGCGTAACCCTTTTTGTTTTGTTCTCGATACTAAACCCGCAATAGGAGCATGAGTTGTGGCAGGCGCTAGAGAGGTAGAGCGGAATGTATAGCCCTTTAACAAGCCCAAACCGTGCGCGGGTAGCTTCGCGCGCCTTAACCGCCAGCTTTTCATAAAAAAGATTGTCGTTTTTATCATGCTTTATCAAAGCGGCAAAGCCGGAGATGCCAAGCTGTTCCTTTTCAAGCGCGGCGTAAGCTCGTGAAGAGGTAAATGTACGGTCGAGCAGTTCGTTTATCTCTGCTTCGTTAAGGATAAAGCATTCGCTCTTTTTCATTTTCAGCCGTCCAGAAAACCTGTAAGAGGGCTTGATGCCTCTCCTTTATCGCTCTGCTCGCCAAGGCCCGATTCAAAAGCTCTCCGTCCGGCTATAACCGCCAGCCTAAAAGCGTCTGCCATTTTTACAGGGTCGTCGGCGACCGCTATGGCACTGTTTACCAGAACGGCATCGGCGCCAAGCTCCATAGCATAGGCGGCATCGGATGGCTTGCCTATACCGGCATCTACCACAACAGGGATTTTGCAAATGTCTATTATTATCTTTATCATCTCTACCGTCTTTAACCCTTTGTTGCTTCCTATCGGCGCGCCGAGGGGCATCACCGTCGCACAGCCTGCATCTTCCAGCCGTTTGGCGAGCAGAGGGTCGGCGTTTATATACGGCAGTACTACGAAATCTTCTTTGACAAGCTGCTGGGCCGCCTGTAAGGTTTCTATCGGGTCTGGCAGAAGGTAGACAGGGTCCGGTATTACTTCCAGCTTTATCCAGTTGGTGCCTCCCGCCATTTTGCAGATGCGGGCTATCCTTACCGCCTCATCCGCGTTGCGCGCTCCTGAGGTGTTGGGCAAAAGGTTTATCGTTTTGGGAATGTAACCGAGAATCCCTTTGGAACTTCCTTTTAGCTCCACGCGCCTTAACGCGACGGTGGCAAGATCGCTCTTTGACGAGATGATAGCGTCTCTCATCAGCTCGTATGAAGAGAATTTTCCACTGCCGATCAAGAGACGGCTCTTTAGTTTTTTACCCGCGATTTCCAGCATATTAACTACCTTTATTTGCTACTGGCGAAAGGGGGGAATTTTCAACTCTCCTTCCGCCAGCATTGCCTGGTTCAAGTTCAAAGAATTTTCCGGCTCACCGGAATCTCAGCCCCTTTAAGCAGAGGCACTCCTGTTGTGATACTACTAATAAACTCCATACTAGCCTAATAGTCAACGGGGAAAAGCTGGGGGCAGGGAAAGCTTAATCTATCTTCAATCTTAGTACTTTAGGAAATCCTGAGTTTCTTCGACGATACTCTTATGCAAAAGAGATTTATTCTTATCCAAAACTTTCTCTAGCTGTTTCTTGCACATCAAATCCTTGGAAATTAAATATGCTCTTTTTAAGTAATCAACAGCCAAAAGTGGGTGTTCCTCAAACTGTTCGGCTGTAGTTTGATAATAAACAGCTTGCTTAAAAATGTAGCCAAATATTTATTGATTTTGGATTTAAATCCTCGGTTGTACGAGATATATTCTACCCTATCAAAATCGGATGGGATTTTTGCTTTTTCGGTTTTGACAATAAGCACTTCTTTCCCAAGTGCGTGGGATAAACCTATCTCATAATAAATATTTAACAGAGTGCTTTACTCCAACTCCTCAGTAATTATTGCGGTACTCAAAGAAACAGAAGCAATATTCTCCCAAATTTTTAGAAGAAATCCCCTACCAGTAACCTCATGTTCAGCATCAACAACATAAATTTTCTTTTCTTTTAAATATGAGGTTAGAGTTCTACGAATATTTTTTACTTTGACTGGAAGCGGTTTGCCAAGTTTAGTCATTTAAAAAACAGGTTCTTGGCTTGTACTTTATCTTCTTGGAGTAGATAGTTCCATCAACTGGATTATGAAGAATCATTTAGCGTTGCTTTTTCTGGCGATAGGAATTCCTTTGCATGGACCACTTGTAGATTTATGGCTAACAATCCTGCCTTCCGATCTATTAATCTTTACATAGTGGCCTGACCGAGGATTTTCAACCTGTACCACACTTTTGCTGGCTCTTTTACTCATTGCTTCTCCTTTCCTGAGAACATTACAGAACAATTGTGAATAAAAAAAACAAAACCTCAAACTATGAACTGTCATCTTTGATAATTTCCCCCTGGGGGAATATCTCGTTAGAGCAATTTAGCTATTATTTTCAATGAGTTAATAATCTAGCGTGAAGGCGCGGTTGCCGTTGAACGATGGTACTAGGATGAGCCGTTTTTTTCTATCGAGCGAGATGTCGGCCGGCGTAACGAGGCCTGTTACAAGCTCGCTCAGCTTTCCACTGCTGGTTAGTTTATAAATTATTCCGTTTTTAAAGCTGGAAAAATATATATTCCCCTTCTCGTCGTAATCGACACCGTCGAGTGCCGTGAAGTTTTGCTTTATTATTTTTCTAAGCTTTCCGCTTGAAGATAGTCTAAACAGTTCTCCGCTATCCCATGTTGCCAGCAAAAATTTTCCTGTCTTTTTTTCAAAGGTAATGCCGTTAGGGGAGCCGAGCTTTTCGCTTTCCGCAAATATTACTGTTTTGCCGCCCTTTGACGGGTCTACCATAAAGATGCGGTTCGTACCCATATCGGTAACATAAAGCTTTCCTCTGCGGTCTACCGCGATGTCGTTCAAAAATTTTGGCAAAAACGAGGTGAGATCGAAATCGGCCACAGCTTTGCCGGTTTTTTTGTCGAAACCTTTTATATGGTCGATATCTGAAACATACAAAACGTCTCCGGCTATAACAAGCCCTTTTGGCGCGTTAAGAGACGAACCGTTACCGCTTTTTATAAACTTTAGTTCCGATATACTGCCATCGGGGTTAAGCCGTGTTATAAAACCTTTGCCGTTCTTTTCCGTCGGGCCGCCGTTTATATTCGATATATAATAAATGCCGGTGTCTTCATCCACGATAAAACTCTCCGGCACCAAAAGCCCGCTAACCTCAAATGAAAAAGCGGGAACGGCTGTAAGGAAAACAAACAGCAATCCCAAAATACTAAACGGAAAAATTTTTGTCATTATCAGTCCTTTATATCAATCACTAAAAAATCGTTGCCTCTAATTAGGGTAACGCTTGAACTCCCCACACGGGAGAGCGTGTAGCCGTTTATAGTTTCGCCTTCCTTTACGATATCGGCAGTCTCAGACTGCCTATCCCTTATAAGCGCGGAGCTACTTCCGTTATTGTCGTAGAGAAGACCATCCAAAAGAAAACCGACCGAATCATCGGCTTTACCTGTTTCATCGGGCAAGTTTACGGTATCTGTTACTTCATCTTCCGCGACAGAGGTAGCAGGAGGGAATATTTCGACTGTCATCTCATAAGGTTTTACAGCTGTCGCTTCTTTTGCCGGTTTTATACCGGCATACGCTTTTGGAGGAACCCCTACAGCTACTTCCAGTTGCGGAACAACCTCTAAAATTCTATTGTCAAAAGAGATGCCGATAAAAAATCCGGCTACCCCAGATAAAAGAATCAAAAATAAAACCGCTCTCCCACCAAACATTAAGGCCCTCCAGCTACACGGGAGACATTATCCCACAGATGCCGGCAGGGGTATAGCAGGTTCGCCGATATTGAAACTTGCAGAAAAACAGCTCACTCCGGAGGCTGGTATAGTATATAAATTTCCGGCGATTACATTTACCGCCTATAAGGCAGGCTTACCGGATTGCTCTCCCTATTATTTGGAGGGCTACTTCTTGCCGGATATGTGGGATCTGAAAGTTCTTGTAGGGGCAAACTCGCCAAGTTTGTGGCCTACCATATTTTCCGTCATGTAAATAGGAACGAACTTTCTGCCGTTATGAATCTGCATGGTAAGCCCTACGAAATCGGGAGTGATGGTACATCTTCTCGCCCATGTTTTGATAGGCTTTTTATTTTCGCCCTGAGTCATTTTAAGTACTTTTGCTTCTAGCTTATGGTCTATATACGGCCCTTTTCTAAGTGAACGAGACACCTATTTTTTCCTCCTGCTCACGATATATTTATCAGAAAGTTTTGTCTTTTTCCTTGTCTTGTAGCCTTTTGTCGGCTGACCCCACGGAGTGCATGGGTGACGCCCGCCGGAGCTTTTTCCCTCGCCGCCGCCGTGCGGATGATCAACAGGGTTCATTACAACACCTCTGTTATGCGGCATTCTGCCAAGCCAGCGTTTCCTGCCGGCCTTGCCTAGGGTAACGCTGTTGTTCTCGAAATTGCTTACCGTACCTATACTCGCCCTGCATTCAACAGATATCCGCCGTACCTCGCCGGAGGTAAGCTTTACCTGAGCCATCGTTCCTTCCTTGGCAACAAGCTGTGCCGAAGCACCGGCAGTACGAACCATCTGCCCGCCTTTGCCGGGCCTTAACTCGATATTGTGAATAATCGTTCCAAGCGGTATTTTTCTTATAGGAAGAGTACAGCCAGGGTTTATGCCGGCGGAATCGCCGGACATTACGCTATCGCCGCTTTTCAGGCCGGCCGCCGCTAAAATGTAGCGCCTCTCGCCATCGGCGTAAACCAGCAGGGCTATATGCGCCGTTCTGTTTGGGTCGTACTCTATCGCCTCTACCTTTGCCGGAATATTGTCTTTATTCCTCTTAAAGTCTATCAGGCGGAACTTTCTCTTATGACCGCCGCCGCGAAAACGCACAGTTACCCTGCCGTTATTATTTCTGGCGCTTATCCTTTTCTTACCAGAGGTAAGGCTTTTTTCCGGTTTTTTGTCGTCTGTGACACGCTTCAGGTGAGTCTGGTGTCTTCTTCCCGGAGATGTCGGTTTACTTTTAGCAACAGCCATTATTCCACCTTGTCAAAAATCTCGATTTTGTCACCTTCTTTTAAGGTAACTATAGCTTTACTGTAGCCTGTCCTCATCCCAGAAAATTTTCCAAGCTTTTTGGGCTTTCCGGGAACATTTATAGTCCTTACCTTTATAACTTTAACATTGAATATTTTTTCTACCGCTTCGGAAATTTGCCTCTTGTTCGCCCTGCGGTCTACTTTGAAGGCAACCTGATTAAGGTTCTCGCGCAGGTCGGTCGCTTTTTCCGTAAGCACAGGTCTGCGGATAATATCGAAATGATTACTCATTTTGTAAACCTCTCTTCAATTTTACCTATAGCGTCGCTGGTACATACAACCACCTCCGCGTTAAGAAGGTCGTATACATTAAGCCCCGCGACCGGAATGGTCTTTAAAGCGGCAATATTTTTGGCGGCCCGTACGAAATTATCGCAACCATCGCTGTAAACAACCAGCGCCGGAGTACGCGCGTCTATACCTTTCATAAGCTCTACAGCTTTTTTGGTCTTAACCTCATCCATAGCAAGCGCGTCAACAACAACAAACCGCCCCTCGGCAACAAGGCTTGAAAGCGCGGAGCTAAGTGCCGCGCTTCTCATCTTTTTTGGAACAGACTTGGTGTAGTCTCTCGGTTTTGGGCCGAAGGTAACACCGCCGCCGCGCCATAACGGAGAGCTGTTAGAGCCTGCCCTCGCGCGGCCGGTTCCTTTTTGGGCCCACGGCTTCCTACCGCCGCCTCTTACATCGCTACGCCCCTTTGTGCAGGCGTTACCGGCACGCCTTTTGGCAAGCTGGGCGACAACTACCTGATGAACTATCGGCTGATTTACAGTAGACGCGAAAACCTTATCGGAAAGCTCCAGACTGTTTACAACCTTTTTAGAACTGTCGATTACGTCTACTTTAGGCATTCTGCTTTTTCCCCGATGAATGTCTTCTGCTTTTTGCCACTTCCACTACCCCTCCGTTAGGGCCTGGAACCCCGCCGACTACAAGGAGAAGATTCTTATCCTTCATAACTTTATAAACCTTCTGGCTTATCTGGGATATTCTTTTGTTTCCCATATGGCCCGGCATCTTGCGGCCTTTTACGACACGCGCAGGCTCGGTATGGTTGCCGATGGAACCGCCGTGACGGAACACTTCGTGGCTTCCCCTTGTCGCCGACTGTCCGCCAAAGTTATACCTTTTAAACACACCGGCAAAGCCACGCCCTTTTGAGGTGGCGCTGACCTGAACCTTTTCGCCGTCTTCAAAGATTTCTACCGTGATTTTTTTGCCCGGGTTAAAATCGGAAACATCGTCCATACGAAACTCCCGAAGCTGTTTCATCGGTTTTAAATCGGCCTTTTTGAAATGACCCATTCGGGCTTTCGTAACTTTTTTCTTATCTTTCTTGGTGACATCGTCAAATCCCAGCTGAATCGCGTCGTACCCATCTTTTTCTTTTGTCTTAACCTGAACGGTACGGCATTCACCCATCGCAAGAACGGTAACCGGAATACAGTTTCCACTCTCGTCGAAGACCTGCGTCATCCCAACTTTTCTTCCCAGAAGTCCTATCATTGTTTTCTCTAGTCCTAAAGTTTTATCTCGATATCGACACCAGACGAAAGGTCGAGCTCCATAAGAGCGTCTACCGTCCCCGATGTCGGGTCAAGAATGTCTAAAATTCTTTTATGCGTCCTTATTTCAAACTGCTCACGAGATTTTTTATCTACATGAGGCGAGCGAAGGACAGTCCATTTATTTATCCTTGTCGGGATAGGTATCGGCCCAACCACTCTGGCACCTGTATCCCGCGCGGTGGTTACTATCTCTCTTACAGATTTGTCCAGTATGCTCGCGTCGTACGCCTTAAGCCTTATCCTTATCTTTTGTCCGTGTACTCTTGCCATAAATTACTCAACTATCTCCGTTACGACGCCGGCACCGATAGTGTGGCCGCCTTCACGGATAGCGAACCTTAGCTCCTTTTCGCAAGCGATAGGAACATGAAGCTCAACATCCATACTAATATTATCGCCAGGCATTACCATCTCGACACCTTCGGGCAGTATCACGGAGCCGGTAACGTCGGTCGTTCTAAAATAAAACTGTGGGCGGTAGCCTTTAAAGAAAGGAGTATGACGGCCCCCCTCGTCCTTCGTAAGGATGTAAGCCTCCGCCTTGAACTTTTTGTGAGCCTTAATGCTCCCCGGAAAAGCCATAACCTGCCCCCGCTCTATCTCTTCGCGTTTGGTGCCGCGAAGCAAAAGACCTACGTTGTCGCCGGCCCTGCCTTCGTCGAGAAGCTTTCTGAACATCTCGACGCCGGTTACGGTTGTCTTGTCGGTCTCGTCTTTCATGCCGACTATCTCGACATATTCGCCAACCTTGATGATGCCGCGCTCAATACGGCCGGTAGCGACGGTGCCACGGCCGGAAATAGAAAACACATCCTCAACAGGCATAAGGAAAGGCTTGTCGATATCGCGCTTTGGCTCGGGGATGTAAGTGTCTATAGCTTCCATCAGATCCATGATGCATTTGTTCTTAGATTCATCATCAGGGTTGTTAAGCGCCTCCAAAGCAGAACCATGAACGATAGGAATATCGTCGCCCGGAAAATCGTACTTGCTTAAAAGCTCGCGTATCTCAAGCTCCACAAGCTCTACAAGCTCAGGGTCGTCGACCATATCGGCCTTGTTCATAAAAACAACGATGTAAGGAACGCCGACCTGACGGGCAAGAAGGATATGCTCTCTCGTCTGGGGCATAGGGCCGTCAGCCGCGCTTACAACAAGAATCGCGCCGTCCATCTGCGCCGCGCCGGTTATCATGTTTTTAACGTAATCGGCATGACCGGGGCAATCGACATGGGCGTAATGCCTGTTTTCCGTATTGTACTCAACGTGAGAGGTAGCTATGGTAATGCCGCGCTCACGCTCTTCGGGAGCGTTGTCAATATTATCGAAAGGAACATAATCGGCCAATCCCTTCTTCGACAACACTTCGGTTATAGCCGCGGTAAGAGTTGTCTTCCCGTGGTCAACATGACCGATAGTTCCCACGTTCACATGGGGCTTACTACGATCGAACTTTTCTTTAGCCATTACTTACAATCCCTCCAAACGCCTAGACGGCAACACTTTCCTTGTCGGTACCTGTATACTTTGTGATAATCTCTTCCGCGATATTTTTCGGCACATCTTCATAATGTTTAAACTGCATCGTGTAATTGGCTCTGCCCTGAGTAAGCGACCTTACATCTGTCGCGTAGCCGAACATCGAAGCAAGTGGAACTTCCGCGCGAACCACTTTAGCTTTAGCTCTGTCGCTCATTTCCTGAATCTTCCCTCTGCGTGACGAAAGATCGCCGACTACATCGCCCATATACTGCTCGGGTGTTACAACCTCCACGTCCATTATCGGCTCAAGAATAACAGGCTTGGCCTTTTTAACGCCCTCTTTTATAGCCATTGAACCTGCTATTTTAAATGCCATTTCCGACGAATCGACATCGTGGAAAGAACCATCGTAAAGGGTTACTTTCAGGTCTATCACCGGATAGCCGGCGATAATACCGCTATCGAGCGCTTCTTGTATACCTCTATCTACAGGAGTTATAAACTCTCTGGGAACAGCGCCGCCGACAATTTTGTTTTCGAACTCGTAGCCTTCGCCGGCTTTCCTCGGCTCAATCTTTATCCAGACATGGCCGTACTGTCCACGTCCGCCGGACTGGCGCACGAACTTGCCTTCCTGATTGACAGTGTCGCGAATCGTCTCTCTGTAGGCAACCTGAGGCTGGGAGACATTCGCGTCAACCGAAAACTCGCGCCTCAGCCTATCTACGATAATGTCGAGATGCAATTCGCCCATACCAGAGATAATGGTCTGACCTGTTTCTTGGTCTACCTTTACCTTAAAGGTAGGGTCTTCCTGCGCAAGCTTGCCAAGACCGCTACTTAGTTTTTCGTGTTCCGCCTTTGTTTTAGGCTCGACAGCTATAGATATTACAGGCTCTGGAAATACCATCCGCTCGAGAATGACCTTGCTGTTTTCCGCGCAAAGGGTATCGCCTGTAAGCGAGCTTTTAAGGCCGACTATCGCCGCTATATCTCCAGCTCGGATTTCCTTTATCTCTTCTCTTTTATTAGCATGCATCTGCAAAATGCGCCCTACCCGCTCTTTCTTGCCGCGGGTAGTGTTTATTATGTGAGAACCGGACTGAAGAACGCCGGAGTAAACTCTTGCAAACGTAAGATGTCCGACAAACGGGTCGGTTGCTATTTTGAACGCCAATGCCGCGAAAGGCTCGTCATCGGAAGATTTGCGCTCTATTACTTTTTCTTCGTCTTCCGCGTCGACACCCTTAATAGCCGGAACATCTATAGGTGCCGGAAGGTAGTCTACAACCGCGTCGAGAAGCGCCTGCACACCTTTATTTTTAAACGCCGAGCCGCATAGCACAGGAATAAACGCAATCTCGAGAACAGCTTTTCTTATAGCCTTTTTAAGCTCATCTTCGCTGAATCCGGTCTCGCCTTCTAGGTATCTTTCCATTATAGAGTCGTCCACTTCGGAAACCGCCTCAAGGAGCTTGTCTCTGCATTCGTCGGCCTGATCTTTATATTCGGCAGGAATATCTTCCAGTTTAAACGTCGAACCAAGCTTATCGTCGTCGGCATAGACAACAGCCTGCATTTTTACCAAATCAATGATGCCCGAAAAGTTCTCCTCCGCGCCGATAGGTATCTGAAGCGGAACGGCGTTATGGCCAAGCCTTTCCTTTATTTCGCCTATCACATTAAGAAAGTCGGCTCCGGTGCGGTCCATCTTGTTTACAAAAGCTATCCGCGGGACATGATATTTGTCGGCCTGCCTCCATACAGTCTCCGACTGCGGCTCTACGCCGCCGACCGCGCAAAAAACACCGACAGTGCCGTCAAGCACTCTCAAGGAACGCTCGACCTCTACCGTAAAATCTACATGCCCCGGGGTATCGATAATATTTATATGATGGTCTCTCCAAAAGCATGTGGTCGCGGCGGAGGTAATGGTGATGCCCCTCTCCTGCTCCTGTTCCATCCAGTCCATCGTGGCGGCTCCGTCGTGTACTTCGCCTATTTTATGGGTAACGCCTGTGTAGAAGAGTATTCTTTCAGTCGTTGTTGTTTTGCCTGCGTCTATATGGGCAACGATGCCTATATTGCGCATCTTTTCAAGCTGAGTTTTTCTGGCCATTATCTCTTTTTCCTACCAGCGGTAATGAGAGAAGGCTTTGTTTGCCTCGGCCATTTTGTGCGTGTCGTCTTTTTTCTTTACCGCGGTACCCTGTTTATTGGCGGCATCCATTATCTCTCCGGCAAGTTTGAGCCTAAAATCTTTCTCGCCTCTTGCCCTAGATCCGCTTACTACCCATCTTATCGCAAGTGTTGTCTGCCTGTTGGGCCTCACTTCTATAGGTACCTGATATGTGGCACCGCCGACACGGCGGGACTTTACCTCAAGCATCGGCTTGACGTTGCTTATCGCTTTTTTGAGAACCGGAAGCGGATCTGTGTCCATCTTTTCCTTTACCTGATCCAAAGCGCCGTAAAGCACTCTTTCGGCAAGGCTCTTTTTTCCGTCAACCATTATCATATTAACGATCCTAGTTACCAGCGTGTCGCCGTAAACAGGATCGGGCATAATCGGCCTTTTTACAGATTTTCTTCTTCTCGACATAACTTAAATAAACCTTATTTCTTCTTGGGGCGTTTGGTTCCGTATTTCGAGCGTCTTTGGTTCCGGCCGTCAACCCCTTGCGTATCGAGGGTTCCACGAACCGTATGATAACGAACACCTGGTAAATCTTTAACGCGGCCTCCGCGTATAAGAACTATGGCGTGCTCCTGAAGGTTATGGCCAACCCCCGGAATATAGGAAGTAACTTCAAATCCGCTTGTAAGCCGAACACGGGCGACTTTCCTCATTGCCGAGTTCGGCTTTTTGGGCGTAACGGTGTAAACACGGGTGCAAACACCTCTTCTTTGAGGGCAACTGACAAGTGCTGGACTGCTTGTCTTGCTCTTAATCTTTTTTCGTCCAAAACGGACGAGCTGATTAACCGTAGGCACCAAAATCCTCCTAAAAACCGATATATACCGCTAAATACGGTACGGTGGCAATCTCAAAAGTAAAGGAGTGATACTACTGATATAACCGTTACCTGTCAATTATTTTTTTGCTTTTTGAATGTAATAGGCAAATATCCGCCTTGCAAAATCTCTCCCGCCGTATTAATTAAGTATCATGCAAGAGTTAAAACCGACTAGAGGGATGCTACAGATTACGGCTATCCTTTTAACCGCCTTTATATTGGGTACACCTGCATCGGCTTCCGGCGCTCCATTAGAGCTGTCGCTTAGCGCGGATAAAAGCGAAGTAGGCCTAGACGACTACCTAACCGTACAGCTAACCGTTTCCGGCGAATCACTCTCATCTTCCCCAGATGTTGCGGTAGAGGGGCTGGAGGAGTTCGAGATAAGAGGCAAAAGCAGTAGCACCCAAGTTTCTATCGTAAATATGGATTTTAAAAAGACAAATACCACAACATACTCCCTCGTTCCCAAAAGCTCCGGCAAAACGGTAACTTTAAAAGCGTCAGCAACCTCTGGTGGAAAGATATTCTTCTCCAATGCTATAAAGGTGAAGCTTGTAAAATCGTCTGCCAAAAGCCGGTCTCCATCCCGCCAACAGGCAAGGAGGGGCGGCAGTCTCTTTGGCGGAATGTTTGACCACGACATCTTCCAAGGCCAGAGAGATTTTAGAAAAGACGACTTTATGCTTTTGGCAGATGTAAGCGCCACACAGGTTTATGTCGGGCAGGAGATAGGTTATACAATCGCCTTTTATCAGCGGTACCAGATACGGGACGGCGCAAACTTCAACTTCCCCGAAAGCAAAGGGTTCTGGAAAGAAGAGCTACCCGAAGATGCGAGAATAAAAACAAAGGATGTAACAGTTTCCGACAAGCTTTACAGAATCTCGGAGATGTCACGTCTTCTATATCCGCTTACAGACGGAAAGTTCATGCTTGGAAAAGGTGATGTCAGTTTTCAGGTAAACGCCTTTTCATCCGCCATGAGGCTGAAATCCAACGATATTGAGATAGAGGTGCTTGCGTTACCGGAAAAAGGGAAACCGGAAAACTTTTCGGGACTGGTGGGAGATTACTCCATCAAAGCCGAAATAAGCGACAGCGCTTCTAAAGCAGGAAAACCGATAACGCTAAAAATTATCGTAGCAGGTAACGGCAACATCCACGCGATTCCAAAACCGGACGAACCTGCCTTAAAACTTTTCGAAAAGTACGAGCCGGAAACCGCCGACAACTTCAGCAGAACCGCCGGCGGAAGCGTCGGAGCTAGAACCTTTAAATACATACTCGTACCAAAGAAAAAAGGGGATATCGAAATAGGAAGTTTTACTATTAACTTCTTTAACCCTGAGACAGGCCAATATTTAACAATCAAAACGAAGCCGATAATTATTAATACATACGGCGAGGCTGGCGAACATCGCTCCTATGGCAAAGCTACATCGGAAGGTAAACCACAAAAAAGAGTAGCCAAAAGCCTACGCCCGATAAAAACGGCAACCGGAAAACTAAAAGAGACCAGAGAGCCATACTACGAAAGAGGAATCTTCTGGGGATATATACTGCTTCTCGCATCGCTTCTTTTTGGAGCTTCTGCCTATATCCGCAAAAAAGAAGCAAAAAAACTTGCCGAAATGAACGGAGATAGCCTCACTCCTATCGACAAAGCAAAAAAGCGTCTTGCCGAAGCGAAAAGGCTTTTAATGAAAGGTGACGCCGACAGGTTTTATATGGAGCTCGACAAAGCTGTAAGACCGTATGCCGCCTTTAAACTAGGTATCGGCTCTGAGGGAAGAACCAGCCTTGAGGAGCTAAAATCGGAAATAAACGCCAACGGCGGCAAGTCGTTTACTTTCGTTTTGGAAATAATTGAAAAATGCGAAACGATACGGTTCGGGCCTGTGATGGCATCTAAAAAAGAGATGGAAGATGCTCTGGAAAAAGCAAAAAAGGCGTTAAGCGAAATGGAGAACGAATCTTGAGAAAAATCGCAGTAGTCACAGCCCTACTTTTCGCAACACTGGCCGCGCCGGCTTCTTTTGCCCAAAGCTTTGCCGAAAAATATTTTAAAAACGGCAACAAGGCATACCTTGCCGGCGATTACAATACCGCGATAAAACTTTATAGGCTTGCCGAAGTAGAAAACGAGCACCTCTACTACAACTTGGCAAACGCCTATTTCAATAACGGAAAAATTGGAAAAGCTATTCTCTACTACAACCGCGCGCTAAAAATTTTACCAAGAGACGAAGATATACGGTTTAATCTTAAAAAAGCGAGAGAGGCAAGAAAGGAAAAACTTGAACCGGAGAAAACCGGAATCATTTTCTCAACTATCTCGGCACCATACAGGCTTCTATCTATGAACGAACAGGCTGTCGTCAACGCCGTTCTTTTTTCCTTTTTTATTCTGCTTATCTTTATACGGATAAACCTAAAATATTTTAGCCGTAGCAAAAAAACCGCAAATATTATAAGAGCTGTATCAATACTGCTTGGTTCTCTTTTCATAATCCAGTCGACAACATCAATGGCAAAGTTTTACAACGAAGAGATTAAAGCCGCCGCCGTGATAACAAAAGAGAGCGTTACAGTACGTTCCGGCCCATCTGCCGGCTCGAAAAAAGTTTTTTTGATACATGATGGTGCCGAGGTAACAGTTGGGGCAAATAAAAACGGATTCTCGGAAATAGCCCTCCCAACAGGCTGGGCAGGCTGGGTTCCTTCCGTCTCCATAGAGATAATTTAGCAAGCCGCATCATCTTCTTTTTTTGTAACTTTTTATTTCAGCCAAAATAAAATACTATTTTGTATCGGACACCTATGGTAAGGTGTCGTTACAAATTTTTCAGGATTTTACATTTATGGCTAGCGTCAAAGAAGATAGAGAACATCGCAGAATGGCGATTCAGGAGATAGAGGAGATTCCTACCATCTCTGCGATATTCAAAAAGCTTATAGACCTTCTGGAATCGGAAGATTGTTCGGCAAAGGAGCTTTCCGACCTTATATCGCAAGATCAATCAATAACATCACTTATTTTAAAGCTTGTAAATTCAGCATTTTACGGTCATATGAGGGAAATAACCTCACTGCACCAAGCTATTGTCATTCTGGGGCTTAACACGGTAAAAAGCATCGCTCTTGGGGCATCGCTTTTCAAGAGCGATTCAAAGAGGAAAGATAAATATACGCTCGACAAAAACCAGCTGTGGTTCCATTCGCTTGGCACTGCCACCACATGTAAAATTATCGCCAAAAAGATAGGCTACAAAGATATCGAAGAGGCGTTTGCGGCGGGACTCCTGCACGATGTAGGAATGGTGGTATTTGATGCCTTTTTCCGCGAAGAGTTTAAAGAGGTGCTACTTATGGCGAGCGAGAAAAACCTTCACATTCTCAAAGCCGAGAAAGATATATTAAATATCTCCCACGACGAGGCTGGCCAAATTCTTTTGACCAAGTGGAAACTGCCGTTGGCTATAGCCAGTGCCATCGGCGGCCACCACGACATCAAAAAAGTGGAGAAAAAATACCAAAAGCTGACCTGCATAGTCCACCTTTCCAACATTATCGTAAAAAAACTCAAAATTGGCTCAAGCGGGGATAAAAGAATCCCCCAGCTCAACAGAAATTCCGCGAAGGTGATAGGCCTTTCTCCAAAAGATGTAGAACAGGTAATGAGAGAGACCGCCGAGAACAAAGAAAAAATAGAGGCGTTTGAACTGATATGAGCAGAACAGCACCTTCAAAAAAAGAACTCGCTTTAAAAAAACAGCTAAACTCCACAAAAAAAGAAAAAAAGATTTTCGCAAAAGCTCTCTCCGAAGCAAACCATCGGTTCTCTCAACGGGTAAAAGAGCTGTCAATTCTAAGGCGGGTGGACGATTCTATCAGCTCGTCTCTCGACAAAAAAACCGTCTGCACAAATATCGTAGGAATACTTATTTCAGAACTTACAGCCGAAAACTGCTCCGTAATGCTTCTTGCGCAAGACGGCAAGACGCTTTTGCTTAAGGCGGCAAGAGGACAAAAAGACAAAAAAACCCGCTACTACGACGATAGAGAAGCGAAAAAGCTAAAAACGATATCTGTCGGCAAAGGGATTGCCGGCAGAGTTGCCAAAACCGGAAAATCGATTCTTATTAAAGATATAAAAGAGAGTAAAAGGTTCATAAACCTAGAGGGAGGTCTCAAAGAAATTACATCACTTCTATGTATGCCGATAACAGGGGAAAACGGCACCATAGGTGTACTAAACCTTAGTCACCCATATATCGGGAAGTTTTCAAAAGAAAACGAACGGTTTCTAAAGCTGATTCTCAGCCAAGCGGCTCTGGCGCTTGAAAATATCCGCCTCTTTGAGGAAACAAAAAAATTCAACACAAAACTTGAGAGCCTAGTTGCCGAGAGAACGGCAGAGCTTCGCGATTCGGAGCAAAAGTACAAAGGGTTTATGAAATACGGCTCCGATGCCGTAATCATCGCTTCGGCCAAAGACGGCCTAATTATAGAATGCAACGACAAGCTACACGAGCTTACCGGAATAAAACCGGCGATATGGGAAGGCAGGCATCTAAAAGAACTTTTTTCAAAGAGCAGGCCTAAAAAGATACTCGCGCGCGTCAAAGATAAAAAGATAGATAAGAAAATCTACAGCGAGAACTCTTTTATAAAGAAAAGAAACCGGAAAACCAGCACCCCTGTCAACGTTACCTGCTCGAGCATAAACCTAGTGAGGGGTTCCGTCCTATACCTGACGATACGCGATATCACCGAGCAGGTATTATTGGAAAAAAAGCGGAGCAACTATTCCAAAAAACTTGAACACGATATAAGTGAAAGAACCAAGGAATTAAAGCAGACTCAAAGCGAGCTTATTCAGGCGGCCAAGATGTCGTCTCTGGGCGAACTCGCTTCGGGAGTGGCGCACGAGATCAACAATCCTATAGCTATAATCAAGGGATACGCGGAACACCTGCAGTACAGCATTAAGGATGGAGAGCCTATAAAAAAAGAGACGCTGAGAAAAACGCTTCGCCTTATAACCGAATCGGCCGAAAGATGCTCAAATATTACCGACGGAATACTGAATTTTTCCCGTCCAAGGCAAAACCGTATCTCCACCTGCAGGATAAAAGAGGTATCCCTTATATGCCTGCAGATGGTCAGGCCCCATATGGGCAATCTTAACCATAAAATTTCCGTTACCGGCAACGGGCAGGACTCTGTAATCGAAACAGATCAAAGCCATCTGGAGCAGGTAATAATAAACCTTCTCAATAACTCAATAGATGCCTGCAAAGAGGGAGGAAAAATAGTTCTAAACATTGAGAAAAAGAAAGATCTTTTGAAGCTGAATATTATCGACAACGGCGAGGGCATCCCTACCGAGTACATAAATAAGATATACGACCCGTTTTTCACGACCAAAGAACCGGGCAAGGGAACGGGGCTGGGACTTGCCATATCCTACAGAATAGTCCAGCTCCTTGGGGGTCAAATATCTGTATCATCAAAACCGGGAAGAACTGTTTTTACAGTTTCACTGCCGATTAAAAATCGAAAAAAAGAGGATATTTAATGTCAGCCAAAATAAGATTGTTAATTGTTGATGATGAAGAGATGTTTCAAAAACTGCTTATCGAGCGGTTTTCGAAGGATGAGTTTGAAGCTGTTGGATGTCTGTCTGGCGAAGATGCGCTGGAAAAGATTAAAGGAAACACGTTTGACGTTGGAATTATAGACATGCGGATGCCAGGCATAAATGGAATTGACCTTTTTAAAGCTATAAAAAAATCGTCTCCATACTTTGAAGCGATAATACTTACCGGAGCCGCTACGGTAGACACCGCTATAGAAGCTATGAAACACGGTGTTTACGACTACCTGACCAAGCCTTGCAAGCTTTTTGAGCTAGAGCTGATAGTGAGAAAGGCTTACGAAAAACGTCAGCTGGAGCTGGAAAACGACAGGCTGAAAAACTCTCTCGCCCTTCAAAACCAAGAGTACGGCCTAGACGGTAAAAGCGATCATATGACAGCTTTAAGAGAATCATTAAAGCTGGCATCCGGCTCATCCTCCCCTCTTCTTATAACCGGAGAGGCTGGCACCGGAAAACAGTATTTTGCCAAATGCGTCCACCATGAATCTCTTGGAAAAGAATCTCCCTTTATTACCGTTAGCTGTGGCATTTTCGCGCAAGGGATGCTGGAGAACCATCTTTTCGGCCATGAAAAAGATACCTTCGCGGGGATGCCAGGGTCAAGTGCCGGATGGCTTAGCCTTGCGAGCGGCGGCACTCTTTTCTTGCAAAATGTAGACGAACTGCCGATTTCAACACAGGTAAAGCTTGCCAGCTTTCTGGAAACAGGAACCTTCCAGAGGGCCGGAGGAAACGGAGAATACCGCTCAAGCGCGCGCGTTATCGCATCTACCAGAAAGAACCTCCACGAAATGGCGACAAAGAAATTATTCAGCGAAGATCTTTACTACAAGTTAAGCGTCATGATGGTAGATATCTCTTCACTTAGGGAACATAAGGAAGATATTCCCAATCTTGTTGGAAAAATAATGCGGAGAAAGGCCGGCAGTAGCCATAGTAAAAAATTCTCCAACAAAACGATAAACGCGATGCTCAAGTACGACTGGCCTGGCAATATAAGAGAACTTGTGAACGCCGTGGAGCATGCCGTAATCGCTTCTGGAAAGAAAACGGTGCAGGCAAAAGATATGCCGATTTTTGTAAGCAGTAAGCATGCAAAAAATAAGGACAGGCACCTTTTATCTCTTGAAGATGTAGAGAGAGACCATATCCTTTATGTACTGAGCGCCACAGGCGGCAACATCTCCCGCGCCGCCAGATCGCTTGGAATAAGCAGGCCAAAGCTTTACAGAAAAATAAGCTATTACAAAACCGGAAGCAAGGAATAGGGCTAAAAATGCGGGTAAACGCTTCTTCTTGGGAGTGCTATAGAGAGTTGCGGAACAATGCAGGGAGTGGAGTAACCGCTCCGTTATTTGAACACGGTTCTGATAGTTTCCTCTAAAAGCTTCTCCAGTCTATCGCTCTTGATACGGTTGCGCCATTTCGTCATAATGCTCGGGTCAATCGGAACTTCATGCTCAAAATATTCGCATCCGCAAAAGTATTGCCAATAAGGGTTTTCCACCCATTGCAAAACGACCTCTTCATCGCTTAAATCAAAAGTATGTTTAAGGTAGTGCAAGCCAACCATCAGGCGGGTCGGTTTGGCTGGGCGACCCATCCCTACGGCATAAAGCTTGCCGAATGTTTCGTCGAAAGATGACC
The DNA here is from genome assembly GCA_024275955.1 of Nitrospirota bacterium. Lineage (GTDB taxonomy): Bacteria > Nitrospinota_A > UBA7883 > JACRGQ01 > JACRGQ01 > JAJRYD01. Next base: position 36,665 of record JAJRYD010000016.1, read on the forward strand.
AGTCGATTGCATTAGAAAGGCGATACAAAGGAGAGTTGATTAAGACGAACTTTGAATAGGAGGCCTTGATTATCACGCTTTTTTGCCTGCATAAAATCCCCAGCTTTTTAAGGTTAATCACTCATTCCTTGCAATTATAACAGGCTGAATAAGTGCTTTCACTCAATATCTATAGGGGTAATAGAGTTTTTCAGGGACGACTAGATAGTCTGCCAGATGTTGATCAAAGCTCAAGCTACCTTTGTTTCGGAGCAGTCTTCGTACCACGCGCAGTTAGTCTCGGCGCAATCCCGCACTCTGCCAAAACAGTCACTGCTTCCCTCTGCAAGTTGAATGGTTCGTATAAGGTCTTCTTTATTATCGAACACCGAAACTGATTGAATATCCAAGGCACGGGCAAACTCGCGAATTTCATCCATAGTCATAAGCAACACCCCCGACTATAACGAATATTGAACAACAACTCGAGAGTTATTCTACCACACTAAGGATAAAAAAGAGCCGCCTTTATGAACCGTGCAACACTTTAGCCGTAAGACACGAAGGGAGAAAGGTTTATTTTAGCTGTTGCGCAATTTGCCCAACGATTCGGTAAACGGCTTTCGAGCCACGCCTTTTTCCGTAATAATCGCTTCCACTAAATCGTTAGGGGTAATGTCGAACGCGGGGTTCATTATATTAACGCCTTCAGGTGTAACCCGTTTTCCTCCCATCACATAGAGAACCTCGTCTTTGTTTCTTTCTTCAATAGGTATGCCGTCGCCATTTGGCATATCGAAATCAATGGTCGACATAGGAGCGGCGACATAGAAAGGTATGTTGTGCCTTTTGGCAAGAACCGCCACGGAATAGGTTCCGATTTTATTTGCCACATCGCCGTTACCGGCAATCCTATCCGACCCGACGACGATTCTATCTATTTTGCCCATTTTCATAAAGTACCCCGCCATGCTGTCGGTAATCAGCGTAACGTCTATACCTTCCTTTACCATCTCCCACGCGGTAAGGTTTGCTCCCTGCAAGCGTGGTCTCGTTTCGTCGGCGAACACTTTTATATTTTTTCCGCTAATATGAGCCGCTTTTATAACGCCAAGCGCGGTGCCGTAATGCCCAGCGGTGGCAAGCGCGCCGGCATTACAATGGGTAAGGATGGTATCTCCGTCCTTTATAAGCTCGGCTCCGTTAAAGCCCATTTTTTCGTTTATAACGATATCCTCTGCAAGAATTTTCCTCGCTTCCGCGTATACAGCCTGTTTAATATCATCCACGCTGGCAAATCTGTTTCCGTTTACAAGCTTTCTCATTCTTTCTATCGCCCAAAAAAGATTTACCGCGGTAGGACGCGTCGCGCCTAATAGTTCAAGAATAAGCTCGTACTCCCTTTTGAAAACATCAATGTCGGCAGTCTCTATAGCTCTTACGCCAAGCGCGATACCGCCAGCCGCGGTAACCCCGATAGCAGGCGCGCCTCTTACCACCATTTCCACAATCGCCTTGGCTACCTCTTTGTAATCCGAATATTCGTTTACAATCTCTTTGGTCGGCAGTTTTCTCTGGTCGATTAAAAGCACGTTTCCATTTTCGGCAAACTCTACAGTTTTTATCATTTAAAATCCTTTAGCATGTTTAAAGCCTTTTCGCTCGAAAGCCCTTTTAGTAAAATCTTTTTCCTTTTCCCAGTTTTACCTTTAACAATCGTAACCGATTTTTGGGGAACCTTAAAAAACCGGCTTAAAAACTGCGCAAGCCGTTTATTCGCCTCTCCATCGACCGGAGCCGGTGTTACCTTTATTTTGACGAACTCCTCAGTTACCTCCGCTATGCCGTCTCTGGAAGAAGACGGCAGTAAACGACAGTTAAGAAACAGTCCTTCACCGCTTGCGGTAACGGCGCGCTCCATAGAAAGGTTTAACCCAAGCCTATGCTCATCGCAAGCCCTCTAAGGCTCCCGACAAGAAACGCCTGAAGAAAGATGATAGCAAAAAGCGCTACTATCGGCGAGATATCAAGGCCTCCCATCGGCGGAAGCCGCCTTTGGATGGGGCGCAAAATCGGCTCCGTCGCCCGATAGAGAAATATTACTATAGGGTTATTTGGGTCCGGCGATACCCACGAAAGCAAAGCCCTGATTATTATAAGCCACATAGCAAGATTTAGAATAAGCCCCAAGACGGTAGCAACAGCGTTTATAAAATTACCAAGCACAAACATCAGCCAAGCTCCTTTGACCTTTTTAGCGCCGCCTCGACAGCGTCTAAAAAGGCTCCGCGTACGTTGTTTTTCTCTAGAACATGCAGTGCCGCCAAAGTAGTTCCCTTAGGAGAGGTAACTCTTTCCCTAAGCGATGCCGGATGTTCCCCCGTCTGTATGGCAAGCTCGGCAGAGCCTTTGACCGTCTGCAAAACAAGCATTCTGGAATCTTCAAACGAAAGCCCACCCTCTACGCCTGCCTGTATCATACTCTCTATAACTACATAGATGTAGGCAGGCCCAGAGCCGGAAACAGCGGTTACCGCGTCCATCAACGATTCCCTTAAAGTTATCGTTCTTCCAACGGAGGAGAAAAACGAATCTACAAGCTTCGCGTCGTCCTCGCCGACAGCCGGGTTAAACGATATAGCTGTAACCGCTTCCCCTACTTCGGCACAGGTGTTGGGCATAGCCCTTACAATTTTTCCCGAAAAAGATTTAGCAATGCTGGAAATTTTCACCCCAGCGGCGATGCTTATCAATAAAAGGTTTTTAGACACGGAGCCTGCCACCTCATCTAGTACAGCAGGTATATCGTCAGGTTTTACAGCGAGAACCAAAATGTCCAAACTACCGGCCAGCTCCACGTTGTCAGCACGCCTCCTTACCTTGTATGCCGCTTCAAGGTGGTCTAGTCTCTCTTTTCTAATATCGGTTACCGAGATATCGTCACTATCAGAACTTCCAGATGTAACAAGCCCTTTTATCAACGATTCGGCCATAAAACCGCCGCCGATAAAACCTATCTTTTTTCCTTTAAGCATTTCTACCTCCAAAAATGGCTCTACCTATCCTTATATGCGTGGCACCTTCCTCTATGGCGACTTCGTAATCGCCAGACATCCCAAAAGAAGCTATATCCATAGGGCAGTTGGCTAGATTCATACCGCTGATTTTACTTTTAATCTCCATAATCTTCTTAAAAAACGGCCTGCTCTCTTCACTGTTGGCAACCTTTGGCGGAATAGCCATCAAACCTCTAACACGCAGGTTTGGGAGGGCCGCTATTTCCCCCGCTTCCCCAGCCACCAAATCGGGATGAAACCCATGCTTAGTTTCCTCTATTCCGACATTTACCTGAAGAAGTATATCTATCACCATGCCTCTGCCCTTCGCTTTGCGGTCTATCTCTTTGGCAAGCTCTATAGAGTCGACAGAATGCACAAGTGTAAAAATATCAAAGAGATATTTTACCTTATTTTTCTGGAGATGCCCTATAAAATGCCACTCGGCCTTATCACCTATCTGCTCGAACTTCTCTTTTGCCTCCTGAAGCCGGTTCTCGCCAAGCAGTTCCACTCCATGTAAAAGCGCCACAGAGATAGCCTCTACTCCAATTTTTTTGGTCACTGCAACCATAGTTATTTCTGCAGGGTCTCTTTTAGAGCGCTCTGCCGCCGCCTTTATATTTTTCCTTATAGCGGCAAGGTTTTCGGCTATCAGAGCGGCAAACGCAGTATTGTTATTTTCTGTCATCCATCGGATTATATATTCAGTCGGCTTTTCAAGATACAGGCAGTTCAGATAAGCCGATTTGACATGAGACCCGCCTTTGGATAACCTATTACGCAGTATAAAAGTTGTAGAACAAATTTTAACGTAAACTCCGGAAAGTTCGGATTTTACACCAATGGTTATTAATGTTCCAAGCAGGAGCACGAAAGAGATTTTGTTGTTAGTATTTTTAGGTTTGCGGTTACAGGCTGTTCAATTAGTCGGTTTATTATCCGGTAGATGCGGTTTTTTTATTCAGGAACTTTCCATTTCAAAAGGGGTGCTATTGGCACCGCAGTTGTCTATGGCAGTTCCTATAAGTTTAGGTTCATATAAAGAAAAGAATCGAACCAACTTCCAGATAAAAACTACCGTCGCCCGCAAGCCCAAAATCTGATAAAATCTCTTTTCATGCTCCGCACCGCTGATGAATGCTTGGTCTTATATTGAAAACAAGGGGGACTGAGGTATGGAAGCTTCACTAATTCCGATAGCTGTAGGCGTAGCGGCATTTGTAGGCGGTTTTGCCGTCAACTGGTTCATCGAATCACGCAAGGTAGTAAAAGCCCGCCACAAGGCAGAGCAGATTATCCACAATGCAGGCAAAGATGCGTCCAGCATAAAAAGGGATGCTATTCTAGAATCGAAGGAGGCTATTCTCAAGGTAAGAAACGAGTTCGAGCAGGAGATGCGCGAAGGAAAAAAGGAGCTGATGGCCCAAGAACGAAGGCTTCAGCAGAGGACCAACAGCCTAGACCGGAAGATGGACCAGATAGACAACCGCGAAAAAGATTTCCAGAATAAGGAAAAAGAGCTTAAACGACAGCAAGACAAAACTCTCAGTAGCGAGAGAAGGTATCTGGAACTAATTAACGAACAGCTTAAAAAGCTTGAAACAATTTCATCTATGACAAGCGATGACGCGAAGGAAGAGTTGAAAACCAGCCTTTTACAGGATGCCAGAAACGAGTGCGCACTCCTTATGAAAAAAATAGAAGACGAAGCTAGAAACGAAGCTAATAAAAAAGCGCAAAAAGTGATAGGACTCGCGATACAAAGATGCGCCGCCGATACCGTGGCCGAATCTACCGTATCGGTAGTACAGCTTACCAGCGACGAGATGAAAGGCCGGATAATAGGCCGTGAGGGAAGAAACATTAAAGCGCTCGAAACAGCGACAGGAGTCGACCTTATAATAGACGACACCCCAGAGGCTGTTATCCTTTCGTGCTACGACCCGATAAAGAGAGAAACAGCCAGAATAGCGCTTGAACGGCTGGTTACGGATGGGCGGATACACCCTGCGCGTATTGAAGATATGGTAAACAAAGTAAGAAAAGAGCTCGACCGCACCATACAGGAAGAAGGAGAAAAAGCGGCTCTGGAAGTTGGATGCGATAACATCCATCCAGAAATCATAAAACTGCTCGGAAGGCTGAAGTTCCGCACCTCCTACTCTCAAAACGTCCTCATCCATTCCAAAGAGGTCGCCTTTCTTAGCGGTATGATGGCGGCAGAGCTTGGGCTAGACCAAAAAACGGCAAAACGGGCAGGACTACTGCACGATATAGGCAAAGCGACCACGCACGAAGTTGAAGGCGGACATGCCACGATAGGCGGAGACATTGCGAGACGCTACGGCGAGAAACCGATAATTATAAACTCGATAGCCTCGCACCACGAAGACGTGGAAGCCGAGACAGTTATAGCGACGCTCGTAGCGGCGGCAGACGCTCTAAGTGCTTCGCGCCCGGGAGCAAGAAGCGAGATGCTGGCGGCGTATGTAAAACGGCTCAAACAGCTGGAAGAGATAAGCAACTCTTTCCCCGGCGTAGAAAAAACATTCGCGATACAGGCCGGACGGGAAGTGCGAGTTTCCGTAATGCCGGACAGCGTGGACGACGGAAAGGCGCACCTGCTCGCGAAAGATATAGCCAAGAAAATTGAAAACGAAATGGCATACCCCGGCGAAATAAAAGTTACCGTCGTTCGTGAAACACGAGTGACGGAATTTGCGCGTTAGCCCAGATGAAAGTCCTTATAATAGGCGACATAATAGGTCGCATAGGAAGAGAAGCTGTAAAAGCCAACCTTGCCAAGACGATAGACTATTACAAAATTGATTTTGTAATAGCAAACGGCGAAAACCTTGCCGGAGGCTTTGGCGTAACGAAGGAAACAGCGGAACAGATGTACAGCATCGGGGTAGACTGTCTCACCTCGGGCAACCATATATGGGATAAAAAGGTCGCGCTAAAGCTTGTAAATGAAGACCCGAGGCTCCTGCGCCCGCAGAACTATCCTCCGCAATATGTGCCTGGCAAAGGCGCGATGGTTTACGAAAAAGGAAATCTTAAAATCGGCGTGCTGAATATAATCGGCAGGACATTTATGAATTTTTACGACGACCCGTTTAGGTGCGCCGACGAGCAGATAGAAAAGATGAAGCACGAAACACCGCTTATATTTGTAGATTTTCATGCCGAAGCTACATCCGAAAAACAGGCGATGGGCTTTTACTTAGATGGAAGAGTAACCTCCGTCACAGGCACGCATACGCATGTACAAACAGCCGATGAAAGAGTGCTAAGTGGCGGTACCGCCTATATCACCGATGTAGGAATGGCCGGGCCGGTAGAATCTATAATAGGCTTGAATAAGGACGAAGCTCTAAAAAGATTCCATAGCCTTATCCCCCATAGGTTTATGGAAGTACCAAAAGGAGAGGCGGTTATGTGCGGGGTTATAGTCGACGCGGATAACAGTACCGGAAAGGCGAAATCAATAACCCGCCTACAGCTAAAGCATACAGCAAAGTCGGCTTAGAAAAAGAGCGTTAGGGATGTATAATACCTCCTTTAAAGATACGGGGCACCGTAGCCAAGTGGTAAGGCCGCGGACTGCAAATCCGCTATCCCCAGTTCGAGTCTGGGCGGTGCCTCCAAATATTAACCCCAAACAGCTACATTCATAAGATGAAGGAGTAGACAAGGTCGGTAGCCATCTCTGCCGAACCTGCCGGCAAGAGCCTTGTCTGCCCAGTTCTATTTGCCATAGGCATATACACAGCATATACGAGTCTTCTATACCAGACTCCGACAAACGGTATACCTCCAGCCTAACCGATAAAAGTTTTTAGAAGGTGCGTATCCAACATTCGCTAAGCGGGGAAGAATTTGTGAAAAAACCTAACAGGGGGCTGTTGCCGAATTAGATAAGTTTGATTTTTCTACAAATTACCAATCCTTAAAAACTCTATTTTAAAGAAGATGAAGACTCCCCGCGGCAAGCCGCGAGGTATCTACCGGTCAGGGCTTGAAAAGCCTCAATTGACCGGCTTGTAGACGATGTTTCTGGCACAACCACCAAAGCTTATTGCAAACGGATGTACGGCCTGTTTCACGATGCAGAATATATCCGCCTAAAAGATATTTCTGTTTCCCACATCTACAACCTGCGTGGCGGCAAAGTGTATCAACGAATCAGGAAGAAGTTCACCAAAACCGAAGGCGTGAAGATAAGTATAGGCAAA
>JAJRYD010000017.1 GCA_024275955.1 Nitrospirota bacterium
CCGTCCTTAAGAAAGGTAAACGGCTATAGACATCTCATAGAATTAAGGAGCATTATGAAACGTATCCTGAATACCGGTAAAGTTGCAAAGGTAGCGTGACGGTCATGCCGGAAATTTCAACTAAGAAAGGGCTTGATTCATCAATGAGGCCAACATAAGGAGGGCTTGTAACAACGCCATGAAATAATGGAACCTTAGCAAACCTACTATCTGAATTAAGCACTTTAACAGTTGCACCATTTTGCACTTCTGAAAATTCCTTTATCCTTTTTACCGTATCCATACAATATCTAGAAATAAATTTAAACGCATTGTCAGTTGGCCTGCACATGCGGGAATGCTTACGACAATAATATTCCTCAGTTTGAGGTTTTTTAGGAAAGTCAAGTTCATGGTGTGCCGTCATGCGGGCCGATCTAGCAGAACGTGAAAGAATTATTTTTAGTAAGTTCTTATTTTTATATTTTGGAATTAGTTTTAGAAATAAGAGCAGGTCATTTAAAGCCTTTGGGGCAAACCATTCTTTTAAATATTTATTATCTCTTAATGCCTCATGGTCATCTGTTTTAGAATGTTCAAACAATGTGCCATCTTTGTATAAATACATTTCATCAAGTATCTGATTGATTTCTGTTGTCACTTGTTCAAAGTCGTAAATTTGAGTTTTAACCTTTGATAAAAGAACATTGAATGCAGATACATCGTAGCCAATACTGTTTATCCCCAGCTCGTTTGCCTGAACTAACGCTGTGCCGGACCCACAGAATGGGTCAATGACCGTTTGCCCTTTTGAAAAAAACTTGCGAAGAAAGACCTCCACTAGTTGAGGAATGAATTTACCTAAATATGGATGTAGCCTGTGGACATGTTTTGTCCTTAACTTCTCAGGTAAATCTTTTTCACTCCAATCCAAATTAAGTTGTCCCAAGGGAGTATTTGGCTTGACCAAAGAAGGAATTGTCGGCGATGACGAAGGTTTAATTTTCTCTTCAAGTGTTGATGTTTTCATGTTCCCCATAAGCTTTGAGGATTCTACCATACTAGAATAATCCGCTTGTCCATTATCATCCCATTCAGAATAATTCTACAGCCACTCTTAGCTCACTTCCTACCCATCATACGCCTGCCATGTGGATTCCTTGTAACGGCTTATACTTTAACTTGCTGAAAAATATGTAAATAATCAGACTAAATTGAACCGCCTCTCCTTAGCCTGCCCTCTACTACTTCAGCCCCCTATACCCATAGCCTTTGTATAGATAAAAGGTACGCGCGTAAACGGTATTGCGTCGGCGGCGTATCTCGATTTCCACAGGCTCTTCCACCCTGTCAAAAAGATAATAGGCCGACGGCCCTTCCGTAAAGATATTGTCGGCAACGAAAATAAAGTTAGCTCCTATAGGCGGTTCTGCTGGGTCAAAGAAATCGAACTGGTCTGTTTTCTTGTTCAGCGAGAATACCGGAATCCTATCCTGCACAGCAAAGACTATCGGCCCGGAGAGAACATGATTGTGCGACATAACAAACTTTGGTTTATCGTCCGGTAATGAAGCATACATCTCTTCTATCTTCGGCCCTGCTTCGTCCCACCCGTAGAGGGTGTTGGTTATATCGTACCTCGGTTTATCAAACGGAATGACAGGGTAAAACGTCTGAAAGAAAAGGACGAGTGAAAGTATAAAGCCAACCCCTAGGGAGAGAGCGGTAAACCGCTTGAAAAACTTTCCGCCTTCGACAAACAGATACCCCCAGGCGGGGAAAAGCGCTAGATACCCAAGCGCCGTCCAGTGCGGTTCGCTTTCTTTTGTCCAGAAAGTTATAAGCATGAAAAAAGCGAGAGGAGGAACGCCGAGCCAAAAAGGAACAAAAAACTTTTCTTCCTTTTCCACAAAAACTTTTTTGAATAAAACATACGCCACATAAATAAGCGCGAGCCAGATAAACGGAGAGTAGTAAAGCATCTGCCCGCCAAGAGCCTCCGCCATATGGTTAAGCTCAAAGCCTCTGCCGGAATGATGCCGCTCGGTTAGATGAAATTTGAACGACGGAAAATCGTTCTTCACGTTCCATATAAGAACCGGCGAAAAGACAATAAGCCCCAAAACCCCGCCGAGGTATATATGCGGCGCTTTTAAATGTTTTCTATAACCTTTGTGCCACGCAAGCATAAGAAGCGTGAAAGGAATAAGAGGAAGCACCATATACTTGCTTAACAACCCAAGCCCCACCGTAATGCCGACAAGATACCAGAGCATAGGCTTATCATTTTTAAGCAGATAAGCGACAAGGTAAACAAAGAGAAACCAGAAAAACATAGCAGGTACATCCGGCACTATCTGCAACCCGCCGTACGCCAGTATCGGGCAGAAGTTGAACATCATCAGCGCGTAGAAAGCCGCCTTGTCGCTTTCAAAAATCAGAACAGTTGTACGGTGCAAAACGATACAGCTAAATATATACAGCGTGGCGGATGGAAAGCGTGTCCAGAAAACCCCCGTATCGTCGATGCTGTTAAATATTCTTATCAGCCACGCTACCATCGGAGGGTGGTCGTAATAACTCCAGTCTATATTTCTCGACCATGCCCAGTAATACGCCTCGGCATCGCCAAGGCCGGAGCTTTCCATAGCGATGAGGCGTAGCCAGCCTATAGTAAGAACCATTGTTACCGCGCGAATCTGCCATTTTATCGACATTATTAAATCGCCACAAAAGGCAGACCGGCTTCATCGCATGCCGCGACGACTTCCGGCAGGTTTACGACAACGGTGCGGCCCGCCTCTACGGCAAGGCCGGAAGCGCCGCCGCTTACAAGATGTTCTATGGTTGCTAGACCGACAGAAGGAATGTCGAATCTAAAGTCCTGTTTGGGCCGGCTTGTTTTAATCATTACCGCTCCGCTCCCTCCAGCAAGCCTGCATCCACGTTCAATAGTTTCGTCGGTTCCCTCTACCGCTTCCACTGCTATAACGCTCTCGCCTTTTACTATAAGCGTCTGCCCCACATCCTTGCCGGCGAGATCTTTGCAAAGCTCGAACCCGTAATCAAAATCTGCCTGCACATCTTTAGACGGCTTATGCTTTCCAAGCAGACCTTTTGGCGGAAGAAAGTTAGGTAGCCAATCGGTCTGCTTTTCCACAATCAGACCGTTTTTTTCCAGCTCTTCTATGATGGAAAGCATAATAGAGCTGTCTCTTTTCATTATCCGTTTTGCCATTATTTTCGCGCCAGTAACATCTAGCATAAGGTCGGTAAACACCATCGCTTTTTTAAATTTACCTATAAGAACCACTTTCTTCGCGCCTGCACTTTTAAGAATTTTTATTGTTTTGCCGACCTTGCCTATAGGATGCGTATAGACCGTTGCCAAACCGCCAAGCCCTGTCGCGTTAGCTTCATTGAACGTCACCGCAACCACCGCGACGGAACGTTTTTTTGCCGTTTCGCAAACCGCTATCGGCAGGCTTCCGCTACCAGCTATAAGGCCAAGAGTGCCGCCCATCAGCCGCCGTTAGCCAGTTTAAACTTTTCCAATATCTGGAGCGCGACCTTTAGCGACTTTAGTTCATTTTCAACCGACACGTTTCTGCTGGTGCGCTCAAAAACGCAGTCGACAAGGTGCTGAAGCTCGAGCTTTAGAGGGTTTTCACGGTGAACAAAAATCCTTTCGCGCCTTTCCTCTTCTTTGTACTTAAGCTCTTTTGTTTTCGTAGTGCCGGAGGAATCTCTCAATTCGTGCTGGGAAGTTACAAGGCGATGGACGTTTATCTCCTGATCGGCAAAATCCATCTTTATATATTCCTCGCGGGACGTTATCGCCATATTCCGTATTTTATTCTGCGTTGCCCTGCTGGCGGTTACCGTTGCCAGACAGCCCGATTCAAACAGTATCTGCACCACAACTATGTCATCGCGCTTAGAGAAGACTATACTCCCCATAACATTAATCTGTTTTACTTCGGACTTTACAAGGTTGAGAATTATATCTATATCGTGAATCATAAGGTCGAGTACTACGCCATCCTCGGCTACACGGGGGTCGTAAGGGCCAAGCCGCCTGCTTTGTATAAGTAGCGGCTCTTTCACCAGCTTTTGTAGCTCCTGAACGGCGCCATTAAACCGCTCGACATGGCCAACATGCAAAACAAGGTCATTCTTCTCGGCGATATCAAAAAGCTCCTTAGCATCTTCGTAATTATTGGAGATAGGTTTTTCGACCAGCAGGTTCGTGCCGTTGAGGAGCGCTTCTTTCGCAACCTCGTAATGAAGCTTGGTAGGAACAGCAACGGTCGCTATATCGACCTGTTGCACCAGATCTCTGTAATTTTCAAAATATTCGATACCGAATCTTTCGGCCGTAGCCTTGCCCAGCTTTTGGTTTACATCGGCAATTCCCACAATTTCGACATCCCGTATCTCTGAATAGCAGTTGAGGTGAAAAGTACCCATCCGTCCGACACCGATAACTCCCACGCGCAGTTTTTTATTTTCCATAGCTGAAACGGATTATAGCAACCGATTGGGGGGGGTGGCAATGGCGGGTAATGCGCCTATTAAATCTGCAACGGTCTATAACGCTTAAGGCAGACCGTGAAAAGAGCCGAAACGCAGACAAAAAATTAGAGGAAAATGGCTGTAAGTTCTTTAAAAAGACGTTTTGTACACAGCTTTTAGGGGCCTTATTTTTGTTTGCCTTTCTTTTTGGCCGGCGTATCGACACCGCTGTAGATAGACAACTCTTTGAAAAGCTTTCTTGGAACCGGAACTTTTATAAGCTTTCCTTCTGGAAGATCCTCTTCTGGAATCATCGAATTCATTACAGCCGTTTCGAAGGCAAGCTTTTCATCTCCGCTAAGTTTAGCCGCCACGCTTCTAAAGCTGTCTCCTTTTTTGGTCCTGTATATTTCTAGGCGGTATTCCGGTTTGGCTTTTTTCCCTTTTCTTCTGTCGACCTTCCCCCACGGCAATCCTCTTACCATGTTTATATACTCATCTCTTTTTACCAAAGTCTTTTTGCCCCTATTAAGAAGTATCTGCGATTTTTCTCCAACCCGTACAATTCTCTCTATCGTGTCTGGGTGAGTGGCGATAAAAGCATGATACCCAACCCCCCCGACTCTTGACTTAAACCGCAAGGTACGAAACATTTTCGCGCTTTCGCTCGGGTCGTAACCTGCCTCGTAGGCATATATCATCCCAAGTTCATCGGCATTCAACTCCAGCTCTCTCCCGTACCCAAGTTTTTTCATAGCCGATATGGAACTGCCGGCAACAAGCAGTGCGGCGCTGTCGCCGCTGCTCGAGCCGCTCGCGACGCTTCCAGCCAAACCTGCGAAAATGAGAAACATGTCGCCCATGCTCTTTTTCAGCTGTTTAACGGAATGATGGCCTATTACATGCCCAGTCTCATGCCCAAGCAAGCCGGCCAACGCCGCCTCGCTGTCGAGATACGCAAGCATGCCGGTAGTTACATATATGTATCCGCCCGGCAAAGCGAAGGCGTTGAGCATAGGATCTTCTAAAACCGTAAAGCGGTATTCAAACTGCGGGTCGTCTATCGAGCCGAGTAGCTTTTGGCCGACAGACTGCACATACTCCTGCAGTGCCTTATTTTCACTTACCTGAAACATCTTGCGTATATACCTGTCGGATCTAGCACCTATTTTTATCTCTTCTTCCAGCGTTACCGCCAAAACATCGAGCGGAACGAGCAAAAGCAAAAAGAAAATCAGAGATCGTTTCATCTTCTAATATTATCATTTTTCTGTTACAAAGATGATGTGGAAAAGGGGATGAACTCTTACGATTTCGATTTTGGCGGGATAAGCTGTTCCTACGATGCGTCTTCCATCGCTATACTGCCTGTGCCGTATGCCGGAACAGTAACCTACGGGCAGGGAACGCATGAAGGCCCAGCGGCTATACTAAACGCATCTCAAAACGTAGAGACCTACGATTTTACTACCGGAAAAAACCTTGAAACCCTCAAACTATCCACAATGCAGATGATAGACTGCGCGGGCGAACCTGAAGAGGTTATGCCAAGAATAGAAACTGCTGTCGCGCAAATCGTATCCGACGGCAAACAGCCGTTCATGCTCGGCGGAGAACATTCTATAACAGGCCCTGCCGTAAGGGCGGTGGTCAAGCATTTTGGAGAGTCGCAAATAGGGGTAGTACAGCTTGATGCCCATGCCGACCTGCGCCAAAGCTACTCAGGCACTATCCACAGCCATGCGTCGGTTATGAGCCGTGTGCGGGAGGTAGCGCCTGCCGTACAGCTTGGGGTACGAAGTTGCTCAATCGAAGAAGCTAAACTTATAGAGAAACAAAAATATATTATTCTAAGCCCTGAAGACTCTTTGAAAACCGATAAGCTGGAAAAAGCGCTTGAAACACTCCCAGAAAAAATTTACCTCACGGTTGATATAGACTCTATCGACCCTTCAATAATCCCATCGACAGGAACACCAGAACCGGGGGGATACAACTGGTATGAGATAAATAAAATAATAGAAACCATCGGCAGGTTTAAAAAGGTTATCGGCGCCGACTTAGTGGAGCTTGCCCCGATTGAGGGGACGCACGCGCCGGACTTTACCGCCGCCAAACTGGCATTCAATATACTTTCCATCATGAGCGGAGAGCCTACGGCATGATAAACGATACCGGACAGATAGGTTTTGACTTTAACCAAGAGCAACAAAAGCGCGTTGTGGTTTTCGATCTTGAAACACAGCTTTCAGCCAGTGAAGTAGGCGGATGGGGCAACACGCACCTTATGCGGGTAGCTGTAGGCGTGGCGCACGACTCGGCAGACGGCGAGTACAAAGTCTTTTATGAAGACGACATGCCGGAACTCCTTAAACTGTTGAAAAGTGCTGATGTTGTCGTCGGTTTTAATTCGCGCAGTTTCGACTACGGGGTATTAAAGAGATACACCGACGAACCTCTAAAAGATATATTACCGACGCTCGACTTAATAGAAAAGGTACAAAAAAGCATCGGGTTTAGAGTGGGGCTAAACAACATCGCTTCCGCCACCGTAGGGGCCGAGAAAAGCGCCGACGGGCTTCAATCGCTCAAGTGGTTCAAGGAAGGAAAGCTCGGCCTGATAGCAGACTACTGCAAACAGGATGTAAAAGTTACACGCGACGTTTATCTGTTCGCCCTGACAAACGGACATCTTTTTTACACAGATAAAAAAGGGAAGAGAATAAAGTTTCCGGTAAAGCTCGATTGACCGCGTTAGCAAGGGCCAAACCCGCCCGAACTTCGGCAGGTTGTTCGAGAAACTCTTTGCCATTAGGTGGGCTGTTGCCGAATGATATAAATTTGATTTTTCCACAAATTACCAACCACTAAAGACTCTATTTTTAAGAAGTAAGAAAATGAACTTCTCCTTTAAACGCTCAAAAAACTCTTTTGGAAACAGTCCCGTTAGGTAGAAGCTCCGTTCCGACTACCTGCCGACATCGGCCCCTCCGTCAAGGTTGTCGGCAAGGTTTTTAAGCCTTCCTTTATCCTTTATAAGGATATTTTTGCCATCAACCTCTATTACCCCATCACTCTGCAAACGGCCAAGACAACGCACAGCAACTTCAAAAGATGTTCCTATACATTCCGCCAGCTCTTTTCTTGTGAGGAACAGCTCTACCCGTAGGCCTTTCCCCTTTTCCACTTTGCCCATCTTCCCCCCCATATTTAGAAGAAAGCGTGAAAGCCGCCGGATTACCGTCTGCACAGCCATACTGCCGAGGTCGTCTGTTATTGAACGCATTTTGGAGCTAAGCCCTGCCATTACGGTGTGGGCCACCGAAGGGTTTGATGTAATGATCCGCAGAGCTTCATTTTTTTCTATCTTTACAGCTCTACCGGCGATAACAGCCTGACACGACGCAGGGTACGGCCTGCCGTCTATCACCGCTACCTCGGCGATGACGGAACCTTGCCCGAAAATCCCTATAATCGCCGTTTTTCCAGAGGCATATTCCTTAAAAACCTTAACCTCTCCCGTAATAATGCACCATAGATGAGCAGGAGGATCCCCCTCTTCAAATAGAATTTCACCTTTACTAAACTCCAGAACATCAGCATGCTTTGAGCATTCTTCCAGCGCCTCATCGGGCAGGCCGGAGAAGAGTTTTACGCTCTCAATATCCTTTTTGATAAAAGTCATAACACTCCAACTCAAATTTAGAGTTATCTAGTAAAGTAATAATTAACCGTTTAACGAAACTATTTTATAATAAGTCTTTGCCTTTGTAAAAAGGCACTAACGTGCTGAGGAGAAACCGGGACAATGGAAAAATACCCTAAACTATTTATACTCGCCTCTATAGGCTACCTGCTACTTGGCGTACTTATGGGGCTTCATATCGGAATGGCGGCAGACAAGCCGTATATTTTCAGGTTCATACATGTACATCTTAACCTTTTGGGCTTTATGTCTATGTTCATATACGGTGTTGCCTACCACATACTCCCACGCTTTAACGCTAGCCCGCTCAAACACCCTGGAACTGTCGCCGTCCATTTTTACCTCGTCAATATCGGGCTTATCGGCATAGTGGTTTTTGCTTCCCTAGACGGTCTTGGCGGGGAAGGGATACCCCAAGCAGGGTTCATAGCATCTTCTCTGCTTGAAGCGGCAGGCATATTTCTATTTGCCTACAATATTATTCCGGTAATGCTTCCGGAAAAAGAAGAAGAAGAGGCTCCTGCTATAGATGGCTCAGACAATGTCCCCGGGATACTTGGCAACTGGCCGGGACTTGCGGATATCTTTAACGAGCATGGCTTGAAAGCTATTATCACTCCCGAGGCGATGGCGAGCTTTGCGAAAAGCGTTACCATTTCGCAGGCATGCAAAATTCATAAAGTAGATGAAACAGCTTTTCTCGCAAAACTAAATGAAGGAGTAAAATCCGGCAGTGCCGGTAACGCGCCGAAAATAAAAAGCGGCCCTTCTCCTGAAAAAAAGGCCGCCGACACAATGGCCAAAGGAAAAAAGATAGCAAGAGGAGAGCTGTGCGAAAGCGAAACTCTTATCGGCTCACTCATAGAGGTTTACCCGGAGACTAAGCCGGTTTTCGAAAAGCATTACGGCGAAGGATGCTTTACCTGCCCCGGACAAGCATTTGAAACGCTAGAGCAAACAGCGACAATGCATGGTATAAAGACTAAGAAAATCCTCGACGAGGTTAACGCGATAATCAGCTCTGTTAATAACGGTTAAAAGATTTCTGGAGAATTTATAAAATGAGTATGTTTTTAGGCCCTATCCACCACCTGATGTATAACAAGATAAAGGTCGCCGCTGGGCGCGCGCAGTCTATCATTAAAACGTTTAAAGATAAATTCGGCGAGGAGGCCGAAGAAACCATAAAGGCCGCTATGCCGGACGGGCCTATTGATTTTGGCGATACCCCGCTTGAAGAACTTCTGGGCGACAACCCTATACACCAGTTCTTGCAAAGCCTTATAGACAAAATTGAAACGGCCGAGGCATCGCTGGTTACGGCGTTGCTTTACCGCTTCCCAGATGAAAGCGGCGAACTGCTGAAAGAAGCTTTTGCGAAACATGGCGGAGAAACAGCCAAAGCTGACGCTGGGACCACGGCAGGATTAAACGAAATTACCAGCCAGCTAAACCAATCCTATCTGGAAGGAATGCCATGCGACCCTGGTGGGTCATTCAACCAGAAAGATGAAAATTCGATGGAAATCAGCCACAGCGACTGCCTGCATAAGCCTAAATGGGACAGCGTCGGAGCGCCTGCCGACATTATGTGCGGACTGCTCGACAGCTGGGTAGAAGGCTTTGCAAAAGCACTGAACCCCAACGCAAAGGTGGAAAGAGGGGCATCTTTACCAAAAGGCTCCGAGAGCTGTAGCTGTATCCTGACTGTCTAAAAATAAGGCTCTAAATGCCGGAAAAGGCTCAGCGGTGCTAGAATCTCCTTCCTTTTCATATATTTGAAAAATATCTATCTTTCTTATATGATGTAGGTAGCGGTAAAATGCTTATGATGGAAGGAGTTTCTAGTGTCTGACACCAAAGAACCCAACTCCCAAGAGAGCGATAAAAGTGAGGCTGATGAGGAGAAAAAAGAACACAACCTTACCACCTGCCACGAAATAGCAAGACACGCGCTGAAATTATATGCCGGAGAGCTTGCCAGCGGCGGCATAAGCCAAGAGATACTGACAGAAGCCTTTAAAAAATCGTGGACAGGTCTTGATGCCTACCTGAAAGGTATCAACAAAAGCTGTAGCAACGGCGCCTCTTCAATAAGCGCGGCTCTCAAAGTGCAGGAAAAGAGAAAAAACTTCTTCGGTCGTCTTATAGTTCACGAAATATCGGCGTTAATACCTTTGGTTTCCAACGAAGAGATTTCTAAAGAGATTAGAAGCGAGCATGTCGTGGGCAAAATCCCCCGCGACGTTATTTACGGCTACATGGGAGCTGTAGATGATATGTTTGGAGATGAGTTTAGAGAGAGCGCTCAAAAAAGACTTACCAGAATAATCGACGCCAACAAAAACCTGCATACAGGCCTTTACGACTGGGATAAATTTTACAGCGACCCCGAGTCGAAGGAGATACGGCTCGATATTTTTACTAAAATAAAAGAGAAGTGCGCCGCGAACGACGACTGGTTTGAATGGTTCAGAAAAAGAATTACCAGATCAGAAGAATTTACCGGACATATGAAAAGAGGGCTAGAGGAGGAAGAGTTCCGCCTTATTCTTCATACGATGTTCAACAGCCTCGGAAAAAACAAGCCAGATATTCCGTTCTAGCCGTCTTAACGCCTATGCAGGGTTCCGGTCACAATCCGGTGAAGAGGTTCGTAGAGCTACTTTTTAATAAGCCTCTTGAGGGCTTTAAGGTTTTCGACATCTTCTTTCATATCTTTTCCTTTAGGGGTCTCCAGCACCATCGGCACGTCAATGAAACGTTTATCATTCATAAGAAAGCGAAACGGCTCTGCCCCAAGAAAACCTTTTCCTATATGTTCATGCCGGTCAACCTTTGACTCAAATTCCCTTTTTGAATCGTTAAGGTGAAAAAATTTTACGTTTTCCAGCCCCACAGCTTTGTCCAGTTTTTTAAAAGTTTTTTTATATTCTTTTTCGTCTCGCAAGTCATAGCCTGCCGCAAAAATATGACAGGTATCTACGCAGATGCCGACGCGCTTTTTGTTTTTCGTTTTACCAATAAGGTACTCAAGATGTTCAAACTTGTAGCCGAGGTTCGTTCCTTGTCCCGCAGTCGTTTCAATCGTAAGGATAACCTCTTCGCATTCCGGTGTTTTTTTAATAGCTTCGTTCATACAGCTGGCAACAGCCTTTAGCCCCGCTTCCTCGCCGCTTCCGACATGCGACCCAGGGTGAAAAACAAGCAGTGGTATCCGAAGTACGGAGGCGCGTTTAATCTCCTCTATAAAAGCCTTTAGCGATTTATCCCTCAGCGCGCTATCCGGCGAAGCAAGGTTTATAAGATAGGAATCGTGAGAAGCTACGGCAGATATTTTAGATCCTTTTAGTTTTTCAAACCACGCGTCTACAGATTTCTTTTCAAGTGGTTTCGCTTTCCACTGGTTTGAAGTTTTCGTAAAAATCTGCATGGCGGTACAGCCGACCGACATTCCTCTTTCCGGCGCGGTTTCCACACCGCCGGCTATAGAGACATGGGCGCCTAGAAGCATCTCTCTTTTTGTTGTCATTTTACCCGTACGCCTTTCATAATGTTGGCTGTTGCCTTCATACTAGGATTATAGCAAAGCTCTGCCTGTCTCACCCAACGGCAAGACGCGCAAAAGTTTCCTGCAAGGTTTTCGACGCGACAGGCTTAACAAGGTATTCAAGCGTTATCCCTTTTTCTTTGGCGATGCTGTAAACTTCCTGCTCTTTCTCCACCGTGCCATCCGCGGAGATAACGACAATAGGACAGTAAAAGTTATCCGGCAAATGTTTTAACAGTTCGGTTCCGCTTACTTTCGGCATATGCATATCCAGAAGGATAACATCAAAATCCTTTTTATCTTCTATCGCTTCCAACCCCTGCGCCCCATCCTCGGCAAATAATATCTCGTTCCCTTTGAGCATCTCCCCGATAAGCATTCTTATGGAAGGATCGTCCTCCACTAATAGTATATTTTTACCTTGTATCAGATATTCCTCGGCAGTGCTAAGCTTCCCGCTACTATCCGTTTTTACCATCTCTAGCGGTAGCGACACGGTAAAACACGAGCCCTCGCCCACTTTCGATGTTACGGAGACAGTCCCTTTCATCGCCTTTATTAGACTCTCCACAAGGGAAAGACCTAGGCCGACACCTCCCTGGCTTCTTGTCATAGATCCGTCAAGCTGGCGAAACCTATCAAAAATAACCTCCGTGTCGTGTTTAGATAAGCCGCACCCTTCATCAAGCACTTCGAGAAGAAGCTTGCCCTCTTCTGCCCTGATGCCAAGCTTAACCGTACCGGCATCGGAATACTTTATGGCGTTTTCACCAAGATTTTGAAAAATCTGTTCAAGCCGTTTTTGGTCGCCTACAAAAATAAGGTCATCCTCCAAGAAGCTACTCATATTGGTCTTCAATGTTATATTTTTCTCGACAGCGGCCGATATCAAAGCGTTATGAACCGACGAGAGAAGATAGCAGGCCGAGACAGGTTCGGCTACAACATCTAACTGCCCTGCTTCGATTTGGCTTAAATCAAGAAGGTCGTTTATAAGGTTTAAGAGCTTTTCCCCCTGCTGGATTACAATATTATTAAACCTCCCTGTCTCCTGCATCGAAACTTTTGCGGACTTTAAGCTGTTTAAAGCCGATTCAACAGCCTCTACCGCCTCCTTATCTATGCCGACAGTGTCATTGTCTGCCTTAATTTTCTTTGTCCGTTGATTAGAAACGATGAACAGCTCACTGATAGCCAAGAGTACTCTGTTTATCTCTTTTTCAATTTCCACGAAATCGTTCAGCACCCTGTCCTGATAATCGCTACCTAGCTTTGTAAATCCAAGCACGGAGGAAAGCGGAGTTCGAAGCTCGTGCGACATATTCGCAAGAAAGTCTGACTTTAGCTGGTTCGCTTTTTCGGCCTTTTTCTTTGCATCCTCAGCTTCCTTGATCGACTGAACAGACTGCGCGAGCAGTATTTCCTGTTCTTTCAGCATAAGTTTATGCTCGGTAATATCCCTAAATATCCCCTGAACGACAGTCCTTCCCGATATTTGCAAGAGTGTTCCGGTTATCCCGACATCAAGCCTACTGCCGTCTTTGCGAAGCATCAACATCTCCGGCGCCACACCTTTGCCATGCCTTACATGCTCTTCGAATATCTGCTGGTATTCCCCGCGTAATTCCTCAGGGTAGAGTTCCAGATGGTTGGTGCCTACTATCTCTTCCTTCGTTCTTCCGGTAAACTCCGATGCCATTCGGTTTGAATCAATAATTATTCCTGTCTTTGCGTCAGCCACGATAATCGCGTCGCTCGCAAATTCTATAAGGCCATGATATCTGTTTTTATTTTCACTCATAAGCAGGTTCCCGCGTTCACGCCGACCATGAATAAATAAAAGCAATAGCCCAGACAGCACGACAAATGCCGAAGCACCGTAGGAAAGAAGCTGTACGCGCGGCAATATTTCGGCTTGGGCCGCTTCGTCATTTTTATATTCCTCATTATAAGAAAGCCGAAGAGACGGCATTCTATTAGACAATCTGGAAATAATCATTTTTACTTCTGCCTCGATGAGATGAACCGATGCCGAGATATCAGCCAAAAGTTTTTTACGGTTCTCTTCGTTTTTAGGCTGTGTCGGCAATCCGGCAAAGTCGGTCATCATCAAAAAAAGGGCATCCGCTTTTTTTACCTGCTCTATCGTGTCATCCCAAACCTCAAGATAAAACCGTTCGCTAAAATGTCTGCCGTGACCCCTGCGAAATTCGATAATATCCCGTAGGTAGCGTTCCGCTTCAAGCGACTCCTCTACTATTATCTCCAGTGAAGGCGTTTGAAGCTCTTTACCTCTGTTTTGAGAGTTAACCGCAAAAAAAGCATGCTTAATAGGCATAAAAAGAATTGATATCTTTTGGGAAAATTTCAGAGTCATTATCATCTCGCTGGTTTGAAGGTCGCGGGCTTTGTCCGATTTCTCGATTCTCTCGAAAACCGGCTTATATAAAAACCTGTGCGTCCCCCACGCGCTAAGCATGCCTGCAAGCATTAAAAGCAGGATCAAAACACCAAGAGGCGTTTTTACGGCAAGTTTTATATCTGAGCCGTCATCTGCGCCTAGACGGTCGGAAAACTCGGCAACCTCGCCGTCGCTTTTCTTTTCCCCGCTGTAGGTACTGCCGCCCAACATCAACTCCCCCACCTGTCCCAAACATTGCCTGCCCAAAGAGAGATTAAACAGCCGTCAACCTTAAAAGCTAAGCCGCTCCTGCTCACTTGGAGTGTGCGGTAATTCTATCATTGATTGATGGAAAGGGATGGAAACAGTTATCAGCATAACCGCCCTACTTAACGTAACGAGAATAGGATGGTATCCACATCCTTTCCCTTATCGCCTCTTCAATATCCCCTTCAACATCTCTCCCCACTCCCTCTTTTCTCGCCTGCAGATAAACAGCTTTGGCGACATTAAAGGAAATCTCAAAAAGGTCTTCAAAGTCTGGGTAAACTACCCCGTTATCAAGCCGTTCTTTTGGCACAGCCTCCGCCATGGCGAAAGCGGCAGAGGCGAAAAAAGAAGGTTTAATCACTCTTGCTTTAGCGACAATAGCCCCCAGCCCGATGCCGGGAAATATAAGCGCGTTATTGCCTTGGCCTATCTCGTATTCTTTGCCGTTTACTGTAACAGGGGCAAACGGCGAGCCGGAAGCGACTATCGCCCTGCCGAGGGTATACTCTAAAAGCCAGCGTGGGTCAGCTTCCGACTTTGAAGTCGGGTTCGACAGTGTAAAGATTACCGGCTTAACGCTGTTTTCCATCATCATGTCGACAATTTCCTTATTGAAAGAATCTTTCTGCGCAGACACGCCGATGAGAACCGTTATACGACCGTTCCTTACAACGTCCGGCAGAGAATATTCATGCAGGTTATCTATCAGCCATCTCTCCACAGTTGTCCGCGGTTTGGCAAACTCTTTCTTATAGTCCTCCAGCCCCGCGCGGTCATCGCATATCAGCCCTCTGGAATCTATGATAAATATTCTGCCGGCCGCGTCCTGTTCGCTCATTCCTTCCAGCAAGAGGGCCGCTTTTAGCTGACGGGCAATACCGACACCTGCCGCGCCGGCTCCATAGATGGCGAACTTCTGGTCGGAAAGTTTTTCCCGCTTTATTTTCATCGCGCTTATAACCCCGCCGAGGGTAACAGCTCCTGTCCCCTCTATGTCGTCGTTAAAAGATGGATGAGCTTCGCGGAAGCTGTCCATATTCTTAAACGCGTTGCTCTTCGAAAAATCTTCCCACTGCAAAATGGCGTTTGGAAAGTTCTTCTTAACTCCGTCGACCATTTTTTCTATAAAGCTGTCGTACTTGGCACCTTTTATCCTTTTTTGTCTGCTACCAAGATAGAGAGGGTCGTCAAGCAGTTTTTGATTGTCCGTGCCGACGTCAAGACATATCGGAAGGCATTGCGACGGATGAATACCAGCGGCAACTGTGTAACGAGAGAGTTTTCCAACAGGTATCGCCATACCGCTGACTCCCTGATCTCCTATACCAAGAATGCCCTGACTGTCGGTAACAACAATTATTCTCAGATCTTTAGCCGCTGACGGAAGATGCTTGGCCATCTCCTCCATTTTGCCGACATTCTCAGAGTCGATAAAAAGACCGCGTGGCTTCCTATATAGATGCCCATGTTGCTCTACCGCATCACCGATGGTGGGGGTATATATTATCGGAAGCATCTCGTTTATATATCTACGGAGAAAAGCGTAGAAAAGCGTTTCATTTCTATCCTGCAGTGAACGTAGAAAAACATACTTGCTCACGTTGCTTCTCTTTATGTCGTAACTTCCTCTTACGCGGGTAAGCTGTTCTTCCATAGTGGAAGCGTATGGAGGAAGCAAGCCCTCAAGGCCGAAATTGCTTCTATCTTCCGCTGGAAAAGCGGTGCCTTTGTTTAGTAGCGGATCGTTAAGAAGCTCCTGCCCGTACTTCGTCACTTTTAGCAGATAAGCGCCTTTTTCATCTTTAGACAGCCTGTAACGCATAGAATGAACCTTTCCTGACTCCAAACGGTTGATATAAGGTAATTTTAAACCTCTTTGATTGATTTCCCAATACTTTTTGGCAAAAGCCCGATTTTAGCCGGCTATCGCGCCGCTTCTACAGCAAGATAGCGCCCTCTATTCAAAATACCGATAGCTAACACTGACCTAGCACGGCATCTTTCCTTGAAATGTTGTATTTTCAGGTTTTTTCTACTTACAGGGACTGTTTCCAAAAGAGTTTTTTGAGCATTTTAAGGGAAAGTTTATTTTCTAACTTCTTTAAAATAAAACCGTTAGAGATTGGTAATTTGTAGCAAAACCAAGATTGTCTTATTCGGCAACAGCCCCTTACAGCACAAACGATAGCTCTGCTCTTTTCAGAAAGTTTTAGCATCTTTTCAGGCACTTCGCCTCTATCAAACGGAGATATTCTGCCGTTAATGGCAGGCTTTAAAACAGACCCGCTTGTACGCCTAGCGCGCCTTTGCAAAGGAGAATAAATTGTATAATGACCGGGTGATACGCTTTGAAAACGTGAGAAAAAACTACGGAGAGGTTATTGCCGTAAAAAACCTCAACTTATCGGTAGGCAAAGGCATCTGTTTTGGATTTCTAGGGCCGAACGGAGCAGGAAAAACCACCACAATAAAAATGCTTACAGGGCTTCTAATACCTACCTCCGGCAAGGTTTTCATAAACGGAATAGACATACAGGAAAAACCGGAAGAGGCAAAAAAGATTCTTGGGTTCATTCCAGATAAACCGTTCATATACGACAAACTTACCGGAAAGGAATTTCTAAACCTTATGCTCGACATCTACGAAGTTAGCAGACAAAAGGCGGAACCTTTTAGAAAAGAACTGCTCGGTATATTTCTGCTTAGCGGCTGGCAAGACGAACTGGTAGAAAACTATTCGCACGGCATGAAACAAAAGCTTGTAATAACCGGCGCTCTTATACATAACCCGAAGATAATTGTTGTAGACGAACCTATGGTAGGGCTGGACCCGCATGGTCATAAAGTAGTAAAAGCACTTTTTAAAACTTTTTGCGAAAAGGGAAATACCATATTTATGTCTACTCACACTCTCGGCGTGGCGCAGGAGCTATGTCATAAAATCTCGATAATAGAAAAAGGAAAAATAATAGCGACAGGCACTGTAAAAGAGCTTGGCTCACAGGCGCGTTCCGATTCCGATAAACTTGAATCAATATTCCTCAAACTAACCGAAGCGGTAGAGTAGCCCGTGGGCGGTAAAAGCAGGTAGCCGCGCCCTGATAGGAAAGATTAAGGTACTCGGTAAATTAGGGGCTACCCGCTCTACAGTGTTTGGCGGTTTTTCCGCAAAATCTTTGCACAACAAGATTGCCGACTGCGAATCTACAGCTCTTATGGGACTGTTGCCGAAAGAGTTTTTTGAGCATTTTAAGGAGAAGTTCATTTTCTAACTTCGCAAAAACAGAGCCTTTAGGGGTTGGTAATTTGTAGAAAGATCAAATTTATCTCATTCGGCAATAGCCCCCTTATACGCTGACGGCGACAGAAAGGCTGATGCCTTCGCCGGCGAGACGGCGGCATTCAATCTTGAGAGTGCAGAACAGCATAAAAGAAAGCCGGCTAAACAGTTTCGCCGGCATGTTCGACGGTCGGCTCTTTGGCAGGCTCTTTTTTCCAGCCACGCGCCATAACAGCTCTTATTATCATCCCTGCCATCGCAAACATAAGAACCGCGTTGATAAAAA
Source organism: Nitrospirota bacterium (assembly GCA_024275955.1). GTDB lineage: Bacteria > Nitrospinota_A > UBA7883 > JACRGQ01 > JACRGQ01 > JAJRYD01. The sequence continues at coordinate 17,988 of JAJRYD010000017.1, forward strand.
ACACCGAATGCCCTAACCCGCTTTCCTGCATAACAGCAAGCGAAGAACCTGTTAGCGGCAGTTCGAGCAGATAGCCGGTGCCGGCAAAGAAGTTGACAAGATACGCGCCGCCCCTAAAAATACATGCAACCGCTATTATGGAAGATGTTATCCGCATACCGGCGTAGATAAAATGAGTGAAAAGCGCAAGATGAATGACATGCCTTAAAAGCGACGTGGAACAATCACCGCATGTTACGAAAGCAGAGGTAACCGCTATTATCAACAGCTTTAGAACGAAGTAGACTACGGAGGCTTGCAAAAACTCTTTTTTGCCTCTCATGGCGCTCCGCCTTGCCTTCATCCTTAGCCGAAAGTTATTAAAACTGGACAGCTCCGATACCTCCTTTGTTTTTGGAAGGGAACAGTTCACCACAAACAGTATGGAATTTCAACTTCTCAACCGCCTCATCCGCATATTGAAGGCTGTTAAGCAGGTAGCTGGTAGCAGGAATGAAAAGATTTCCGGACAAAGCTGACAGGAGCAGTTTGAGCGCGCCTTTTCGGTTCATTTCCAAAGGAAAAAAAGTATAATACCTCTCTTAAATTAAGGAGAAAAATGGCTGATATTAAGAGAACTCACAACTGCGGGGCGTTGCGAATCGGCAACGACGGGGCAACCGTAACCCTAAAAGGATGGGTAGATTCAAGACGGGACCACGGCGGGCTGATATTTGTCGACCTGCGCGACAGAGAAGGCATTATACAGGTAGTGCTAAACCCCGAAATAGGGCAGATAGCCCACCAGCATGCGCGCGATATCCGCTCGGAGTATGTTATAGAGGTAACTGGCAAGGTCTCTGTGCGTCCTGACGGGACTGTGAACGACAACCTTCCGACAGGCAAAATAGAGGTTTATGTGGATGAACTGCTGGTATTAAACCGTTCAAAAACAGTGCCTTTCCCCCTTGACGGATCAGAAGATATCTCCGAAGCTATGCGTTTGAAGTATAGATATCTCGACCTGCGCCGGAGTGAGATGCAAAAGAAGATTGCCGGCAGGGCAAAGCTCGTCAGCATAATAAGAAGCTTTCTCGATTCAAACGGTTTTTTAGATATAGAAACTCCGATGCTAACCAAATCTACCCCGGAAGGGGCGCGCGACTATCTTGTGCCTAGCAGGGTTGCGCCGGGGAAATTCTACGCACTACCGCAAAGCCCTCAGCTGTTTAAACAGCTTTTAATGATTAGCGGGTTTGATAGGTATTACCAAATAGCAAAATGTTTCCGCGATGAAGATTTGCGCGCAGACCGTCAGCCGGAGTTCACGCAGGTAGATATGGAGATGTCGTTCATGTCGTCGGATGAAATTATCGAAATAATGGAAGAGCTTTTCGTGTTGGTATTCAAAGAGGTTAAAGGGGTCGATATCCCCCGTCCGTTCCCGAGGATAAAATGGCACGATGCAATGCTTCGTTACGGGAAAGATGCCCCTGATACCCGCTTCGGGCTTCTTATAAGCGATGTTTGCGACCTTGCGAATCAGGCAGAGTTTAACGTGTTCAAAGGAGTGCTTAAGAACGGCGGCGTGGTGCGTGGTCTTGCCGCTCCCGGCATCACCGGCTACAGCCGTAAAGATATGGACAACCTTACCGAAGAAGCGAAGATTCATGGCGCGAAAGGTCTCGCGTGGGTAAAGATAATGGAAGACGGCGCGTACAACTCGCCGATAACGAAATTTTTTCCAGATGGCGTGCTAGATAAAATAAAAGAAAGGCTAGGAGCAAAAGACGGCGACACGATGCTTTTTCTTGCCGACAGCGAGGATGTCGTTTGCGCTGGTCTCGCGCATATACGGCTTCACCTTGCTGGTAAGCAAGGGCTTATTGACGACAGCAAGTTCGACTTTGTATGGGTGACCGACCCGCCTGCCTTTGAATACAAGCCGGAAGATAAAAGATATGTCGCGATACACCATCCGTTTACGACAATAACGAAAGAGACCCGCGAACATCTGGAAACAGACCCAACAAAAACGCTTACCGACGCGTATGACATAGTTCTCAACGGCACCGAAGTCGGCGGCGGCTCTATCCGTATCCATGAGCGCGAATTGCAAGACAAGGTTTTTAGGGCGCTTGGCATAGATGAAGATGAAGCGAGAGAAAAGTTCGGGTTTCTTCTTGAAGCGTTGGAATATGGCGCGCCGCCGCATGGTGGCATCGCTATCGGTCTTGATAGACTTGCGATGATACTTACAGGCTCCGAATCTATACGCGACGTTATAGCCTTTCCAAAAACGCAAAAAGCGTTCGACCTTATGGTCGATGCCCCTTCCGATGTATCGCCGATACAGCTTAGAGACCTTTACCTAAAACCGACCATAAAACCAAAGAAAGATTAAATGATAAAAACCCGTTTCGCTCCAAGCCCCACAGGGGCGCTTCATCTTGGCGGCGCGCGTACCGCGCTTTTTAACTGGCTTTACGCTAGAAATCAAAAAGGCAAGTTCGTGCTGAGAATGGAAGATACCGACAAAGAGAGAAGCACGCAGGAATCTGTCGATGAAATTCTCGAATCTCTAAAGTGGCTGGGGCTTGATATTGACGAAGGCCCATACTACCAAAGTGAGCGTACCGAAGTTTACAAGGAGAAGGTAGAAAAACTTTTGGCCGACGGCAAGGCGTACCGTTGCTACTGCACGAAGGAAGAGCTAGATGCCGCGAGGCAAGCGATGCAAAAAGCCGGAAAGAAGCCTATGTATAACAGAAAGTGCAGGGATAAAGATGGAGACCAGTCTAAACCGCATGTGATACGTTTTAAAATGCCTATTGAGGGGGGTACCGTCTTTCACGATACGCTTAGAGGAGACGTAAAAACCAAAAACGAAGAGCTGGACGACCTCATAATACGCAGAACCGACGGCAACGTTACATATAACCTTGTAGTGGTTGTAGACGACGCGGAAATGGGCATTACCGATATAGTACGCGGCGACTACCATATAGCGAACACACCAAAACAGCTGAACCTTTATAAAGCTCTTGGCTACTCACCGCCCAATTTTACTCATGTGTCGCTTATCCTTGGCAATAATAAGAAACGGTTAAGTAAAAGAGACGGCTCTGGTTCTGTTCTTTCGCTGAGAAATAAAGGTTTTCTGCCGTCGGCTGTCGTTAATATGCTCGCTAGGCTTGGATGGGGGTATGGCGATGAAGAGGTTTTTACCGTAGACGGCCTTATTGGAAAATTTTCGCTCAGAAACCTTACGCTCTCGCCCGCGGTGTTTAACGATGAAAAGCTTGCGTGGCTCAACGTACAGCATATAAAGCTGATGGACAATGAAAAGCTTGCCGAAGCGGCAATGCCGTTCGTCAAAGCTAAGCACCAAAACGCTACGCGGGAAGATATGCTAAAGCTTATCCCTATGCTTAAAGAAAGATCCCGCACGCTTGTGGAGCTGGCATCCGGTACAGATTTCTTTTTTGCGGAAAGCGTGGTCTTTGATGAAAAGGCGAAAGCGAAGTTTATAACCAAAGAAACAAAACCGGCTCTAAAGGAAGCGATAAAGCTGATAGAAGAGCTTGGCGTGACCGATTCCGAAAAACTTAACGAAGCTTTCAAAGCATCAGCTGAAAAACTTTCTATAAAAATGAAAGCGATGGCACAGCCGGTAAGAGTGGCGTTGACAGGCAAAACTGTTTCGCCCGGTATTTTCGAAATGATGTCTGCTTTAGGTAAAGAGGAATCGCTAAAGAGAATCGGGATGGCCAGCTCTTTATAACGATGAAACTTTTTGTTGCATTTTCTTGGATGGTTCCGGTTTTTTAAAAACGGTCAAAGAGGTCTTGCTGGCAGATGATTATTTCCGACCTTGAATATCATATGGCGATTCGCTTTTCCATTGATGAATTTTTAAACTCTAAGATGAAAAGTGATTTAGCGATAATCATCCCCGATATCTTGTTGGAATATAAGGGTGCCGTTAAAGAAATGAAGATTACTTCCAGCAGGTTTTATCTTAATTTTACGGCAGGTGCCGACTGCTCTCCAAAAGAAGTCGCGGAAAGTATCGTGCGCGGCGCGTCTAACCGGCTGGTGCGTCTGCATAAAAAAATCGAAGGCTTCGACCTTATTTTCAAAAATCCTGTTTATATTAAAACAGGGTCAAAACCTTCCAAAAGACAGCTTGATGATTTTTTTTCGATTGCGGCTACCGGCATATAATTTTTTAAAAAAGTTGTTTAGCTCTTTTTTCTTTATTGGGATATACTGGCGGCGTGTTCTTGGAAGAACGAATAGCAAATATTTTTCAAGGAAATGAATAAGGTTGTCAAAAAAATTTAACGACGTTGGAAACATTAAAGCATTTCTCGGCTCCGGCGCGGAGTTTGAAGGCCTTTTAAGCTTCGATGGCACTGTCAGGATAGACGGCCTTTTCAAAGGCGAGATACAGACAAACGACTGCCTTATTATCGGAGAGTCCGGCAGGGTTGACGCCGAGCTTCAGGTAGGACATCTTATTGTTATGGGCGAGCTGAATGGTAACGTGAGGGCCAGCGAAAAAGTGGAGCTTACCGCGACAGGCCATGTAAAAGGCGATGTCATAACCTCCGTTCTTGTAATTCAGGAAGGTGCCAGCGTAGAAGGCAACGTGCAGATGGACAGCTCTGGAGGAGAGTCGGACAAAAAGCTGATAAGCATAAAAGATTCCGGCGATGCTTCCGGCTCAAGCAAAGCTGTAGCCAACTAGCTCTCCAGCTTGGATAGCTTTATCACCCCAGAATCCATCTATACGAATTTCTATCTATCTTGGGCTAGAATAGCTAAAAGAGTGCGCCCGTAGCTCAGCTGGATAGAGCATCTGACTTCGAATCAGATACTCTGAAACATCCTGAAATATCCTGAAACATAAAAATGACGGATAATCCCTTTAAAAATAGGTAATTAGCTAAATAGTCGTTTCACTATTTGTTTGCCTGTATCACCGAATTTCATGTAAAATGCTAGCCATATGAACCGTGGCTAGCAGATAATCAAGGGAGCAGTATGGCATTTACCAATCCAAAAGTTCGGGCTATGAAGCCCAAGGAAAGCCGATATATCTCTTGGGAAGACGGCTCTACCGGACTAGGGGTTAGGGTTTCTCCGCAAGACCGGAAAACCTTTATCTTCATGTACCGCCATGAAGGGAAGTCACGGATGATGACTGTCGGCCCCTACCCCCGTATAACTCTTGCCGAAGCGAGAGTAAGAGTAGCCAATGCCAAAGAAAAACTTTCAAGAGGTGTTGATCCCGGGTCGGAATGGGTGAAGTCAAAAAAAGCTAATCGTGAAGCTCCAACGGTTGACGATCTGGTCGAGGTTTACCTTGAAAAGTGGGCAAGACCTCGCAAGAAAAGTGCCGCAGAGGATGAACGGATTCTTCGTAAGGATGTACTGCCGCTATGGGGCAGGCGAAAGGCGAAAGCTGTAAAGCGAAGAGATGTAATATTGCTTCTTGATAATATCGTAGGGAGAGGCGCACCGATTGCGGCGAATAGAACTTTTGCAGTAATAAGAAAAATGTTCAGGTTCGCACTTAGCCGTGATCTTGTGGAAACGAGTCCTTGCGAAGCGGTTGTCGCTCCGGGAAAGGAAACGAGGCGTGACAGAGTTTTGAGCGAGAATGAAATAAAGGCGTTCTGGCTTGGGCTCGATAAAGCGCAAATTACGGAAGGTCTTAAGTTTGTTTTAAAGCTCCAGCTTGCCACAGCCCAAAGGCGGGGAGAAGTTGTCGGAGCAGAATGGTCTGAGTTTGATATGGATAGTCGGTTCTGGACTATTCCAGCTGAAAAATCGAAAAATGGGCTTCCGCATCGTGTACCGTTATCTCCTCTGGTTCTTGATTTGCTAGAGGATTTAAAAAAGCTTTCCGGTGAATCAAGATGGCTCTTTCCATCCAGAGGGCCAAAAGATTCTCCTCTGTTTCCAAGCTCTGTAGTGCATGCGATAACTCGCAACATGGATGTTTTTAAGGTTGAGCATTTCACGCCGCACGACCTGCGGCGAACCGCCGCCAGCCATATGACATCTATTGGAATATCTCGCTTGGTAGTGGCAAAGATTTTGAATCATGCCGAATCCGGCGTTACCGCAGTTTATGATCGCCATTCTTATGACAACGAGAAACGACAGGCTCTCAATGCTTGGAGCCGGAAGCTGGAATCAATTGTTAGCGGGGAAATGGAAAGAGGTAAAGTCATTGATCTGGTTAAAAAATAGGATATTGCACATATACGGCATTGCCGTATAATGGGGAAGTAGTAGATGGAGTTCATCGAAACGCCGTTATTTAGCAGGATTGTACGCGATTACTTCAGCGACGATGAATATACCGCCTTGCAACTATCGCTTGTGATGAATCCTGAAGCGGGATCGATTATCCGGGGAGGCGGCGGTATTCGCAAGCTTCGCTGGGGAGCCGCTGGTCGTGGCAAGCGTGGCGGGTATCGGGTTATTTACTACTGGAAGAATAAAGTCGGTGAAATATGGCTTTTAACAATGTATGCCAAGAACGAAAAAGAAAATATATCGCACGAAATGCTCCGTAAGTTTAGAGAGGAGATTGATAAATGAGTAAGCGTAATATTGGTAAAGAAATTCTGGACGGAATCAGAGAAATAAAAGCTGGCAAGGGGAAGCGTTTTACTGTGAAGTTGCCGGACAACGTGAAGGATGTCAGAGAGAAGATGAAATTGAGCCAATCGGCATTTGCGGCACTGCTTGGCGTAAGCGTTAGAACTTTGCAAGACTGGGAGCAGGGAAGACGCAAACCTTCAGGCCCAGCGTTAGCCTTACTGCGAGTTGCTGTAAAAAATCCTAGGGCACTTGTTAGTTAGCTAGGCTGAACGCATGCTTCGCAAGACTCAGTAGCCAAGGGATTAGTGTTCAAAAGATCTTTCGGTAAGGTCAATTCAAATATGATAAATAATCAGAGGTAGTTTTATAAGGCACCGTACTTATTGCCTATGTCATGCGTTAGTGCAACAAGGATATCTGAACTGTCGAGAATGCTACTAATTAGTGCCTCTAAGTCCACACGCTCTTCATTGCTTAATGTGACCTAGATTCGATTATTCTCCTTCAGACCAATCTCGATATGATTGCTTTTTGTGTCGTGATCCTTCGGTATGCAATCCCACTTGTCAGTTCTAAGTTCTTGCTTTAGCTCATCATGCAATGCATAAAGATAGAATCCATCGCATTCTATTTTTGTTTTATCAGCTACAGATATAGTACATTTGAAGCCTTCTCCATACGTGACCAAGGTTGTACAGGTGTTGTGAGTTAGCTCAAAGTTGCCTGATGGAGCTACTTTCTCTAGTAGTGAAAAATCGACCATAGGCCAGTATTCGTTCGGATGTTTTGAGGCTTTTAATACAAAGAAAATCCACGGCGATAGCAAATCTGAAATCCGTTTAATTACTTCATTTGGGAGGTTGTTGTTTTTGTATACAGTGCTTTCTAGTAAAAATAGAAAACACTTAGTAGCTGATTTAGCGACAGTAAATTTTACTTTTTCATGGGCGTAGAGTTGTGGTAAATATTTTATCGGGTGTTCTTCTAGTTTCATTCCAGAAGGGGATTCAGAGCTTAGGTAGGACTTTACTTCAGCTAAGTTAAGAATCTCTAGACGTAATAACTCATCTATGCAGTGAACTATAGTAGCAACCCATGCTGAAGTAGCTCCCCTTTCAGGTGCGTGAAAAAGGGCAGACTTGATTGTCATGTTGCCCCACACTTTACGAATTTCTCCTGCTATCCACAATAATTCGCCCCGAGTTCTAATTCCGTAGTGTTTAAGGTATGAAACTTTGTCTTCTTGCTCTTGAAGGTTGGAGTCAATTTTCCATGTTGCCCATATCTTTTCCTTGGTGCTTTTCCCAAGAAGCCAATCTTTGTTAACTTGCAAGATATTTTCAAATAAGCAGGCAACATCTTCTGTTAGAGCCCTTTTTCCGCCTTCAATACGAGATAATTGGGCATCCGAAATTCCTAGTAGACCGCTTAGATCTCTTAGGGGGAGGGCAAGTTTTTCCCTAATATACTTAACCCTTTCGCTTGCGTTCTTTAATTCCATCTATTCCAAACCGGCTAAAAATAAAAGCACTCTTTACCAGAGTCAGCATTCATGCTACCATTGGTAGCATGAATGCTGACAACGTGTCTATTGTACCAAAAACTAGGAGCTTGGTACACCAAAAGTAGGAATCAAATAAATTTTTTGAGGAGGAAATATGGAGATAGTTAGACCGAATCAGGACATTCAAATAGTCCGGCCAAGCCAGGTGTGCAAAATGCTTCAGATATCAAGAGCTACGCTCTGGAGGCGAACAAAAACAGAAAATTTTCCAAAATCCATAAGCCTTGGGGGTGGGACTGCTGTCGGGTACATCAAATCGGAGGTAGAGCAATGGATTTTGTCGCAACGAAAGAAGGCTACTTGAGAGGGGTGGCAGGATGCTTTCGGTAACAACAATCTCGGTAGGTCAGGCTGGGTCATATTATCAGAAGGACTCTTACTATGTCGCTGAAGGGGGAAAAGGGCAGTGGGCAGGTAGAGGAGCCAAGCTTTTAGGTTTGAGTGGTGAGGTTAGGCAGGAGGAATACCAAAATCTTATAGAAGGTAGATCACCTTGTGGCAAGGTTCAGCTCGTTGGCGATTCGAACAATGGCAAAGAGCTTAAGGCTGGAATAGACCTTACTTTTTCTGCTCCGAAGTCGGTAAGCATTCTGGCTGAGTATAATCCGAGAATTTTTGAGGCTCACCGTAAAGCCGTAGGTACAGCCTTAGAGGTTGCTGAGAGGTATGCCGCAGGACGGCTTTATAACAGTGATACGGGTAAGGTAGAGAGATTCAAAACGGGCAACATAGTAGCGACGAAGTTCGAGCACCGCACCAGCCGAGAATTAGACCCACAACTGCATACGCATTCCTTTATTGCAAATATCACTCGACTTCCCAACGGTGAGTTCAGGGCTTTAGATAGGGGCGATTTTTTTAAGCAGAAGTTATACCTTGGTCAAGTCTACCGCTCAGCAATGGCATCAGAGCTTCAAAAGCTTGGTTACGCCGTCACGCATGATGAAAAAGGGCTGTTCGAGATTGCCGGTGTAGATAAAGAGCTTATTAAAGAATTTTCCAGCCGGTCTGCACAGATAGAAACTAAAAAAGTCGAGCTTAGGAAAAGTTTCCAAATGCGAGTGAATCCAAGCTGTCTGAGCTTGCCTGTCTTGATAGCAGGGTAGCTAAAAAGGATGTTGACCTATCTGCTATCCGTAAAAACTGGCAAGAGCGAATAAGAAAGCTTGGGTATAGCAAAGAGCAGATTCTAAAGTCTGTAAAAGAAGAATTTACAAAATCACAAACTGCCGATAACCGGCTGTCGGCAGATGAATATTTGAAACTAGCGGCCAATGCCATTCATGACAATGAATCTACCTTTAGCCGTGAGTCAGTGATAAAAGATGCTCTAAAGCTGTCAGTGGGCAAATATACCAATGCCGACATCGAAGCTTCTTTTGATTCCCTTTTGAATAAAGAGTTTCTTCAGGTTGGGAAACAGTATGCAACGGCTGAGATGGTACGGATTGAACATGAAATCCTTTCCGAGGTTCTTGAAGGGCAGAATACGAAAAACTCGGTATCGAGTGCCGCGAAAATTGAGAAGAAGCTTTGCAAGCATCTACACCTAACCACCGGACAACGGCAGGCAGTTGAGCTTATAGCGACAACGAAAGATCAGGTTATAGGAATACAGGGGGACGCAGGAACGGGAAAGACGACAGTCTTGAAAACTGCGAAAGAGGTAATCGAAAAAGAGGGGTACAGGCTTCGTGGTCTTGCGTTTACGGGGAAGGCGGCCAATGAGATAGAACAGGCAAGCGGTATTAAATCGAGCACGCTTCATAGCTTTTTGGGAACGCTTGAAAATGAAGAAAAGGCTACGGCAGAGATTGGCAAAAACGAAATATGGGTTGTGGACGAAGCCAGCCTAGTAGGTTCCCGTCAGCTTAAAAGTTTGATAGATGCTTCGGGGAAGTATGACGCACGTCTTGTCCTAATCGGCGACACAAAACAGCTTGCGGCGGTTAATGCCGGAAAGATATTTAAGGAACTCCAAGAGCACGGCATGGCTACTGTTCGTATGACTGAAACGCTTCGGCAGACCGATGAAACCTATAAATCGATAGTCTCTGCTATTTCCGAACACCGATTGGAAGATGCCTTTGACCTTATTCGAGAAAACGGGAAGATTGAGATAGCTGAAAAAGGCGACTTGAGCAATAAGGTTTGTGCAGATTATTTAAAGTCCAATATCGAAAAAACGATAATCGTTACCGATACAAACCGCAACCGGCAGGAATTGAATTCCCAAATTCGAGAGCAGCTAAAAGCCGAAGGGAAGCTTACTGGTGAAGCGGTTTTTAATACCCTTGAACCCAAAAACATCACCGGCATAAATCGTAATTTTGCAAATTCCTACGAAGAAGGAAACCGGCTTGTATTTACCAAAGCGGGGGCTGGCAGTAGGGCTGGGACAATCGCAAAAGTCGTTTCTGTAGATACCCATAATCACACATTGAACTATGAAATTAAAAAGAAAGATGGCAGTTCCGAAATACGAGAACTAAACCTGAAAGAGCATGGCGATAAGGTCTCAGTTTTTAAAGAATATGAAACCGAGTTTGCAGAAGGGGATAAAGTTCTTTTTGCCAAAAACGACAAGATGTTTGATGTCCAGAATGGATCAACCGGAACGGTTAAAAAGATTAACGGTGACCAGCTTTCCGTAAAAATGCAAAATGGAGACAGCAAGAAATTCTCCATAGACCAATATCGCTACCTTTCCCACGGCTACGCCATAACTGATTACAAAAGCCAAGGGCAAACCGCAGATAAGGTTTTGGTGCATGCCACCACCTCCGATATGGAGAAAACCTTTAATAGCTTTTACGTCTCCTCTACTAGAGGGAGAAATGATTTCAAGATATATACCGACAACGATTCGAAGCTTATGGAGCAAGTGAAGCTGGAACAGGAAAAAACCAGCACCATCACTAAAAAGAGCGCAGAGCAGGCGATGAATCACACTTCGGATAAATCAGAAATCAGCAACTCCAACGAAGTGTCAGAAGGGAAAGGAATAAGCAAAACAGCAGAAATAGAAATAATCATTTAGTTCATTTTTAGAAAAGGAGATTTTTATGGCAAGGAAAACGGAAACGATTGAGGACTTAACTGAGAAGATTGCCAACTTGGAAAAGCGCAAAAAGGCGATGGAACAAAAACGGATTTTAACGCTTGGTAGAATTACAGAAAAGCACCTCAAAGGCGGTTTTTCAGACATCCAGGCCTTTATTGCAGAACTGCAAGAGGTGAAGCAATGAGCCTTGCATTGCTTAAATTTCGGGGGACTCGTTTTACTACCACACCCACGCAACTGATGCTGATGTTTTTGTCTTACGCCTTAAAGGGTAATCGCCTAAAAAATAAAGGTGTAGTGCGTAAGACAGTCTGTAATACGGTTGCGTGCGGTGTGGCGGGTAAGGGTCTGATTTTTAATTCAGAAATATGTCTTACAGCGAGAGAGGCGTTTTAAATGTCTGAGAGACGGGTTCTAAACTTTCGAGTGTCGGAAGAGCTGGCAAAGGAAATAGAGCAAAAGGCCAAGACTATGGGGCTAACGGTTTCTGGATATATGCGCTTCCTTGCAAAGAATGAAATGGTCATTTTGCGGGAAATTGAATTGTTGAAAATCCAAATTGCCAGACTTCAAAACACTATTTTGGACACAAACAAAATGGCATTCCGTGCGTACAGGTACGGTTGGTTTTGTGCCTTTGCTTTGCGTGAGTCGCAGATTAAACAGGTCGAACTAAAAGTGGAGAAAGAGCTAAGAGAATATGAGGAATCGATTAAAGAAGGAAATTTAAAATGAAAACGAAAGAGTCAAGCAATTCAGCAAGTGGATTCGAGATATGGAAAAATCAGTTAAAGATGAGTATCGCAATGCATCGAGTTATCTTTTTGATCTGTCTAGCGGTTTGGTCGTCAAGTACCGTGATATGGGTGTTTAAAGCGAATGATCCCGGAGAGTTTTCACTTATCTGGCGTTACCTCTGGGCAGAGGAGTTTGGGGAAAAGACTCCTAACGGGAAGTGGCCAGAGTTTGTTTATGAAGGGCGTGTTTACCAATTCAGTAATCAGGAGCTATTGGCAAGTCCAAAGATCAAAGAAAGGGTTGATACGATTTTGGAGAAGTGGAAAGCAGATGTAACTTTTAAAGCGACAATCGCTTTTGGGCTATCAGTAATTTTGTACATCATCATTTATAAGTTTTTCAGACGTTATACAAAAAAGAGAATGGCCCCGCGTCATATAAGAGGAACCCGCCTTATTACAGAGAGAGAATTGATAAAGGCGGCCAAAAGCAATGGAGGTGGTAGTAGATTCAGTATCGGCAATCTGCCGATCCCTGTAGATATAGAATGCAAGAGTTTCTTCTTTGTAGGAAGCTCCGGTAGTGGAAAAACTCAGGCGATTCTCCCGATGATTTCCAAGGTACAGGAGAGTAATCAAAAAGGGATTGTTTATGATATTAAGGGCGACTTCACATCTTCGATGCATAGGGAGGGGAAAGATTTTATCTGGAATCCTCTCGATGCGAGGTCTTTAAAATGGACAATTTTTAATGACATAAAGAGCATTCAGGATGCTTATAAAATTGCCTTTTCCCTTCTTCCCAGTACAGGCGGAATGGATGCAACCGCACATTTCCGAAATGCGGCAAGGGATCTTTTTATCGCATGCCTTCTGCACTGCTACCAGACCGGCAAGCGGACAAATAGAGATCTCTGGCAACTGCTTTCATCTTCGATTCCTGAGTTGGCAAAGTTACTTAAAGGTTCTGTGCTGACCGAAAAAGGTGCAACTCACATTCAGGATTCAAAGCAGTACGCCCAAAGCGTTGTCGGTTCCATGATGCCTTTGGTGAGCGTTATTGAATATATGCCGGATGGTGATTTCTCTGTTGATAGTTGGGTCAAAGATACTGAGAACCCCAATATCATATTTATAGGAAACCGCCCGGATATGGAAGATTTTCTTAGACCGGCGATGAGTCTGTTTGTCGATTTTATAGGGACACGGGTTCTTTCAATGCAGGATGATATAAAGCGCAGGATTTACTTTTTCATGGATGAGTTTCCATCTTTAGGTAATTTGGGAAGTTTGCCAAAACTTCTTTCTATGGGGAGGAGCAAAGGATTTTCTGGGATTCTTGCGGCTCAAAGCAATTCACAGATTATAGAGAAGTATGGAGAGAATGTTGCGGCAGAGATTATTAATGGTTGCGCTACATATGCAATTTATAATCTTCGAGATCCTAAGTCGGCAAAATATTTTGCGGATGCAATAGGGCAACGAGAGGTGGAGCATCCGACTGAATCCACCACATACACTGCTGGTGATGGTGCTAGAGACGGCGGCGGCATTAATCAGGGTAGGGTAAAGGAGCATGCCGTTATGGCAGAGGAGCTTCAAGCATTACCGGAACTGACCTTTATTCTAAAATTGGCCAATTGTCCGAACCCAGCAAAACTAGAAATCTCTTTTCGAGAATTCCCTAAAATAGTTTCTTCTTATATAGAGAGGGAGGGAATGGATATCGAAAGCCTGCTTAAGGCGGCAATGGAGGCTAAAGTGAATAAGCCGACAAACGATAGCAAAGAACCCCCTAAAGACGATTTACAAATTGATGGTGAACTGGAGGAATGGCTTGATGGGTAAGGATTAATAGGTAGAATTCATTGAGATCTTGATGATCTTTTTGATTATTCTTTCAGCGATTTTACCGAGAATAGAAAAATAAACTAATTTAAAGGAGGTAGAAGATGAGTAAAGGTAGCGATGTGACACCATTACGGTTAGGAGGCTTTGATGATTGTATTGTTGGGGTAGGCTCTAGATGTGGGCAAGCCATGGTTATATATGACGCAGAAAAAATCCTTGATAAATTGTCGCAAGAGATGAGCAGAGAGGAAGCCCTTGACCATTACTATTCCAAGATTGAGGGAGATTGGCAAGGCGAAGGTACGCCCGTGTTCATGCAACTCGCCACCTATGAAGATATAGTGGAAAGATCGGGGAAGTTTGATGGAATATCTAATTAATTTTTCTGGAAACCTCGGGCGGATTATTGTGCGAGAGCGTGCTATGCACTATTTTTTGGTTTGCAATAACCTCGCTAAGTACGTTCACCTATGATTCTTTTAGCGTAGCCACATAGTAGCTTAAGATTTTTTGCAGCTCCTTGTAACGGCCTTGTATGGCCAGTTGATTAAAGGTATTGACTACAGTAAGTTCAAGAATTCCTGGGCCGCCATAGAATAGAAGATGTTGACGTTCATATTCTTTTGCCCACCACAGCACACATGGCGTATTCATTGGCATGTAAATTTTCAACTTGGACTCTCTAATTAACCTATCTAGAGTCTGCGACACTGATTTATGAATTGTGATGTCTACTATCTGCTCTCCATTAAGATGAACTATTCCGCTGGGCGATATTTCCAGTTTTCCTATCTTGTTACTGAATGATTTTCTGTACGAGAAGTGATCTGACCCTAACTCATTGACCAGATACTTGAAGTAGGCACTTCTTTCGAATTCATCCTCTTTGCCTGCCCAGAGACCATCTAAGGTCTTGAGTCTTCTCTTGCAACCATCAAATCTTGAGATTTTGTCGCATTCCTTATACCACTTCTTTGCTTCTAGTAGATTGGCCTTGACTAACCCCTCGCCGTGAAAGTATATATTCCCCAGTATGAAAACCGCATCGACATGATTACCAAAAGCGGCTGCTTTCTTTAACCACTTGACCGCTTCAATGTAATTTTTTTTGTAGGGTTTTGTGCCAGAGTAAAATATTTCCCCAATCTCTGCGTATGGATGAGAATACTCATTCCTGCCACCAAGTTCGGCCCATTCCCCTGCTTTCTGCACGCTCTTCTCGTAACCTTCCCATCCGAACAGATGGGCTCTAACTAAATATATGATAGCGTCATAGTTGCCGCTGTTTGCCGATTTTGTGATCCATTTAATTGACTCAGGAATGTTTTTTTTAACGCCACGCCCGTTCCTGTAGGCACCATGTATCCTGTTGTAAGCACGGGTTAATCCTTTATCTGCAGCTTTTTTGTAATATTCTAATGCTTTTAGATGGTCTACTTTTACTCCCACCCCATCTGCGTAGCAGTCGCCCAGATTAAAAAGTGCATATTGGCTCCCATTATCGGCCGCTTTCGTATAGTATTCGACTGCCCGTTTCTCATCTTTTTCAACACCATTTCCGGATATATAAATACGACCAAGTTCGTTTGCTGCGTGGCTGTATCCTAAGTCACTTGATTTTTGGAAATGCGTAATAGCGTCTTTGACAGAAACTTCCTCGCCCAACAAACCCTTTTGGAAAACTTTGCCCAAATTAAAGTGTGCCTCTGCATTTTCTTTGTTTGCAGCTTCTCGTATTAGCTCCAATGCTTTGGCTTTATCTACCTTCGTGCCAACGCCATTCCAATAGCAAAACCCCAGTCGAAGTATTGCTTCAGGGGCACCAGTGGCTACGGCTTTCTTAAACCATCGAAAAGACTTATGATTATTTTGGGTGCCGCCAACTTTTCCCCAATAGTAAGCTTTCCCCAACTCTATCTGGGCTTGGACATCGCCCGATTTCGCTTTCGCCGCTAACTGCTCGTAGCCGTAATAGTTCTCGCTTTTTCCAGCTTCGGTCAATGTCGATATTGAAATGGTAAAAACAAACGCCGCCAAACAAATAATAAGAGCCCTCATAAAAACCTCCCTCTAATTTTTAATATCTTTTAATCTTGGCGGTACATTTTTGCTCTGCCCTCGACACCCTCCAGATGCTTGCTTTTATACGTTTTTTGTGGGGACTGGTAATAACTATACTAGGAATACTTATAAAATGCTAATCGTAGTATGTAGAATTATAGTTAGCATATTTCTACACTTTTCATAGTTATCCCACAAATATGGAAGATGCTAGTGAAAAGTAAAATATTGATCTATTTCGGGAAAAGGGTTCGAGAGTTGCGAAAAGCCCGTGGCTTATCTCAGGAAGAACTAGCGGAAAAGGCTAGTGTTCACAGAACATATATCGGGATGATTGAGCGAGCCGAAAAAAACATTACCCTGCTGAATATCGAAAAGCTCAGCAAGGCCTTAAAAGTAAAGGTCGGGGATATTTTCTCTAGTTACTAATAATCTTAAATCTTATTTCAAGAGGTAGAGAGAAGGCTGACTTCTCAAAATTTAAGCGATGCTCTGGCAGATCTGCTCGTCTCCAAGGGTATTCTAGAATATATATGTTTTGACAATGAAGTAGAGTAGTTTACAGTCAAAGTTATTAGAAAATGGCTTGCAAGAGTTGGATTAAAGACGCGAATCAAGCCCTTTCTTAGTTGAAATTTCCGGCATGACCGTCACGCTACCTTTGCAACTTTACCGGTATTCAGGATACGTTTCATAATGCTCCTTAATTCTATGAGATGTCTATAGCCGTTTACCTTTCTTAAGGACGG
>JAJRYD010000018.1 GCA_024275955.1 Nitrospirota bacterium
ACATGTTCGAGCAGACCGAAACAAGAGTGCTTGGCATAGTAGAAAATATGGCGGGTTATCTATGCCCCCACTGCAACCACGAATCGCACATATTTGGAAGCGGCGGCGGAAAAAGAGAAGCAGACAAACGCGGAGTGCCTCTTCTGGCGCAGATACCGCTAGAGCCGACCATCACCGAACAGGGCGACAAAGGCGAGCCGGTATCGCTTACAGACGGGAAGGTAGCTGGCATCTTTAAAGCGCTTGCCGAGAAGATTATAAACACCAAGTAGCACTCTATATTTTCGCTAGCCCTGAGAATTGACGAATGGCCAAGCGATAAGCCAAAGCGACACCCGCATTGCGGGTCTGCTTCTCGCAAGCGATAAACAAACTTTTCCTGAAAACTCGAAATCGCCAGATCTACCGCGAGCGGGAAATCGGTTTTGTCCAATCTCTAGGTCTTCCTTAATTGACTGCAGGCTATACCTAGTTGCCTTTTGAGGCAGTATCTTTAATTGCTCGCATAGTGGCAAATTGATAACTGTTCGGCAAAACAGCCTGCAATTCAAATAACTCTTCTGCTAAATCATAAAGCTCGTTGGCCGTGACTTTTTTATCAAGAACGCCTGAACGACCCGACTTTAAAATATCACTTCTTTCGTTTCCGGCATAAATCCGCCCATGTATAACTTCGTTTCTTCTTTCGAGTATGTTTTTTGTATCATCTAAGAGTGCTATTAGTCCGTTTAATTCTTCACTGTGTAAAGATTCAAGCACTTTCATGCACCATTCAATTTTACGGCTTGTTGGCCATTTACGCTCTTTCTCTGCTATAGCCTTTACTAGAGAAAGACGCTCCATGACAACATCCACACTCTCCTCAACATATGCCGCATATAGCGCAACAAATCCTAGAGCTTTAACAATATCGTTATCTCTTACCATATTTCATGCCTAACATTAAAAGGTACACTGCCCACGCCGTTATCGTGGCGCTTGCGCAAGAGAGGCGAGTAATGCAAGGAGAACGAGCAAAAAGCGAGGAAGTGCAGGTAAGCCTGCATGACCGGCCTTTTTGCGATGTTCGACGAAGCAGGACGAAGCCTATCTGAAGCAAGCAGGCTAGTGGCCTGTTTCGCAGCCTAGTTCTGATAGCGGTATCGGCCCGTTCTCGCCCCATAGCGGAGAGATGTCGCGCGCCATCTGCACTATATTAGGGAGCCACTGCATTACATAATCGACATCTTCCATAGTGTTGTACCGACTAAACGAAAACCGGAGAGAGCCATGTATAAGCTCTGCCGGTATTCCCATAGCGGTAAGGACGTGGGACGGATCTAGCGAACCTGATGAACAGGCCGAACCTGTCGATATAGCTATGCCGTGCATATCGCACTGTATCAGCAATGTTTCGCCTTCGACGCATTCCATTGTGACGTTAAGAGTGTTTGGGAGCCGTTTTTCGGGGTGGCCGTTTAGGTGCGTATGCGGTATCTCGGCAGAGATTCTTCTTTGAAGTTCGTCCCGCAGACCTGCGGTATACATAGAGTGTTTGCCCATCTCTTTTTTATCGAGTTCGCACGCTTTTCCAAAGCCTATTATCGCCGGTACATTTTCAGTGCCGGCTCTAAACCCTCGTTCGTGGTGTCCGCCGCTGATAAGGCTATGCAGTTTTGTCCCTTTTCTTACATATAGCGCGCCTACCCCTTTTGGCCCATGAAGCTTGTGCGAAGATATAGAAAGAAGGTCTACACCGATATCTTTAACATCAACAGGTATTTTGCCTACCGTCTGCACCGCATCGGTATGCATAAGTATGCCGTGTTCTTTTACCTTGCTGGTTATCTATTTTATCTGCTGAATCGTGCCTACTTCGTTGTTGCCGTGCATTATCGAAACCACCGCCGTTTTATCGTCGAGTGTTTCTACAAGCTCGTCAATATTAATGAGCGCAGTTTTGTCTACCCCTATTACTTTTTGCCGGTAGCCGTTTTTGGAGAGGTATTTTACCGTGCTAAGCACCGCCGGATGCTCGACAGCGCTGGTGACGACTTTCCATTTGCCGTCGTTTGGATGGTTCCAAGCCGCCCCTTTGATAGCGGCGTTATCCGACTCGCTTCCGCCCGATGTAAAAACTATTTCCGACGGGTCGGCCCCTATGAGGCTTGCTACGCTTTCTCTCGCCTTTTCCATGTCGGCTTTTGCCAAACGGCCGAACCAATGCCCGCTGGAGGGATTGCCGTAGCTCTCTTTAAGGTACGGTAGCATCGCATCCAGCACTTCAGGGGCGATAGGCGTGGTCGCGTTGCTATCCAGATAAACTCTTCTTTTTTCGTCTGCCATTGCCTTTTCTCCTATCTATATCCGCATCGTCTCTATCTGCTCTTCGGGAAGAGGAAGTACGGTAAGTTTTGTCGAAGCTTTCAAGCCGACCTTTGTAAATTCAAGCTCTACTTCGGCATCTTTGGGCGCGCTAGCGTAACGGGCGGTAATGCGGGCCGCTATCTCGTTCGCGCCGTTCTCCGGCTTGCCGCTGAGGATTACAAACGGGCCGGGGTAATTTATAACATTTATAACGGTATCAGATTCGACAGCCATCTTGGAGAGTTTTTCATTTTCCGCTTCGTTTCTGCCGACTATAACCTTGCAGTCGTCATTAATTCTAAAATGCCTTCCCATCCGCAAAAGCCTAGCTTCTTTTACCTTAGTTGTGTCGGTATGGCTAAAGAGGTCTTTCATTTTCGCGGCGAATGTCATATCTGTAAGAAGACAACCGCCGGAAGAGCAGAGCATCTCCTCTTTTATTCCTAGTTCGCGCCCTATTTTTATCTGCGGCTTGCGGGACCGCCCGGAGATAGCAAGCATCTCTTTACGGTCTATCCAGCCTTTTTCTTCCGGTATGGTAGGCGGCAGTATGGAGGCCGAAAGCGGCCTTACTATAAGCCCTTCCAGCCCTGCTTCCTTTTCTATCTTCAGCATTTTATCGCGCATCTGCGACATAGGCCTTTGGGAAAGCACCTCTCCGGTGAAGATAAATTTGGCGCCAAGATCATCCATAACCTTTTTGGTTTGGGTAAACATAAGTATCCGGCAATCGACGCATGGGTTCATCCCGCTACCATAGCCATGTTTGGGGGCGCGAAGCATCGTCAGATATTCATCGCCCATAAATACGGTTTTTATCTCTACATCGCACTCTTTCGCTATCATATGCGCGGCGCTTTTACAGCCGTCGCTTTTTTTCGTGCAGTTGCAAAAGGGGCTCATAAAGTTGAGTACTATCACCCTATAGCCAAGTTTTAGCATCAGCTTTACCGCTATATGGCTGTCCAGCCCTCCAGAGAGAAGGCCAAGCGCTATAAAACCTTTTCTTTCTATTTTGCCCATTCTAGTTTGCTCCTGTTTTTATATCGATGAACGCCTTTTTCTTGATTCTGGCAAGCCAGTCGTCCCGCACTTCACTAATAAGGTTCCTATACATCTTGTTTTGCACTTTCTTTTTTATATCCTCGTAAGGAGGCAGGTAAGAATCTGTTTTCTTTTCTACCAGTATAAGATGATACCCAAACCTAGTGCGTACCGGCTCGCTTAGAACATCTATCCCAAGAGAAAAAGCTACCTTTTCGAAAGGTGCTACCATCTGCCCCGGAGTGACAACGCCTAAATCCCCTCCGTCTTTACCTGACGGACCTTGAGAATATCTTTTTGCCGCTTCTGAGAATGGCAACCCTTTTTCTATCTCTTGGCGGATTTCCAGAAGCCGGTTAAGCTTCCGGCTATCTTCTTCTTGAGACACACCTTTAGCAACCTGAATAAGTATATGCCTGGCCCGCACCGTTACCGGAGTGTGGAAAAGTTTTTTGTTTTCGTTGTAATAATCTTCCATAGACTCCGGCGCTATCTGCACCTGCGACCTTACTTCCCGCGACAAAACCTTCTGCGCAAGCTTCTGCTCTTCCAGCATTTTACGATAACGCTCCATCGTAAGGCCCTGCCGGCCTACCGTCTGCTCAAATTCCTTTTGACCAAGATTCATACGAAGACGGGAGGCATTCATCATTTCATCTATTTCCCTTCCCGTCACCTTAATCTCTTTTTCTTTGGCAAACTGGATTATCAGCTTTTCGTCAATCATTTCGTTTAGAACCTTATCCGCCGCTTCTTTATCGCTCACATTCAACAGGCGACCGGAAGTTTTCATCTGAAAAACCCTTTCACTCACCTCGCTTTGCAGGATTATCTCTCCGTTAACTTCTGCCGCGATACGATCCAGCACTTCGGAAACCGAAGTAGATGGAAAAGCGAGAATCAGAGCTGACGCAACCGCTGCGAGTATATGACTATTTTCGCGCTTTCCCTTTTTTCTTTCATCCATTCCTTAAATTTCCGCTCCAAAAGTTCGTTGAACATTTTATTATAAATAATCTCTCTCGCCTCCGGGTATTTCATAGCCCTTGGCTTGAATTTTTCCGTTATCTTGAAGATGTGGAACCCGTAGGGAGATTCGACAACTTTACTTATCTCCCCGATTTTAAGCTCAAAAAGAACATTGTCAAACTCCAGAGGCATTTCTCCTTTTGAAAACATCCCCAAATCACCGCCGCTCGCGGCGTCGGGGCTTATCGAATACTTTCTGGCCATCTTGCCGAAATCGTCTCCGAATTCGATATTGTTTCTTATCTCATTAGCTTCAGAAAGGCTCTGCACCACAATATGGTAGCCGTGAACCCTTTTTTTCACATGGAACTTATCTTTATTTTTCGCAAAATACTCCTTTACCTCCTCTTCAGGCACTTCCACAAGAGGAGCAACTTGTGCCCTTACAAGTTGTTGTATCATCATATTGTCGCGCAAGCCGCCTCTCCACTCTTTAAGGCTGATTCCGCTTTTCTCCAACGCGAGCTGTAGGCCTGCCGATGAAAAACCTTTTAGCAAATCATCGGTCACAGCCCTTTGCGAACTGGCCGACACCTCCAGCCCAGCCTTTCTCGCTTCGTCCTTAAGCAGTGCGGTATCTATAATCTTTGCGAGAATTCTTTCCTTTAATTCAATCTCAAGTTGCTTGTTCTTCGGCTCGGCAATTTTCATCCTGCTTCTTATCTCCCTATATTTTTCGAGAAAAAAATCACCCTTTATCTGATTGCCATTCACCTCCGCCACTACGATTTGGGAAGGATGGCTGGAAGATACCCCTTTTTCGCAGGCTGTAAGACCTAGCAAAACCATAGGGACGAGACAAAATAATATCTTTTTCATAGGAGCATAAGAGTCTAACCCAAATTCCCAAAAACCACCCACTCCTTCTTTTTTTGGAGGGGAGAAAGCTTTAGCATTACGGTTTGAGGGGCAAATTTATAACTAGCATTGAATTTAGTGCACTTTTGGAAAACATTAGCGTTTTGCTATCTGCCTGCTTTAACCTGTTTTCATTGAAAATAGACGACACAACGCTGAGGGAAGCTTGAAAGCAGATAACCGCGTCCTTTGCGCGAAGCAACAGGGGTAAATGCAAATAAGACTCCACTTTTAGTAAAAACAGACTTGCAAGAAAAGGGTACCGTTCCCTTTTTAGGATAATAAGGTAATAAATATAAATAAACGCAATAATTATTCTAAATTGTTTATCCCTGCGCTGTACAGGTTAACGGGTAGGCATAATACCTTAAATTTAGCCGGCTAAACTATCAACGCTAACGTGGGAATCTCTCCCTTTTACTGTTCAAACTGCTTCTCAAAAGATATAATCTGGAACTCTAAACAGCTTGGCTTTAATAATTTTAGACCTTTGGAGGGGCGATGCCGAAACCAAAAGTACACTTTCTAGTATGCAGTAACCAGAGACCGCCGGGACACCCAAGAGGAAGCTGTGCCGAACACAACGCCGGAGAAACGGCAAACGTTTTTGGACAGATGCTTCAAGATTCGCAAAAGTTCGACACCGTTAAGGTAAGCATGACATCATGTCTTGGGCCATGTAGCCTTGGGCCTGTCGTTGTCGCCTACCCCGACAACGCATGGTACGGACAGGTAGATGCCGATAAGGCGAAAAAGATATGGGAAAGCCATGTAGACGAAGGTAAGCCTGCTTCCAGCCTTGAAATACCAGAGGGATCGTTTTAAAAAGTGGTTTTAGCTTCCGCAACAGATAGCGAAAAACATCTTGAGCCGTGGGCGGCTAAGAGGAGTAATAGCCTTGGCCGCGCCCACAAAGAGGAAGAACATTCCTACCGCCTCCCTTTTCAGCGCGACCGCGACAGAATAATCCACTCTGCCGCATTCCGCAGGCTCGAAAGCAAAACGCAGGTTTACACCCACCTATACCAAGAGGGCGATGCCTACCGGAAAAGGCTTACACACTCTCTAGAGGTGGCCGGCATAGGGAGAAACGTAGCAAGAACTCTTGGAATAAATGAAGACCTAGCAGAAACCATAGCACTTGCCCACGACTTGGGCCATGCCCCGTTTGGTCATAGGGGGCAAGACATACTGGACGACCTGATGAGAGACTACGGCGGGTTCGACCACAACACGCAGGCATTAAGAATAGTTTCACTTATAGAACACAAGTACCCAGAGTTTTATGGCCTGAACCTTACATACGAAGTGCGGGAAGCGCTTGCAAAAAAAGGAAAAAAACAGGAAGAGACGTTAAAAAACGAATTTAAACAACACCCTAACCCTACACTGGAAGCACAGGTAATAGACCTTGCCGATCCTATAGCCTACAGCACGCACGACCTAGATGACGGAATGGAAGCAGGAACGATAACCAGTGAAATGCTGGAGGAATGCGATTTCTGGAAAGAAGGGGTAGATGAAATTAGAAAAACTAAAGGAAAACTCTCCGGCAAGATTCTAAGATCACAGGTTGTGCGGTACATAATCAACAGCCAAGTTACCGACCTTATAGGAAACACAAGAAAAAAACTAGACGAGCTTTCTCTCAAAAGTATAGAAGAACTGAGAAACCACCCATATAGGCTGGCTGTTTTCAGCCCTGAGATGGAGAAAAAACATAAAGCGCTAAAAAGCTTTCTTCGAGTGAACATGTACGAACATTCGCGTGTCAGGAGGATGGAGTACAAGGCGAGAAAAGTTCTAAGAGGACTGTTTGAAGCTTTTCTCGACGACCCCGCGCTTTTCCCAGCGCCGGTACAAAAATATTTTCAAATAGAAAAGGAAAAAGGGCTGGAAAAAAGAATCGTCTGCGATTATATAGCAGGCATGACCGATAGATTCGCGCTGGAGGAGTACAACGATATATTCGAACCTACCTCCAAAGTTAAAAGATAATCGGGCAGGTAACAAGCCCAAGCGTTACTGCCAAGCACTCTTACAGGCGGTAACGCTTTTTAGATAACAACAGTTTGGTACCGCTTTTAACCTGCTGGCCGACGCAGGGGGTTCATCCGTGATGGGACTATTGCCAAACTAGATAAGCTTGATTTTGTTTAAAATTACCAACCACTAAAACATCTATTTTGAAGAGCTTGAGAGATTGCTCTTTCTTTAAAGGGACTGTTTCCAAAAGAGTTTTTTGAGCAGTTTAAGGAAAAGTTTATTTTCTAACTTCTTTAAAACAGCGCCTTTAGCAGTTGGTAATTTGTAGAAAAATTAAACTTATCTCATTCGGCAACTGCCCCGTAATTGTAGCAAGCCTCCCAGCGAAAACCTGCCGGATGCTAGGAACCTCTCTCCACAACAGCCTTCTTAAAATAAACTCAAATGCTGGAGTATGCCCCGTTGGAGCCTTTAGACGTTTCTCCATCTTTCCGGCTAATATCTTAAGGGAACCTCTAAAAATCTATTTTTGAAGTTCTGACTTTTGGTTGGTCGAATTATAGATGGGGATCTAGCGCTATTGTCGAAACCGATGAAGAAAATCACTTATTTTTAGAGGAACCCTTAAGGGAAAAACCGGCAGAGGCCTTAATCGGACTTCAAGCTGTCAACGACACCTTCGGCGTTAAAATCAATATAGAGAGAATGGAGATTAAAGTCTTTATAAAACCATGATTCACTGCCGGACCTGTGACGTATGATATCTTGCGGGGTGCCAAAAATCGCGGTAACCGCTTCTTTTCTGCTTTCGCCTTCTTTAATTTGCGCCACCTTCTCCGGTGTAATCATCGCTGGGTGTTTTATATCGAGCCTTTTGGTAGAGCAACCTGCCATTAGCAGAAAAAGCAGGACTGCTATCGCTGTTTTTTTCATCTGGATGATAGTACCACAGGCAGATAGGTAAGCCACTTTCGGTATGGGAGAAGTAAGCTTTAAAAAGGTTCAAAGTTTCGCGTCAGAAACGGCCAATTCTGTTTAGCAGATAAAGTAAACAAGCCGTTCTCAAGAGTGTTGCGTAAAGGCGGTAAAAATGGTATTTTTGCGTTTCTCGTTCTAATTGACAGTGAGGGGTTGAACGTTGAAAAGAGAGGAAGAATATTGAAAATACATGAATTTCAGGCCAAGGAAGTTTTGGCCAAATACGGCATCTCTGTACCTCAGGGATATGCTACCGAAACCACTGATAACGCAAGAGAACTAGCTGAAAAATTAGGCGGCTATCCTGTCGTAGTAAAGGCACAGATACATGCCGGAGGACGCGGTAAGGCAGGAGGCGTAAAGCTTGCCGGCTCTGCCGACGAAGCCTTGACCCACGCAAAAGAGATTATGGGAAAAACGTTGGTAACGCACCAAACCGGCCCCGAAGGAAAACAGGTCAAAAAACTTCTTATAGAGGAAGGGTGCGATATAGCGAAAGAGCTCTACCTCGGCATAGTGCTGGATAGAGCTTCCTACAGAAACGTGATTATGGTCTCCACCGAAGGTGGCATGGAAATAGAGGTAGTAGCGGCCAAAACACCCGAAAAAATAATAAAAGTATTCGTAGATCCAGCTATAGGAATAATGCCTTACGAGTGCAGGCAGTTAGCCTTTGGGCTTGGCCTTCCAAAAGAGCTTATCGGCCCCGCGGTGAAAATCATCACTCAGCTTTACAACGCTTTTGTCGGTGAAGACCTTGATATGATAGAAATCAACCCGCTTGTAATAACAAAAGACAACAGCCTGTTAGCGCTCGATGCCAAGCTCGGCTACGATAGCAACGCAATGTTCCGCCATAAAGACGCGGCAGAGTACCGCGACCTTAACGAAGAAGACCCGCTTGAAATAGAGGCGTCTAAGTTCGACCTGAACTACATCAAGCTCGACGGCAACATCGGCTGTATGGTAAACGGCGCCGGGCTGGCTATGGCTACTATGGATATCATCAAATACTCCGGCGGCGAACCGGCCAACTTCCTTGACGTAGGGGGCGGCGCGAGCGCGGAACAGATAGAAGAAGCGATGAAGATCATCGTCTCCGACGATACAGTGAAGGGGCTGTTTATAAACATCTTCGGCGGCATACTGAGGTGCGACAGGCTTGCTACCGGCGTTGTGGCGGCGGCCAAAAAGACAGATGTAAAAATCCCTATCGTCATACGGATGGAGGGAACAAACGTTGAGGAAGGCGAACGGATACTAAAAGAAAGCGGACTCAACTTTATAATCGGACATGGAATGCGCGACGGAGCCGAAAAGGTCGTCGCGGCGGTAAAGGGGTAAGGCGATGAGTGTACTTGTAGGAAAAGATACAAAACTCCTCGTACAGGGGATAACAGGCAAGGAAGGGATGTTCCACGCCACAGGTTGCCGTGACTACGGCACCAACGTGGTAGGCGGTGTTACGCCGGGTAAAGGCGGGCAGGTTGCGGAAGGCTTTAAGGTCTTCAACACCGTAGCCGAAGCGAAAAGCGAATCCGATGCCAACGCGACTATGATATTCGTTCCGCCGCCGTTCGCGGCAGACGCTATACTTGAGGCGGCTGACGCAGGGATAGAGCTTATCGTCTGCATTACGGAAGGTATTCCTATCCACGATATGGTTAAAGTATGGAGATCTATAAAAGATAACAGGTGCAGGCTTATCGGCCCCAACTGTCCCGGAATTATCACCCCTGGCGAAGCGAAGATAGGAATTATGCCAGGCCCTATCCACATGCCCGGCAATGTAGGCTTGGTATCACGCTCCGGCACGCTTACCTACGAAGCGGTAGGACAGCTTACCAAGCTAGGCATAGGCCAGACAACCTGCATAGGAATAGGAGGCGACCCTGTTCATGGCACTACATTCCTCGACTGCCTAAAACTTTTTAACGAAGATGAGAAAACCGAAGCGATAGTTATGATAGGCGAAATAGGAGGCACCGAAGAAGAAGAAGGTGCCGAGTATATAAAGAAGCATGTAAAAAAACCTGTCGTCGGCTTTATAGCCGGACAGACAGCACCGCCGGGACGAAGGATGGGACATGCCGGCGCCATAGTTTCTGGAGGAAAAGGAACTGCGGAAAGCAAGATGAAAGCTATGAAAGAAGCAGGTATTCATGTGTGTGAATCGCCTGCCGATATTGGTGAAACTGTACAAAAAGTAATGTAGACAAAAGTAGGCAAAAAGGAGAAATATATGAGTGATTTGATTATTCGCATCGGCGGCGAAGGCGGAGAAGGAATAATCAGCGCGGGAGATATGGTGGCTCAGGCCGCCGCGCATTCCGGGCTGAATATACTTACCTTTAAAACTTTTCCAGCAGAAATTCGGGGCGGCTACGCCATGTACCAGACACGCTTTTCGACGGAAACAATAAAATCGGAAGGTTCCGGTTTTCAGGTTTTCTGCGCGTTCAACCAAGAGGCTTTAGACAATAACATGGAAGAGCTGATACCAGGCACCGTTCTTGTCTACGACTACCCGGGCGGCGACATTAAAGAAGAGGTAAAGATAGACGGAGTTACCTGCTACAACGTCCCTATGTCGCGGATAGCGAAAAAAGATCTCGAAATGTACCGCGCGAAAAATATGGTTGCTCTTGGCGCGCTCTCGGAGCTTTTCGACATTGACGAGGCTTCCGTGAGGGAAACGATACAGGGTAAGTTTGGCAAAAAAGGCGAAGCGGTGGTAAACACCAACTTCAAGGCTATTGAGGCCGGCTCCAGCTACATCAAGGAAAACCATAAGAAAACCGACCAATACACAATGGGCAAGTCGGACAAAAAAATGGACGATGTTATAATCATCTCCGGCAACGATGCCGCCGGTTTGGGCGCTCTTATAGCCGGATGCGACTTTCTAAGCCTTTACCCAATAACTCCAGCGACTGAAGTGGCGATTTTCTTATCGAAAATGCTTCCAAGGAAAAACGGCACCATAGTGCAGGCGGAAGATGAAATAGCTTCGCTCGGCAATGTGCTTGGCGCGTCGTTTGGCGGAGCGAAGGCGATGACATCTACATCCGGCCCCGGTCTTTCGCTTATGCAGGAGCTTCTCGGCTACGCGTCGATGGCGGAACTGCCGTGCGTGGTAGTCAACGTACAGCGCGGAGGCCCATCTACCGGACTGCCTACCAAGCATGAACAGTCCGACCTTTTTATGGCGGTACACGGCGGGCATGGCGACGCTCCGCGAGTGGTGCTATCGCCCGAAAATGTATCCGACATAATCGACATCATGGTTGTGGCGTTCAACATTTCCGAAAAATATCAGATACCTGTACTCGTTCTTTCTGACGGCTCTCTTGGGTTTAGAACCGAATCTATACCGGCTCCAGACCCAAAATCGTACACCATAGTAAACCGCGAAAAGATGACCGACGGGCAGGCAGAGTACAAAAGGTACCAGCTTACCAAATCCGGCGTATCGCCGATCTCTATCCCCGGACAGCCCGGCGGCAACTATATCTGCACGGGGCTGGAGCATAAAGAAAGCTCGGCTCCAAGCTTTGCGCCGGCAGACCATGTGGCCCAGAGCGACAAACGGTTTAAAAAGCTAGACGATGTGGTGAAAGACAGCCTTATACCTGCCCCGGAAAAACAGGGCGACGATGACGCGGAGCTTGGCGTAATGAGCTGGGGTTCGACGATGGGTACGGTGCGCGAAGCTGTCGATATGGCTATCGCCGAGGGGCTTAAGGTCAAAGCTCTGCACTCAAGGCTTGTATGGCCGGTGCCGGTAGATGTTATCGAAGAGTTCGCGAAAGGATGCAACGGCAAAGTGCTTATTCCTGAGATTAACTATCAGGGCCAGCTGGCCGAAATCATCAAAGGCAAAACAAGCCTAGACCCGATATCGTACAGACAGTGCGACGGCCTGCCGATGTCGCCAGAAAACCTGCTCGCCAAAATAAAGGAGGTGCTCTAATGTGTGCAGACGCGTTAAAAGCTAAAGATTACAAAAGTGATATCCGTCCCGTATGGTGTCCCGGTTGCGGCGACTACGGCGTTATAAACTCCGTGCAAAAAGCTTTCGCCGAGCTTCAGATATCTATCGACGAGACAGTGGCGGTATCCGGCATCGGCTGCTCTAGCCGGTTGCCTTACTTTCTTAAAACATACGGTTTCCACTCTCTTCATGGGCGCGTGCTTCCTGTCGCTACCGGCATTAAGCTTGCCAACCCTAAGCTTGAGGTTATAGCGTTCGGCGGCGACGGCGACGGTTTCTCCATAGGCGGCGGGCATGTGCCTCACGTCGTCAGAAAGAATACCGACATCACCTACATAATTATGGATAACCATATTTATGGTCTTACCAAGGGCCAAGTGTCGCCTACTTCCAATAAGGGAATGGTTACCGTTACCACACCGTACGGTTCGCCGGATACATCTGCGGTCAACCCGCTTTCGTATGTGCTTACGTTCGGCGCCACTTTTGTGGCACAGTGCTACTCCAGTAACGGAAAGCAGATGACAGAACTGGTAAGGAAGGCTATCGAGCATAAAGGATTTTCTTATATCAATATCATCTCGCCGTGCCTTACCTTCAACAAGGTCGATACCACCGATTTCTACAAGGAATCGGTTATAGACCTACCGGAAAGCCACGACCCAAGCAACCTCGTATCGGCACTAGATATGGCGATAAACCCGCCTGTCGGCAAAACCTACACAGGGCTTTTTTATCAATCGCAAAAGCCTACTTTGGTAGAGAGCATAAAGGCACAGCAAAAGAAAGCCGGCGGCGACGACAACTACGACATCGCCAATGTAGTGAAAGAATACAAGGTATGAGCGTAGAAAAAACCTTAGCGATGATTAAGCCGGACGCGCTGGAGCGCGGCAAGCAAGGGCTTATTATCGACAGAATCCTTACTAATGGTTTTAAGATTACCGCGATGAAGCAGATGCGGCTGACAAGGGTGCAGGCAGAAGCTTTTTATAAAGAGCATGCCGAAAGGCCTTTTTTCGATTCGCTATGTAGCTACATGACATCGGGGCCGATAATCGCGCTGGTAATGGAAAAGGAAAACGCGATCAAAGACTGGAGAGACCTGATGGGAGCGACAGACCCAACAGAAGCCGACGCAGGCACGATACGCAAAGATTTTGCCGAGAGTAAAGAGAGAAACTCCTCGCACGGCTCCGACTCACCGCAGTCGGCCCATAGAGAGGTGCCGTTCTTTTTCAGCCAGCTCGAACGATAGCGCTTAATTAACAATTCTTTATAAGCCGGTTGGGTAAAACCAACCGGCTTTCCCCCATGGGGGCTTGCTCCTCGCAAGCGGTAGCCAAGCTCTTAGTAGCACGAGACACCCTTACCGTCATACGGGCCTGCTTCTCGCAAGCAACCACACAACGGCATAGAGCGAATCTTCGCAAGCTACACAGATACTGTTTATGGGACTGTTTCCAAAAGAGTTTTTAAGCGTTTTAAAGGAGAAGTTCATTTTCTAACTTCGTAAAAACAGAGGCTTTAGAGATTGGCGATTTACAGCAAAATCAAATTTATGCCATTCGGCAACAGCCCCTTTATCGCTTTGCGGTGGCACAGGCACCTCTTGCCTGTGGAGTTGCCCCTTAGGGCAACCGTCCAATCTTAGAAATTCTCACCGCAGAGAGTACGGAGTATGCGGAGAAATATCAAATTCAAAGCGTGAACCCATTTCCTCTGAGGCTTGGATAAAGCATCATAATATGAAATAGTGCTAAACAATGCGTGAAGAACTTCAGAATTACGATTGGCACACTTATGGCCTAAGACTAGAAGACATCGACTACACCTTATCTCTGGTTAAAAATGCCCTTGAAGAGAGACGCGAGGTGGTGTGCAACCAGCGGAGTGTGCTAGAAAAACAAAACCCAGAATGTGCCGATGACATCATGGATGATGTTTCATACTATTCGTACGATTGAAGGTCAGTACCTATGGTCATTTTGCCTTTGGAGGATGCAGGGTATTTTAGAAGGAATAATCTCAACAAAGCTTCTCCCTGAAAATTTGAAATTATTCGGCCTAAAAACGAGACTTGATGCTATTAAAGATGCTGGCTATGTAATAGCTCCAGATGAAGAGAAGGAGCTTGAGAAATGGTCGAAACTACGAAATGCCTTATCGCACTGTCCACCGGAACAACACAGACCCGCCACTTTATTAGAATCGGATTTGATCGAGTACCGCGACTTCATTGCTCCCCTTTTGGAAAGGTGGCTAAAGCAAAAAGATGCTGGTAGTAGCAAATAGACGAGGCGGTTATTCCAATCCATGCATGCTACCAAGAGAGATTGCCGTGTCGCTGACGCTCCTTGCAATGACAAGTTAAAATTTATAGTTTACAAGAAGTCTCCCACCGCAGGTGGCAACGGCACCCGCATTGCGGGTCTGCTTCTAGCAAAGCAAGGTGGTTGCACAGGAGGGGCAACTAAGACAAGGAGCCTAAAGTTTTTGGCAAGGGAGCGCAGGTTTATCTGCGTGACCAAACAAGAAGTACCCACCCACGCAATGCGTGAGGCGGCCACAGCGAACTAGTATGACCTTAAGCCAACAGACATATCCACCGCGTGCGACTACTGCCTCCACCTGCAAGGTGGTTGCACAGGAGGGGCAACTAAGACAAGGAGCCTAAAAAAATTTGCAAGGGAGCGCAGGTTTATCTGCGTGACCGAGCAAAAAGCGAAGGCGACGACGTATTAGGAAGCTTATCCGAAGCAATCATGGGATGTGGAGGAACTGATGGATTTGTAGATTCAACCGGAGGTCGTGTCCGCTTTCGAGTATCCACTGCGTAAGAATCTGCGGGTCCAGTATATTCGTTACCGGCGACATATTTACGGTACAGCAGTCCGGCAGGTTATGTTCTTGCATCATCTCCAGCGCCCATTTAAAATCGCTTTTCGACGATACGACAAACTTTATTTCGTCATCTTTGTTTAGGGCATCGAGATTTGATTCGAGAAAAGTTTCGCCGGACCCGCTTTCGGGGCATTTTATATCGACAACCTTTATAATGCCGTCTGGCAATCCGGTCAGCTCTACCGTTCCGTTAGTTTCCAGCATTACATGATAGTTTTTATCTAAAAGCTTTTTGGAGAGCGGCACCGTGTTTTCCTGCTTCATCGGTTCGCCGCCGGTTATCTCTACCCTTTTGCATCTGTACGACCCTACTTTTTCGATTACCTGTTCCATGCTCATCCGCTCGCCCTCTTCCCACGCGTATGCGGTATCGCAGTAGTTGCACCGAAGGTTACAGCCGGCAAGACGGATAAAAACAGTGGGAAACCCAGCGTGAGACGATTCGCCCTGAAGCGAAAGGAATATTTCGTTTACGAGAAGTGAATCAGACAAAAAAAGCCCCCTCTTAAAAGC
The DNA here is from genome assembly GCA_024275955.1 of Nitrospirota bacterium. Taxonomy (GTDB): domain Bacteria; phylum Nitrospinota_A; class UBA7883; order JACRGQ01; family JACRGQ01; genus JAJRYD01. The sequence continues at coordinate 15,653 of JAJRYD010000018.1, forward strand.
TGTGCGGCAGGGCCGACCTTATCTCTTTTTGCTCTTCGAGCCGCGAGCTTTACCCAGACCACTCTCTTTAATTGTAACCTGAAACTCGTCCGATTCGATAAATGAAAGGCTGGTGCTGGCCGCTTTTTGCTCTGCCTCTTTTTTTGACCTGCCGGACGCCAGCCCAAGCTTTAGCTTTTTTACATGCACTTCGACCTCGAATATTCTAGCGTGCGACGGCCCTTTTTCGGCGACAACCCTGTAATGCGGGTCCGCGCCGAGGTAATACTGTGCCATCTTTTGAAGCCTTCCTTTAAAGTTACTCGCCTCCCTATCGGGCGGATGCACCACAATATCGTTCTCTGCGAACCGCAGTATAAAATTCTGCGCCTTTTTGAAACTGCCGTCAAGGTATATCGAGCCGATAACCGCTTCGAAAACATTCGCCAAAATAGAGCTTTTCCTTCTGCCACCTGTTCTTGCCTCGCCGGAGCCAAGAAGGATATATTTCCCCAGCCCCATCCTTTTGGCGACTATAGTAAGCGACCTCTCGCTTACGACATGCGACTTGACGTCAGAAAGCCCCCCTTCGTCGTAATGCGGAAACTCGCCGTATATATGGCTACAGACTACGAGGCTCAGCACAGAGTCGCCAAGAAACTCAAGCCTCTCGTAGTGCGCCTGATCTTTTATCTGTTTTTCATTAAGGAAAGATGGGTGCGTGAGCGCCTCGTTTAACAGGTCGAGGTTTTTAAAGCGGTATCCTATATGCTTTTCGAATTCGCGAAGTATCTTTTCTCTAGCAGAGTCTCTTTTTGTAAGTTTCCGCCAGAAGAATATCACAGGTTTTAGACCTTTCGCATTATCAGCGTTGCGTTGGTCCCCCCGAAACCGAACGAGTTCGATAGAACTACGTTTAAATCCTTTTTTACCGCCTTGTTTGGAACATAGAATAGGTCGCATCCTTCCGCCGGTTCAAAGTGGTTTATCGTTGGCGGTATTACCCCCTCTTCAAGAGCTTTGGCGCAGAAGATAGCCTCTATCCCTCCGGCGGCTCCCAGCAGATGGCCTGTCATAGATTTCGTGCTGGATATCGCAATGTTGTACGCATGTCCGCCAAATACTTTTTTGACGGCGTTTGTTTCTACTACATCGGCGCCGGTGGAAGTTCCATGCGCGTTTATATAATCTACATCTTCTGGTTTTACAACGGCATCTTTAAGAGCCGACGCCATACAGCTGGCAGCACCCTCGCCTTCGGGGTGAGGCGATGTTATATGATAGGCATCGCTACTCATTCCGTAGCCGATAATCTCGGCATATATTTTTGCGCCGCGCTCCTTTGCTCTCTCCATCTCTTCAAGAACCACTATGCCGGCTCCTTCGCCCATCACGAACCCATCCCTATCTTTATCCCACGGCCTGCTTGCTGTCGCTGGGTCGTCGTTTCTTGTCGATAACGCTTTAGCGGCGGCGAAACCGCCTACAGCCAACGGAGATATGACCGACTCCGTTCCACCTGCTATCATCAGGTCTGCCTCTCCTCTTTGAATAAGACGAAATGAATCTCCTATCGCATGTGTGCCTGTGGCGCAGGCTGTCGTTATACAGCTGTTCGGCCCCTTGGCGCCATGTATCATCGAAACATGACCGGATGCCAGATTTGTAATAACCATAGGAATAAAAAACGGGCTTATCTTGCGCGGCCCTTTTTCTTTAAGGATGTTGTGGGTACGCTCTATAGCAGGCAGACCGCCTATGCCGGAGCCTATAATAACCCCTGCTTTGGGAGCAAGCTTATCGTCTATTTTTATCTCCGCGTCGTCCATAGCCATAGAGGCAGACGCAACGGCATACTGGATGAAAAGATCCATCTTTTTGATATCTTTTTTGCCTATCCAGTCGAGAGGATCAAAGCGTTTCACCTCGCCGGCAAAGCAAACAGGAAAGCCGGAAAAGCTGGCGGTATCGAACCTTGTTATCGGCCCGATACCATTCTTCCCGTTCTTTACCCCTTCCCACGATTCGGCAACGGAATTGCCGATGGGCGTGAGCATCCCCATTCCCGTAACGACAACTTTTCTGGGCGTGGGGATTGTTTTAGCTCCTTTTGGACTTTATATAGTCAGTGGCGTCACTAACTTTCTGTATTTTTTCGGCATCATCATCTGGAATCTCTATATCAAACGCTTCCTCAAACGCCATCACAAGCTCTGCCGTATCGAGAGAATCAGCTCCAAGGTCGTCTATAAAAGAGGAGTCAGACTTAATCTCCTCCAGTTTAACGTCGAGTTGCTCGGCGATAATCTCATTCACTTTCGCATCAATATCCATCAATCCCTCCTCATTAGGTTCCTTAAACCGTTGTATGCTAATAATATCCGTAGCTACTCGAAAGTGCTATTTAAGTCGATTTCCCGAAACATTTCCACCTGTTTTTTATGATAAGGCCTAAAAAGGTACCAGTAGGAAACTATAAATGTATGCTTTTTAGCTGGCATGGATGATTTTGTATACATTTACTAAACCTTAGAGATTCTAATAGACTGATTTTAAAGTAGTTATTTGTGGCATAGCTATTGCTCCATCCATAGGAGAGATTGAAGCATGAAACATTGCAACAAGAGTCTCTTCCTCTCCATAGGGGGTGGATACCCCACTATCCGCCCCCAATCTTTACATTTTGGGGTTCAAAGTGGTCGTCTGCCCAGTTAAGAATAACCAGCCTCCCGTTAGATTTCGCTACAACCGCTTTTAGATGGTGAACCACTCTACTGCCGGCCATTCTGCCTGTCGAACTTATCGTAAATATGTCCGATTTCGCCACTGCGTTGATATAGCCTTGAGATTCTCTTTGCTCCAGCAAAAGCTCTACCTGATCCACAGGCATTCCGCTGACGATAAGGGCAACGCCGGAGGCGGTATTCGGGTTTATCGAAATCCTTGGATAGACAGTAAGAAACTCCGAAAGCGTTTCGTACAGTTCCTTTGTTACCCCTTTCACCTTCATCAGCTCGCTTAGAGTAACAAATTCACTGTCGCCAGCACTGTAAGGCGGGTCAAGCTTCTTATAGTAGTCGCTCTCCGCTCCGTTCACTCTATGGAGGTCGTCTATGTCAACCCAGTCGAGAACCGAGTCGGCAATCGTCTCTATATCTACATCTCCGTCAGGAAAGAGTGTCTGGAGAAACAGCATCATATTACCCTGGCTGAGCGCCAGCTCATTCAGGTTCAGCTTGCTGTTTTCATCTTCGATAAAATACGAGACCAGCCCCTCCCCCAGCTTCACGCCGCTCCTTGAAGAAAATTCCATGCTGTCAAAATCTTCTTCCTCCCATCCAAACCTTACGCCGTCCTCGCTTTTGTAATGAAACTTAGAGTCGACAAGTATCTCATTCATAGCCATCTGAATACCGGCGTAAGCGAGAAAGTAGGCTTGCCTATCCTCCTTAAAGTTCCGCACCGCGCCGACATCCCCCCGCGCGCTTACTACCATCTCAAAAGAGATAACTGTAAGTATCACCAACAGCCACAAAACCATCACAAGCGCTATCCCTTTGTTATTGGCAGTTATCTTTCTCATCCCTGCCCGCTTTCCTTTAGCTCTGTTTCCATACCCTGAAAAATGGGGATTAGCATACCGGGCCACGAAAACCGCCCGTCAGCCGTTTCGACCGTAAGCCTTAACGCTTTTGGAAAAAGAGATTCCTGCCCATACTCCAGCACACCGCTATTACCGGCGCTGTTCTCCGGCTTTACCTCGCCAACCCAAACAAACTCCTCTAGGCCGCTCTCCTCGCCCGCTTTGATATCCGGCACAAGATACTCTATAGAAAAAACTTTTACCCTCCCTTCGCTAATCACAAACCGTTCTCCTGCCTGTTCTTCCAGTGCTAGAAGAGGGTTAAAAACAGATTCCTCGAAGTAAAGCACTGCCCCATCTCTTTCGTAAAATATCTTTTGCAAAAAAAGCCCGCCCGTCTCGCCGGCATCGTGAACCCTCGGGTATGGAGTAACGAAAGATACCGATATCTCATCGCCATCAAAAGCGAGTAGCATCTCCTCGCCAGCTTTGCCTACAGCCATAACCTTCTTCGCGGTTTTTAACTGTTTGCTTATAAGGTTTACAGCCTCCGTAACGCCGTAGTGGTTTTCAATCTTCTGCCCGCCAGCTTCCCACAGCTTTATAGAAAGGTTAAACCCGCCAGAAAGCGTAACCAATATTATCGAAAGAAGAGTGATAGAAACGACAAGCTCAAGAAGCGTAAAGCCTTTCTGCGACGAAAGCTGTCTCATCGCTTCGCTTCCTCTACAAATGTTTTAAGAGAAATAAGCTCCAAGCTTCTTTCACTTTTTCCATCTTTCCAGCCTACCGTCACCTTTACGCTGTAGGTAACAGGCTGTAGAGCCTGCTCCGGTTCCATCTCCCAGCCTATAACCTCCTCGTATTCCCCTATTTCGGTAGACCATTTAAAGCTTTCGTTGCCTTTATAAACTCCAGCGTCGCTACCAGCTTCGAAACTCTCCCCAAAAAGTTTTTCGTTCATCGTCTGCTCGGCAAGCAGTGCCGCAAGCGCATACCTCTCGGAATCTTCTATATTCCGCAGTGTGCCGCCAAAAAGCTGGAAGATAGAAGAAAGGGCGATAGCCAATATCGTGAAGGCGACAAGTATTTCCAACAGCGTGAAGCCTTTGGCAGTCTTAAAACAGGCTGTCACTGTTTTTCCTTCGCCGTTGGAAACATCTTGGTACGGCCGGAGATAAGGTCAACCTCTATAAGGTAGCCTACGCCGTCGTCGTAAAATGAAGCGTCGGTGGAAGTAACATAAAGCGTGGCCCCGCTGGAAGTTCCCATCGGTGAAAACCGCACAGAGGTAACCCGCACCCTCTGGCCGTTCTTTTTCCATATAGCGATATCGGGTGGGATATCTATTGCCAATGCTTTTTTCGCATCTCTATCTTCGGGGCTGTACATCCCTTTAAGGGGGTAGATAATCTTTTTTTCGTTATCAATAACGAGAGAGAAAATCGCTTTCTCCGAAACCGATTTGGCCCTAACAGCCCTAAGCGCCGATGCCAGTTGCGACGCTCCGCTTCTTATCGAAGCTTTTTGAACAGAACCGGAAAAGGCAGGAAGGCCGATACCAACAATAAGGCCGATAATAACCATAACAACAAGAAGCTCTATAAGAGAAAAACCGGCATTCTTCTTAAACGGCATAAACGCTTTCATCGAAAGCTATTTTACAGCCGCATGCTATGCCAAGCAACTAGGGGGAGCCTGAGAACGGTAACTCTAGGCTCTCTGCGCTCTCCGCAGCAAAACCGAGGAATGATTAACCGCAGAGGGCGCAGAGAAAAACAGGTTCAATGCTTTGCGGTAGCTCAAGCATTTTTGCCTGAGATTCCTGCGTCAGAGGAAAAGATGAAAACCTTATAATCCAAGACCCAGCCCCAATTCTCATGTTTTGAAAATTTTTATTGTATTTGATGGGATTACGCTGATGAGGACTATATATATGAAAATAAATTCCCGACAATAGACTATGAACAATGGTGCGGTGAATGGAAACGAGGCGAGCGGTATTGGTTAGAAAAAGACTTTTTAACTAAAATGCTTGGGAAAGGGGAATTGCCTGAAATGCGAGTAGCCACTCACCCTTTCCGTTTGTCGCTTACCTTGTAAATGTTTTTTCTGTGGACGATTGCGAGTATGATGATTTCTTGTTTAACGATTCTATAGACGATGCGGTAATCGCCGACACGCATCTTCCAGTAGCCTTTTAAGGTTTTTCGCAAAGGTTCGCCGTACCGTTCCGGCACTGTAGCGGTTCTAGTTTCCAGCACCTTCTTTATCCTTTTTTTCAGCTTTTCGTTTATCTTTTTTAAATCGTCCCTAATAGCCGGATGGTAGAGGAGCTTGTATCGCAAACTAGAAAACCTCGTCGTGCTTCAAAGCCTCTTTCCGCCTAAAAGTTTTGTTCCTTGCTTCCGCTATTTCTCCAAGCTCGACATCTTCTCTTAAGTCCAATGCCACTTTTACGAGGTCGCGTATCTCCATAGATAGCGAAACTCCGTCCTCTTTGGCGAGCTTTCCTACGCTGTCGTAAAGCGGTTTCTCCAGAACTACGTTTATTCTCGGATTTTTTGTCGGCATACCTTTTCTCCTTTTAGTGAAAGTGTGCCACTTATGGCACGCTTTGTCAACTGCGCCACGCTGGGCGCGGAGCCGGTTCCCACAGGTGGAGATGGGGGTTCATAAACTTTAGCAACATCACTACCATTTATAGTGGAACGCTTACTGACCTGCATCAGAATCCCAGACAATGAAGCTCCCCGCGGCAAGCCGCGAGGTATCAGGGGTCAGGGCTTGAAGAGCCTCAATTGACCGGCTTCGCTCCGCTCCTTCTTCCCTTGCCCTGCAACATATTTCAAAATTATATCTCGACTGCCGCCCTCTCCTA
>JAJRYD010000019.1 GCA_024275955.1 Nitrospirota bacterium
GACAAAGCCAAAGAAAAGCTGCAAGACGAAACTGAAAGCAAGCTTGGAGACAAAGCCAAAGAAAAGCTGCAAGACGAAACTAAAAGCAAGCTTGGAGACAAAGCCAAAGAAAAGCTGCAAGACGAAACTAAAAGCAAGCTTGAAGACAAAGCCAAAGAAAAGCTGCAAGACGAAACTGAAAGCAAGCTTGAAGACAAAGCCAAAGAAAAGCTGCAAGACGAAACTGAAAGCAAACTTGAAGACAAAGCCAAAGAAAAGCTACAAGACGAAACTGAAAGCAAGCTTGGAGACAAAGCCAAAGAAAAACTGCAAGACGAAACTGAAAGCAAGCTTGGAGACAAAGCCAAAGAAAAGCTGCAAGACGAAACTAAAAGCAAGCTTGGAGACAAAGCCAAAGAAAAGCTGCAAGACGAAACTGAAAGCAAGCTTGGAGACAAAGCCAAAGAAAAGCTGCAAGACGAAACTAAAAGCAAGCTTGAAGACAAAGCCAAAGAAAAGCTGCAAAACGAAACTACGGACGAAATGAAAGAAGAGCTGAAAAAAAAGAAATAAAGCCGGCATTGTAATCAAGTGGCCGGAAACGGACTGTAAATTCTATTTTGCTAAAACATTTTCAACAGCTTTAGCAATCTGCAATAAAGCTGTCTCCGAGAACGGTTTTGATACCAGCATAAGGCCTACAGGCAGACCGTTCTCCGTAAAACCGGCAGGGATGGTGATGGCGCAAAGCCCCAATAGATTTACAAGCATACTGTTTCTAAGCGCTAGCAGGTTTTCCTCCCTGTAAAGCTCCGCGCTATTTTCCAATTCAGAAATAACCGCCGGTTCTCTTACCACTGTAGGCATCACTACGGCCGAGAAGCTATCGACACTCCTTGTAAACTTTTCCCCAAGCTCTTTCACGCCGGCATAAACCTCTTTTATATCGGATTCCTTTATCCTCTCCCCTATTTCGAACCTTTCCATAACGCCGCTATATATAGCTCCCCGGTTTGCCCGCAGAAATTTTCCCCAGTTTTTATTCCCCTCGTAATTGACTATATGTCCCTTGCTTTTTATAAGGCCCAGCGTTTCTCCAAACTGGGGCGGTTCGCCCTCGACAACCTTTGCGCCTGCGTCCGATATTTTATCTATCGCCAAGCTGATAACCTTCGCCACCGCCTCGTCAATGCCGTCCCATACCGCCGACTTACAAAGAAGCAGTCTCTCACCTTCGATACTGCGCCTAGAGAGATCAACCTCGGCCAAGCCGCTGAACAGCTCGCAGAGCGAAGCGGAATCGTCTACCGTTTTCGTAAAAAAGCCTACCGTATCGAGAGTCTCGCTTAACGGGGTTATCCCTTTTGTAGATATCAGCCCTTTGGTTGTTTTAAGGCCAACTAAGCTGTTCCATGCCGCCGGTATACGCACCGACCCTCCGGTGTCGGTACCTATTGCGGCTTGGCAAAGGCCTTTTGACACAGCAACAGCCGACCCAGACGACGACCCGCCCGGCACCCTCTTGCTCTGGCTGTCAAAACGGTTTGACGGCGTACCGTACGCAGGGTTTATCCCAAGCCCCGAGAACGCAAGCTCGCTCATGTTCGTTTTGCCTATCGACACCAGACCGGCATTGAGGGCGATGTCGCACGCTTTCGCGTTTTCGTTAGCAATTTTATCGGCTAAAAGCGGCACCCCAGCAGTGGTAGGGAAACCTTTTATGTCAAAATTGTCTTTCCAAGCTATCGTGATTCCATCAAGGTTCGATAGCCGTCTGTTTTCTTCCGCCCTTTTCTTTGAAGCAGCAGCTTCTTGCATCGCAGACTTGGCAAGTACCTTAATGAAAATTTTATCTTTTTCCGGTTCTGCCTCTATTTTGGCAAGGTAATATTCGGTAAGCTCGCGCGGGTCTATCGTGCCGCTAGCTATAGCTCTGCCTATCTCTTTTAAAGAGCGCGTCTCCCATTGCTTAAAATCCATGAGCTATTCTAGACCAGAAGCGAGCAGACTTAAGGTATCGTTGCGTGCCCATTTAGAAATCTAAAAATAAATTCGCTGGACGACTGCACAAATAATTTAGAAAAATCGGGCATTTCAAGAATAATCTTATCTGCCTCCTCCTGTAAAACAGTTCCTTTTTTCGGAATTTTCCAAATTTGCCTGCATGCAATAGAGTCAACAATATCGTCCGCATACACGAAACGAAGGTAGGTTGACTCCCGCCATTACCGGCCTTGCGTGGGAGAAGCAAGCAGTACAAGGAGGGCTAGCAAAAAATGAGGGAGTGCAGGTGTAGCCTGCGTGACAGAATTTTTTGTGAAGTTCGACGAAGTAATGCGATGCCTATCGCGCGCAAGGTGAGGTATAATCGACGGATGCGCAAAAGATTGATAGCCGGAAACTGGAAAATGAACATAAATTCCAGCGAGACGGCGGAGCTTATAGGCCAAATAATCGAAAAATCCGGCGATATATCTGCCGTCGATGTCGTCGTAGCACCGCCATTCACATCGCTAGTATCGGCAAAAGCGGCTATCGGTTCATCAGGCATCGGCCTCTCCTCGCAAAATATCCACTGGGAGGAAAAAGGAGCGTTCACAGGCGAAATCTCTGCCGGAATGCTAAAAGATATCGGGTGCGGATGGACAATTATCGGCCACTCCGAGCGACGGCAATATTTCGGTGAGACTGACGAAACAGTAAACAAAAGAACCAAGATGGCACTTATAAGCTCTATAAAACCAATAGTTTGCATAGGTGAAACATTGGAAGAGCGCGATACCGGCAAGACAAACTCTCTGCTCAAAAGCCAGCTTGGCGGAGCTTTTGACAACATTAGCGAAGCAGATTTTGCCGACACCGTAATAGCGTACGAGCCGGTATGGGCTATAGGCACCGGAAGAACAGCTACCCCAGAGCAGACGCAGGAAGCGCATGCCTTCATACGAAACTGGCTTAAAACCATCTACAGCGAACCTCTGGCCGAGGCTTGCAGAATCCTCTACGGAGGCTCGATGAAGCCTGCCAATGCCAAAGAGCTTCTTGCCCTGCCGGATGTCGACGGCGGGCTTATCGGCGGAGCAAGCTTGAAAGCCGACGATTTCAGTGCTATCATCTGCGCTTCGTTATAATTTTAGATATTGAGGGTTTTTCAGGAATATGGACACATTGGTACTGGTACTCCACATAACCGTGGCGCTTTTTCTTATCGTTGTTGTTCTTTTGCAGGCCGGCAAAGGAGCTAGCATCGGGGCGGCGTTCGGCGGCTCATCGCAAACCGTTTTCGGCGCTCGCGGCCCTGCCAGTTTTCTGGGCAAAATTACGACAGCGGCGGCGGCTATGTTTATGATTACATCACTCATACTCTCGATGCTTTCAGGAGGGTCATCTTCATCTTCCGTGATAGACAGCATTGATGAACCGATACGGCAAAAACAGGAGACCGCTCCTGTAGAAGAAGGCGGGTTCGACCCGTTTAAAGCGGCAACCGACAACGAACAGGGAAAACCGGCAAAAGAATAGCGTATGCGCGGTATTGCGGTCATCATCACATTACTGATGGTGGCGGGGTGCCAGCCTTCACCTAAAAGCGACAGCTCCACAGCGCCTTCCCAAACGTCGAAAACCGACAACCATACTCCAGAACATGGAGGCACTCTTGTAGAAGCTACCATCGGCGACGCTAGCAACCTCATCCCTATGCTTTCCGGCGACGCGTCGTCTCATGCTATAGCTGGGCTTATCTTTCCCGGCCTTATAAGGTACAACCCAAAGTGGGAAATAGAGGGCGACCTTGCGGAAAGCTTCGAGGTAAAGAACGACGGCAAGACGATAGTCTTCCATCTGCATAAGAATGTGAAATGGCAGGACGGCAAACCGTTCACCTCTGCCGACATAATGTTCGGCTACAAAACGATAATAGACCCCAAAACACCTACCGCCTATTCGGAAGATTATCTGCAGGTGTCAAGAGCAGAGGCTCCAGACGACCACACTTTTATAGTCCATTACGATAAACCTTTCGCGCCGGCGCTCGGCTCGTGGGGGAGCCTTACCGTTCTCCCAAAGCATCTGCTGGAAGGGAAAGATATAACCAAGTCCGAACTGACAAGGCGCCCTGTCGGGATAGGGCCTTACAGGTTTGTCGATTGGAAAACGCAGGAGCGGGTAAAACTAAAAGCCGAAAAAGGCTTCTTTGAAGGAGAGCCGTACATACGGCAGTACATTTTCCGCGTAATACCAGATACCGCCACCCAGTTTCTCGAACTAAAGGCGGGAGGCATAGACATGATGTCGCTTACACCGATACAATACAAAAAACAGACAGGCACGAAAGAGTTTTCGCAGAATTTTCAAAAGTTCAAATACCTCGGCAACGGCTACACATACCTCGGCTACAACCTTCAAAGAAAAATATTTCAAGATAAGCGGGTAAGGCAGGCGCTTACATACGCCATAAACAAAGAAGAGATAATAGAAGGCGCACTCCTCGGGCTTGGCAAGCCTGCCACCGGCCCTTTTAAGCCCGGAACGTGGGCACACAACCCAAATGCCGGCAGATACGGATACAACCCGGAAAAAGCGAAACAGTTATTGGCTGAGGCCGGCTGGAAAGACAGCGACGGTGACGGCCTGCTCGACAAGGATGGCAAAAAATTCGCGTTTACCATAGTTACCAATCAGGGGAACAACCAGAGAAAAAAGGCGGCGGAAATAATACAAAGAAGGCTAAAAGATATCGGCGTTACAGTTAAGCTACGGGTAATAGAGTGGGCCTCTTTTATAAAGGAGTTTATAAACAAAAGGGCGTTCGATGCCACGATACTAGGCTGGTCGCTCTCGCCAGAGCCTGACCAATACGATATCTGGCATTCGTCCAAAACCGGCGAAGCGGAATTTAATTTCGTTTCATACAAAAACGACGAAGTAGACAAGCTCTTGGAAAAGGGGCGACGGACTTTCGACCAGAAAAAACGGCAAAAAGCATATCACCGCCTGCAAGAGATACTGGCCGACGAACAGCCGTACACTTTTCTCTATGTTCCAGAATCGCTACCTGTCCTTACCAAACGGATACATGGGGTGGAGCTAACCCCCACCGGCATAGGCTACAGATGGCCGAACAGATGGTGGATACCAAAAACCTATCAAAGAAGTTCGCTCGCTAGGTAGGTAGCAGAGATGAAAGTAGTGGCAATAATACCGGCGAGATTCGGCTCTACCCGTTTCCCCGGAAAAGCATTACAAAACCTTAAAGGCAAACCTGTAATTATCCATGTGGCAGAGAAAGCTACGCAATGTAAAACCGTAAAAAAGGTAATAGTGGCTACCGACGACGAAAGGATAGCTGACACGGTAATATCTGCCGGCTTTGAGGCTGTTATGACATCGCCTGACCATCAGTCTGGAACCGACAGGATAGCCGAAGTGGCAAGAGGTATTAACAGCGGTATCGTTGTAAACATACAGGGCGACGAGCCGATGATAGACCCCGAATCTGTCGATAACGCGGTAAAGGCGTTGTTGGAAGATGAAAAACTAAAAGTATCTACTCTTTGCGTAGCTATAGGCGAAGAGGAGTTTAACAACCCCGATGTGGTAAAAGTGGTAAGAGACCATAACGGTATGGCGCTTTACTTTTCCCGCTCCCCGATACCGTACAACAGAGGCAAAGTGGAGAGCCTGCCGATGTTTAAACATTTAGGGCTTTATGTCTACCGCCGCGATTTTCTGCTAGAATACGCTGTTTTAAAACCGACATTACTGGAGAGAGCTGAGCAGTTGGAGCAGTTGAGAATAATTCAAAACGGCACGAGGATAAAAGTGATTACCGCCCGCAAAGACTCGATAGGCATAGACTCTCCAGAAGATTTAAAAAAGGCGGAGGCTATGCCGGATGTCTAAATATATATTCGTCACCGGCGGAGTTCTTTCGTCGTTAGGCAAAGGATTGTCCGCCGCCTCTACAGGAGCTTTGCTCGAGATGAGAGGATACAGGATAACTTTTATAAAACTCGACCCATACATAAACGTAGACCCCGGCACGATGTCGCCGTACCAGCATGGAGAGGTTTTCGTCACCGACGACGGCGCAGAGACAGACCTCGACCTTGGCCATTACGAGCGGTTCGTAAGCACCAGAATGGGCAAGGTGAACAACGTTACGACCGGTAGAATATACGACACCGTTATAAAGAAAGAGAGAGCGGGCAAATACCTCGGCAAAACCGTGCAGGTAATACCGCACATTACAGACGAAATTAAGAGTAGAGTACGAATGGCGGCGGATGGCTACGACATAACAATAGTAGAGATAGGCGGTACCGTGGGTGATATCGAATCTCTGCCGTTCCTTGAAGCTATGCGCCAGTTTAGGCACGAAGAAGAAGATGGAGATGTGGTTTTCGTGCATGTTACGCTGGTGCCGTACATCTACGCCGCAAAAGAGCTTAAAAGCAAGCCTACCCAGCACTCTGTAAAGGAGCTAAGGGAGATAGGCATTCAGCCCGATGTACTGCTTTGCAGAACCGAAGTGCCTGGAATACCTGTCCCAGACGACATGAAAGAGAAAATTTCCCTATTTTGCAATGTAAGCCCCAAAAACGTAATCAACGCGATGAATGTCGAAACCATATACCAGCTTCCTTTGGTTCTCCATGAGGAAGGACTAGACATAAAACTTCTTGAACTGCTAAAACTCGATGCCGAAGAGAAAGAGCCTACAAAGTGGAAAGAGATAGTAGGCAAGATTTTAAAACCGGAAAAGACGGTAACTATCGCGATGGTAGGTAAATATATGGACCTGCAGGAATCCTACAAAAGCCTTGCCGAGGCGCTTACGCACGGCGGCATAGCAAACAGCGTTGGGGTGAAGCTTGAGTGGATAGAGTCGGACGACCTTTGCGACGATAATGTAAAAGACCGCTTAAGCGGCATAAACGGCATACTGGTTCCAGGCGGCTTTGGACATAGAGGTAGCGAAGGAAAAATATGCGCCGTTAAAGCGGCAAGAGAATACAAAATACCTTTTTTGGGAATATGTCTTGGGATGCACTGTGCCGTTATCGAATACGCGCGCAACGTTTGCGGCATTAAAGATGCCAACAGCATAGAGTTCGACGAAAAAACAAAAAACGCGGTGATAGATATAATGCCCGATATGATCGGCAAAGATATGGGCGGCACTATGCGGCTAGGCTCCTATCCGTGCGACCTGAAAGACGGAACACACGCTCACAAAGCATACGGCAAACTAAAGATAGACGAACGGCACAGGCACCGATACGAGTTCAACAATAATTACAGAGAAGCACTGGAAAAAAGCGGGCTGGTAATAAGCGGCCTTTCGCCGGACGGAAAGCTGGTGGAGATAATAGAGTTTCCCGGCCATCCATGGTTCGTCGCCGGACAGTTTCACCCCGAGTTCAAATCGTCACCGCTTGAGCCGCACCCTCTGTTCGTCTCGTTCATAAACGCCGCCGGAGAAAGCGAGTACCTGCTCTAATGCCTGCCGGAAAACAGAAAATAATAGACATAAGCGGAGTAAAGATAGGCAACAACCTGCCTCTTACGCTTATCGCCGGCCCTTGCGTTATCGAAAGCGAGAAGGCGGCGCTCTTGGCCGCCGAAAAGCTTGTAAAAATTTCGGAAGGTTTAAAAATCGGCCTTGTGTACAAATCGTCATACGATAAGGCGAACCGTTCGTCTATATCCTCTTTTCGAGGCATCGGCATAAAGCGAGGCTTGACTATCTTAAAAAAGGTGAAAAAGAGGTTCGGCATACCTGTAATATCCGATGTCCATAACGAAATGGAAATACCGGAAGCAGGGGAAGCGCTCGATATTATTCAGATACCGGCGTTTTTATGCAGACAGACCGACATCCTTACGGCGGCGGCAAAAACCGGAAAAGTGGTAAATGTAAAAAAAGGGCAGTTCATGGCGCCGGGCGACATGAAAAGAGTGGTAGAAAAAATTTCGGACTCGGGCAACAACCGTATAATGCTGACCGAAAGGGGAACGACATTCGGCTACAACAACCTTGTTACCGACTTCCGCTCGCTCCCTATTATGAGGCGGTTCGGCTACCCTGTAATATTCGACGCGACACACTCGGTACAGCTTCCCGGAGCGAAAGGCGATTCATCCGGCGGAGACAGAGAGTATGTAATACCGCTCGCAAGGGCGGCGGTTGCCGTCGGCACTGCCGGAGTTTTCCTAGAAGTACACCAAGACCCAGATAAAGCGCCATGCGACGGGCCGAACATGATTAAGCTAAAAGAGCTACCAAAGCTGATAGAAGAACTTATAGCGATAGACCGGCTCACCAAAAAGCTTTAGTGGTTGGGACGATGTTCCGCCGCTTGGCATTTCGGCAAAGCTCGGAATACTGCCCGACTCTCGACCTGCCTTGAGGGGACTGTTTCCAAAAGAGTTTTTTAAGCATTTTAAGGGAAAGTTTATTTTCTAACTTCTTTAAAATGGAACTGTTAAAGATTGGCAATTTGCAGAAAAATCAAACTTATCTCATTCGGCAACAGCCCCTTAATGGAAACCTTTCCGCCGCTTCGCGCCACCTTCCCTTCCTTAATAAAGAGAATGAGTTTTTAAGAAATTGCAGTTCGAAAACTGACTTTGCTTTGTGGTCTGAGAATTGGTTTACAACTCAAGACCACCTATGATTTACTCCGGTATCGCATCCTTTATCCAAGGATGGGGCACCCCCTTTCCTACAAAATCCTCTATGCTTAGCAACACGCCATCAATGTTGTCGTAAATATCATTATTGGAAAACCGAGAAAAAGAATTAATCTAATCCCCCTAAGCCCCGCCTTTCCGGGTTTCCTGAATTTTTAGCGCCTGCGATACTTCGAGGCGGGTAAGCTTGCCGGTATCTATAAGAATTTCGCCAAGCTTTTTGCCGGAGTCGCCGTTCCCCTGTATCGCTAGGGCATCTTCTATATCTTCTTTCCTTACAGCGCTGGAGACATATTTTGTTATCACTTCGCCGAAAAGCAACTGCTTGACCAGCTCCCGCGTAATCTCAGCCTCTTTTGCCGGTTCATCTATAGGCTCATCTAGGTCGCCGTCATCACCTTCAAAATCGTATTCTTCGTCGCTGTAGTTAGGCCCTCTTAATTTTTCAAGCCTCTCTTTAAGGTTTGTAAACCGGCCGGAAATGCCGGCGCCGGCGCTGTCGGTTGCTTTGGTAATGGTGCTAAATATTATCTTTATCGCGTAAAAAGCAAAGAAGATGGCAATAGGGAGTATAAGAAGCTTTATATATTTAGAGGCATCGCCTGTCTGCTCGTCTATAGCATCGCCTACCTTGCCGAACTTTTCTATAAAGCGGGCTACCTCGTCGTCAGCCATTTGGTTAGGGTCTATCTCGGCAAAGATTCCGCCAAGCGAATTGATAATAAATGAGAGATCAAATTCCACAGTCCACCCCGATTAGTTGCGCTTAGAACATCCTAACGCAGAAAAAAGAGCAGAGGAAAAAGATTTTTAAATGCATGAGGCTACAACCTATCCCGTCGGAAAAAGCGGCAGGTTGCGGGCAAAAACCAGTTCATTCGTCGAGTCTCTCCGATACGCCGCAAACCTCAAACATTTAAAGCTAAGCTCTCGCTTAAGCTCGTAAGCAATAGTACCGAATAAAACTTTAAAATGAAAGAGAAAAATATAGTTAAGCTATTATTTTTAAACTACTTATGCGAAATAAATTTCGCAAGAAAAAAATCTATGCAACGTGGAATACTGTGTGACATTCAAAAATCAGCCGTTGAGCTTTTTACCAGCTTCTTTGGCGTAGTAAGTGATAATCATCTCTGCTCCGGCACGTTTTATCGACAGCAGTATTTCCATCATCACTCTATCGCCGTCTATCCATCCTTTTTCGGCGGCGGCGATAACCATAGAATATTCGCCGCTGACATTGTAGGCGGCGACAGGCATATCGAACTCATTCTTCACACGGTAAATAATATCGAGATAAGAGAGCGCCGGCTTTACCATAACTATGTCGGCATTTTCTTGCACATCTAGCTCTACTTCTCTTATAGCCTCTCGGCTGTTCGCTGGGTCCATCTGGTATGTAGATCTATCGCCGAACTCCGGCGCGGAGTTGCAGGCATCTCTAAACGGCCCGTAGAAACCAGACGCATATTTTGCCGAATAGGCCATTATCGGTAAATCTCCAAAACCTTCGGCGTCAAGGTCGCGGCGGATTCTCCCTACCCTTCCGTCCATCATATCTGATGGAGCTATCATATCTGCCCCTGCTTTCGCGTGCGAAAGAGCCATAAGGCCCAGCTGTTCGAGCGTCGGGTCGTTTAATACTTTTCCGTTTTCAACAATTCCGCAATGCCCGTGGGTGGTATATTCGTCTATACATACATCGGTAATAACAACCATATCGGGAACGGCAGACTTTATTTCCTTAATTGCGTTTTGAACCACGCCGTCAGCATCGAGCGCGCTACTGCCTCTCTCGTCTTTCGTCTCCGGTATCCCAAAAAGAATTACCGCTGGTATTCCAAGCGAGCTTATCTCTTTTGCCTCTTTGCCCAAAAGGTCTGCCGAAAGCCTAAAGTTACCCGGCATCGACGATATCTCATCGGCCACGTTTTTGCCAAAAGTGGTAAAAATCGGGTAGATAAGATTATCAGGGGTTAGCGATGTCTCCCTCACCATGCGGGCTATGCCGGCTGAGGCGCGCATTCTTCTCGCTCTATATTCCGGAAAATTCATGCGGCAATTCTAACCCGCAAGCAATTCAAAATAAAGCATTAATAACAAATCGGTGTAAAATGCCTCTGATGAATGACGGTAAAGAGTTGCTGGTGAAACGTGGCGTAAAAGCGGTTTTTGTTTTTGCCGCGATAATTATATTTATGCTTACGCTCAGCGTTACCCGATCTTTGCACAGCTACGAAAAGGGAATAGAGGCACTCAACTCCGGCAATCTGCTTGCCGCTGTTACATATTTCGAGCGTTCCGCGCTTTATTACGCCCCAGCCAACAGCTATCCGCTTAGAAGCATGGAAGAGCTAGCTAAAATACAAAATGGCGGTTCCCCATTCTCCAGACAAGCGGGAAAGGCTATCGAACGGACTAGACAACAGCTCTACCCTGCAGTTTTATCTTTAGAAGCTCACTACAAACAGGCAAGCTTGCCCGGAGGGGTAAGCCTCCCACGCCGGATTGCTATACACCTTTTCTTTTTTCTCTGGATCGCTTGCGCTATATTCTTTTTCTTTAAAGGGTTCAGACCAAACGGGGAGATAGCAAAAAAACAGGCGGTAGCAGGCTTCTCCGCTTTTGCCGTTTCGCTTCTTTCGTGGCTTTACCTTCTGGCGGTTTGATGGGAGCGCTGATATTTCTTGTCGCCTTTATGCTCTACGCCTACAGCGCCGTGCCTCTAATCTTTTACGAAGATAATCCAGAGTTTATCACCACCGCGTACACTCTTGGGGTATCGCACCCAAGCGGTTATCCGCTTATCAACATGCTTGGCAACCTTGCGGGGCTGGCCCCCTACGGCAGTTTTGCCTACAGGTGCAACCTGATGTCGGCCTTTTTTGGGGCGGTAGCTGTCTACCTCTTTTACCGTTGCGCCGTTCTATTAATCAAAAGTAAAAGGCTTTCCATATCGGCTACGCTTTTATTTCTCTTTTCCGGCAACCTCTGGACGCAGGCAACGATAATGGAAGTCTACACGCTCCATTACGCGCTTTTTTTTGGGATACTCTACATATCGCTTTCGGGGAGACTCGCCGATTATAGATGGCTTCTTGCCTCGTCATTCCTCTTTGGGCTTGGCGTTACAAACCATCTCTCTTTTTCTCTATCTCTCGTACCGTTTACCATTCTCTGGCTTGGCTGGAAAGAAGAGTGGTGCTACTCTATGAACGCAGGAAAATGGATAATTCTCTTAAGTACCGGCCTGATGAGCTGGGGAATTCAGCTATACCTTTTGGCGAGGTCTTCTTCCTCTGCCGGTTTGGATAAAATTTTGTTCAGCTGGGGAAAGGTGGAGAGCCTTTCGTTTTTCATCGCCAACATTACCGGAAGCGTATATTCCGGCGATGAGGCTAATAGCGGCAGTGTGCTGGAGAGGCTAGATATTTTTGGCGGCTATCTGTCAACGGTTTCGCTATGGTCTATGCTCCTCCTCTTGCTTATATTCATAATCGGCGGATGGAAGATGTTTAAAGAGAACCGCTCCGCCTTCGCGGCGCTTACCATAGGGATAACGCTCTTTACCTTCTACATGCTTATACAGTATGCGGCGGTTGATATACTGGCGGTCATTCCGTGGGGGCTCTCGCTCCTTATCGCCGGTTACGGGCTAGATAAGATTAAAATATTACAAAACGACTTTGCCCTTACCTCTTTGATGATTGCTCCGCTTTTTCTACTGCCGGTAAGTTTTCTGGAGAACGACAGGCATGCCGACTACTCCGCATACAACTACATAACCGACATAATAGACACCGTTCCTAAAAACGGCATACTAGGCATGTTCCCCGGGTTTCCGGAAAACTATATTTTTCAGTTCGCTCTTTTAGGGCCTTTGTCCGATAGTCTTAACAAGGAGGGTGATATGACAGAGTACTATCCTTACGCCTCGCTCTCCCCAAAAACGAAAGAGAGTTACGGGCTCCTTTACAGCAATATCAAGCGGAGCAAGGAAGAAAACAGAAAGGTCTGGCGCCATATAAGGTCGCTAAACATTGATAATCAGTTCAAAAGCTTTTCGGGCGGAGAGCTTACGAGAGATTCCTATAAGGGAATTACGCTTTCAAGAGCCGCCATTCAAAAAGCTCTTCACTACGGTAGCGTCAACTGGCTGGAGACTGAAAAAGCTTTTCTCGGCATCGCCGCCTCGTACAGTGTGCCTACGGTGATAAGCGAAGCATCTGTGCGGCTGTCGCGAGGGGAAAAGAGGCTGGCGGAAAAAATGCTGGAGGCGGTAATAAACAATGGGCCGTCAACAAAAGCCTCTATGATGCTGGCCCGAATCAGAATCGCCAAGAAATAAAGCTAAAGGGACTGTTGCCGAAAGAATTTTTTTGAGCATTTTACGAGAAAGTTCATTTTCTGTCTTCTTTAAAAATAAAGCCGTTAGAGATTGGCAATTTGTAGCGAAATCAAATTTATGCCATTTAGCGACATCCCCCTAAAGATAGTCCTTATGCCCAAGCCTCTCTATCTTATCCACAAGCGATTTTATATCCTGCGAACGATCTTTTTTGCATATAAGAAGCGCGTCATCTGTTTCGACTATAATAAGCCCCTCCACGCCAAGCAAAGCAACAAGCTTGCCGGAAAGGACAGTATTCCCCTCCGATTTAAGAGAGACAACCTGCCCTCCGCCCCCTGTGCGGTTTCCACTCTCGTTTGCCTCCCATATATCGTCCAACGCCTGCCACGAACCGACATCGCTCCAGCTGAAAGATGCGACAATAACCACCGCCGAACTACCGGCCTTTTCCATAACTCCGTAATCAATAGATACCGGCTCCACCGAACCATAAAACTTTTCAAGGTCGGCTTTCTTGTTTCCGCTTTCAAAATATTTTTCCCAGTGGAAATAAAGTTCGCTCATGTTTAGCTTTATCTTTTCCATCAAGGTGTCGGCCCTAAAGACGAACATGCCACTATTCCAAAGATACTGGCCGGAATCGAGAAAGTATTTCGCCTTTTTCCTGTTCGGCTTTTCCTTAAACGATTTTACCCTGTAAACCTTGCCGTCGATTTTTTCACCGACTTCAATGTACCCATATCCGGTTTCGGGCAGGGTCGGCCTTATGCCGAAAGTAACCATAGAATGCTTTTCCTCGGCAAATTCCGCCGCAAGCTGTATATCTTCTATAAATTTATTGTTGCGTCCGATAACATGGTCGGCCGGAAGCACCACCATAACCGCATCCGGGTCTTTTTCGAGAAGGTGCGCCGCCGCGAGGGCAAGTGCTGGAGCGGTATTTTTGCCGACAGGCTCTACTAGAATGTTCTCTCTTGGAATGGTGGAAACAGTTTCAATCAGGCTTTCGGCATGACTCGCGCCAGTGACAATAAATATTCGCTCCGGCGGTATCTCGGAACCAATACGGTCGACCGTCTGCCTTATGAGCGTTTTGTCTCCATCTAAAGATAAAAGCTGTTTCGGCTTTGCCTCGCGGGAAAGCGGCCAGAAACGCCTACCACGGCCGCCAGCTATAATCACAGCGTAAAAATGCCTATTACTCACAAAGAACCCCCAAAATTCAATAACTTAGAAAGCAAGATTTTGACCTGTAGATTATATATCCGATTGACGAAAAGTCACCACCAAAAAAACTGTATACCGGTATTTGTCTACTAAAGCTTGCCGCCAAAAGAGCGCTGAAGTCAGCCAATAACAGCATTTTCAAAAACTGAACCTTTGATAAAAATTAATAGCCCCGTAAAGAGCGCGATAAGCATACAGGCTTCGAAAACAAGCTCCAGCTCGCCGAAAAGGAGGAGTGTCGCAAGAAGAGGCGGGCCTACTGTCTGCCCCAGCCTAATGAGCATTCCAAAAACCATTACCACTATCCCTCTATACTCGGCCGGCGCTAGCATCGTAGCCATGCTCTGCAATAGCGGTATTGTAAGGCCTATAGCTATGCCTAACGAAAGCATAGTAAACAAAAGCCATTCATACGAAGGAAGATATATCACAGAGCCAAACGAAACTGTATAAAACAAAAAACCTACCGCAAGCATAAGCCTGCGCCCAAGCAGTTTTTCTATTCGATGAGAGGCTATAGCCACACTGCCGGACGCGACCGAGGCGGACGCTATAAAAATCCCGATAGAAAAAGCCGACATCGAAAAATAGCTGTCCATATATAACGTGAGGTAAGTAAGGATACCGCCATAGAGAAGAATGAATATCACCAGCCCTATCGAGAAAACCGACAACGCCCTAGCATTTAGCATCTGTTTTATCGCTCCCTTAAGGTACGAGCCGTCCCGCTGGCGATCAATCTTCGGCTCTTTAAAAAACAGCACCGTAAAAACCGCGAGTAAAAGGCCGAGCCAAAAAGCCAAAAATGGAACGTTCCACCCTTTCATAGCCAGCATCCCTCCAAAAAACGGGAACAACGCCGTACCGACAGATAGAACCGCCGCGTTCATCCCCATTACTTTGAGCCGTATCTTTTCGTCAAAAAGATCTCCGATAAGAACAATGCCTATCGCCGGAAGCGCCGCCCCTCCCACACCTTGTAAAAAACGGAGAACATTTACCCAAAAAAAATCGTCCACCCAGTATATAGAGCCGCCGGCGATGCTGAATATTGTCAGCGAAGGAATAAGTATAGCCTTCCGCCCAAACTTATCTGCCAAAAGGCCGACAAGGAGGGCAAAGACAACGCCCGGCAATGTGTACGAGGTTATCACCAGCCCTACCTCGCCGGGAGAGAGCGAAAAATGTTTCATTATGGAAGGAAGAGCCGGCACCAAAAGACTTACGCTTACAACGCCGCTAAGCGTTATGGCGAAGATGATGTAGATATTTATATTTCTATAAAGCGGGATAGCTGTCTGCAAAAAGGATTACCCCATGTAGAACCACGCATGCATAAATGCCTGCCGCGACATCATCCATCATAACGCCGAGACCACCTTGAAGCTTTTCGAGCCTCTTAAACGGTTTCCATATATCGAAAAACCTAAAAAGAAGAAAACCGGCAATCACAAAAAGAGGTTCGGCTGGAACAGCTATAAACGTTATTAGTATTCCGGCTATTTCGTCCAGCACAATTTTTTGGCTGTCCTTTTCGCCGAAAAACTTCTCCGCGTGAGAAGATATCGGTATCCCAGCCAAAGTAACAGCGGCGGTAAATAGAAGATAGAAAAGAATTTCAAAATCGCTTACAAGCAGAAAAAGCCCGAGCCCCACAAAAGAGCCGGCCGTTCCCGGAGCTACAGGAGAAAACCCGCTACCAAGCCCTGTCGCCAATGCCAGCAGAGGGTAGTCCGATAGTCTTTTTTTTGCTGGCATACGCAAAATAAAATGCTTTAGGAGGTAAACGGTAATATCTTCATGCTACTCATCTTCGTAAATGACTTCCACGTTATCAAGATATTCTGTAAGTTCAGCTATATGCTTTGAAGCCTCTTTCGCGTTGCTGTTCTGCGCGGCGGTTTCAATATGTGAGCCTATTTTCGAGATGCCGTCAAACCCATAGCCGCCGCCGGAACCTTTCATGCTATGCCCCAATATACGCACCGCACCGAAATCATCACTTTCAAGAGCTTTAGTCATCGCATCGACGTCGCCTCTGCGGTTTTCGAGATACGATGGGATAAGGTCCTCCAGATCAACATCTGCGGCAACAACTATTTTGTTCATAAATTCTCCTTTACGCCTCAAACTTTGAACGGTAGCTATCGGAAGCTTTAAAACAACCATTTTCTTTGCCGGTTTCGCGGGTGCATCCACCACGACCAGCATTGACGCTCTTTTGTTACTCATCTTTTAAGAATACGGCGACAAGCGATGCTGTCGGCACTCTTTCACTTCCGTCTTCTTAAAAAACGCTATCTACCCACTGCCAGCATCAGCAGACTCATAAAATCATACAAGCCTAAACAGCTTCGCCACTTCAAGGCGGTTCCAAGCGTGTAGCCGGCTAACCGCTACTCTTCTTTATAAATAGGCTTTTAATAGAAGTCTGTCCCGATGGTCATCAACCAGAAGAACTTTTCTCGATACAACCTCTACTCCCTCCTATTGTAGCACTTTTTGCAGAATCTACCGATGGCACTTTTTCGCTATATTCCCCTGCCGAGACGAAGCGGTATATATGGAAAACATGTAAAGTGAAACCGGCTTCCTTTGCCAAGCTTGCTTCCTGCCTGTATACCTCTCGCCGATAAGCTTTACAAGATTTTTCGAGATAATAAGCCTACATCGCCCCCCCCCCAGCAAAACTTTTTGGAGGCAAACGCTTACGGTCTGTATAAAACTTTCTAAAACCGTCTAAAGTTACATCTGCCGGTACTATGCCGGTATCTTCCACACAGAGAGAAGGCTATCGTAACTGTGTATGCTAGCCCGCTTTATTCATTATGAGATTTGGGATATTCATTTTATAAGAGTATCAGCTTGAGAACCAGGTCATTAGCAGTAGAATGGGGGTGCGCTCAAAAAAACAGTCTGTTTTTTAAATTTCCTCTCCTTTGCGGGAAGGGGATCTACCGTTTTTGAATGACGGAGAGGTTACCAGTATTACAAAGCAGAATTTTATTGGAATTCCGAACCACCCATCTCTCCCATCTTTCTGCTTTGCTAAAGAGGGCGACAAGATGAACGCCATTCTTTGCGGTGCTGGGCATAATATGAGAAAGCTGTTGAGGGCTTTCTTGTTTTTCTTTTTGGCTGGCGGTTTTACGAAGGTTTACCGACAAAAAGCTGAGCAGGAAGGTCAGTTGAAATTCTCATCTCCCCCCGAAATCGACTTTATCAGGGGCGACTATTAAAAAGGAGGGTTTCTCTATAAAAATTAACGCTCAAATTTAGTTATCTTTTTTATCTTTCGGTTATTCCCCGTATCGGTTACCGCCCTTTTTGCTTACGCTTCACTTTTGCCTACCCGAACAGAGTTTCGGCCTTCGTGCTTGGCTAGGTAGAGCGCTTCATCGGCAATCCTTATTATGCCCTCCGGCGAGGAGTTCCTATGCGGGACCATAGAAGCAACGCCGAGGCTTATCGTTACATACTCCGACACGCGAGAGCTTTCGTGCAGAATTTTCATCGCTACGACTTCGCGGCGCAAGTCCTCCGCGATTCTCTTGGCTACATCGAGGCCTGTTTCGGCAAGTATAAGCACAAACTCCTCTCCGCCGTAACGGGCAGGAATATCTCCGGGCCGTTTAGCGGCAAGCTTTATCTGTTCGGCGACGCTTTTGAGACAGTCGTCTCCATACTGATGTCCGTAGGTATCGTTGTAGAGCTTGAAAAAATCAATATCAATAATTATGAATGACATAGGAAGACCGTGCCGAACCGACCGTCTCCATTCCTTGTCTATCATCTGGTCGAAATGCCTCCGGTTTGGAAGCCCTGTAAGGCCGTCCTGCGATGAAAGCAGGAGGAGCTTTGCATTGGCTTTTTCCACCTGCGTCAAAAGTTCCTTTCGCCTTTCCATCTCCTCTTTAAGGCTCAAGGCAGACCTTACCCTAGACCTCAGCTCTACTCTGCTAACCGGCTTATTGATAAAATCAACCGCCCCCGCCTCAAAGGCTGTCTCAAGAAGAGTCTCGTCTTTACTGGAAGTGATAATTATTATAGGTAAATCTTCGAACCTCGGGTCGCTCTTAATCTTTCTGCAGGCATCTAGCCCTACAGATTCCGGAAGGTAGATATCAAGCAGTATAAGGCTTATATCGGTTTCCTTTTCCCCATCGACATCGAGAATCTCAAAAAGCTCGTCTTCCGAGTGCGCTATGACTATATCGTTATAGCCGGCAGTATTTAGAAAAGCCTCTAGAAGATGGCAACTTTCCGGCGTGTCGTCAACAATCAATATCCGCATATTTAAAACCTGCCTATATGGTAAATATCAAAAACATTTTCTTCTTTCGCGCAAGGCCAAAACTCCGGCTACTATAATATTAGAATATTAGAGGAAATGAAAATCTAATCGCACGCCGGATAAAAGAGGCTCTACTCTAGCTTGGCCTGTTTTCTAAAGGTATGGCGGTACTCATATGTTTTATAAGGCTCGATATCGTGCTTTTTAGCTCCGCTCTAGGGGTAATCATATCGAGAAAGCCATGATCCAGCAAAAACTCCGAACGCTGAAAACCTTCTGGAAGCGTCTGTCTGATTGTCTGCTCTATCACCCGCGGGCCGGCAAAGCATATCAACGCTTCCGGCTCGGCGATAATAACATCGCCAAGCATAGCGAACGACGCGGTAACGCCGCCGGTAGTAGGGTGCGTAAGAACAGAAATAAACGGCAAGCCTGCCTCGCCAAGCAGAGCCAGCGAGGCGGAAGTTTTTGCCATCTGCATAAGGGAGTTTGTCCCTTCCTGCATCCTCGCCCCGCCGCTACAGGCAACTATGACGACGGGACATTTTCGCTCAACCGCCCTTTCAATCGCCCGTACCATCTTTTCGCCGGCAACAGACCCCATGCTTCCGCCCATAAAGGCAAATTCGAAAGCACACAGCTCCACAGCCCAGCCGTTCATTTTGCCGCTACCGCAAACTACCGCTTCCGAGGTTCCAGAGGCGCGCTCGGCGCTTTTAAGCCTGTCCCGATACTTTTTTGTATCTCTGAATTTCAGAGGGTCGGTCGATTGGAGATTTTCATCTTTTTCCTCAAAAGTTCCTTCGTCCAGCAAAAGCTCGATACGCCGGTACGCAGGCAGAACATGATGCTTCCCACACTTAGCGCATACACGAAAATCTTTCTCAAAATCCGAGCTGTAAATGGTATCTCCGCATCCTTCGCATTTGATAAACACGCCTTCAGGGAAAATGCGTTTCCCTATCTTCCCTATCGGCGATTTACCTCTCGAAAACCAACTCAACCTCTTTCCCCTTTCGTCTTTCTCACTTTTCCTCTACATATCTGTTGAGAGCGTTAATATAAGCTTTCGCGCTCGCTTCCACAGTGTCGGTAGAGGCGGCCCGACCACGGACGGTGGGCCCCTGCCTGCCGCCAAACCGAACCTGAACGGTAACTTCGCTCATAGCGTCCTTATCGGGAGTGGTAGCCTTCGCGATGTAGTTTAACAGCATTCCCTTTTCTTTGGTTGCCCTGCCAATAGCATTATAAAGCGCGTCTATCGCCCCGTCACCACTACCTGTTCTTTTCGTTTCAACACCTTTTCCGATATCCTTTACCTTTACCGTGGCCGACGGCTCTTCATCACTGCCGGTAACGACAGTAAAGCTAAGAAGCTTGTAAGCATCGCTCCGCACCGGAATCTCGGTGCCGACAAGCGCTCCCAAGTCTTCGTCAAAAACCTCTTTTTTCCTATCGGCAAGCTGTTTGAAACGCTCGAATGCCTTATTTAGCTGATCCTTATTAAGCTTAAAACCAAGGCCAGACAGCCGAACGCCGAACGCATGCCTGCCGGAATGTTTGCCAAGTACTATCCGGTTTTTCTTCAAGCCTATCGAACGGGCGGTCATAATTTCAAAAGTCTCACGCTTTTTTAAAACGCCGTCCTGATGGATGCCCGATTCGTGAGCGAACGCATTTTCGCCGACTATCGCCTTATTCGGCTGAACACCGATGCCGGTGATGGCGGTGAGCAGTTTGCTCGTCTTCGAAATTTCCGCTGTCTTTACTCCTGTACTGCTTTTCAAAAAGTCTTTCCGTGTTTTTATCGCCATTACCACTTCCTCAAGCGAAGTGTTGCCGGCCCTCTCGCCGATACCGTTGATGGCGCACTCTATCTGCCTTGCTCCATGCTGTATGGCGGTAATCGCGTTGGAGACCGCAAGCCCCAAATCGTTATGGCAATGCACACTTACCACCGATCTTTTTACGTTATGAACATTCGCCATTATACCGTCAAGCAAAACGGCAAACTCCTCCGGTATCGTATAGCCGACAGTATCCGGCACATTTATCGTGCCGGCTCCAGCCTCTATCGCCTCGGAAAAAAGGTCGTGCAGAAAAGCAGGGTCGGAACGGGTCGCGTCCATAGCGGAGAACTCTACATCCTTAGCAAAACTACAGGCAAGCTTTACCCCTTTCTTTGTCATCTCTATTACCTGCCTGCGCGACTTTTTCATCTGGTACTTAAGGTGTATATCGGAACTGCTTACAAAAACATGTATCCGCCTCTTACCGGCAGGCTTTAACGCCTTTCCGGCCGAGACGATATCCGGCTCCAGCATACGGGCAAGCCCACAGATAACCGGCCCTTTTACCTTTTTGGCTATATTGTTTACCGCCTTAAAATCTCCCTCGCTGGAGATAGGAAAACCTGCCTCAATAACATCTACCTTCAAAACCGCAAGCTGGTATGCCAACTGCAGTTTCTCGTCGACGTTCATCGAATATCCGGGTGCTTGCTCGCCGTCCCGCAATGTAGTATCAAAAATAACTATTTTTGCCATCTTTTAAAATCCCATTTCTAAAAAGGTATTGTAAATCAATTTGTTGTAAATATAAAAGCCCCAAAAAGCTTTTGAATGAATCACACTCCAGAGGCAAGGCGAACGCACCTAGCCGTAAAAGCTGAAATTATAGGTGTCGTAGTTTAAATATTTATGCCCGTGAAGGGGCAAGCAGGGTGAGGACGAGAGTCGCGCGAAAGGTTTCTTTAAACATGAGGTGATGATACCCGATTGCTGACAATCTGTCCAGCTCTGTGGTAGCGACGGCAGTCTGTCAGATTTAGAGCGAGAGCTTTTCAGGCCTCTCTTGTTACTGGAAGGCCTAATTCTTTAGCTTTATCAAAATCAATAACGGTCAGACGCTCCATGCCAAACAGACGCACCCGTCCGGCAAGCTCTTTATTTACAGCATCTTGTATATGTATAAGCAGAGGCTTGCGTGAGTCTGGTGTATCAAGAAGGAAAATGAACTTAAGAATGCCATCACTATAACGATGGGCTTTAACAGGCAAGATTTCTTTAATACCTTTTCCTATTTTTGTTTTACTCCAAACAGCCGCCAGCATTAACAAAACATCGGTCGCCTTTTCCCTAAGATTCTTTACCAAGTGAGTGTGGGCTTCGTCTTTTGATTTATCGAATTTATCCCAAAGCTCCTCTCCTTTCAATTCAAGAAAAACGAGTTTGCCTTTACTGTCATCAAACCAGCCAACATCCATTTCCTTCAAGCTACGACCGCAAAGATTCTTATAAGCCAAACACTCGCAAAGCCGAAAACCGTTCTTTTAAGATATCGTTACTTTAAAGCCCGACTCAACAACCTCACGCATCCCTTTTTTGGCCATCAGGTTGTTCTTAAGTTGTGCCTTACATCGCGGTCATAAAGATCCAGAAATGTATCCTGAATGGCGTTGGGGTGGATTTGCAAATAGTCATCTGTGCTGTGGCATTGTATTTCTTTACTTTCCTTATCACGGTAGAGTGAGTGAAATGTAACTTTATCATTTCTCTCTTTTTGCAAATCTAATTCTTTGAGTAAAACATAGTCATGAGTTGCAATAAGTATTTGCACTCCCATGCGTTGAAGGATTAAAAGAATCTCAACAATCTTCCTCAATATTCTAGGGTTCAAATTAGCTTCCGGCTCATCCCAGCAGAAAACAGCACCTTCTAGCAATGTGCCATTTTGAATAAGAACCCATAATAGGCCAAGTTTTCGAACACCTTCGGCAAGTAGAGAAAATTCAAGATTGCCTTGCTCATTGCGTAGAAAAAACTCTTCGTTTTTAACTTTAACTGTCCCTTCCATAGCTTCCCGCAAGCGGGACAATATTTCTCTCCGCTTTCTGTCAGCAGGCCCTCGCTTTAGTGGCAAAAGAGCGCGGTCAATAATATCAGCGTAGACCTCCTCAAAATGAACTTCTCGATAATTGTACATTGACCTAAAACCGGGCGCATTAGACAAGGTCTCTTTAACAGGAATAAACACAGATTCAATTGGAAAACGACCCCACATCTTCTCGCCTTGCATCTTAGACGATTCCGCTTTTATTGCATGGTTGGTAAAAGATAGGTGGAGTTTTTTACCAGTAGAAAGAGCCGCGTTTGAACGAAATATATCTACTGTTCCCCGCGTACTGGCCTTCTGCCGTGTTACCAACCTGCCAAGCTGACTCATTGAAGGCATAAATACACCTAAAATTTTCTCGGCAAAACTTTTTTTCGACTTTGTAATATCGCATGCGGCATACACTGTTTTAAGAATATGGGTTTTACCAGTCCCGTTACTTCCAATAAAAACATTGATGCCGGACGAGAACTTTACCTCTAGCCTCTTGAAAGCTGTAAAATTTGTGAACTTGATTCTACCAATCATCAATATTCTCCCATTAATATTTCGCCCTAAATCCTACCACATTAAAAGTTCCCCTTTATTGTATAATCCCCTCTTTATAAACTAGAGGATTCAAGTGATTTACGTTACCGTCGGCAACCACAACCAGCCGTTCGACAGGCTGATAGCCGAGATAGATAGGCTCGCGCCAGAGCTTGGCGAAACCGTTATCCAGACAGGGTGCAGTAACTACAAGCTCGTAAACGCCAAGTCGCGAAGCTACTTCCCTTTTGACGAAGCGGAGAAAATGGTAAAGCGTGCCAAGCTTGTGGTGGGGCATGCCGGAATAGGAACGATAATCTCTGCCAGAAAATGGAAGACACCGCTCATAATATGCCCGAGACGCAAAAAGTTTGGCGAGCATATAAACGACCACCAGATGGAGATATGCAAAGAGCTTGAAAAAAAGCCTCGCTATGGTGTTTTAGTAGCATACGAACCTGACGATATAGAAAGGTGCGCTTTGAAAATATTAAACGAAGAGGCGGACTCACCCGAAAACGGGTATGAGGAGCCGGGATTGGAACTGAAAAAAGCTTTGAAGAAAATTTTGGAAACTATATGAAAGTTTCCATTATCGTTCCGCTTTATAATGCCAGAAAGACTGTCGGCAGGGTAATAGAAGCCTGCCTTAGCATCGACTATCCCGATATCGAACTTGTCGTTGTGGATGACGGCTCCACCGATGGTTCGGCCGAGATAGCGTCGAGGTACCCGATAAAGCTTATACGCCAGACAAACGGTGGCCCCGCCAAAGCTAGAAATGCTGGCTGGAAGGCGAGTAACGGCGAAATATGCTTCTTTACCGATTCCGACTGCCTGCCGAGGTCTGACGTTCTTACAATACTGCTAAAGCATCTAAAGCGCGAAAATATCGGCGCGGCGGGAGGCTCTTACGACATCGCCAACCCGCAGTATCTGCTGGCAAGGCTTGTACACTCGGAGATAGCGACACGCCACAGAAAAATGCCGACGAATGTAAACTTTCTAGGCTCTTTTAACCTAGCGGTAAAACGGGAGCTACTAGAAAAGGTAGGCGGCTTCAACGAAGAGTACGGCTCGGCATCGGGAGAGGATAACGACCTTTCGTACAGAATACTAAAAAGAGGAAAAAAGCTCTCGTTCGATATGTGCGCGGCGGTAACGCATTTTCACGAAATCTCTTTGGCTAAATATCTCAAACAGCAGTACAACCACGGTAAATGGAGAGTAAAGCTTTACAAAGACCACAAAGATAAGAGAAAGGGCGACGATTATGCCGGTTTTCTTGACCTTATCCAGCCGTTACTGGCACTTTTCCTTATAGCCGGTCTCCCTTCGCTCTTTTTTGAAACAGGCAGGGTAATATACCTCGGTATTCTAGCGCTCTATACGGCACTGCAGATACCAAGACCTTTAGAGATAATACTTAAAACCGGACGGCCGGAAAACCTGCTGTTAGCGCCTGTAACTTTCCTGAGAGGAATAGCAAGAGGGCTTGGCCTTGTTGCCGGCATATTCAGGTTCGGGTTTTAAGCAAAAGAATATGGCCAGTAAAAAAACGGCGGTACTGGTTCCCTGCTTTAACGAAGAAACAGCATTGCCGGAGCTTCTTGCCGAACTACTTTCTAAGTTTAGCGCAAAAACTATCGTAGTGATAAACGACGGATCTACAGATTCCACACCAAAAATCGCCTCGGCTCACGGTGTAAAGCTGATAAACCTGCCGGTAAATATGGGAATAGGTGTAGCTATGCAGACAGGATACAGGTACGCGCTGAGAAACGGTTTCGATTACGCCGTGCAGTGCGACGGCGACGGCCAACATAGGGCGGACGAAATCATCCTTCTCAAAAAGGCGATGGAGGCGACAGGAGCCGACATGGTGGTCGGATCTCGTTTTGTAGATAAAAATGTTGCCGGCTTCAAATCGTACATCGCGCGGCGCGCCGTAATACGCTACCTTTCGCTTATCATAAATGCTGTTACCGGCATGAAAATCTACGATGTTACCTCCGGCTTTCGTATGGCGAACAAAAAAGTGATAGAAATATTTGCCGAAAATTATCCGTTCGATTACCCTGAGCCGGAAGCTCTCGTCCTTTTGAAAAACTACCGGCTGAAAATAGCCGAAACTCCGGTATCTATGAGAGAACGTATCGGCGGAGTTTCTAGTATCGGCTTTCTAAACGGAGTGTATTATATTGTGAAGGTAACAATAGGCCTTGCCGTAACAAGACTAAGGGGAACAAATTGAGCCTAAAACTTCAGATAGTCGCCGTTATCGCGTCGCTCGCCTTGCTTTTGTTCATTTTTGAAATGGTCCGCAAAAAAAAGCTTAAGGAAAACTACTCTCTCACATGGTTCCTTGTAGGCGCCGGCTTTTTACTGCTTTCGCTTTTTGGCAACCACCTCGGTGGTTTGGCGGCGTTTTTCGGCTTTACCCTTCTTTCCAACGCGATTATCGTATACGCGATATTCCTACTGCTTATCCTTATTCTAGGCCTTAGCATCGCGGTTACCAGAATTTCCAATCTTGCCCAAACGCTCACCCAAGAAACAGCACTTTTAAAACAACGGCTGGACGAGCAGGAAAAAACCGATGAAACCAAAACAGAAAATGAATAGCCTCAAAGATAAATGAGACCGTTTAAACTGCTCTCTCCTGCAAAAATAAACCTTATACTCAGAATTACCGGAAAGAGAAAAGACGGCTACCACAGCCTAGCTACACTCTTCCAAAAAATAACCCTATACGACAGGCTGTCGTTCCATCCGGTAAAAGATGGCAAAATCCACGTTATCTGCGACAATCGTTCGATATCTCAAAAAAAGAACCTTGCCTACAAAGCGGCAAAAGCACTCTGGAAGCCGGGGCTACCCGGAATAACAATAAGCCTTGAAAAGAAAATTCCAACAGGAGCAGGGCTTGGCGGCGGAAGTTCCAACGCGGCAACTGTTCTTTTGGGGCTGAACAAGGCATGGAACCTACAGCTATCTAACGCGGAGCTGATGAAACTGGGCAAAAACCTCGGCGCGGACGTGCCTTTCTTCCTTGGAGGACCCAGAGCATGGGCCACCGGCATAGGAGAAAAGCTTACCCCCCTGCCGAATGCCGAGCCGTTCCACATCGTTTTAGTAAAACCGAGAATAAATATTCCGACACCGTCCGTTTACATAGCGTATCACTGCAAATTGACAAACAAATTACGACCGGTTAGGATACCCAGAGAGGCTAGGGGGCTTATTCTATTTGAAGATACGGTGCGATATCTAAGAAACGACTTGGAAAGCACAGCATTGGGTATGCACCCTGTCTTGGCTAGGATAAAAGGTCTACTAAGGGGTAAGTTTGACAGCGATGGGGTTATGCTATCGGGAACAGGTTCTACAATTTTTGCTTTGTTTAAAAGTTATAAAAAGGCGCACTCGGTGCGCCTTGAAATGCTTAAAAGAAAATGGTGGTGTGAGCTGGCAAAGCCTATTATCACAGGGGGATAAGCAAAGAGACAGTTTGACGCATGGAGGTTTAAGGTAAATGGAGATAACAGAAGTAGTGATCCGCCCGGTAGAAGACGAGAGGTTGAGAGCTTACGTTTCAATCACGATTGAAAATTCGTTTGTGATTAAAGATATAAAAATAGTAGAAGGGAAAAACGGCCTTTTTGTATCAATGCCGAGCCGCAGAAGAAAAAACGGCAAATATCAAGATATCGCCCACCCTATAAACACAGATTTTCGCAAAAAGCTGGAGGATAGAATCTTTGACGAATACGAAAGTGTCGTTGGAGAGAGCCTTGTAGAAAAAAGAGAAATCTCCAACGAAGATGCCGTAACAAAAGAGGCTGTTTAGAAAAAGGCCTAGAGCGGCTGGGCAAAATTACGCCAGCCGCCTATCACCAGCCCTACTACCGGAGCAGGGTTCAAACGAAGGTCTACCACCATTACGCTCTCCGCGTTGTTGATAGGAATTAGAAAAAGAGATTTTTTTTCCCTCTGAAGAAGCTTTACCGTAAGCCCGCCGTCAACCCAAACTGCGTACATCCTGCCTTTCAATATAGTCTGACTGTCGCAACCCCTGTCTATAACCACTATATCCCCACTAGCCAACTGAGGCGACATAGAATCGCCAGATACTCTGCATGCGACTAGATCCTGCTCCCTTGAAAGATTTTTCTTTATCGGCCTTATATGGACAACGACCCACTCAATAATATCTTCTTCCGCTATTATCGGCTCGCCTGCCGCTATCTTCCCCTCTATAAGCGGCACCGAACGAAACTCGTCCTCAGGCAGGTTTGCCGGAACCTGCGGAGGAAGGGTGGCAAGCCCTTCCCTGCCTGTAAGAAACCACTCGACAGTTCTGCCGCCCGACAAGGAACTTATCTTCAAAAGAATATCTGGTGACGGGAGCATCCCATTCTCGTACCGCCTGACAGTTGTATGCGCCACGCCTATTTTTCTCCCAAAGGCAGTAAGCGAATCTCCCCCACGCAAACTCCTTATCCGCCCCCCTACCGCTTTTCTCTCTATCTTAAGATTTTTTGTGCGTAAAAGTTCAAATTTTTTAATTGACTCTGTTCCCATACGCACATTATAATCATAAACCATAGGAGGAATCAAGAGATGAAAAACGAAGGAGTAAACCGCTCCCATACCGCTCTGGGGAGGATGTTCATGTCGGTGCAGGCAGTAGCAAAACGGTGGAATGTTTCCGAAGCTACGGTAAGACGCCTTATCGACGAAGGAGAGCTTAGCGGAATAAAGGTGCGCAAAAGCTACAAGATAAAGCTTGAGTCGGTTAACGACTACGAGTCTAGGTCTTCTTTTTGATAACAAAGCGGAGCGAAACAGATTGAGCATCAAAAGTGAATCGGATAGAATCTAGAGAGGGAAAGATAATATAGCACTCCAAAAGTCGGATTTTGGTTTTCTAAAAAAACGGGGTTGTGGTCTTTTGTTTTAAGGAGGTACGCCATGAGAAAAGGCATCTATAAAGAGATAGGTTGGGATCTTCACAGCTACAACGGCTGGCTTAAAGCTAGAGAGGTGGCGGGAAAAGGCGGAAAAAAGGCTAATTTTATCACAATCTCCAGAGAGTTTGGTTGCGACGGCTACGAGACAGCTTCAAAACTGGGGGATCTCCTAAACGATAAGTGTTCTGGCGAGTCGTGGCAGATATTCACGCATCCGATTATGGAATCAATAATAGAAGACGAAAAGCTAAGTGCCGGCATGATAGACAAAGTAAGCGAAGAAAGATACAGCCTTTCCAACTGGTTTTTTGACGGGATAGTGCCGGACCACCTACAGTCGCACCAATCGAAAGCTTTTACCAGAATGCGCCATCTTATCTTAAACCTCGCCTCAAAAGGCAACTGCATAATAGTCGGCGCGGCGGCCCAGATTATAACCAACAGGCTGGACCGTAGTAAATTCCACGGCACACATTTCCGCCTGATCGCTTCGCCAGAATTCAGGATAAAAAAGGTAATGCAAAGGTTTGGCCTAGAAAGAGCCGATGCCGACAACTTTTTGGCGGAAAAAGGAGATGCAAGAGACAAATTCGTGAAAGACTTTACGATGCACTCGCCGTCAGAAGACGAACTCTACCACCTGATACTTAACAACGGCTACAACAAAGCCGACAAAATGGCAAAAGTGATGCACAACTATATAGAAATATCAGGTTTCCTCGACGAAACCACCTAACAGGTCGAGGCGGCTCTTGCCCCACGCGGTAAAGAAACTTTCAGCTCTCCAGAGCAGTCTTGCATATATACCGCTGTTGCCTACGGCAAGGCGCTGGCAGTCAGACTAGGCAGAGGAATTCTCAGCGGCAGAGGCATCGCGCGACGAGGTGGAACGCCCCCTCAAACGGTAAAAAAGATTTGTTGGTTTGCAGCAGTGAAAGCTAGGAATCTTTCTGCATCTCAAGAGTTCTGCTTTTGACCCGGCATTAACAGGCGCACCACGCCGTTCTTGTCTATGCTAATGAGCTTACCCTTAATCAGTCCATCCAAATCCCGCTTCCTAGCCCGTGTATTTGGCACCAGCCTTTTATATAATGCCTGATACCATACCTCTTTTTGTATTTCCGAAAGGTTGTGATAGTAGCCCTTATCCAGCAAAAAACTGACGATTGAATATTGCCTATCATTTATTAGTCTCTTATCCAAACTGAACCTTAGTACCTCTTTATACAAAAGCTCGCCTATCATTTCATTTGCCGCGTCATGCTGTTCGTTCAAGACAAAAAGCAGTCCTTCCATGAAAAACTCTACAAACTTCTGATTGGGATATTTTTCCTTACCTTCTTCCGCCTTTCTGGCAATGTTAAAAACCGTAAAATAGTCGTCGATATTTTCAAGGTAATACCTCGCAAGAGCGAAAGGGGCGTACTTGAACCCTGCCGATTTTAGAATCATCGCCTCAACAACTCTTCCAACCCTTCCATTGCCGTCCCAGAAAGGGTGTATCCGCTCGAAGTAATAATGAACCAAAGGGGCGCGAAGCAAAGGGGACAGACCGCTAATCTCGTGACTATTCACCCATGACAGAAACTCGTCCATTAACAGCTTTATGTCGTCATAACATTTTGGCGGAACATACACCCCGCCATGCCCTAAATCCCCCACTTTTGTAGGAGGCCACCCTTTTGGGTTATCCCTATACTTACCCGGAGTATTATCTTTATGCGTTAAGCCGGTAGTAATATGCTTGTGTAGGTTCATAAACATGTCGTCTGCCAAAATGATGAGATATTTACCAGAACCTTCATTAAAGACATGCTCTGCATAGCCAACAGCCGTTTTATATGCCTTGTCGATATTTTTAGCCCTGCGCTCTTCTTCCTTTGTGGGGTTATCAGGAATTTCAATAACCTTCCTAGTCTCTTCCTCACTAAGGGTTCCCCCTTCAATCGTATTCGTCCCATAAATGGAAGAAACCACTATCGCCTTATATAACCTTTCCGAAATATCCGGCAGAATCGGGATAGAAGAAAAACGCTTTTGAGCATCGCCCACCCTGTCCATTAATGGCCGCAAAGCATCAAAATCCAGACCCACCTGAAAAGTAAAAATGCCGGAACGGTGAGTCTCTATTCTATTCTCATTTTCCATGACTAACATGTTAGCTTATTTCGCCAGATTTTTGTCAGTTTTTTTGTCAATACATTTTACACATAATGCTATTTATTTCATATGCTTATTTAATGCAACCTATTTTATTATCTTAATTTTTGTCTGGTAAAATGTCCCTTTGTTTGTCAGCCAAAACGTCAAAAGAGTTTTTTGAGCATTTTAAGGGAAAGTTTATTTTCTAACTTCTTAAAAAGAGAGGTTTTAGAGATTGGCGATTTGTGAAAAAATCGAATTTATGCCATTCGGCAACAGCCCCCAAAAGCGAAGGAAGATAGGTATAGCTATCTGACCGAGCTTTTTGTGAAGTTCGACGAAGTAGGACGACGCTTATCTGAAGTAAAATGGTGCCGACGGACAGACTCGAACTGTCACAGGTTGCCCTACCGCCCCCTCAAGACGGCGTGTCTACCAATTCCACCACGTCGGCACTGGAATCTTTGAGACTGGTAATGGTAAAGGATTAGACCTCAGCTTTCAACAGGCAGTTTTCCGCTTGGAGAATATTTTTCCCCGTCCCATAAGAAAACCTGTGCGTCCTTTACCTTGCGGTCGAAAACCGAAACGATAATGTAAACAGCGCCAGGGTAAACCGGCTCGCCCCAGATAACCGCCCCATCGTGGTCGGTCTGCGAGAAGTAGCATTCGTGGTCGGGGTGGGAGTGGTAAAAGGCCAAAACCTTCTTACCCTCATCCTCCGTCTGCTTTGTGAGGTCGTAAACCTCTTTTGGATCGACAAAATAGCCGGTACGGGAGTCACGGTCGAAATGCTCTGGGTCATCTTTTTGCATCTCGTCCTGCCTGTTAGTTAGCCTCTTTACCTCGTTGGCGCAAGAGCCGTCTTTCGGGCCGATGACAACCCCTACGCACTCGCTTGGATATTCCTCCAGAGCGTGAGCATACAGCGCCCTAATTTCATCGTTGGTCAGTCCGCAATCCATCGCGTTTGGTTATATCGCAGGAAACAGACTTTGGCAACCTCCAGCGAACCGCCAAACCTCTCCTCACAGATGGGTAGCTATAACAATCTCACAACGCACCGCTACCGCCTATCACGGCGGAACGCTTGCGGCGATACCTGATGGGGCTGTTGCCCAATGAGATAAATTTGATTTTTCTACAAATCACCAATCTCTAAAGGCTCTATTTTTAAGAAGTTAGGAAATCAACTTCTCCTTAAAATGTTCAAAAAACTCTTTTGAAAATAGTCCACTCATGCAAGCGTTGCAAACGCCTCCAGCGAACCGCTGGAGAAAGTCCTCACAAGTGAGCAGAGAAGGTGTAAGCAGTAGGTACCACTTGCACAAGGCGACCAGCGGTGCATCCGGCGGAAACCCCTAATCTTCCGAGAGGTTTATCTTCCGCGTGCGGCTACCCGCTCCACGCCGTTGCGTGGCCACAGGCAAGGCTACCGCTCCACACTCTGTGTACCCCTCCCTTGCGGTCTACATGTTCGGCGAGGTAAGCTTTTTGGGGTCGAGAATTTTATCAAGCTCCGCTTTGGTCATCAGCTTATCTTCCAGCACCACTTCGGGAATAGTTTTCCCTTCTTTTATCGCCTTTTTTACCACCGCGCTGGCACGGTCGTACCCGATGACAGGGTTAAGGAAAGTAGCGATACTAGGCGACTGCATGGCGTACATCTCGCACTGTTTTTTGTTGACCGTAATTCCGGCGACACATTTTTCCGAGAGAACCTTCACGCCGTTTGCGAGAATCTTAAGCGACTCGACAAGCGCGTAGCCGGTAACCGGCATCGTTACGTTAAGCTCCAGTTGCGCGGAGAACGCCGATATCCCAATGGTCTGCTGGTTGCCGAAAACTTTAAGACAAACCATGTTTACCGCTTCCGCGATGGTCGGGTTAATTTTTCCCGGCATGATGGAAGAACCCGGCTCTACCGGCGGCAGGTTTATCTCGTTAAAGCCGGTATTAGGGCCGGAACTCATCAGCCTAAGATCGTTGCATATCCTCGCCACGTCGGTGGCAAGCAGGTTCGACGCGGACGATACGTTAAACATATCCATGGTGCTGTTGGTAGCCTCTATGCCATTTTTCGCAACCGTGAATTTAAGCCCCGACTCTTTGTTAAGATGTTTGATTATAAGTTTTCTAAATTTGGGGCTAGTGTTTATGCCGGTACCTACGGCGTTGCCGCCGACGCCAAGCTCACTTAAAGGGTCTACTTTTGTTTTGAGCATCGCTATATCTTTCTCTATGCTTCTTGCGAACGCCCCGAACGCCTGCCCCATCCGTATCGGCACCGCGTCTTGAAGATGCGTCCTGCCCGACTTTATAACCGTGTCGAACTGCCTTGATTTCTTAAGAAGAGTTTTATGAAAAGCTTTCGCCTCAGCTATCAGGTTTTTCAGCAATGGAAGAGAAGCTACCCGTATGGAACTGGGAAAAACATTGTTGGTAGACTGCCCCATATTCACATGGTCGTTAGGGTGGACAAGAGAACGGTCTCCACGTTTGCCGCCTAAAATCTCCACGGCACGGTTCGCTATCACCTCGTTCGTATTCATGTTGGACGATGTGCCGGAACCTGCCTGAAAAATATCGACTACGAACTGGTCTCTTAAAGCTCCGTCAATAATCTCTCTTGCCGCTTTTACTATCGCGTTTCCCTGCCTCTTTTTTAAAAGCCCAAGTTCCATATTAGCCTTCGCGCAGGCAAGCTTTATAAGCGCTAGGGCGGTTATCTGTTCCGGCGGGAGACAAAGCCCGCTTATAGGAAAGTTGTTTACGGAGCGTGTGGTCTGCGCGCCGAAATACGCGCTAGCTGGAACCTTCATCTCGCCCATTGAATCTTTTTCAATTCTGAATTTCATAGTAATATCCTTTCGTCCAAAGTTAGCTCTCTTTTCGACCAAACCTCTCGATGCTTTTGCTAGACAATTTTATATTCACCCTCGCTTCGGTGATCACTTCGCTTTCTATCAGCTTTTCTGTTAGAGCGTCCGCAATGTTTTGCGATTCACCGACAGTCAACCGGCTATCGACCATTATTGTAACATCGACACATACCTGATGAAGAAAGAAATGGAGAACGATTTTTCCATCCAGTTCCACTCCATCAGTTTCGTTAATCAGCTTTTCTACTATCTCTTCCGGCTTTTTGCGGTCTATCGAATAGCATCTCCCCGTAAGGTCGTCCTCGGCGTCAATATGTATAAGCGCGTCGGCAACATGATCTATCTCCTCTCTCAATCTCCGCCTTACCGTTTCGGCTATATTGTGCGCTTCCGAGACCGATATGCGCGGGTGTACCTGTATATGAAGGTCGACAAAAGTATCGTGCCCCACCACTCTTGTCTTGAGTTCGTGAAAGTCTATTATATGACTCTCGCTCCTTATAATCTCCTTCATCCTCTCAAGCTCTTCCATACTTACCCCTTTGTCCATCAGCCCCTGCAGGCCTTCCCAAAAGATGTTCCAGCCTACGCCGACAATCATTATTCCGACCACTACGCCGGCAAGCGGGTCGAGAAGCGGGTAGCCGAGAAACGCTCCGGTAATGCCTATTACCGCCGCCACAGAGGAAAGTGCGTCGGTGCGGTGGTGCCACGCGTTGGCTATTATAGATTCGCTTCTTATTCTATCCCCCACTCTTTTGGTCCATTGGAAAAGCGTTTCGTTTATCGCTACCGAGGCTATCGCTCCGTATATCGCT
The DNA here is from genome assembly GCA_024275955.1 of Nitrospirota bacterium. Classification (GTDB taxonomy): domain Bacteria; phylum Nitrospinota_A; class UBA7883; order JACRGQ01; family JACRGQ01; genus JAJRYD01. Next base: position 33,786 of record JAJRYD010000019.1, read on the forward strand.
ATCTGTGTCGGGACAAACTGTTTGCCGGCAAGCAGGTCACCCAAAATATGCCACGATATGCCTACGCCTACGAACATGACCGACGCGCCGATTATGGCGCTACCAATAGTCTCCGCCTTGCCGTGGCCGTAAGGGTGGTTATCGTCCGGCGCTTGGCTAGATATTTTTATAGAAAAGTAAGCGACTATATCGGTAGCAAGGTCGGATAGCGAATGTACCGCGTCTGCCGTCAGCGCAGCGGAGTTGCCTATAGTTCCGGCAAAGAATTTCATAATGGAAAGAACAATATTAACAAGAGCGCCGACGATAGTTACCCTAACGCCTTCTTTAAGCTTGTAATCCTCCATCGGTGAATAATATCTTTTTGTCGGTAACGCTACAACTTGGAATGGGAAAGTATCTCCGCGCCGAGCAGTTTTTCAAACATCTTCGCAAGCTCCAGTGTTTTCCCCAGAGTGTCCGGCGTCGCTATTAGCTCTACCATGGCGATCTCAGGGTCAAGCGTGCGGACAACGGCAAAATAGTCGCACGCCTCTAGTGTGGTATGTATCTCGGTTATCTGCGCCGGCTTTACCTTGAGCAAAACCGTTTTCGCCTTCACCATTGGGTTATCCATCCGCATATAGTAGACTTTTCACGATGCCGATACGAAAATTTATTGCCCTTACCGTTACCGCCATCTTTTTTTACGGATGCGTTGGCGACCCGGGCGTCGCCCGCAGAAAACGCTCCGTCAAAGCTCTGCCGTCGACAGTATATTTAGCCACCGACCCGCGCAACGCCGAACTGCCGCCCGATGGACAGGCAGATGCGATCCCCTCGCCGGTTACAGGCGTGGTAAAGATAAGCAAACCGTACACCGTGCTTGATATTACCTACTACCCGCTGGCAACATCACGGGGGTACAAAGAGGTAGGGGTAGCCTCTTGGTACGGCCCGACATTCAACACCAAAAAAACAGGCAACGGCGAAACCTACAACCAAAGAGACCAGACAGCGGCACACCGCACCCTACCGTTCAACACTATGGTAAAGGTGGAAAACCTCGAAAACGGTAAATCGACCACAGTAAGGATTAACGACAGAGGGCCGTTTGCCAAGGGACGGATAATAGATTTAAGCGAAAAGGCGGCGGAAGATATAGATATGACAAGGAAGGGAACCGCAAAAGTACGGCTTACCGCCATCACGCATAAAAGCGGCGGGGCGACTGTCGGTGGATGGCCCACTCCCACTGGAGGAGGCATCCCAACGCCGCCTGCCGGTGGAATAGACCCTGCACCAGCATCGGCCGGCATGCCTCTGGCAGACGGTTTTTATGTGCAGGCTGGAGCTTTTTCCGCACCCAGCGGGGCCGAAAAACTTATAGGACAGATGCCGTCAAAATTTACAGGCATCGCTAGAATCAGAGCAAACGAAACTAGTAGAGGCACCTTCCATAGGGTGATGGTAGGGCCGTTTGCAGATAGAGGAAAAGCGGCCAAAGCAGGAAGAGAGATAACAACCTTCACCCGCACAGGCACGATGGTGATTAAGAAGCCTTGAGGTGACTGCTACCATTATGTCCAATCTCCATGCCTGACCTCACATACCCCCTCAATAGCGACACAAACTGTTACATACAGCTGTGGTAAGTATAAAATAATATTACTTTCCCTCTTGTTTAACATTCAAATTGCAGGCAGGATGACCAAGTTTTTTTGATGACAATAGATAGTTAATTTATAACAATAATTTTTAGGGGTATCTTATGTTTGTTTTTAAGAAATGGTTTAACCGTAGTCTATATTTTTCTCTCATTATTGCTTCATTCGCATTAACTGCGTGCGGGAGTAGCAGTTCATCAAGTGGAGACAGTTCCGGTGTTTTCTTGACAGTGCTTTAGAGGGTATTTCATATAGCACGGCTACTAAATCGGGCCTAACAGATGCAAGTGGAACATTCTTGTATGTAGCTGGGGAAACAGTTACATTTACAATAGGTGGCATAACAATAGGTTCTGCGACTGCAGCGTCTACGCTTACTCCGGTTTCGCTTATTTCAGGTGCTACTAACGAGACAAATAGCACTGTAACAAATATTACCTCGTTTTTAATGTCTCTTGACGATGATGGCGATGCATCAAACGGGATTAAGATTACTTCTGCAACAGTAACAGCCGCGGCAAGTCAAACGGTTGACTTCACCGTTAGCACTGTAGCTTTTCAGGCAGACAGTGCCATCGTGGCTTTAGTGACTACATTGACAGGTAGTAACACAACACCGCAGACCAGTTTAACCAGCGTTGCTAACGCACAGAGTCACCTTAATACTACCCTTAGCGGAATTACTACTGACACTGGCGGCGGTAGTACCTACCAGATAGAGGGCTCAACATGGAGTGTGCAAACTGACACGAGTATTGATGTCAGCTCAGCAGGCTGGACACTGCAATTTGCTCAAGATGGTACTTACACTAATTATCGCAGAGATGTTGTTGCGGCGGTCGATTCTGCCATGGCGGCTGACTGCACAATGTCTGGAACCTACTCTGCTGTTACTTCAACAACGCTGACTATGGCTTTGACTGCAGACAGTTGCTGGACACCTACTAATGCAGGCAATACGTATACAAGTATGTCATGGTCCATTGATGATACCGTTACACCAAATGTATTAACATTTTCAGACTTTATTGCTAACAAGCTATAGTTGCCAAGTAGCAGGTAGAAGCGTTTCTTCCAGTCATCCCTTTTCAGTGGTGATTGGAAGAGCCTTCACCCCAAAAAGCAGAACATGAGGGGGTACAATATCCATGCCTGACCCCGGCTTTACTCTACCTGCCCCCCACTTTGTTTCCATTCTCCTTACCTGATAGAATGGCCGTATGAGAATTGGCGTTCGTAAAGATGGAAAAGGTTATTTGGCAGAGGTGAAAGACCAGCCCCATCTTTTTGCATGGGGCTTAACGAAAGATGAGGCGAAAGCAGAGCTTGCTAAGGTAGCCGATATGATGCTCGACTATCATCTGGAGCAGGTGGAGATAGAGCGTAAGGTAAAGAGTAAACTAACCAGAGTCTAGAGGTGCCGTACAGCTATCGGGATATCGCTCGCCGTCTTAGAAAGCTCGGCTATAAAATGGTGAGACAGGGCAAAGGTTCTCATGTTATTTTTTCAAACGGATCGATCACCTTTCCGCTTCCCAAGCATTCTGGGGTTGATATATCTGTCGGTGTTGAAAAAAAAGTTCTAAAACTAATAGGTCTAGCCGTCAAGCAGTTCCGTGAGCTTTAGCTAAAGAGGTTTTTACTTTATTTGAGAACGTCCAATGTCCACAATGTCCATGCCTGACCCCGACTTTCCCCGTTCTTGGACCAAGGGTTCTGGGGCGGTTGCCGAATGGGATAAATTCGATTTTTCCACAAATCGCCAATCTCTAAAACCTCTCTTTTAAAGAAGTTAGAAAATAAATTTCCCTTTTCAATGCTCAAAAAACTCTTTTGGAAACAGCCCCGTTCTACAAAAACGCCAAAACCTTTACCTCTTCATGCACCTGTTCTACACCGCTAACCATGTTGGACTCCATCTCCAGATGCCTTGCTGGACTTTGGCAAAATAGGGGTGCCGTCCCTATTTTGCCGGCAAGAATGTCTGTGCCACCGCAAGCGGTAACCGTCCCACCGGCAAACTGCTTGCACAGGAGAGGCGAGCAATACAAGGCGGGTGAAGCAATGAGTGAAGGAGCGTAGGGAAACCTACGCGACCGAATGAGGGCGAGTCCAACGAAGTAGTTCGATGCCTATCCGAAGCAAGGTGGACTTGCCCCTGCCCCCTATAAATTGCTAGTATGTGTCGGCTATGGAGGAATTCAAAGGGGGGCTAATACTAATGGCGACCGGAATGACGGTAGTTTTCGTCTTCCTTGTCGCTATGATAGGCGTAATGACGCTAATGAGCCAGATAGTGACAAAGCTATTTCCAGAAACAGAGCCGGCAGGAAACGCTGTAAAAGCCGGCAAACCGGCCAGGCCTACCAAAGGGGAGCTAGCGGCTATTACAACGGCGCTTCACCAATATTTAGGGGGGAAAAAGTGAGCAAACATAAAGTACATATAACGGAACTGGCACTTAGGGATGCTCATCAATCTCTCTTAGCTACAAGGATGCGTACCGAAGATATGGTGCCGATTGCCGAAAAAATGGAAAAGGCCGGTTTCTGGTCTATCGAGATGTGGGGAGGGGCTACTTTTGACTCCTGCGTAAGGTTTCTTAACGAAGATCCGTGGGAAAGAGTGCGGACGCTCAAAAAACTAATGCCTACCACCCCGTTCCAGATGCTCCTAAGGGGGCAAAACCTTATAGGCTACAGACATTACGCCGACGACCTTGTGGTCCGCTTTGTCGAGCTGTCTGCCGAAGCCGGCATAGATGTTTTCAGGGTTTTTGACGCGCTTAACGACATAAGAAACCTTAAGACCTCGCTCGAAGCGGTAAAAAAGGTTGGTAAGCACGCGGAAGGAACGATCAGCTACACAATAAGCCCTGTACACAACACAAAGATGTTTGTCGACATGGGCGTGGAGCTGGAGAAGATGGGGTGCGACACCATCTGCATAAAAGATATGGCTGGACTGCTAGCCCCAGAGCCTGCGTACGAGCTTATCAGCAGTCTAAAAGAAAAGGTCTCTATACCTCTTCACCTCCACTCTCACTGCACATCGGGCTACGCTAACTTTACATACATGAAAGCTATAGAGGCAGGCATTGACATACTCGACTGCACCATATCGTCGCTCTCGCAAGGTACGGCCCACCCGCCGACAGAAACAATAATAGCGATGCTAAAAGGAACCAAACACGACACAGGGATAGACCTCGACACCGCTATAGAAGTAGGCAACTACTTTGCCGGAGTCAGAAAAAAATATAAAAAGTACGAAAGCGCGTTCACAGGAGTCGATGTAAACATACTCAAAAGCCAGATACCAGGCGGAATGATATCGAACCTTGAAAGCCAGCTTAAACAGTCGGGGGCTATCGACAAGATAGATGAGGTGCTAAAAGAGGTGCCGAAGGTAAGAAAAGATCTCGGCTACCCTCCGCTCGTTACCCCTACATCGCAGATAGTCGGCACGCAGGCAGTGCTTAACGTGATAACCGGCGAACGGTACAAAATGATATCGAAAGAATCGCGGGAGGTTCTTCGCGGAAACTACGGCAAACTGCCGGCCGAGCCGGACAAAGAACTCCAGACAAAAGTGCTTGAAGGCAAAAAGCCGACAGTATGCAGACCTGCCGATAATATAGAGCCGGAGCTGGAAAAGATGAGAGCCGAACTTTCCGGAAAAAGTGATGAAGATGTAATGGTACACGCCCTCTTTCCACAGCTTTCCGAGAGCTACTATAAAAACAGAGGAACTATGCCGGAAGGCTTCTTCGACGAGGAGCCGTCCGACTCAGACGGCGCAAAGCAGTCTGACAGAGGCGTATACACAGTTACCGTTGATGGAAAGGCGTACAACGTCTCTATACAGGAAGGTGCTACCGATGGAGCGCCTGCCGTAGCTATCCCTGCGACAAACGCAAAAGCTACCGCCCCTGTATCGGCAGGTGCCTCATGCTCTACAGAGGCTGACGGCACACCGATACCGGCGCCTTTGCCGGGCAACATATGGAAAATCCTTAAATCCGAGGGTGACGCGGTAGATGAAGGCGACGTAATTATGATTATGGAAGCGATGAAAATGGAGAATGATATCGTCGCCCCTTGCTCTGGAACAGTGGCGCAGATACTTGTTTCTACCGGCGACAAGGTCCACACCGGACAACATCTCGCGATTATCGGCGCATGAAGCAAAGAGCTCTAAAAGTTCTCGCTATCGTGCTGTTGCTTGCCGCAATCGTGCCGACCGGCAGTTTTGCCGGTGCTGGCCATTACAACGCCGACAAAACAGTCACCGCCGAGCAAGGGCCTGCCAAGGTAACGTCGTTTGGCGAATCTCTCAAAGTGCTATGGAAATCTACCGGCATCAAAACCACCAGCTTTAAAAACCTGATAATGATTTTTGTCGGGTTCATCCTTTTGTACCTCGGCATAGGACGCAAATACGAGCCTTTGCTTATGGTTCCGATAGCATTCGGGGCGATACTTGTAAACATCCCCGCCGCCGGGATGATGGAACCTGGCGGACTTCTCTATATGCTTTACGACGTAGGTATAACTACCGGCGTGTTTCCTCTTTTGATATTTATGGGGGTAGGCGCGCATACCGATTTTGGCCCTCTTATAGCCAACCCGAAAACCGCGCTTCTAGGTGCGGCGGCGCAGTTCGGCATTTTCGCTACCCTTATAGGTGCTCTGGCACTTAAATTTCTGCCTATGTTCCCTATCGAGTTCACGCTGGCAGAAGCGGCATCTATAGGAATAATCGGCGGCGCAGACGGCCCGACCGCGATATACACCACCAGCAAGCTGGCCCCCCACCTGCTTGGCACCATTGCTATCGCCGCCTATTCCTACATGGCACTTGTGCCTCTCATACAGCCGCCGATTATGAGGCTCCTATGCACCAAAGAGGAAATGGCGGTGGAGATGAGACAGCTGAGGCATGTAAGCAAAATGGAAAAAATCACATTCCCTATAGTGGTGCTTGTGCTATGCGCCGCGTTCATTCCTTCGGCTGTGCCGCTTGTAGGGATGTTGATGTTTGGAAACCTTATAAAAGAGTGCGGAGTGGCGGAGAGGCTGGCAAAAGCGGCGCAAAACGAAATCCTAAACATTACCACCATCTTTTTAGCGCTTACGGTGGGAGCCAAGATGGATGCCGAACAGTTTCTTACCTCGCAGTCTATCGGAATTATAGTACTCGGCCTTATCGCGTTTTCGATAGGTACTGCCAGCGGAGTTCTTATGGGAAAACTTATGCACAAGCTTTCAGGCGGAAAGATAAACCCGCTTATAGGGGCGGCTGGTGTCTCTGCCGTGCCTATGGCGGCCCGTGTAGTGCAAAAGGTAGGTGTGGAAGAAAACCCCAAAAACTTCCTCCTTATGCACGCAATGGGGCCAAACGTAGCCGGTGTTATAGGCTCGGCTCTCGCGGCTGGGGTACTGCTGTCGTTATTGGGCGCGGCCTAAAAACAGCAGAAAACTATACCTAATTTACCGCACAGGTGCGATAAAAACGTACCACGCTGATGCCTCTTTTCGTACCTGCTTGAAAATAAAACAGCTTAAAAACAACTAGTTGCATGTTGGCATGTTAGTTGCTTCTACTCATGTGCAGAGGGTCTATTTAAGACGCGGTACCTTGCAATATAAGCTACATCATTGGGTACCGCTCTTTTTTTAGTATCTTTTAAAAAATGCGGCGCCACGCAACATTGATTAACATCATAGATTAGGCGCCGCTTTTTTTTTGCCTGTCGCCTACAGGGAGGGACTCTTTCCAAAAGAGTTTTTCGAGCATTTTAAAGGGAAGTTCATTTTCTAGCTTCATTTAAGAAAACAGAGGCTTTAGAGATTGGCAATTTGTATCAGAATCAAATTTATTCCATTGGGCAACTACCCCTGCGAGGTTCATCCAGCGCGGAAAAGCCTGTACCGCCGAAGCTCACTAAGCCCGAAATCAGAAACTGCCTTGACGCTCATAGGTTTTACGAAAAAGTAGCCAGGCCTTAAAGATGCTCCTATAAAGTTCCGCATAAAATGGGCTCTCGCGTCATCTTCGTAATACTGAAAAACATTCGCGCATATAATCATCCGAAAACCTTTTCTTCTCGGTACGTTTTTTATGTCGAAAACGCCGAATGAAAGGTGACGCTGTATCTCATCACCAAAACGTACCGACATTTTATCTGCGTCAATAGTTCCGTACCGCTCGAAATACGGGCGGTAGCTGTCCATATCAGTCTGGCTTACTTTGTACTCTCCTATTTTTGCCTTCTCTATAAGTTTTGCGTTTATATCGGTGCCGTAAACTGCAAACGAGCATTTCGCCTTCACCTTTGTAAAGAGGTGATGGATGTACATCGCGTACGAGTAGGCCTCTACACCGCTACTGCAGGCGGCACACCATATCATAAGAGGTTTATCAGGGGTTAGCCTTATATGCTCCATAAGCACCAGCTCCCTTAACGCCGTAAAGGTGCTTTCTTCTCTAAAAAAACGGGTGGCATTGGCAACCACACCGCCCGCCTGACCATCGCTAAAGCCTTTCGTGCCGGAATCTATCGTCAGCTTTGCTTTGGCTGGGTTCCAATCGCTTGGGTCTGCCTTTTCCCTAAAAATTCCTGTTTTCCCGGATTTCGGCTCAAAATATATCTTGCGGTAATAAAGCCCTCCCTGATCGTAGCTCTTTGGGGTAAGTGAGGCCGCGACAGCTACCGCCGAAAGCTTACCAACTTTCCATATAGCGTTATCAGCGCCTCCTGTTACCGCCGCTTCAAGCTGATTTTTTTCCAAACCTGCTAACGAGAATTTTTTTATCGCTTTTTCCAAAAGTTCGGAAGCACGCGTGCCGTACCCGCTTCCAGATTCATCCACGCAGATAATACCGCCGATAGAGCCATCAACGGAGCGAAGCAGTAAAACCGGATTTTGGCCGGCATCAACCCCAAGTTTTCCACGCCCCAGCCATACACCTGTACCGCTATACGCCGGAGGTTTTCCCTCATCGCTAGAGAGCAGTTGAAAACTAATCATCGTGCCATCGGTACCTGCGTTAATAGACAGCTAAAAATAAGAGCCGGCTAGCGTATGCCGAGGGAGACGGAATATCAAGAGACTGCCACCTTTACCCTGTTGCGCCCTTCTTCTTTAGCGCTGTAAAGCGCCGCGTCGGCCATTTCGATAAGATCGCAAAAGTCGGACCCTTCTTTTGGAAAAGCGGCCGCCACTCCGACACTGATAGTAACAACACCGCCGACATCCGAGAGCTGATGCAAAATCTTGTTGGAAGCAACCGCCGCTCTCATTTTCTCGGCAAACTTTGCCGCCACATCTATTACGGTATTGCCGAGAACCGCCACGAACTCCTCTCCTCCGTAACGGGCAATAAGGTCTCCCGGTCTATTGACCTCATCGGAAATGATTTTCGCCACCTTTTGCAGACATTCATCACCAGCCTGATGCCCATACATGTCGTTATATTTTTTAAAAAAATCTATATCTATAAAAATAAGTGATACAGGCTGGTGGTTCCGTATCGCCAGCCTCCACTCCCTGTCGATAAACTCGTCAAACACTCTCCGGTTAGCTATCCCTGTAAGCCCGTCGATGGAGGAGAGAATCTCCAATAACCTGTTTCTCTTTTTAAGCTCATTTGCCACTTCTAAAAGCTCCAGTTCGCGGGCTTTGCGCTTGTCGGTTTCACGCTTGAGCTTTAATAACGATTTTACCCGCACCCCAAGCTCCACTTTGTCTATCGGCTTGCTTATAAAGTCTATCGCGCCGGCATCGAACGCAGGCTGGAGGTTTTTGGTCTTCTCTGTAGCTGTTACCATGATTATAGGAATATCGCGTAGCTCCTCTTGGGCCTTAATCCTCCGTATCGCTTCGATACCGTCGATTTCCGGCATAACTACATCCATGAGAATAAGGTCTATGCCGTTTGAAGACGACTTTTCTTTTCCGTTCATGCCGAGTTTTTCAAAAGCGTCTACCGCCGATTCGGCAAAAACAAGATCTTCATGCCCAGACATTTCAAGAACAATCTTGATGAAATGCCTCATCGTCTGCGTATCGTCCACAACAAGAATACTCATATTTTAAGAAACCAGTACCTCCAACTAAACTTACCCGACATAATAAACTAGATAGCCCAGCTACAGGATAACGCAAAACTGGATATCGGCAAAATATCTTGGGGTCAACCACATTCGACCCAAAACATCTATACAAAGCAGATGAGAGTTTGACAATAACATAGCTGAATAGATAGACTTGACCGCTTATGAACGCACCAGAAAGCAAACTGATATGGATGGACGGAAAACTTGTTCCGTGGGACGAGGCGAATGTCCACATCCTTACCCACACCCTCCATTACGGCACAGGGGTTTTTGAGGGTATACGGTGTTACAAAACCGCGAAAGGCCCTGCCGTTTTTAGGCACGGGGAGCATATCGACAGGCTTTTTGACTCGGCCCATATACTCGGCTATGAGATACCACACTCAAAAGCGGAAGTAATGGAAGCGGTAAGAGCGACAATAAAAGAGAACGCTCTAAAAGAGTGCTATATACGTCCGCTGGCGTGGCTCGGCACGGAAGGACGGGGACTTAACCCGATAGGAATAACGGTACACCTTGCGATAGCGGCATGGGAATGGGGTGCCTACCTCGGTGCCGAAGCACTTGAAAAAGGGATAAAGGTAATGACCTCTTCCATAACAAGACACCACCCGAACATAAGCTTTACCAAATCGAAAGCTACCGGATGGTACCTGAATTCGGTTCTCGCCAAGCAGGATGCGGTACAAAACGGGTTTGACGAAGCACTCCTTTTAGACCCGCTCGGCAATGTTGCCGAAGGCTCTGGAGAGAACTTCTTCATAGTTAGAGATGGGATGATTAAAACCCCGCCTCTTGTATCTGTTCTGGAAGGGATAACCCGCAAAAGCATAATGCAGATAGCCAAAGACAACGGAATAGAGGTGTCCGAAAGCTACTTCTCGCGCGACGAAGTATACATAGCCGATGAAGCGTTCTTCACCGGAACAGCCGCCGAGCTTACACCTGTCTGCGAACTTGATAGAAGAAAAATAGGCGAAGGAAAACGCGGGCCTCTAACTAAAAAGCTACAGACAATATTTTTCGACGCGATAAAGGGAAAGAACGGTAAATACTCAGAGTGGCTTGACATTCTGTAAGCTAAGCCTTATCCGTATATCAACGATAAATATAACCTCAACAGCGTACAAAGAGATTTAAAGAGATGCCGATTTACGAATATATCTGTACCGCGTGCGGCGGCAAGCTAGAAATTATCCAGTCGTTCTCTGAAAAAGCAAAAAGAAAATGCGGCGAGTGCGGAGAGCTTAAGCTAAAAAAAATCATCTCCATGAACGCTTTCCATCTAAAAGGTGGCGGATGGTACAAAGAAGGGTACAACTCCACAAGAAAAAACGGTAAACCGGATAAAACTGAAACCGGCTCTGAAACCGGCTCTAAAACCGAAACCGCCAAAGAAAAGAAAATAGGCGGCAAAGAGACGAAAAAGAAAACCAAAGGAGAAGGCAAAAAACCGACTACCGCCAGCTGACAAAAAAAACTAGAACAACCGCTAGTTACTATAATATGTGATTTTACAAAGTGTTATAGTAAAATAAAATAACTATACAATACCTGAGGAGTCTGATAAGGTATTAACGATGTGTAATGAAAAATAGGTAAAGGAGAGCCTTTATGAGCATGGATATGAGTGAGAACAACTTTGGGTATTCCGATGAGGTGATGGACCACTTCACAAACCCAAGAAACGTGCTAAAAACACCGGAAGCGGAGTACGGTGCCAACGGTGTCGGCATGGTCGGCAACCCTTCATGCGGCGACATGATGAAAATATGGATAAAGGTAGACACGGAAAATGACAAGATAACCGACCTGAAGTGGAAAACATTCGGCTGCGCGAGCGCTATCGGCTCTACCTCTATGATGTCGCTAATGGTCACGGAAAACGACGGCATGAAGGTAAACGATGCGCTAGCGCTTACCCCACAGATGATAATGGACAGGCTTGGCGGGCTTCCAAGCATCAAGATTCACTGCTCGGTTTTGGGGGACAAGGCGCTACGCTCCGCCATCCACAACTATTTCGAGACAACAGGGCAAGAAAACAGAATACAAAAAGTAACGGCCAAGCTGGTCTGCCAATGCCTCAACATAACCGATAAGGAGATTGAGGAGGAGGTGCTAGAGGGTGCCGACTCTTTTGAAAAGCTTCAGGAAAGAACCAAGATAAGTACCGGATGCGGAAACTGCAGGCCGGAAGCGGAAAAACTTTTTGAGCAGTACAGGGCAAAATACTTTGGCTGATGTTTTCGATGGTGCCGGCTCCTTACTAAAGGTGGCCCAGCTCGGCAACCCGATATTAAGGCAGATAGCCCAGCCGTTAACGCAGGAAGAGCTAGCCGACCCAAAAACACAGTTCTTTATCGACTCGATGATAGCGAGCATGCCGGAATACAGCGCCGCCGGGTTTGCCGCCCCGCAGTTTCACCTATCTAAAAAAATCATAGCAATAGAAGGGACGGAAAATAACCCACGCTACCCGGAAAGGGGCAGTATCCCCAAAACGATTCTTATCAACCCGGAAATCAAAAAATTCTCCGACGAAATAAAGGCAGGAACAGAAGGATGTATATCGGTAAAAGGCCTTTGGGGCGAAGTAAAACGCTCTACAGCTATTACTGTGGAAGGCTGGACGCGCGAAGGCAAAGAAGTAACGATAGATGCCGAAGGTTTTTACGCCGTTGTGCTACAGCACGAGATAGACCACCTTTACGGCACACTTTTTATCGACAGAATGGAAAATATGTCGACTTTGGCCTTCACATCCGAACACAACCGCTTTCAAATATAGCTGAAGATAGGCCTCGCCCCTTTCGCCTACTATTGCCGTTTAAGAACCGCCCAATTCCTACTCGCTAAAAGTGAAGATTATCTCCGTCGCCGTTCCCTATACCGCCTTTGGGTAAAGCATAAGCAAAAAAGTAGCCCCCCATAACCTTAGGTACCGACGGCGGCAAAAGCCGGCACTTCCGCCAAATACCCGTATTTTCGGGAAACCGGCAGGTTTGCCGAAAAAATAAAGAAAAAAAACAGTGGAACCGGCAACGGTTGATTTGCTAGATTGGAAGTATGGGCAACCGAGGACTTAGCCCGGATGTGGGAACCGTATCTGGACTAGCAAGTTTGCCGGCAACCTAAAAGTAGTTGGAAACTTTAAGACAGTAAACATAATGAGGAGGTGTACTTGTGGCTTTGATAATAACTGATGAATGCGTGAATTGCGGTGTTTGCGAACCAGAGTGTCCAAACACGGCGATTACTGAGGGCGACGATATATACATTATCGACCCTGCCAAATGCACCGAATGCGTTGGTCATCACGACGAACCACAGTGCGTAGAGGTCTGCCCTGTCGACTGCATTCCTAAAGACCCAGATCACGAGGAAAGCCAAGAAGAGCTTCAGGCCAAGTACGAATCGCTCAAGGGATAAATATCACTGCCCGGCTCTGCAATGGGGCCGGGTTTTTGCCCTAAAGCCGAGGCCGATTGCCGCCGATAGGTAGACGATATGGGTATATTGCTGGATTTTATTAATGTAAATGAAATCGCCAGATTCATTTTTATGGGCGAATTTGCATTACTCGCTTTTCTGTCACTAACCGGAATTTTTAAGATGATACACCATGATTATGAAATAAGGCGTAACTATGGCGAACGTCTACACATATTCAATGTTTTCTTTAGCACCTACAAGGCCGAAGAAGAACGGCTGGATAAAGCACGTGAAGAAAAGGAAATAAAACGCAAAGCACTTGAAGAAGAGATGGCGGCGCGCCCTCTCATCACCTTGTCGGAACCAGAGCCGATACCAGAAGAATACGATATAGATTAGCCAAAACCACTAGAGACTAATCGCCCCCGGCAATTCGCGGTTCTGCTATAATCAGCCGGTATCTGAATCTACCGCGGGAGTAACTCAATGGTAGAGTGTCAGCTTCCCAAGCTGGACGTTGCGGGTTCGATCCCCGTCTCCCGCTCCAATACTCCTTTAAAATATAAGGAGTTACGCTCAAAAAAGCTTGTCGCAGGCTGTCGCAAGATTGATTTATTACGACTATTGCCCCCTTTAAGTTTAATTGTTTTACCTGGCTTGCGATGGATGGATTCGAACTCTCAACAGGGGTTTGATCTTCCCCCATTTTTATGGACACACCGAAAGGTTAGAATTGTTAAATCATTTATGACTCGGAGGTGTAGATATGAGAAGTCGCAGGAAGTTCGACTCGGAATTCAAGCAGGAGGCCGTTCGTCTGGTTATTGACGGAGGAAGAGCGGTAACGGAAGTTGCTCGTGGACTTGGCATTCATGAGAATCTTCTTTGGA
>JAJRYD010000020.1 GCA_024275955.1 Nitrospirota bacterium
ATTTTTTGGGAAGTTCTGTGGAGGCAAATACAAGCCCCAGCTTTTTAAGGTGAATCACTCATTGCTTGCAATTATAACCGGTAGGAAAGGCACTTTCACTCAATATCTATAGGGGTAATAGAGCTTTTCAGGGACGACTAGCTAGTCGTCCCTGATAAAGTATGCTTCATACTGCAAATAAAGGTTAATATCGGTTTTTAGCTCTTTGGAAATCGCAAGAAAAATGAAGAAGCAATCAAAAATATAGTTATTTAACTCAAGGTTATTTGCAAAAACCTCCTCCTTAGCGAAGCGGAAGGAGGGGTCGCCCGAAGGGCGGGGGTGGTTCTTATTGGTAATCCTTCCGGAGTTCGACAGGCTTGCGCCGCCTTCCCTTCTTAAAAAGGGAAAGGTTTTTATAATCGTTTAAACAATAAACGGCTTTTTCAGGGACGACTAAATAACTCAAACAAAACATGTAGTTATTGGTAGCGGAGGAGGGAATCGAACCCCCGACCTCGCGAATATGAGTCGCACGCTCTAACCATCTGAGCTACTCCGCCCCGTTGCAAGCCCCGTATTATGGTACCGCCAATCGTTTCTGTCAACCCGTCGAATGGCTCCGAAACAGCTCTTTCATCCCTTCTTCGATACTTATTTTCGGATTGTAGCCGAGTTCTTTTTTTGCTTTTTCTATGCTGTATGTATGGTCGGTGGCAAGCTGTGCCGCTAAAAAGCGTGTCATCCTCGGTTCCGAGCGCAGGTCCAGCCAGCGGTATATTGTTTCAAGCACGAACCCGGCTCGGTAAGCCGCCTTAAAAGACACCCTATTTGTTATAGGTGGAATGTTGAAGCCTTCAAGCAGGCTGTTTATCCAGTTCCAGCAGTTCACAGGTTCGCCGTTGGTGATGAAATATGCCGAACCGCATACCGGAGAACCTTCCACAAGTTTGTCGGCGGCGAGCATATGGGCATCGACGGCATTATCTATGAATACGGTATCAATAAGGTTTCCCCCATCGCCGACTATGCGCACCTTGCCTTTCCTTGCCCTGTTAATCAGCCGGGGTATCAGGTTAGTATCGCCCGGCCCCCATATAAGGTGTGGTCTTAGGGCAACGGTCATTAAGCTCTCTTTGCCGTTTGCTTCCAGTACCTCTTTTTCGGCAATCGCCTTGGTCTCCGGGTAGAACGCTAGATATTTATCGGGGTAGGGCGCGGTTTCGTCCATTTCAAGGTGGTTCGCGGCGTCGAATGCCACACTGGGCGAACTTGTGTAAACAAGTTTTTTTATTCCGCTTTTTATACAGCCTTCGATGATATTTCTGGTGCCTATTACATTCGCGTTGTAAAAATTTTCCCTCTTGCCCCATATAGAGGTGATGGCGGCAACATGAAAAACAATATCGACGCAAGAGCAGGCTGTCATCACAGCTTCTTTATTAGAGATATCGGTACGCACAAGCTCTACACCTTTAAGGCGTAAGTCGGGGTAATCTCTTCTTCCAAGCACGCGTACTTCATGCCCTTCTTTGAGAAGCCTGTTTACAATACCTCTGCCAAGAAACCCTCCGCCGCCGGTTACAAGTGCTTTCATCTCTACGGCACCTTGTTGGGCAACTGTTTTTCCGCCCATACCTTAAGCTTTTCACGAAAAATTTTCGCGTTGTGGCGTATATCCGTGGGGAAGTCGTCATAAAAGAGCAGGTCTTCTATCGAATTTGTAAGATTACTTTTCGATCCAAGCTTGAGTAGCTCTTTTTTTATCCGGTTTTTATTATGCAGGCCGTTTCCCTTTGCAAGCTCGATAATAATCACCGGCCTCTGGTTCGGTCTTTCACCAAGCCCCACAAGAGCAGAGCGGAACACGGCTGGATGGTTATTAAAAATCGCTTCGGAGCAAACGGAAAAAAGAGTTTCGCTTTTACTGGTGACACGGTGTCCCTTCCGCCCGCAAAACCATAGCCTTCCTTTTTCATCAAAGTATCCTACATCACCCATCCTGTGCCAGACTTCTTTCTTATCGTATATTTTGGATTTGCGGTTATGCTCCGGCAGTCCAAAATATTCTCTAGAAACAACAGCCCCTTTTACGACAACTTCTCCCTTCTCCCCTATAGGCAGAGTAAGAGAGCTGTCCCATTCGAGGATAGGTCTATCGGTAATCTCTATAATTTTTATTTGCGATCCTTTAAGCTCTCTGCCGACGCAGATTCCCTCTCCTTTTGCGGAGAGTTTTCCAGTTTCCGTAAGCACTTCCGAGCCTGCCATGTTTGATATCGGTAAAGACTCTGTGGCGCCGTACGGTGTGTGGGTTTCCGCGCCATTAGGAAGAACTCCGTTTAAAAGTCTTTCATGTATCTGGTTTGCCACAGGCGCTCCCGCCATAAGAACCTGTTTAAGTGTCGGGAGTTTTACACGGTTCTTAACGCAATAGTCGGAAACCCTGCTCCAGATAGCGGGAGAGCCAAATGTAAAGCTGACCTTTTGGTCTCTCACGGCGTTTATAATATTTTGAGGGTTTACTTTTGCCGGTGTTGTCGGGTTCATATCGGGTATGACAGATCTCATGCCAAGCGCCACGGCAAAAAGGGCGAATAAAGGAAAGGCCGAGAGATCTACATCTTCCGGTGTGATGAGGTAGGTGTCTCTTATTATTTCCAGCTGGGCGTTGAACATACCGTGGGTGTAAGTTACCCCTTTTGGAAGCCCTGTAGACCCAGTCGTGAATATTATCGCCGCTGTATCATCTTGGTCGGCATGTAGCGGTTCAAACTCTCTTGGCATGGCAGATATCAATGCTCCGTGAGTGGTGCCTCCCCAAAACCATTTTGCCCCTACAGTAACTAGATATTTGATAGTGTTAAAATGTTTTCTAAAGAGAAGCCGCAACATATGAGCGCGGCGAATGCCTATAAACGCCTCGCATTCTACCTGAAGTATGCAGTTCAATAGATTTCTTATCCCCATGCCGGGGTCTATAAACACCGGCACTGCCCCAGCCTTAAAAAGGCCGAAAGTGGTGGCGACAAACCGTATGCCAGGCTTTACCATCACCAAAGTGCGGGTTCCCTTTGTAATTCCCATCGCGGTAAAACCGTCGGCAAGCTTACTGCTGTCTTCCTCCAGTTCGGCAAATGTTATTGACTTATATTTTTTTCCGCTCTGCTTGACGACTGCTTTTCTATCTGGAAAGGCTCTTGCCATATCCCTAAACGGGATAGCTATATTATAGTTTTTTTTATCGCTCATTTTCTTTTTATGAAATCGGCGATAATCGGGATGATTTTTTCATGCGCGTCTTCCAGTACAAAATGTCCAGCGTCTTTCAGCCTGTGCGGTTCGGCATTCGGCAATATCTCCATCCACCTATTTAGAAAATGCTCGTTAAAGCAAAAGTCTTTCATTCCCCAAATGAGAGTGGCCGGAGTATGCGAAAATTTTGAGAGCTTGCCTTCTATAGACTTTAGAAGTTCCCACGATTGGTGCGAACGCTTCATAGGGATATCTTTAACGAAGCGGTGAACGGCAATCCTGTCGTGCCACGACAGGTAAGGAGAGAGGTAGCCTCGTTTAACCTCGTTGGTAAAACGTTCCGGTTTTGCCGTTCCAAAGCTTAGGTTTACCGCTGAGCCTACGAAACCGTTAAAGCCTCTCACGGCAATCTCGCCTAGTATCGGTATTTTACAAAAGCTAATCGACGGCGGTATCCGGCGCGAAACGAACGCCGCGCTGTTAAATATCACCAGCCGTTTAATCATTCCGGGGTTTTCTACGGCGTAACCCATTCCTATAGCACCGCCCCAGTCGTGCATTACCAGTGTTATGCCGTTTATGCCGGTTTTTTCTATAAGGCGCGAAAGGTTTTTAATATGGTTTTTTAGCGTGTAGCTATAGTTTTGCGGTTTGGATGAAAGGCCGCACCCGATATGGTCCGGCACTATCACGCGAAAACGGTCTCTAAGCCCCGACACAAGCTTGCGGTAGTAAAACGACCATGTAGGATTGCCATGAACCATCAGGATAGGTTCGCCGGTTCCTTCGTCAAGGTAGCTGTAGCTGTTGCCGTCAAGCTCTAGCGTTCTTGGCGCAAAAGGATACTCGCTTTTTATAGATTCAAGATTTACCGCCATCCGGCAGTTACCACTCAAGGCCGAGCATTACGCTATTTAGCCCCGACCCTATGCCAAGAAGTGCGATTTTATCGCCGTCGTTTACTAACCCTTCCTCTATGGCAAGAGCAAATGTTGTAGGCAACGCGGCGGAACCTGTGTTGCCGAGAAATTCAACGGTAGAAAAATCGCGTGAAGCATCAAACGCTATCTTTTCGTACATAAGTTTTTTGTGCGCCACGCCTACCTGATGCGTAAAGGCTCTGGTTATATCATCGTTTTCCCAGCCAAGTTCTTTTTTGAACAAAGGAAATGTTTCGGCGGCAAGGGCGCATCCGGCGTAGAGAAGTCTCTCGGAGTCGGTACTCATCAAAGGAGATGCTCCAGAGCCGATACCGCTATCGCCGTCGCTTTTGCAAAGCTGGTTATGCTCTGTCGCGGAACGGGCTACACCGCCAAGCAGTTTTCGGCTACCTTCCACCAATCTGCTTTCAGCAAGCAGTACGGCAACACCAGCCGACCCGATTGTAAGCGACGCGAAGGCAGGTTTTACATCTTGTCTTGTAAGAGAGGTGTCTTTGTTAAGGGTCTCTATTGTGCCGTTTACAAGTGTTTCTCCCATCTCGCCGGAAACTATAAGGCCAGCCTCTATCTGCCCGGCCTCTATCATATTGGCCACCATAGTCATGCCGCTTAGTACCCCGAGGCAGGCGTTGGAAATGTCGAAGAGGGTCGCGTCGTCTGGAAGCGAAAGCCCCCTGTGAACGACATTGGCAGTGGCAGGCTCGAGGAAATCCCGACAGACGGAAGCATGAAACAGCGCTTTAATTTTATCAGGCGCAACTCCCGAGTTTTCAATAGCTTTTCTGCCGGCATTTATAGCTATATCACTAGGTTTTGTGCCGTCATCCCAGAAGCGTCTTTCCCGTATTCCGGTCATAAGTTCAAGCCTGCCGTTCGGCAGGTTCAGCCGTTTGTAGAGCGGCGAAAGCCTCTTCTCGATTTCGGCAGAGCTGACAACGTTCGATGGAAGCTCGTAGCCTATCCCGGCGATTGAAACGTTTTTGTAAAGCATTCTAATATTCCAGTTGTAAAAGAGAAAACATACCTCACTCTAAATGAAAACGGCTCTTATGTGGATAACATTTTTAAAACTGTTGAAAATTGGTCTGCCGGATTTTTAAAGAATATCAAACAGGTTGATATTTAAGTTTTTTTGCAGATATAAGCATTTTGGTGAAACAGACTGGAAGCATTCTGGGACTGTTGCCAAATCCGATAAATTTGATTTTGTTTTAAATTCCCAACCGCTAAGATGTCTATTTTGAAGAGGTTAAAAGATAAGCCTTTGCTTTAGATGCTCCAAAAACTATTTTGGCAACAGCCCCATTATCTCTCTTGACTATTTTAAAAAAAATTATTTAATGGTGGTAATGTCGCGTCACGTCTTGGACGTAGGTGGGGGCTCTAGGCGTTACCCTTATGGGCTTACTTTTAGAGACATCAAAAATCGCGGCAGGTTTTACACTTCAGGCGAGCTGTAGCTTTTTTAGTTCTTTTATTTTATCTCTGCATTCGGCGGCGCGTTCAAAGTTAAGCTCTTTCGCTTCCCGCTTCATATCTTCTTCAAGCTTTACTATAATTCCATTTATCTCCTCTCGCGGAATATATTCGGCGGAATCGTCGGCAACTATAGGTATCTCATCCGGCCCTGCATCCATACGGTCGTAGATTTTTTTGGTAACACTTTTGGGGGTGATGCCGTTCTTCTTGTTGTACTCAAGTTGTATGATGCGTCTGCGGTCCATCTCCGCCAAAGCTCTTGCCATTGAGCCGGTGATTTTATCGGCGTACATAATCACTTTTCCGTTAAGATTTCTCGCGGCCCGCCCGGATGTCTGGATGAGCGAAGTTTCGGACCTTAGAAACCCTTCCTTATCCGCGTCGAGTATAGCGACAAGCGAGACCTCCGGCAGGTCAAGGCCTTCCCGTAAAAGGTTTATTCCTATAAGAGCGTCAAACTCCCCAAGCCTTAGCTCTCTTAATATTTCCGTACGCTCAAGGGTGTCTATATCGGAGTGCATATATTTAACCCGCACGCCGGCATCGGCAAGATATTCCGCAAGGTCTTCAGCGAATCTTTTGGTAAGAGTGGTAACCAGTATCCTCTCATCTTTTTTTGCTCTAAGTTTTATTTCGTGCAGAAGGTCGTCCACCTGTCCCGTTACCGGCCGGATTTCTACTTTTGGGTCGATAAGCCCTGTAGGGCGGATTAACAGCTCCACCACTTCATCGTCGGCTTTTGCGAACTCATACTCACCCGGTGTCGCCGAAACGAAAATTCTCTGCTTAGGATCCTGTTCAAACTCTTCAAACTTTAGCGGTCTGTTATCAAGCGCGGAAGGAAGCCTGAACCCGTAGTTCACAAGTGTTTCCTTGCGGGATCTATCACCGAAATACATCCCTCTCAGCTGTCCTGTCGAGACATGGCTTTCGTCTATTATCAGCAGAGAATCCGGCGGAAAATAGTCGAGCAGGGTGGGGGGCGGTTCTCCCTTCTTTCTGCCGGTGAGAAACCGCGAGTAGTTTTCGATGCCGTTGCATATCCCTGTCTCCTTTAGCATCTCGATGTCGAACATCGTTCTTTGCTCTATCCGTTGGGCCTCTATAAGCTTGTCGTTTCGTCTATGCTCTTCGGCGGTCTCTATCAGTTCTTTGCGTATTTCTATAATGGCATTTTCTTTGGTCTGCTGGTTCGCAACGTAATGACTGCCGGGATATATAGGCGCGCGCTTAAGCTTTTGTATAATTTTTCCGGTTAGAGAGTCGATACGCGATATAGCGTCAATTTCATCACCGAAAAATTCTACCCGTATAGCTTCCTCCGACTCGGAAACGGGAAAGACTTCGACAATATCTCCCCTGACCCTGAATGTTCCCCGCTTGAAGTCGAAATTGTTTCTCGTATATTCCATCTCCACAAGGCGGGAGATAAAATCGTCTCTTGGCATTTTTTGTCCGGTTTCTATTCTTATAAGCATACTGTAATACGATTCTGGCGAGCCTATGCCGTATATGCAGGAAACGGAAGCGACGATAATCACATCTTTTCTTTCTAGTAGCGCTTGAGTGGCGAAGTGCCTCATTTTATCTATCTCGTCGTTGCGCGATGTTTCCTTTTCTATAAAACTGTCTGTTTTTGCTATGTACGCTTCGGGCTGGTAGTAGTCGTAGTAGCTTACAAAGTAGCCGACAGCGTTATCGGGAAAGAAAACCTTAAACTCGTTATAAAGCTGTGCCGCGAGTGTTTTGTTCGGCGCGAAAACCAATGTCGGCTTTTGTATCTTTTCTATCATATTTGCAAGCGTGAATGTTTTGCCAGAGCCGGTAACGCCGAGAAGCACTTGGCTCGGCAGTCCTTTTCGCAGATTGTCGGTAAGCTTTTTTATCGCTTCCGGCTGTTGGCCAGCCGGTTTAAAATCTGATTTTAGTTTGAATTTCACGCCTCGATTATACACCTGCCGCGCGCCTTTGCTTTAGCCGCTTGAGTGCCTGCTTAGCGCAAAGCTGGCATGCCGGTTAATGACGGACATTATGGTATAATCAAGAAAAACGTGGTTAGTTTTATCTTCATTGGAGATTGTTATGGAAGATATGATTCTTACTTGGAAATGCCTGAAATGCGGAGAGATTATTCCTTGCAAAGATGGGGTTTGTTTAGCCCCTCCAGAAAGATGCCCATCTTGCGATGCCCCGAAAGAGGAACTCGCGCAGATGGAAGAAGACTGACAGCCCAAAACTGCTTCTTGTCTTTTGAGGGCTTCCACTTTCGGCCGTGGCAAGGTATCGTTACCTGCTATGATTGAAAACCTGCAGTTCGTAACCGGAAATAAGAATAAGCTTATAGAAGCTGGGCAGATTCTTGGCGTAGAGCTAAAGCTTGCCGACCCGCATATTGTTATCGAGGAAATCCAGACAATAAGCGTGGACGAAGCTGTACGCCATAAAGCTAAAGAGGCATACAAGCTTATAGGCGCTCCGCTCCTTGTAGAGGACAGCGGCCTTGTTTTTAACGCGTGGAACGGCTTGCCGGGCGCTCTTATTAAATGGTTCGAAAAGTCTGTCGGTAATGACGGGTTGCTGAAAATGCTTTCAAGCGAGGAAGGGGATAGACGCTCAGCCGTTGCCCAATGCTATATAGGGTACCATAACGGCACCGATGTTACCGTTGCAAAAGGGGAGGCGAACGGCAGAATATCAAATGAGGTGAGGGGCGATAACGGGTTCGGGTGGGATTCTATTTTCATTCCCGACGGATACGATGCAACCTACGCAGAGATGAGCAGAGCAGAGAAAAACGGCATTTCCCACAGAAAGCGGGCTTACGAAAAGCTAAAGGAATTGCTTAGCCTTTAACGGCGATACCGATGAAAGTGGTTTTCACGCCTGATGGCATAGACAATTAATTTGAACAATTCACCGATTAAAACTATAATTTCCAATATGAAAAGTTTATTTGGGGGCAAGGTGTCTAGATATTTTTCTGTTGCGTTTTCTCTGGCTGTTCTTCTCTTTCTAAGCGGTTGCTTTACATCGTCGGCCAAGGTGCAGTTTAGATATAAAAATGAAGATATAGTCGCCAAGGCAGATAACCTGCGCAGAACCGGAAAGATTTATAGAGATTTAGACACAATACTTATCGGCGATATACTCTGGTATTCCGCCGACTTAAAGAAGGCTTATCTCGATGAGATGCGGTCGAAAAAAAGGGTAGACGAAGCAGATTTTGAAAACAACATCCAGATTATAGAAAATCACGACGCGAAAGGGGTAGACTTTCTTGTGGCGGTTTACACGGCGGAAAAGAAATGGGACGATTTCGCTCTTCCGTCATCAATCTGGAAATTCAGGATGGAAGGAAAGGACGGGGAGCTTGTCGCCCCTTTCGAAATCACTAGGATTAAGCAAGAAAATATTCCCGATACGCATATTTTTTCATTTATCACTACTTGGAGATCTGTCTACAGGGTAAGGTTCCCTCGAAACGAATCAATAGCAGGGCTTGGTAAATACGAAATTAAGCTTTACTCGATTCTAGGAGACACCGCTTTTGTATGGTATCTGGACGAGGCAGAGCGAGCCAAGCCGGCAAGTGCCGACCCGCCTATAGCCGAAACTTCCGGCGATGGAAAAGCCGGACTCAACTTTTTTTAAAACTCGATTCTAAAAGAAGCCATCTGGCCAGCCGTTTCCTCCACGCCGACCTCAAGTGAAGCGATATTCTTTAACAGCCCCTTTTTCTTTAAAATCTTTATAAGTTTTTCGCTTATATATTCGGAGAGCTTTTCCACAGTGGTATTTGTTATCGGAAGCGGCATCACGTCCTCTATGGGAAAGAGATATTTTTTTGTACGGTAGCGCACTTCAAAGCCTGTTTTGGTCGTTTTTACCTTAAGGCTTTTATTTTGAGTAGCCATAATTACTTTGTGGTCGAGCATTTTGCAGATTTTGCCAAGCTCATTTTTTACTACCTTGAAATCCATTAGGTAGGCGTTTTCGTCCAGCTTGCCTCTCATTTCCACAGATGTGTAGTAGTTGTGGCCATGTAGCGCTTCGCAATCGTTTTCCAGTGTTATAAAGTGCGCCGCCGAAAAGTTTAGCTTTTGTTTTTGAATATTTATCCTGTACATAGCTACCGAGTGTAAATGATTGTTTTATTCAAGGCAAATTTAGGTATCATATTTGCGAGTTTTAATTTTAAGCGGGGAGAGATATGCCTGACAGAGAGTGTCTTGTTCCGATTCCGTGGGAGACGAGAAATCTTGGCGTGGAAAGTTTTTCCCTTGCCGAAAGCTTTGTTAAAAAGCCAGAGAGTTTGCTTTTGGGGCAGAGCATTGCAGATAAAGTTAACGAGTGCGGCCGGCTGTTCGTACAGGTAAGGGTTGATAAAGCTGATAGCGGGGTTGCGCCTATTTTAGCCGACCACCGATTTTATCCTGTCGAATCTGCTATGGCTGTCTATACGGTTTTTAGCAGAAACATCTGCTTGAAGGAGTTTAGGGAAAATAATGGCTCTGTCCTTGTGCGCAGGTTTAACGCGGAGCATTTTTCGTTTTTCCGCATTGGCAATAATGAAACGGCTAAGCGCGGCGCAGTTAAAACTATGGCAGAGCAGTCGTTTTCTTACGACAGGTTTCATCTTGACCCGAACTCAAGCTCTGCCATCGCCTCCAAACGCCTTGGCTATCTTATGGGAGACCTGCTGTCAGACGACACGGTTGTTTTTTATCTGCTGGAGTACGATGGGGAAGCGGTTGGCTTTATCTCCCGCAGGGAGGATGAGCTTATCATAGCAGGGCTATCAAAGAAGTATGAGAACAGCGGGCTTGGAAGCTTTCTCTGGCTTTCGTCGATGAAAGATATGGAAGATACGGGACTAACCGGCGCTAGAACATTAATATCGACAAATAATATTCTCAGCCTCAACCTGCACACCAGAATAGGCTTTAAATTCAGAAAGACGTTTATCACTTATCACTTTTGGGCCGGCTAGAAAAGGATTTTGTTAAGTATCATAAGGTCTGGAGTTTTGGCGAACATCTTTTTCCTAAGACGAAAGATATAGACAGCTCTTAAAAACCGGAATAAAAGTTTTTTCGCGCCGTTAAACGGAATCGACTTCGCGGGGGCGGAAAGGAAATATGTCATAAGTGAAACCACCTCAAGAACTTTTTTCTGTTTTGTAGATACCCACGGCATCGTGTTGCTTCCTGTGTAATCTATCTTTGCGAACTCTTTCATGCTTTTCGGCGCTTTATATCCCATCTCGCACGCTTTTTCATAAAGAGCCGTGCCGGGGAAAGGCATATACATGTAAATATGTCCGCCGATAGAGGAGTTTGGATTTTTTGTAATAATGTCAAGAGCGTAATCTACCGTCTGCATCGACTGTTCCATCGTTTCTCCGGGGAAGCCGACTATCATGTTGAATTTGAATTGAAGATTCGTTTCTCGAAAGTTGCGCATAACCTTTTCGCAATGCTCATTTTTGAACCGTTTGTTTAAAAGAGTGTACCGAATACCTTCGTTGCCGGATTCAATTCCAAATTCAACATGCCTAAGGCCGGCATCGTAAAAAAGTTTGAGGGTTTCAATCGGTATGTTTTTGAACTGGTTTATTGTTCCACTGCCGGACCATTTAAGCTTCATCCCGTTTTCGATAAGAAGCTTGCTGAAAGATTTTATACGGTCGAGCTTGAGAAAGAGGTTGGCATCGTAAAAGCGTATCCCGCCGATATCGTATCTTTCCTGAAGATGTTTTATGTCGGAAATCATTTTCTCGGCGCTTTGACAGCTGTAGGAAATCCCAAAGCGGTTCGCAATGTCGCAAAAGGCGCACGAGTGCGGGCATCCCCTGCTCGTTTCCCACGAGACGCATCGTCCGCCTCCCTCCACGGCATTGTAGTAAATGTAAGGGGTAATAGCCGGCAAGAGGCCGAGCGGGAGCGGAGGAAGAGAGTCTAGTTCTTTTATCGGTAACAGTTTTACAAGTTTTAATTCGTTGTCTTTCATGTAGCCGACACCGGCGACGCTACGCTGTTTTTCGATATCTCCGATTTCGTCAAGCAGTTCACGAAATGCCCATTCGCCTTCTCCGCGAATTATGAAATCGACGAAAGGACTGAGCAAAATGCTTTCAGGAGCTATAATCGCGTGCCAGCCTCCCCATACAACTTGAACATCGGGTCTTTTTTCCTTTACCATCTTTGAGCAGTTCTCCGCGTCCAGCAAGCCAGGGCCTGTAAGACAGGAGATTGCGACGCATATAAGCTCTCGGTCTTCTAAGGCCGATAATAGTTTTTCATCTGAATCGCCAAGATTCCTGTCTATAAGAACCACGTCGTATTTATCTACCAGAGTGGAAGCAACAGAAAGGATAGCCAGAGGGATATGCTTTGGTATCATTTCCGAAACGGCTCTTCCCGTAGAAGGGTTTATGACGACAATCTTCTTTCTAGCCACTATTTCTTCTTTCCAGATACCAGCAGGGTGATTTTCATAATTTTGACAGTATATCGTGCCTGCCGGCTGTTTCTTTGCTGGCGACCGTAAATCATTGAACTTTTTTAAGAAAACCCTTAAGTTCCTTCATAAAAACACCGAAATAGTGCTTAAGCATGTAAGAAATATCTGCTTTAGCGGCTTAAAGCATGCGGTAATCGAGGGTATTAGAGCTTTGGAGATAAAAATGAAGTTTGGAAAAAAAGTGCTGTTTCCATTGATTTTAGGCTTTTTGCTATCTTCCTGTGCCAGCATGAATGAGACTGCCGTCTCTTATAGTTATGACTCTGACATCGGCAAAGCTTCTCCAGCCAGCTGGAGGACCAAAGATCAATCCAAGGTAAGGGTAGCGGCGGAGATATTCGAAAGAAAAATAATGCTTCTTTCCAGCCAGCTTACCAGCAACCTAAAGGAATACGACCCAGAGATGAAAAGCCTCGTTGTTACTACCTTTGTCGATATGGACGACCTTTCGCAGACAAGCAGGTTCGGCCGTTATGCTTCCGAAAGGCTTGTGCATGAAATGCATAGGGCAGGCTACCGTGTTTTTGAAATAAGGCAGTCCAAGAATATAGAAATTCTGGAAGAAAAAGGCGAGTTTCATATTACAAGGAAGAGTGCCGAGCTTTTAAACAGATACCGTTCGGATGCTGTAATAGTAGGCACCTACACCTGTGTAAACGGCGAACTGACTCTCCATGCAAGGATGCTCGAGAGAGATACCTCGCGGGTTGTTTCTGTCGCGGCACTCTCGTTCCATATGAATGAGGATCCTTACACGGAAGAGCTTCTCGGCACCGGCAGGAAGCCAGGTTTTGTAGTGAGCATAGATCAAATGGAGGCAGAGTGAAAAAGATTCAGCTTTTGCTGGTAGCATTGCTGGTTATTAGCGTCGCTTCATGCAAAAGTCTAGACAGGTCGTCAGGGCTTGGCTTTAATGCTTCAGGAGGTAGTGAAGCTGTCTATGCCAAAAGATTTCATTCGACTATGGACAGCATGGCGCGTCAGCTGGCGGATAAATTTACAGATGGCGAGCCTTCGGGAACGATGGTTGTCGTTTCCACGTTTGTTCCGGTAGGAGGCTACGAAATATCGGAAGCGTTTGGCCAGCTTGCGGCGGAGCGGATGATTGCCGGACTTTCTGGAACAGGTTTTAAGGTTTACGACATGAGAAAAGCAAAGGGGATTCTTGTTGGAGAGAAGCAAGGTTTCTACTCTCTCTCTAATAAAGTTAGAAATATCAGCAATAATATACGCACAGATCTTGTCCTTGCCGGAAGCTACGCGCTTGTCGGCGGGGAGCTTATGATAAACGCTATGCTGATTCGGGCCGATAACAGCCAAGTGGTGTCATCTGCCACGCAGATGCTGAATATAAGCGATGATACTTTTCTTGAGCCGCTGGTTTCTCCGCTTCTTGCGATTCATCTTCAGTCGGGCAAACGAGCCTCCACGGGTAAAGGTAGGCTGGAAATACGGGAAGCACTTTTTGAAAGAACCGATAAATCGTCCAAACTGCTTCCACTAAAGGTAAAGAGGCTTGCCCGCGATATGGCGGCGAATTTTGAAGATGACGGTAGCAAAAAGTCGGTAGTTATTACAACTTATGTCGACCTAGACCATCTGAACCGCACCAACAGCTTTGGAAGGTATGTAACCGAACAGCTGATGGAGGAGTTTTCTAAAAGAGGGTTTAGAGTGGTGGAAGTAAGGGCGGCCAAAGAACTTTTTGTATCTCCCAATATAGGAGAGATGGCGCTGACCCGTAACATGGAAGATATGCTGAATGCCTATAAAGCCGATGCTATTGTGCTTGGCACATATCAAAAAATAGGCAACCTCGTAAAGGTCAATACAAGAATGGTGGTCGCGGATAATCAGGAAGTGGTATCCGTTGCCAACATGGAAATAAAGGCTGATGAAAATGATAGGTTCATGCAGGATCTTTTTAAAAACCAGCTTGAGATGATAAGCCACAAACAGTCCGTGGAAGGATTTAGGAAATGAAAAAAATAGTACTGCTCTGCCTTTTCGTCCTGCCGCTTTCGTTTGGATGCGCCACGATGGACTCGCCTTCCTCTGTAGTTATAGGCGGCGGGAATGAGATACAGGGCGACAGATTTGGCGAAGAACTTCTTGCGCGCTCGCTTAGCAAAAACCTTAAAATGCCGGAGTACCAGAACTACCCGGTAATAGTTACCACCTTTGTAGATCTGAACGACTTCGAGAAAAGCTCGGTTTTCGGCAGGCTTATGGCCGAAAAACTTCTGCACCAGATGAACAAGCAAGGGTTTAATGTTGTCGAAATAAGGAGAGCGCAAGACCTCTTGATAAAAAAAGAAGTCGGCGAGATGATTTTGACCAGAGACGTGGAAGAGATAGCAAATATTACAAAGGCAAGGTCTGTTCTGGCTGGTACATATGTAGCCACCACGACCGCTCTTATAATAAATGCTCGGCTGGTAGATATCCAGACACCGCATATCATTTCCAGTTTTAGTTACGAGATTGCGATAACCGAGGAGATAGAAAACTTACTGAGTGGGGAACCACCTTTTTAAAGGGAGGCCGATAATGGTATTTAAAAGAGTTTTACTACTGGCTGTTTCGGCCTTCATTTCTGCTTCTATTGCCGTAGCTGGCGGGCCGGACATAGTTTACAAACCTTCGCCGCCAAAACCAAAAAGAATCGCAGAAGAAAAACTTATAGAGCCGTTGGCAAAAGAGAAAAAAGAGATGATTCACGAAGTCGGCAGAGCTGAAATAATTCCGGCACAGCCATCCAGCCCGATGCCGGCGGCCCGAGAAATTGAGACAATAGTCCGCAAAGAGGCGGTTGCCGCAAAAGTTACCGTGCTTTTTGAGTCGAACCCGCAAAATTCCGAGCTTATGGTCAATGGACTTTATGTAGGTAGCACCCCGATACAGATTCCCCTTTATGACGGTGTCCATAATGTCAAAGTAGTGGCGCCGGGGTATACGCTCTGGGAGCGCCAAATTAAGGCATATCAGGGCTTAAGGGTCTACGCTATTTTAGAGAAAGGCAAAGTGGTCGCCGCCGCTGGCGATGGTGTCAAAGCCGAATAACCAACAGGCCTAAATAGGCCGCCTTGCAGTGATGAAGCGGTTAGTTTAGGCAGTTTTCTCATTTTTTTTCTACTCAGACAGTAACTATCTGAAAAGCTGGTAGTTATACCTATAGTTAGCTTATCTTGAAATTTTCGTTAAAATTTCGTATAAGCTATAGCCTTGATAGGGAAAGGATTCTCAGAAAGTTCTTGACTACACAAGATGTTGGGGTAAGAATGACAGGTCTGCACCATATATGGTGATTCTCTCTGAAAACAGAGATTTAGAGGCCTATAATAAAAGGGGGTTTGATGGCTACAGATACTAAAACCGGGGAAACGGGCAAACAGCGCTTTAGAAAGCCGCAAATCGCAATTTCTGAGAATGCGGCAAAGGTTCTTGAAAGGCGTTACCTTGCCAAAGATAATGCTGGAAATATCATCGAGACTCCTGAGGATATGTTTTTCCGTGTTGCGAGCGATATCGCCCTAGCAGACAAAAACTACGATGATAATGCCGATATAGCCAAGACTGTCGAAGAATTTTATAACATGATGGCCGACCTTGAGTTTATGCCTAATTCCCCCACGCTTATGAACGCTGGGCGCGCGCTACAACAGCTTTCTGCCTGCTTTGTGCTTCCGATTGCCGATTCTATGGATTCCATCTTCGAAGCGGTAAAAGATACCGCGCTTATACATAAGAGCGGCGGCGGGACAGGCTTTTCCTTTTCACGCCTAAGGGCTACCGGCAGTAGGGTCAATTCCACCAACGGGGTATCTTCCGGGCCTGTATCTTTTATGAGGGTTTTTGATGCCGCCACGGAATCGGTAAAGCAAGGTGGCACTAGGCGCGGGGCGAATATGGGCATACTGCGTATCGACCACCCTGATATTATGGAGTTCATAACCTGCAAAATGGGGAACGATGTTTTTACCAACTTTAATATTTCGGTAGCCCTTACAGACGAGTTTATGCGCGCGGCGGAACAAAACCGCGACTACGACCTGATAGACCCAAAAGATGGACAGAGAACCCGTTCGTTAAACGCGGCCAAGGTGATGGATACGGTAATAAACTGCGCGTGGAAAAATGGCGACCCGGGAATAATTTTTCTCGACAGGATAAACAGAGATAACCCGACCCCGCAGATAGGCGAAATAGAAAGCACTAATCCATGCGGCGAACAGCCTTTGCTCCCGCATGAGTCGTGCAACCTCGGCTCCATCAACCTCACCAAGTTCGTAAAAGACGGCAAGGTAGATTATGAAGGGCTAGGCAGGGTCACTCATTCGGCAGTCCACTTTCTGGATAATGTAATTGACAGAAATAATTATCCTCTCGAAAAGATAGGCGAAGTAACCAGGAGCAACAGGAAGATAGGTCTTGGAGTTATGGCTTTTGCCGATATGCTTATAGAGCTCGGCATACCTTACAACTCCGGGCAGGCGGTAGACCTTGCCGAAGATGTTATGGGCTTTATCGACATCGAGTCTAAAAAAGCGAGTGCCGAACTGGCCAAGAAGAGGGGACTGTTCCCCAACTTTGAAGGCTCTATTTTCGACAAGCCAAACGGCATGCGTGTAAGAAACGCTACCACCACCACAATCGCCCCGACAGGCACTATCTCTATAATATGCAACGCATCTTCAGGCATTGAGCCGCTTTTCGCTCTCTCCTACATACGAACCGTTATGGACAATACCAAAATGGTAGAGGTTCATCCGATATTCAAACAGGTTGCTATAGATAGAGGCTTTTATTCCGAAGAGCTTATGGAAAAAATAGCCTTTCACGGTAGTCTTCACGATATGGATGAAGTGCCGAAAGATGTTCGCGACATCTTTATAACTTCCCACGAAGTTGCGCCTGAGTGGCACTTAAGAATGCAGGCGGCATTTCAAAAGCATGTCGATAACGCGGTAAGCAAGACGGTTAACTTTAAAAACAGCGCCACTAAGGATGAAGTTAGAAATTCCTACATGCTTGCGTATCATCTCGGTTGCAAAGGTGTAACCATATACCGCGACGGTTCAAGAGATAATCAGGTGCTTTCCACAGGCTCCACTAACGCCGGCAGTGAAGAAGCGGTTACAGCACAGCCTGCGAAAGTGCATATGCGGCCGAGGCCTAAGTTTACGCATGGAGGCACTCAGAGTATCGCCACAGGGTGCGGCAACATCTACGTTACGATTAATGAAGATGAGAATGGTCAGCCGTTCGAAATATTCACCCAAATAGGCAAAGCCGGCGGCTGTGCCGCTTCGCAAAATGAAACGATAGGACGTCTCGCTTCGCTTGCTCTGCGCTCTGGCGTAGCGACAGAAGATGTTTATAAGCAGTTGCGCAACATATCTTGTCATCAGCCTATATGGGATGACGGTGTAATGGTTCTTAGCTGTGCGGATGCTATAGGCAGGGCGCTGGAAAGCTACCAGAAGGAAAAGGAAAAGGCGAAAGAGCAGAATGCCGGCAGTCCTATCGAAACGAAAAATACAAAGGGAGCTGGAACCGTTTCTAGCGGAGGCAACGGCGCTGGCACGGCAGAAAAAGCTCTATCGGTAGCGTCAGCATGTCCCGATTGCGGCGGTTCTATGGAAGCGGCATCAGGATGTCTTTACTGCCGGTCGTGCGGCTACTCCAAGTGTGATTAGAGGGGGAGTAGCTCTTAGTAGTGCCTAGAAAAGGTAGAGACCTAGAAAAGTTGATTGCTTTTTTTGAGGAGCAACTAATAAAGGGTGAAGAGATCAAAATTACTTCACCTGAATTTATTATTGGTCGAAATTCTCACACTAAGCGTGAAATAGATGTTTCCTTAAGGGCTAAGGTAGATTCCGCTAATAGATTGGTTATGCTTGAATGCCGTGACCGAAAAGGTAATGAAGATGTCAGCTGGTTTGATGAACTTTTTGGAAAAAGCGACGATGTCGGCGCCAATAAAGTAATTGCTGTTTCCTCATCTGGGTTTTCATAGCGAGGTGTTCTTAAAAGAATCAGAAGGCAAATATTACAGCGTGAAAAACCTAGTTGATGAAAGTTTGAGCAATATCCACTCAAAGGTAGAGATCAATTCAGAAAAGGTTGAAAAAACAATAAACCTTATACTGAAACCTCAAGGGGATTGGAAGGTTGATACTCTTAGAGGAAGGAAGACACTTCAAAGTATTGTGCTGGTTCTTGAACTGTGGGCTGAGGAAAGGAATGCTCCTTTATCTTCAATCAAAGAATATAAGGATGGGGACAAGGTGCTTATGCAGGTTGCTGAATTTAAGCATGTTCTTGGCGGTAGGAAAGCCTCAATAGGCCTCAATAGAAATCCTGATACAGACGAGCAAGTTATATCTTTTCGCTTTTTGGGTAATTAAGCGTTAGTCTGGTTTGATATTTGGGAGTAAGGTTGCCGAATCAAGGGGGAGGTATCAGCAGAAATTATGCAGGTACAGGTTTTTTCATCGCAAAAGCAGGCGATTGCCGTTACTGCCGGTTATCTTTTGCTGGTTTACGCCACTCTTCCGCTTACTCCCATTTTAATAGGCTGGGTGCGGGCGTATGGTTTTCTTAAAATATTCATAGCGGTTCTTCTGTTTCTTGTAATGTTATTTTTGGCTTGGGGCGGTGCGAAAGCATCGCGGTTAAAGACGGTCTCATTTTGGCTGGCTGTAATGTCGATAATATATGTCTACTACTATGCTACGGGGCATACTGTCGCGCTTTCCGAGCGGCTACACTTATGGCTTTACGCGGTTTTGGGTTTTTTCCTTTTTTCCACATTGCGGTACCGCTTAACCGGAGCTTCGCTTTTTGCCGCTACTTCGGTAATTGTCACATCGCTTGGCATGTTGGATGAATTTATTCAATATCTCCTTCCCAATAGGCATTTTGATTGGAATGATATACTACTTAACGGGCTTGGTGGGATAATGTCCTTAATTGCAATAAGGTATGTTTTTGGAGATAAAGGTAAGGAATGCGCTCCCTGATATTTTTGTTTCTATTTTTCTTTTACGTTTCTACAGCTTACGGGGCGACGCTAGCCGAAAAAGTAGATAAAATTTTGAGAAACAATTCCTGTACGGCAGGCGCGGATGTCTCTATTTTTGTTAAATCTCTAAGAACCGGAGAGGTTCTTTATTCTAAAGATTCTGATAGGCTTATGATTCCGGCTTCCAACATGAAAGTTATAACTTCTATGGCCGCTCTTGAGATGCTTGGGCCTACGTTTACCTACAAAACTCCGGTCTCCTTTACAGGCTTAAGGAACGGCGATGTAATAGAAGGCGATCTTGTCGTTACAGGTAGCGGCGATCCGTTTCTTGTTACTGAAGAGCTGTTCATTATGGCGAACGATATGCGCAGAAGGGGAGTCAAACGAATTACAGGCAACCTTGTTCTTGACGACAGCTACTTCGATGATGAAAGATTCCCAGCCAGATGGAAAACTTCGCGCCAGAGAAGGGCGTACGAGGCTCCGCTTGGCGCTCTTTCGCTGAATTTTAACAGCTTCACCATCTCAATCTATCCGTCCAGCAATGCGCTTGAAAAACCGCACGCATCTCTTTCGCCGGAAACTCCGTATCTAAAAATTGTAAACCGGCTTGGCAGTGTGAATAGCGGGAAAAGTTTTGTGAGTATTGATTATAAGCAGGGAGACGATGGCCGGGAGATTGTTATCCTAAGAGGCAAAATGCGTGTCGGGTCAAAAGAGAGGACGTATTACAGGGCGGTAAAATCGCCCATTCTATATTTCGGTCTTACCTTTATTTCGTATCTCGAGAAAGTAGGCATAAAGCTGGATGGAAAGGTGATTCACTCGCGGACGAAAGTTTCATCTCGTGAACTTTTTGTGCATCATTCGCGGCCTATGTACGAACAGGTCGCCAACATGAATAAGTTTAGCAACAATTTTATGGCGGAACAGATAGTAAAGACGATAGCGGCCGAAACATCGCGCGCTCAAGGGAGTGAGCAAAAAGGCGTTGAAAAGATTGAGGAGTTCTTAATCTCACTCGGGATGAAGGCAGATAGGTTTAGGATTTACGATGGTTCCGGCTTTACGAAAGAGAACAGGCTTTCCACTTCTCTTATTGTTGACGTTCTTGAAAAAGGGTATCGAAAGTGGAAAGGAGGGCCGGAGTTTCTCGCTTCTCTTGCTATCATGGGGCGTGATGGATCTGTAAAAGACAGGCTTAAATCTACGAATAAATCAATACGGGTTAAAACAGGCACCCTTAATTCTGTCAGCGCTCTTTCCGGCTACTATCCGCTCACACTCGATGATATACTTGTGTTCTCGATGCTATTTAATAATATGCCGTGCGGTAACGGGGATCTGCTCAATATTCAGCATAGGCTACTAAAAGAGTTTGGGAAGATAAATGACAGCAATAGCCGACCTTAACTGGGAAACGCTACCGCTTAAAAAAGATATCGAAGAAAAGCTTGTAGCGGCGCTTCATATCGACCCTATTGTTGCCAGAGTGCTGATTAACCGTGGACTTGACACCGTAGAAGATGTGGGCAAGTTTATGCAGGTTTCTCTTGAGGATCTTCATTCTCCTATGCTTATGTCCGGCATGAAAAGGGCTGTTTCCAGAGTAACTCGTGCTATTGAAAACAAAGAGAAAGTGGTTATTTTTGGGGATTATGATGTTGATGGTATATCAGCTACATCTCTTCTTATTCTTTTTTTTAGAAAGCTTGGGCTGGAAGTTTCCTTCTATATACCCCACAGGGTCGATGAGGGGTATGGGCTGAACAATGAGGCAATCTCAAAATTTGCCGAAGATAAAGTAGAACTTCTTATAAGTGTCGATTGTGGCGTTACCTCTACCAAGGAGGTCGAGTACGCGGGTGAACTTGGTATTGATGTAATAATTACAGACCATCATCAGGTTTCGGAAAAACTTCCTCCCGCTTACGCGGTGCTTAATCCCGTCAAGAGCGGTTGCAAATATCCTTTCAAATATCTTGCTGGAGTAGGAATAGCGTTTAAGCTTATAACCGCGATTAGAACGCATCTCGTAGAAAAGGGAGTAATCGCT
Source organism: Nitrospirota bacterium (assembly GCA_024275955.1). Lineage (GTDB taxonomy): Bacteria > Nitrospinota_A > UBA7883 > JACRGQ01 > JACRGQ01 > JAJRYD01. The sequence goes on from JAJRYD010000020.1 coordinate 21,263, forward strand.
ATGAGAGATGCTCCAAACCTCAAGCATATGCTGGACCTTGTGGCACTGGGGACGCTTGCCGATATGGTTCCACTAATAGGCGAAAACCACATACTGGTCAAGGTTGGTCTTGAAGAGATGAATAAAAGCAAAAAAATCGGGCTGAGAGCTTTGATGAACTTGGGCAATTTTGGATCGAGGCCTGTAGCCGATATTGACATAGGTTTTTTTCTAGCGCCTCGGCTTAATGCCATAGGCAGGCTTCAAAACGCGGGGCTTGGTGTTGAACTGCTTACGACAAACGACAAGTTTCGGGCGAAAGAAATTGCCAAGAGGCTCGATGTCGAAAATTCTAAAAGACAAAATATTCAGAGCCGTATCTTACGCGAGGTTATTCCCCTTGTCGAAAAAGAGGTGGACCTTGAAAAGGATAAGGCGATTGTTTTAACTTCTGCAGGCTGGCATCCCGGTGTTATAGGTATTGTCGCCTCAAAGGTGGTAGAACAGTACAACCTACCCACGATATTGCTCGATGCGGGGGAAAATGTTTGCCGAGGTTCTGCCAGAAGCATTCCTTCATTTCATATTTACGATAGCTTGGCCAAATGCAAAGATATGCTTTTGTACTTCGGAGGGCATAAATACGCGGCAGGGCTTTCACTTAAATCATCAATGGCGGATCGGTTTAAAAAAGAATTTAGAAGAATCGCGGCAGAATCGCTTCCTGCTGAAAAAAGCATACGGGTGCTTGAGATAGATTCTGTAGTTCCGTTGAGCTGTTTTACCCGTGAACTTGTCGAGGATATTCTTGAGCTTGGCCCTTTTGGTCCGCAGAACAGGTACCCGTATTTTCTTTCCCGCATGGTAAAATTTCCGGAAGAGCCGTATTTTGTCGGGCGCGATAATGAACATGTCCGTTTCGAGGTAGAGTCTGGCGGTTTTAGAATTGACGGAATAGGGTACGGGCTTTCAAAAAAATTCCAAGAGCTTGATACCTCGGCAGGACTCTTTGATATTGTCTTTATCCCGTCGATTGTAACAAGGGGCGGTATGTCATCTATAACGCAGATAAAGCTATACGATATAAGGGAGTCTATCCCTGAATCTTAAGGCTTTCGTAAAAACCGTATAGCACTTCATTTTCATTGATCACCAAACGATATCCCTATCGATCTCGCTGTAAGTATCATCTGGTTATCAAGATTTACGATTCTAGTTTTTGAGGCTTCTTCCAAAGGGGCAGATTCTAAATTCGGAGTTTTTAGGCAGACCATTTTGCCAAACTCGCCTCTTTTGGCCATCTGCACAGCCTCTACCCCAAGCCTTGTGCAGAGGATTCTATCAAAAGCTGTTGGCTTACCGCCGCGTTGAATATGACCGAGTGTCACAGTTCTGGTGTCGATGCTTGTTATCTCTTCTATTTTGTCGCCGATAATATTGCCGACTCCACCGTAGCGGGAGCCGGTGGTCGGATCGTCAACCATCCGTTTGATTGTCACATCTCCATCAAGAGGTTTGGCCCCTTCCGATACGACAATTATGGAAAAATTCATTCCCCTGCTTTTCCGTTCGTAAATTTTTTGACAGACTTTTTCAATATCGTATGGGATTTCTGGTATGAGAACGATATTGGCTCCGCCGGCAAGGCCGGAATAAAGAGCGATCCACCCTGTATCCCTACCCATTACCTCAACAACCATCACTCTGTCGTGAGACTCAGCTGTAGTTTTTAGCCTGTCAATCGCTTCGGTAACGATATTTACGGCGGTAAAAAAACCAAAAGTAAAGTCTGTCGCGGATAGATCGTTGTCGATGGTCTTGGGTACTCCGACAATATTGAGCCCTTTATTGCATAGCTTGGTAGCAGTGCTTAAGGTTCCATCCCCGCCGACCACAATAAGGCAGTCAAGCTTGTTGTCGTTGTACGTTTGTACAACCCTATCGCTGACATCGTGGATTACCCGCTTCCCACCGATAGTTTCGGCATAAGAGTATGGGTTATCCCTGTTTGAAGTGCCAATAATAGTGCCGCCTCTTTGAAGTAGCCCACTATCCGCGTTTGCATCAAGCTTTTTTATATTGTTTTCAATCAAGCCTTTATAGCCATTTAGGAAGCCGACAACTTCACCGTGAAACTCTGAATTAGTGCAACGTATTACGCCCCTTATTACGGCATTTAGGCCGGGGCAATCGCCACCTCCTGTAAGAATTCCTACTTTCATGCTCCCTCAGTCTATCAAAATTGGCGGTAACTGTCTTTTTTTAAACAAAATGGCAGATTTTGCAAAAGGACTCAAGATTAGGAAGCTAGGCTTGTTAACTATGTGTAATTAATGATAATTATGATACATACTGCTAAATTAGTAAAACTTAATCTTATTTATTGACAAGATTAGCTCATTTGCTGTAGAGTCGCACATGTAATTCTGGGAGGGGTTATCGTTATGAGTAAGAAAAGCAGTGTCAAGCGTGTTGATTCGGTCAAGGGGAAGAACCGTGTAAAAGAGATACGCGAGTCCAAAATGATGAGCAAGGCTGAGCTTGCGAGGAAGACTGGTCTTTCTGTCCAAACAATAGATAGAATCGAAAAGGGACACATCTGCCGGTTGGACACCAAAAGGAAAATTCTTATCGCTTTGGGCCTCAAGCTGGAAGACAGGCAAAAAGTTTTCGATGATGAGGTGTAAAATTTCTTGAACGGAATTTTAATAAAATTGTAGGTATAGACTAATGTTATTTCTCTCCCGAAGGCCATTAGTTGCCATTGATATTGGCAGTTATTCGATAAAGATGGTTCATTTGCAAAAAAAAGGCAATGGGCTTGAGCTTATCAATATGGCGATGATTACACTTCCGCCTGATTCCGTAGTTGACGGTGAAATAGAAAACCCCGAAGCGGTAATAGAGGCTCTTAAAAACCTTATAAAGGCCGAAGGGGTTAAAAATAAGAATGTAGTGATGAGCATTTCTGGTCAGTCTGTAATTATCAAGAAAATATCAGTTCCGGAAATATCCGATGAAGATGTATCGGAGATGATAAATAAAGAGGCCGAGCAGTATATTCCGTTTGATATAGAAGAGGTCAACTTGGATTTTCAGGCTTTCAGACTGCCTCCAGCGGAAGAAGATGCCGCCCCTCCAGCGGAAGATGAAGAGAAGCAGATGGATGTACTTATTGTGGCGGCTAGAAAAGATACCATACAGGTTTTTCAGGATGTCGTTAAAGAGGTCGGCCTTAATCTTCGCGTACTCGATCTCGATGTTTTTGCGCTGGAAAACGCCTATGAGCATAACTATGATTTCGAGCCTGACACAGCATTCGCGATAGTCAATGTCGGTGGAACAATGACTAATGTGAATATTATGGAGAACGATGTAACAGCTTTCACAAGAGATATACCTGTTGGCGGAAATAACATATCAGAAGAGATACAAAAGAACCTCTCTGTTGGCTTTTCAGAGGCGGAAAAGCTCAAGCTTGGAGTGATGTTCGATGACTTCAAAGAAGAAGATATAGTTCCTCATCTTCTCGCGGGCATAAATGGAATTTGTGATGAGGTGAGAAAAACTCTCGACCTCTACGAAAAAACGAGCGATTACAAAGTTTCAAAAATTTATCTTTCGGGAGGGTCATCACTACTCAAAGGTTTAAATGACGTAATGACCGAAAAAATCGGCGTGGAAACTACGCTGATGCGAAGCTTCCGCAACATCTCTATCAATTCAAAAACTTTTGATTCAGAATATATCGAAAAGATGGAGCCTGTAATGGCGTTGCCGATTGGATTGGCCATTAGAATGGCAGACGACAAATGATTAAAATAAACCTTGTCGCCAAAAGGGTTCCTAAAGAGCATCTATTAATACAAAAGCAGTTTCTTTCTCTGACAGCCGCCACAGTAGCCTCCGTGATTATTGTAGTTATGTGGGTCAGCGCTGTTTTGACTATCAAGGCAGACGTACAGGCTGAGCTTGAGAAAGAAAAAACAGAAAAGCAACGTTTGCTGATAATTAACGCAAAGAGTAAAAAACTCAAGGCAAAAATTAAAAGAAGAGATGAAATATTAAAAGCAATCGCTGTTCTTGAAAAGCAGAAGGCCGGCCCAAGGCCGTTTATGGAATTCCTTAACGATATTCTGCCGAGCGATATATGGCTTAGCAGGATATCCAATAAGGGCGGCAGTATTTCTGTTGGAGGGTTCTCATTCGCACCTCAAGCTGTCGCGACACTGATGAGATCAATGGATGGTTCGAAATATTTCTCGAAAGTCGAGCTGACAGAGGTTAGGCAGCTTCTAGTCAAGGGAGAGAAGATTAAGTCATTCACAGTTACTGCTAAGCTTCGCAAAAAACAGGACGATTCTTTTGGTAAAGATGCTGGAAAAGCCAAGGAAGATGGGTAATCGGTATGATAGGTCTGCTTGAAGCTATCGAAAATATTTTTGACAAGCTTCCATATGCCAAACTTAAAGAGATGGATGATAAGGCACGGTGGGGGATTGTTGCTGGAGTGCCGGTTGCTGTTATTGCTCTCGTTTACTTTCTATTTATCACCAATGTGAAGGGCGAGACGGCGACCCTCTCGGCAGAAGCGGCAACGCTCAAACAGGAGAATATTGCCAGCCGCAAAGTAGAGAAAGCGCTTCCAGCTCTGGCACTAAAATTCGAGGAGATAGAAAAAGAACTTAATGCGGTGACGGTTCAACTGCCTTTAGAAAAGGAAATTCCAGATCTGCTCGACCAGATTTCTAATTTGGGAATTCAGGGCGGGCTGGAGTTTTTGTCGTTTAAACCGCTTGACGAATCCCAAAAAGATTTTTATGCCGAGGTCCCCGTAAGGCTGGATATCATCGGGCCTTACCACAGTGTAGTAGGCTTTTTCGACAATGTCAGCCGCATGTCAAGGATAATTACGATAGCAAACCTTACCGTAATTCCATATAGCGGTTCTGCCGGTAAAGCATTTTCAGGGCCGATCGTGCAGGCAAGATGCAAAGCAGTTACCTATAGGTTTATTGAGAGTCGCGTTGATGAGGCTCCTGAAAAGAAGAAAAAGTAAGTAATGAAGAAGATATATTTATGGTTATGGCAAAGCATGATGCCGATGAGGAATCAGTCCGGTGCTACCAAGCATCTCGTTGCCGTTCTGCTGGTTTTGGTCGTCGCGGCTGTAGTCGCCCTCAGCTGGCCAAAAATTTCTGGAGATGATTCCGAAAAGGATAAAGAGAAAATTATCGAGGCGCTTCAGCAGTATTCTATGGCAAGAGCTCTTGGGGATGTGCCGCAAGTCATAAAGTTTATTTCAAACGATTTTAACGATGCCGGTATGGACTATAAAAGCGCGATAAAAGCACTTAGCAAGAAAAAGCAGGGGTACACAACATTTTATATGAACGCAAGCCTTGCCGGAATTTTAGCAAAGGTTTCCTATAAGCGTCTGGAGAGGGTTGACGGAAAAGCTGTTACTACTGTCGTATTGGAGGAGCTTTGGAAAAAGGGAGATGATGGCAATTGGCGGCTCTTTAAGTTTGCAAAGGTAGACAGGGAAGCATTTACGCAGGCATCAGTGGCAGGGTCTGCCGAAAAGAAGGCCGAAAGAGGAAAGAACCAAGAAGGTACGCGCGCAAAAACTCCTAAAAAATCAGACACTAGCGTAAAGGATGTAGTGGTGGCGACTAAGAAAACCGTGGGGACTGCCGAAGAAGAGGTACCCCAAAGTGCCAAAGCACTGAAAACGGAGGAGGTCATGTTGTCCAAAACGGTAGGCATGGAAGAGGTAAAACTGGATAACAACGAAATAAAAAAGCAAACAGTGCTAAGAAGGAAAATCTAGATAAAAAAAGTGTCAAAAAACGAAAGCTTTCCCTTCCATATAACTCATCTAAGAAGAGAGACCCATTCAAGTCGCTTATTGCTGGGTTTGGGTCGAAAACTTCCGGCGGTCTGTCTACGGGAAGTAGAAAGAGGTGCGATCCAAAAAGAGAAAGGGAGTTTTTAGAAAGTTTTGAAACGTTCTCTATTCAGCTGGTTGGTATAGTGCAAGGCGATGCCGATTACGCGTTAGTTGAGACACCCAATGGTCATGGGTATACAATAAAAAGGGGTATGCATATGGGAAAACATTGCGGTAGGGTGATAGGTATCAAATCTAATATGATTATTGTCAGGGAGCAGGTGAGGAAGTCTGGTGCCGGTTTTAGAGTGGTCAAAAGAGAAATTAAGCTTAAGCGGAAAGAAGAGTAAAATGAAAAAGGATATTAGAGTTTTAAGCAGTCTTCTAGTGTTTTTGTTGGTCTTCACTTTTGCGTGCGCTTCCAAAACTGGCTCCTCCAAGATGCCTGCCACGACATCCGTCCACGATGTTTTTATCACCAAGATAACACCTAAGTCAACAATAGCAGGGATGGATCTCTATATTGAGGCAAGCGATACTGTTCAGTACACGGTTTTCAGGCTAGAGAACCCCAAAAGGCTGGTTCTGGATATGCCTAATATAGACTCAACCGCTTTTAGCGCCCCTATAGAGCTTGGAGAAGGATTGGCATCCAAAATATCTACCAAATATTTTTCCGATACCGGCAATTCCAGAGTCGAAATATTATTAAACGAACCTGTTTTGTACAAGGTTACTCGAATTCAGGATAACAAAGTACACCTTTCACTTTCTCCTCTTGAAAAAAAGAGTTTGAATGATAGGAAAATCCAGCCTGACGAAATCGAAATTCTCGGCGTGGAGCTTCGGGAGATGTCGGGCCTCGGCAGAATCCTCATCCGCTACAAGGGCGAAAAGCCAAAGTTCGAGATGATTAGAAAGCGAGAGAAAAAGCGCATCGTTCTTAATATCTACAACGCGAAGATACTTAGGGCAAACGAGAAACTTTTTTCTGTTACCGCAAAAGATTCTATTATAAACAAGGTCGCCGCTTTTCAGTTTTCAACAAAACCTGAAGGTGTCGTAAAAATTCTGGCCAATCTTAACGAATACACATCTTCTAACGTCTTCGAACGTGATGGCGTGATAATGCTTGACATCGGCAGTCAGGCTATATTGGCGGATGCCTCTAGCCTGAAAAAGGAAGAAAAAAGCAAAGACCTTACAGGGAAGAAGAAAAAAACCGCGGAAGAATATGCGGGGCAAAAGGTTTCACTTGATTTCCAGAACGCAGATGTTAGAAATGTTTTGAGAATAATTGCCGATGTAAGCAAGCTTAACTTTATAATTTCAGATAAAGTTAGTGGCAAGGTTTCTATGAAACTTATAGACGTTCCGTGGGATCTGGCACTAGACACTATTCTTACCAGCAGTAGCCTCGGCATGAAGCGCAATGGGAATATCATCAGAGTTGCCACTATTAACGAAATTAGCTCTGAGAATAGAAAGATGGTCAACGCTAGCAAAGATGTGAGTGCTGTTGAGCCTTTGTTCCTGAAGGTTTTTCAGATTAACTATGAATCGGTCGATAAGCTGAAAGCAAACCTTAGCTCGATAAAAAGTAGCCGTGGTTCGATTGACATTAATGAACGAAGCAATACCCTCATTATTCAAGAGACAAAAGATAAATTGTCGGAGATGGAAAGGCTCATCGAAATTCTCGATAGACGAACCGTACAGGTATTGCTTGAAGCAAGGATAGTTGAAGTCTCTCATAGTTTTACAAGAGAGCTTGGCATAAGGTGGGGCGGCAGGTATAGTGCCAACACCGGCGCGGCATTTCCAAATACAGTTGGTTTGAGCGGTATAAATAGTGCCGGTACTGCTAGTTCCGTTGCCGGAGATCTAGTCAACCTCGGAACCGCAGGTGCGCCGACAGGTGCCATCGGTGTCACGTTGGGGCATGTCAATGGCACCGCGTTGCTGGATATGCAGCTGCTCGCGCTACAGAATCAAGGCAAGGGAAGAATCCTTTCTATGCCGAAAATAGCCACCATGAACAATACAGAAGCACTAATAGAAAGCGGAAGAGAGATACCGTATCAGACAATTTCCGCAAATGGAACGGAAACAGCTTTTAAGCGCGCGACGCTTTCACTAAGAGTTACACCGCATGTTGCAAAAGATGAAATAATACGTCTCGAAATCGAAGTGAATAAAGATGAAGCAGACTTTTCCAACCAGCTTCCTGGCGCTCCACCGCCATTGCTGACAAAAAGGGCTAAAACGGAGGTACTCGTCAAGGATGGCGATACAACGGTTCTTGGTGGATTGTTCAAAGAGGTTAAAACCAATAATTCGTCAAGCGTGCCGGGCCTTTCCAAACTGCCTTTGGTAGGCTGGATGTTTAAGAATAAGGCCAACACGGAAACTGGTGAGGAACTGCTGATTTTTATTACCCCGAAGACATTTTAGGGAGGTTGCTGATATGGGTAAACTATTTCATGGGAAAAAGGTTTTAGCATCTCTGCTCCTCGTGGCGGCTGTAACTGTTCTTGGTTGCGGCTCTGCCAAAGACAGCCAGGGAGATAATACTATTGATGTCACGGGAGGCCCTACCAATTCGGGATACTACTTCACCGTGCATGCAAGCGCGGCAAGCGTGATTGATGGAGGTTCAACAGTTATTACGGCATATGTACGCGATGCAAGCGGTGCGACTGTTGATGATGTTCTTGTCTCTATTACAAGTGGCACAGGTTCGCTTAAAAGCGGTGTTACCGCGTCTGGGCTCTACGGTGTAATCTTTGCGGTGAGCGGTGCGGCGGGGCAGTCAATACAGTATCAGGTGACGGTCGAGGAGACAACAGTTTCACTATCCATTCTAATAATGCCGTAACTATCTTTGGAGAGTTGTTCTAATTGAAGGTAAGGCTTGGAGATAGAACCTATTCAATACTAATAGGCTCTGGTATTTTTGACAAAACTGGAAGCACACTTTCTAAGGTTGCTAAAAGCAAAAGAGTCGCGATAATAAGCAACCGCAAGGTAGATAAACTCTTTGGCGGTATCTGCAGAAATTCCTTAGAAAAATCAGGGTTCAATGTTTCTACGTTGGCATTGCCTGACGGAGAACGGTTCAAAAACCTTGCGCAGATAGAAAAAATATATAAATTTCTGGTTAAAGAAAATTTTGATCGCTCTGATACCATCGTGGCGCTAGGAGGAGGTGTCGTTGGTGATATGGCGGGATTTGCCGCCGCGACCTATATGCGCGGCATAACCTTTGTCCAAGCTCCAACAACTCTGCTGGCACAAGTCGATAGCTCTGTTGGTGGAAAAACGGGGGTAGACTTTCCGGGCGGGAAGAACCTCATCGGCGCGTTTTATCAGCCAGCCACGGTAATAGCAGATATCTCGGCTCTCCAAACGCTTCCTGAAAGAGAGTTTAGATGCGGTATGGCCGAAGTCATTAAATACGGCATAATAAAAGACAGAAACCTATTTAGTTTTTTGGAAAAGAATGTCGGGATTATCAGGAAGCGAAAGGTCAGTCCGCTTAAAAAAATAGTAGCGGCATCATGCAGAATAAAGGCAGATGTAGTAGAACGTGACGAGAGGGAAGCTGGTGTAAGAGCCTTGCTTAATTATGGTCATACGTTTGGTCATGCTATAGAAACCGCGCTTGGGTTTCAAAAACTAAAACATGGAGAGGCAGTCGCTATAGGCATGGTCCAAGCCGCGAGATTCTCTTGTCGCGTAGGCTTAGCGAGTGATGCGACCGTAAAAAAAATAAGTAATCTAATAAAAGCTTATGGTTTGCCTGTGTCGATGCCCGCGAGCCTTACACCGCAAGAAGTGGTTGCAGGAATGAAGCATGATAAAAAGATAATATGTGGTAGAATCAGATTTGTCTTAATAAAAAATATCGGTGATTCAGTAATCGAAGAAAACTTGTCCTATAGTGACGCTCTAAAATCGCTATGAGCTCTATGGAGCTAATCTGAAGCTGTAATGAAAAAGAATAACCGGCTGGAATTTGATTTGGGGAAATCCCGAAAATCCGAATTTGAATTTAAATATCTTTTAATCGCACTATTCATAGCTGTTGTTTTTCTGAAAACTTCCGGTTGCACAACGACGACTGCCGAGCTGAATCTAGATGCCTCTACGCAAAACGGCAATATAGAAACACCGAATGCTGACGACAAAAAACTTCTGGTAAGGGCAAATGGCCGCAATTTGGATGATGCCGGCCAATACCTCCTCGTGGTATCAGTTGAAGGAGGCAGTAAACCGTTTGCGTTATTCATAGGAGAAAAAGTACCATACTCGATTTCTTTTCTGGATTCGCGGCACGCCAAGATTCTTCTCAATCATAAAGATATGCGTAAAAGTGAGATGACTGTTTATGTTTTAGACGGCTATGGGAACACTGCCTCGGTATCGGCCAAATTAGATTTTTAAAATCATATAAAACGACCAGTCGGCATTCTCTTATCGGCTAAGTTTGCGGAGCCTTTTAGTTGCCAGCTTTTTCCCTTCTATCGAATTTTTAAGATGAAAATCCGACACATCTTTTCCTCGGCCATTTAAGATAATGTTACTAAAAGAGTCAATTGCCGTGATTAATATTTCCGGTGATTTTATTTTATTTATCGTTTCAGTGCCATTGATAGGGTCGTCAATATCTATTCCTGCAAGCTCCAAAAGTTTTTGCTTTTCAAACTTGAAAGAAAAAGTTCCTGTCTGGTTTGTTATAACAAGGATTTTTTTAGCATCGCTATCGGCAGGTTTTTTGCCGGCATCCCGCGTGCCAGTAAGAGCCGATGCTCTGGATTGCGAAGTAAGCTTCAATCCGTAATAATCTTCAATGTAGCTAACAGCAAAGAGGTACGACTCTGTGCCGGTATTGTAAAAGAAGGGAAGAAGGAACGCAGTTACCAGAATTTGCGCAAAAGGAAACGGGGTTTTCCCGCTTACTGTCTTGGATGGCACCTCTGTTTTTTGTGCTGTAGCCTTTGTGCCGGATTTTTCAATTTTCTTATCATCGGTTTTCTTGTCGTCATTCAGCCCTGCTATCGGTGCTGAATTAGTAGTAGGGTTCTTCACTAACGGCACGGATAGAGGGCTTACATGGTTGTCTGGTCTCTGGTCAGGCATCTAAGGTCTCCAATTGGAAGTTCATATTATGCTAGTTAGCAGGGTTTGAATCAACTCCCATAATAGCCCGATTCTCATCAGTTTTGAGAAAAATTTCCATATGGATTGATCCATTGGGCGGGATGTCGATCTTGATTTTTTTCTCAATAGGTTTGCCGACTATTAGCCCTATCTCTCCCTTAAGGATTGGAGACGCGGTAATTGTAACTGCTTGTTCTTTTCCAAGCATCAAATCGTCAAAGATGATATTTTTCTCGTCAAGAAAGTAGGTTTTACCGTTCACGAGAACAGAAAGGTTTCCCAGCTCCATCTTTCCGTAAAGGTTTTGTCTTAATCTGCCTTCGTATTTCTTATAAGTATAGTCGCTGATGTTCTCAATAAAAAGATGATCCACCCGTCGCCCAGATATTTTTGCATCGACATTTAAGGATATCTTTAGCGATCCATACGTCATCTTCGATTTTTTCTTTAGTATCCGAAAAGGATAATTTCTGATATCGGGAAAGTCCGAGGTAGACGCTGTCAGGATAACTTCTGGTGTTTTTAGGTTGCCTATCATGTCCCACGATGTTGTTAATATGCTGATTTTTTCACCTTTAGTTACAGCCTTTGCGGTAAAAAGCAGGTGCAGGTCAAAATGTTTTGCAATTTTTTTTCTTACCACGCTCCCCATTCCATAGGAAGTTTTTATGCTGTATTCCGAGGAAAGGTAGTCCGTCAGCTCTCTCTTTGAGAGGCAGTTGAATTGCGGTCTTGCGCAGATAGCTGAAGTAAGCTCCTCAAAGAGCCTAGATGTTAGGACTGTCACATTGCCGTTTTCATCAGCTATCTCTGTTACCGCTATAGAAAGCTTCTCTCTTGCTGGGTGATGGAGCCTTTCGGAAACGACACGTTTAAGAAAATTAAAATAACGGCTTTTACTAATTTGTGGGTGTAGTTGATGCCGCACGAAATCTCCCGGAGAAATTTCACGTTTCACGCTGTCAATTATTCCTAAAACATGACCACCATAAATTGCCGTGATAATTACCGTTCCCTGTGGCGTTAGGATGGCGGATGGCTTGGAAGAACCGCTTGCTGGTTTGTAGATTGTCATCCTGTCACCATGCATTACCTCATCGCGGTTGACACTAAGTTCAACTTTGTCACCTTTAGTTAAGAGGGTTGTTTTTCTTTCGGATCTTATTATCTGTCCATCCATATCTTTTTTTGAAAGAGCTTTGCTAAAAGAGGCGGCTACGAGGGGAGGGGAAATAGAGATTGAAAGTAGAGCGATAACTATTCGCATGCTCCAGCTACTGGAAGATGAAATCAGTTTTTCCATTCGGCAGTATTCTTTATCAGTTTTGGCGAAATGAATATGAGGAGTTCTTTTTCGTTGTCGGTTTTGGTTTTGCCCTTGAAAAGCCACCCGAGGACAGGAATTTTGGAAATGGCAGGCACGCCTTTTTCCGTGTCGGCTCTCACGTTTTCAAAAATACCACCAAGAACGGCAGTACCGCCGTTTTCTACCATGACGTTAGTTTCAATCCTTCTGGTTAAAATGGATGGTACGTTAAGCACCTGGTTGGCAAAATCGGCATCATCCTTTTTTACTAAAATCTTTAGAGATATATTTTCGTCAGGAGTTACAAATGGGACAACTTCAAGGGAGAGAACGGCATTTTTAAACTCTACAGTAGTAGCACCGCTGATACCGCCTGCCGATGTCTGGTATGGAATTTCCCTGCCGCTTTCAATTTTTGCCTTAATGCCGTTAATGGTTGTAATTTTAGGGTTGGAAATGGTTTTACTTTTTCCTTCCTGCTCCAGAGCTGATAGTCTGGCATTAAGCTGGGAAGTGCCTATCGCGTTGCTCAGCTGAATAGCTATTGCCGCTGGCGCGGTACCGCCGCCTGTAGGGTCGATAGCGGGGAAATTTATGGCGGACTCTTGGGTGCCAAGAGTATATCCGGGGTTGATGGCGTCTCCGCCAGGGCCTGTTGTCGTTACACCTGTATTGGTGCCGCCGGCAAAAATACCTCTTGGGTCGGATGTAATAGTGTGTCGCCCACCCCATTGGATGCCAAGTGATTTAGAGTAGCTTCTCAAAATCTCGACGATTCTCGATTCGATAAACACCTGCTGTTGTGGAATATCTATTTCGGCAAGTCTTTCTTCTACCTGCTTAATCTGTTTTGGCGTGCCATGTACGGTGAGCGCGGATGATTTAGGGAAAGTGCCGAAAGATATGTTTTGTCCGTATTTTAGAGTGCTGTTATCAGGCAGGTTTGCTCTTATATTTTTTGTGCGTGTTAATTTGTTTTGGAATATCTCTCTAAGATATTTTTTTACCTCTTTTGGCTGTACATATTTTAGCTTTATTGTTTTAAATGTCCTTTCGCCTTCGTCCGATATCTGTTGAGCCTGAAGTTTAGACGCAAGGTATGAGTGCTCTATCTCCGCGTTTTCTTTTTCCAGTTTGGCTAGTTTGGATTTTTTCTCCAGCTCCTCCATGTAATCATCGTAGGTGCTTATGATGTAAACTTCTTGTTCGTTTGTTATTTGAAGGTTGTGCAGTTTTGCAAGAATTTGCAGAGCTTCGTCCCATGGAACATTCCTGAGGGTAAGCCCCTTCACACGCCTGTTTTTAGCGGAGCCTTTGATGTAGTAATTAAAATTTTTCCTTTCGTCACTAAGCATCTTTACGACAGTCTCAAGAGGTGCTGTCTTAAAGCTTATAGTCATAAGAGGTTTTTCATGTAGAGGTACAGCTTTTTCCGCTTCGTTTATAGTTACCAGATAAGGTTTTCTTCGCGCGCTATCTGCTATTAGTGCTTTTGGCTTTGGGATTGTGGTAAAGAACGGCTTTGCCGCAGCCACATTTTTGCCCCTGTCGGCAGATTCATTTTTAGTATTAGTCGCGCATGAAGTGAGTAGCAGGGCTATAGCCATGCATATAGTTTGCCGTAATCTCTTATCGTACAGCTTCATCTATAGAGACCTTTCTTATCTTTCCACCGCTGGACAGCTCGATATGATCTATCGCTATTGTGATAATTCTAGATTTTCCGAACAAGCTACCGATCTGATATTCCATCCCATCAATAAGAGCCGTTTTTCTGCTTTTGGATATAAGCACCATCTCAAGTTTTGGAACTTTTCTAATTTTTTTATCGTAGAACCTGAAAGGGTTTCGATCGGCGATACCTGTTTTTTCTATTGGAGCGCTATGCGTGGCGGTTACAGCTCCGTAAAGTAGTATAGTTAAGAGAAAAATATTTTTCACAGGTATACTATCAGCTCCATCTCGGTAAGAATCGGCTCTTCTTTAGCTTTTCCTGCGGCATGGGAGGCAGATTCAGTTTTCCAGTTTTCTCTCCGCATTGTTACGCCCCGCACAAGAATAGGGTAGGGCATGTTTGATATGTCGTCGATATAACGTATTGAGTCGTTATAACCAGAGACGAATGAAATGTTGATTGTCTTGACGCTGTTTTTGTTTGCAGTGTCTCTGCTATTTTGAATATATGGTTTTACCGATATGCCACTCAGCTTTACAGAGAGCCTTTTGTTGCTGGTTTTTAGAGTATCGAGAATTCTATTAATTGTAAACTTATTTCCACGATTATCTTTCAGCCCGTTTTTATACTCAAGATCTGATATCATTTTTTCTAACGCGGCTGTTTCCATCTCCAATTTTCTTGTCATGCTTTTAAGCTCTAGCAGTATTTTCTTCTCTTCTTGAAGCACGTTCAAGGTTTGTCGCGATGAAATCAGTCTGCTTGATAGAGGCTTGATCGTTGCTTCGTAAATTATGTATGGGGCAGAGAGGAGAACTAAAAGTAAGGCGAGTGCAAAGCCTTTAATATTCAGAGATGGCCGTTTTCTTTTGTCATTCATGTTCCTGCCTCGGCTTATAAGTAATATCCGAAACGATGTTAAATGTCATTTCGCTCTCTCTGTTTGCTTTGCCACTAGGTTTGGAAGATGCCAGCATCACACCATCTAGGCTAGAGGAGCTGTCCATTTTTTTTAGTATTGCTTGTAACGTATTCAGCCTTTCAGATGATGCCCCTCGAATCCGGCCGGCGATTTCCAAACGTCTGCTTTTAGGAGCTGGAATGGCGCTTTCCTTAAAGATATCAATAGTGCCGGCTGATGATATTTTCAGGCTCTCAAGCGCGGCATTTGGCGGAAGGACAAGCGCTAGGCTGTCGAAAAAAACAGGCCAGTCTGTTCTCATCGCCTCGATCTTGCGTGACGCGGTATTTCTACGGTTGATAGATTCCAGTTTTCTTTTGGCGTTTATCAGTTTTATTTCCAGTGTTGATATTGGAACAGAGGTTTGGCGGCGTAGTAATTTAATTTCAGCGTGGGTTTTGTCGAGAGCTGTTTTTATACTGCTGTCGTAATAGAGGGCCGCGGAGTAGGAGAATAGGCAGGTTAAGGCAATGGCTAGGATGGCGGTAAGAGTCCTATTTTTTTGTATCCACGTTTTGCAGGAAAACCTTAGATGCCTCGGCAGGAGGTTTAGTGACTTTGTGTCGCTAATAGCCAGCCCTATATCAAGAGCCATCTCTGGTCCTCTCTTTGCGTACTGTTGCAGGCTTTTGTCTTTTGCTTCTATAAAGTCGTCAAACGGGTTATATATTTTAAAATTGTAGCTGGTTTCCTCTGATATGCGGTGGCGTATATCTTCCAGCTTGCTGGTGTCACCGATGAGATATATGTCGCCGATTTCTTCACGATTTTTGTTCTTAAAAAAATCAATAGATCGTTCATACTCCGCTACAGCTTTGTCCCAATCATTTTTTTCTGAGACGCAATTTTCCAGCATGTGACTTTTTGTAATTTTTTTAGCTCCAAGCGGAATTTGTCTTGAATAGACCAATAAGTCATTTTTGAATATATATATGCCTGTTGCTTTTTCGGTGATATTGAATATCGGGACAGGTTTTTTTTTGTCTATCAGCTTTGAGCTTTTGAGGATTGCCGATAAAGCATCCGGTATTGTTCCTATGCCGGTATGCCTAAGGCAGGTTTTTTTAAAAAAATCTGAGTACCTTTTGGCAATTTTTTTATCCAGTGCCCCCATCACGACATCGAGGTGCGTGCCGTTTGAGCTGGATGGAAGCAGTATCGCGTCTACTGACGCTTCAAAAATATCGAAAGGGGCTGAATCCATTTCGCTGTATTTGAGAGAATCAACAATTTCATCTTTTTCCATCTTTGGAATGGTTATGTTGCGAATAACTGTTCCCTCACCAGTAGCAAGGTTTTGAACTTTTCTGGATACCAAGCAGTTTTCTATGCATGCCTGATTTAGTTTGTCGGCAATCTCTGGTTCAAGAAGGTCTTTTTCTGACAATTTGATGTTTAGAAACGAATTTAGGAGGAACTTTCCGTTCTTTTTTTTAAGGTCTGTAACACGTATCGCTTTGCCCGAAATTATGATGCCTGTGTGGTTTTCTCTAGTAATCTTGCTTAATATCTCAGGAAAAAAATCAATAAGACTTGTAACAAAACCCACTAGTTCTCATCCTCCTAGTGTAATATACCCGAAATAGCTAAGATTTCTAATTATTCTTTAAAATATTCTTAGCTTGTGGTGTTGGTCTGAAGGTAGAAAAGAAGGAAGGTGCCTAGTGCCGTCGGTTTTAAGCGAGGTTAAAGGCAGACTTTATAGCAAATATCATAGAGGATTCATCAGCAATTCCTTTTCCCGCTAGTTCCATCGCTGTACCGTGGTCTACGGAAGTTCTTATAAAAGGCAGACCGATAGTGATATTGGCAGATTGGCCGAAGGCGGCAGATTTAATGCCGACTAGCCCCTGGTCGTGGTACATAGCGAGGATGACCGAATAATTGCCTCTCATTTTGGGGGAGAATAAGGAATCGGCAGGAAGAGGGCCGACAGCGTTGATTTTAAGCTGTTTGGCACTCTTTACTGCAGGAGCAATCTCTTTTTCCTCTTCTATTCCAAATAGGCCGTTTTCCGATGCGTGCGGGTTTAAGCCGCATACCGCTATCGGCTTCTTTAGCCTTAATAACTTATTTATTAATATAAGCATATCTAATATCTTTCTTTTCTTTACCACTCCGATAGCTTTCTTTAGAGGTAGGTGCGTGCTTAAAAGGACTACTGAAAAATCTGGAGATGAAAACATCATTGCCACATCTTTGGTTTTTGACAGCTTTGCCAGCATTTCGGTATGTCCCGGATAGTGGAAACCGGCTTTGTGTAGCGCCTCCTTGCTTATTGGGGCAGTTATTATTCCTCTAAGAGAGCCGTCCATACAGAGCTTTACTCCAGCTTCTATATAGCTCGCGGATGCTTTTCCGCTTGCCGTGCTTACCTGTCCATAATTTGGAGATTTGCGCCTGAGTGACTTGATGTCCAAAACGGCGATTTTTCCTCTGGTCGGCAGTTGTTCTAAATCAAATTTGGAGAATCTCATTTTTAAGTTGCTGGTGATTTTTGCCGCTTGTTCCAAAATGCTGATATCGCCAATAAGCACCAGCCTCGATGAAAACCTAAAAGAAAGTTTTGAGACAGCTTTAACAGTAACTTCTGGGCCTATTCCTGATGGATCCCCTATCGTTATTCCAAAACGGTATGGCCGTATAATTTTTTTCATTGTCGGCATTTTACAGCAAACGGTATTACTGATATACGCTATTCCTCTTATATATGGTAAAAAAGTGTAGGCCTATAGATAAACTTACAGTTAATCGGCAGGAACTTTTTAGGGTGTTATGGACTCATTATCAAAATTTATAGAACCGTACGGCCTTCACAAGCTTCTGCCTACATGGATTGAGAGAGCTATATCGGCATCTTTCAACCCGGAGCTGGCAAAAGTAAATTTTGAGCGTTTCCTTTCAAGGCTTGTTGAAACCGATTCCACCTTGCTCGGTAGGCTCGACAAGAGGAATATTCCATGGATAAGCCTGCTTTTCTCTGGTAGCCAGATACTCACCGAAATGGCTATGAAAGATCCGATGAACCTTTTTGCCGCCATTCAGCCATCCGTCCTTCATTCCACCAGATTCAAAGCGGAGATGAGGCGCGAAAGGGACAGCCTGCTAAAGTCACCCACCATCGACGCAAAGGAGGCGCTTTGTGCTTTTAAAAACAGGGAGCTTATGCGCATCGGCTGGCGCGACCTTTTGAAATGGGCAGATACAGTGGAAACTC
The DNA here is from genome assembly GCA_024275955.1 of Nitrospirota bacterium. Lineage (GTDB taxonomy): Bacteria > Nitrospinota_A > UBA7883 > JACRGQ01 > JACRGQ01 > JAJRYD01. The sequence goes on from JAJRYD010000020.1 coordinate 39,457, forward strand.
TTGAAGACCTTTCAAGGTTGGCCGATACCTGCATAGAAGGCGCGTTACAGGTTGCGGAGAAAGAGGCGGTTGACAAGTTCGGGTTCCCATTGCACGAAGATGGAAGCAGAGCCAGCTTTATTGTCTTAGGTTTGGGGAAGCTCGGCGGCAGGGAACTCAACTTCAGCTCCGACATAGACCTTATCTATATGTATGACCGCGATGACGGACAGACATCAGGAGGTATAGGTCCAAACCACCTGAAACGTCCGAAAATATCTATTCAGGAGTTTTACACAAGAGTAGCGCAAAGGCTTACTTCGCTTCTTAACGATATCGGTCCTTCTGGAAATATTTACAGAGTAGACCTTGCCTTAAGGCCGGAGGGCAGTAGGGGACAGCTTGTTATATCACTGCCGGCTTCGGAAATTTACTACGAATCATGGGGGCATCCGTGGGAGAGGCAGATGCTTATCAAGGCGAGAGTCTGTGCCGGAGATCCGTTGTTTGGCGATAAATTTAGAGAAATGATAAGACCTTTTGTCTACCGAAAATTTCTTGACTACTCGCATATCAAAGAAATTCACCAGATGAAAGAAAAGATAGATAAACATCTCACTAAAGGCAAAGACAAATACAAAAACAATGTCAAATTAGGTAAGGGCGGTATAAGGGAAATTGAGTTTATAATCCAAACATACCAGCTCATTTACGGCGGGAAGATGCCGTGGCTGGCGGAAACCAACTCTCTAAAAGCTCTTCATAGAATTTTTGAAAGAGGTCTGCTCGGAAATGTTCAGTACGCACAGCTTGCTGACGCGCTGTTATTTTTGCGAGATCTCGAAAACAGAATGCAGATAACATACGGGAGGCAGGTTCAAATACTTCCTGACAGGGAAGATGAACTGCAAGTGCTTGCCCTCAAAATGAACCTTAAAGGCAAGGACGAACTTTTGCACGCGTATAAGCAGGCGACTGACAACGCGCATGATATATTCACAGACTTTTTTAAAGAAGAAAAAGCCGATTCTACGATTGAGGAGAGTGAATACCATATAGACCTCGATAATGAAGAAGATGCGTTAAAGAAACTTGAAGAACTGCAGTTTTCAAACCCGCGCATAGTCCTCGATTCGCTTCTTCATATCAGAGACGGCGAACCATTTAACCATCCCTCGTCAAAAAGCCGCAGAATGTTTATGAGGCTTTTACCGGAGCTGATAGGGCTGATTGTTACGATGCCGGAAAAAGAGAGAACTTTAGTAAATCTCGACAAGTTTCTTTCGTCTCAGGAAGGAAGAGAAGGGGTATACGAGATACTGCTTGAGCTTCCGTCCTCAAGGGAGGTTCTCATAACCATTTTTTCATTGGCACAGTCGCTTGCAGAAATAATGACAAACCAGCCTGACGCTGTTGAAATTTTAGCATCTGGGCTTTCGGCAGGGATTAAGCATTCTCTAACGGACGTTCCTGAATCAATAGTATCCTATGACACGAAGCTCGACTGGCTGAGAAAAGAAAGAAACGCTGAAAGCATAAGAGCCGGTATTTCATACATGCTTTCTCACAACGATCCGTTTGAGCTGATGGAGGATCTTTCACTTCTCGCTGATGAATTTGTTTCGTCTTGCTTTAAGATAATAGAAGATGAATTCCTCACAGACGAGAACATCAAAGATAAAACCTGTTTCACGGTAATAGGGATGGGGAAGCTCGGCAGGCGAGAGCTTAACTACGGCTCTGATCTCGACTTGATGTTTGTTTTTTCGGAGGAAGGCGCGAGTGATGAAACCGGAGCCTTCTACGCGAATCTAAGCAGAAAGCTTATCAATGCTATTGGCGGAATATCACAGCATGGCTATGCTTATAAAGTTGACACACGGCTTCGGCCGGAAGGTGAAAAGGGAGGGATAGTGATTTCCGAAAAAGCGGCTTTCCAGTACTACTCTAAGAGAGGAGCTTTATGGGAGAGAATGGCTCTTTGCGGCGGCAGAGCGATAGCAGGCGATGTTGGCTTTGGCGGGAAATTTCTAAGAGGACTGGATAATTTTGTTTATTCTGGAGGTATTTCTAAAAACGATGTTGAAGCTATCTCCGCTATGAAAATAAAAATAGAAAGAGAAAAGATAAAACAGTTTAAGGCGTTACCTATCAAGTATGGGCGCGGCGGAATTGTGGATATCGAATTTTTAGCGCAAAAGCTTAAGCTTTCTTACGGCATGGAGATGGAAAAGCTAAGGACATATAATACTCTGGAAATGCTGGAAGCCGCCATTAAGGAAGAGTGGGGCATCCCAGATCTTGAAAGGCTTGTAAGAAGTTATAAGCTTCAGAGAACGGTAGAGACTCACCTGCGGATTGAGACGGGGCGTTCCGCGGAAAACCTTCCTTTCTCTACTGACCAGCTAAGAATTTTAGAGCAAAAGCTGGAAAGGTTTGTGAGCCTTAACGGCAGTCTTGTAGACACCGTTACCGATTCTATGGAAGCTGTCAAAAAATCAATCTCTCATATTGTAAAAGTATGAATGAAAAAGATGCCCTTATTGCTCTCAACGCATGTATCGGTATCGGGGTCAACAACTTTATAAACCTATTAGAAAGGTTCGGCAGTGCGGCTGATGTTTTTTCGGCATCCAAAGCCGATATTCAAACTGTCGAAGGGATCGGCCCCAAAGTCGCGGAGAGGGTTCCTGTTTGCAAACCGCAGGAGGTCGCTGACAGAGAAAAAAGATTAGCAGAAAAGTTCAAAACAACAATAGTCACATATAAGTCGGAGCGGTATCCGGCCAACCTTAGGCTTTTTCATAAATCTCCTCCTGTGCTGTATATTGCCGGCGAAATAATGGAGATAGATAGAATTGCTATAGGCGTTGTCGGCAGTAGAAAACCGACGCCTTACGGAAGGATAGCCGGAGAAAAACTCTCAAGAGAACTTTCAGAAACTGGAATCACTATTGTAAGCGGGCTGGCAAGAGGCATCGACAGCGTTGCCCATAAATCGGCGTTGGAAAGCGGGGGAAGGACAATCGCTGTTTTAGGGACAGGTCTTGACAGGGTATACCCGCCGGAAAACGCAAAACTCTTCGACGAAATCGAAAAGCGAGGGGCGGTGGTATCGCAATTTTCTTTTGGCACAGAGCCACACAAGATGAACTTTCCTATAAGGAACAGAATTATCAGCGGGCTTTCCATCGGTGTTCTTGTTATAGAGGCTGGTGAGAAGAGCGGGTCAAATATAACCGCGTATGCGTCGCTGGAGGAAGGTAGAGAGGTTTTCGCGGTTCCCGGCAGGATAGATTCTTCTATGTCGATTGGGCCCAACCGCCTTATACAAAGAGGGGCGAAACTGGTTACATCTACTGAAGATATTATAGAAGAACTTTCACCGGAAGTACGCGCGGTGATAGGCAAAAGCGAAGAGAAAAGCAGAGAAAACCTCGGTTTGAACTTGAGTACTCCAGAGGAGGGTAAAATTCTGGAACTGCTGGAAGGAGCGGAAAGGCAGGTAGATTATCTTATCGAGAAATCTGGTCTGCCATCCGGCCTTGTGCTTGGTATTCTTTTGGAGCTGGAACTAAGAGGAACAATAAGACAGCTTCCCGGCAAGCTTTTTGCCAAGCTGTAAAGGAATATAAAAATAATCATTTTTTTGAACCTGAATCTTTCAGTGGGATAGAATGTCTACCGTAGTATAGCTATTTCTGTAAGTAGCTTAGCGGGAAAGCGGACTTGGACAGAATGTTAATTTCAGAGGGGAGCATTCAAATGCCGAAGAGCGTTATATCTTTTTTCTTTATACCGTTGTGTTGAGTTGGAAGCAGATGGGTAAAAGAATCGGGTTTTTTAGTGGAAGCTTAAAAGCTTATGTCGCCTTTATTGTTATAGCTCTTTTTGCCGGCACTTCCGCAGTCGCCTTTTTTGTTTTCCAAAATATTGTTGATGAAACTGTTAAAGCTATAGGAATTCATTTTGCCGAGAAGCAGGTTCTCTTCGACCGCGCCCGAAGCCTTCAGCCGCTGGTTCGCGAAGTTGCTCTGGCAACGAAGCTGGCCCGTTCGCCAATCATCCGCGCATGGGCAAAAGACGAGCAGAGTTCGGATTTAAAAGCCAAAGGTCTTGAGGAGCTGGAAAGTTTTCGCAGAATGTTTCGTGATAAAAGTTACTTTTTTGCTATCAGTCAATCCGGCAACTACTACTTTAATGATAAAGACGGAGCCTATACAGGCAATGAATACCGCTACACCACAAGCCCTGACAACCCGAGAGATGGGTGGTTTTACACCACACTTTTAATGAAGGAAGAATGTCAGCTCAATGTGGATCGTGACAGAGGGATAGATGTCACCAAGGTTTGGATCAACTGTATCGTCGTCGATGATTCAGCTGTGGTAGGGGTCATTGGAACAGGTATAGACCTGACAGAATTTATACGGACAGTAGTAGACAGCAAGCAGATTGGTGTCGAGACTATTTTTATAGACAAGAGCGGCGCCATACAAGCTCACCGCGATCTTCAGCAGATAGATTTTCACAGCCTGACAAAGCGTATTCAGGATAGGAAAACTATCTTTCAGATGATTGATGACACTGCAGAAAAAAAGGAATTTAGTTTGCTCCTAAGCTCTCTTAAGGAGCGCGGCAACGCGGTTAAAACGATGTTTCTTACGATAGCTGAACACCGTTACTTGGCTGGAGCGGCTTATCTTGATGAGATGGGATGGTTTAACGTTACATTGATGGATCTGGATGCAATGGTTGCCCGTAGCTATTTCAACTACTTTGCAGAACTTATGACCGGAATTTTGCTAGTTACATTGCTCTTGGTGATGGTGCTTTTTAACCACTTTGTCCTAAACCGTATTTACAGATTGGAGCGTTCAGTCAGGCAGGTATCAGATGGCAAATATAATGGCATTATACCAGATGACAGGCCAGACGAGATTGGTCGTCTTTCGGTTAATTTAAAGAAGATGGCGGAGACAGTGGGTAAGTATACCGGCAACCTAGAGCAGGAAATAAAAAAGCGGACAAAAGAGCTTGAAGCGGCCAAGGAAAAGGCTGTTGAGGCGGCAAGGCTTAAAGACAAGTTTGTTTCCCTTGTCGCGCACGACCTCAGGGCACCGTTGTGGGCATCGGTAGGTTTGCTGGAAATTCTTAATAGCGAGAAGCACGGCGATAATCTTTCCAGCGAAGGTACAGATATACTTAAATGCGTCATAAGCGGCAATAAAGGGCTTATTGGAACACTGGACAAGTTGCTTGATGTAAGCAGACTGCAGACAGGACAAATTGTCTTGACTAAAGAACATATGGATACCTGTTTGTTTGTTGAGAAAAACATACAGCCTTTCCTCCACATTGCGGAGGGAAAAGGAATTAAAATTTTCAATAAAGTTCCTAAAGGGAAAATGATTGAGATTGACCCCGCGCTTTTTGGACAGGTGATACAAAACCTTGTTTCAAACGCCATTAAGTTTTGTAATAGCATGGATGAGATAACCATTTTTGTTCCTGATGGACGTCCGAATGCAATCGCCGTAAAGGATACAGGGGTCGGCATTGATAAAGAGATACTGCTCGATATCTTCAAGCACGAAGTAAAGACAACGACAAGCGGAACAGGGGGGGAGGAAGGTACCGGCCTTGGCCTGCCTTATTGCCGCAACATTATGGAAGCGCATAATGGTTTAATCATTGCGGAATCGGAAAAATGCGCCGGCAGTATTTTCTATCTGGAGATACCTAAAGCTAAGCATTGATTCCCTTTACTCGGGGTATCAGCTGTTGATTCTCGGAATGGAGCTGTTTTTTTTTATCTGCTTGTCTAATATGTGATAATACGGCGATGTCTCATAATCACTCGTCCGATGATAGAGTTGAAAAACTAAAGGAGAACAGCTCAAAGCTCCGGTTAGTGCTTTACCTTGTAGTCATCTTCGCAGTTGTGGAGGTTATAGGAGGTGTGCTTTCTAATTCTCTAGCGCTTCTTTCCGACGCGGGCCATATGGTAGTAGATGGCGCGGCGATAGCGTTATCGCTATTCGCGGTGCATCTTTCAATGAAGCCGTCCACATCTCAAAATACATATTCTCTGGTGAGGATGGAGATAGTGGCCGCTTTCATAAACGGCATCACTCTAATAGTGCTGGCAGGCTTTATATTTTACGAGTCTGTAAAGAGGATAGGCGAACCGCCGGCAGTAGAAGGGGAGCTTATGTTTGTAGTTGCTCTTATAGGGATGATTGTGAACATTGTGAGCGCGTGGATTCTTTGGGGTGCTTCCCATGACAACCTAAACGTAAAGGGAGCTCTTCTACATGTAATGGGCGACCTTGCTGGTTCAGTCGGGGCTGTAGTTGCGTCGATCGTTATAATGACAACCGGCTGGACGCTTGTAGACCCGTTAGTTTCACTTTTTATCGGGCTTCTTATCATAAAATCATCTTACGGGCTTCTTAAGGAGTCGGTGCATATCTTGCTTGAAGGGACCCCGCATGGGCTATCGCCTGAGAAAGTAATATCAAGCATCGAGAAGGTAGCTGGAGTAGTAGAGGTGCACGATTTTCATATCTGGTCGCTCACTACCGGACAGGTTCTTCTAACTGCTCACCTTAAAATATCGGGGGAGGGGAGCGATGGCACAAAAGTTCTATGCGAAGTAACAGAAATGCTAGAGAAAAAATACCACCTCACCCACTCGACGATACAGATAGAAGATTCGACGCACCCCAGATGCCAAGTATCCTGCTGACCTCGCACTGCCGGCAGTGCCTGCTTGGTACTTACACCAATCATCCCAATTATTAGAGTGCAAAATCAATAGGCAGCTAATTTATTGAATAATAATAGCATTGTAGATGCAGTGCTTTAAAATCTTCAATAAAAATGTAGTACTACTTGACATTTGATGCTTTTTGAAGTAGATTTGTGTCATGTCTGGAAAAGGTGTATCTGTTTCTACGGCCGTTTTGGTGAAGATTATGGGGGTGCGTCCATCTTTGAAGACCGCGGAGCTAAAAGTAGCCGAACATATTCTCAAAAATCCTCAGTCGATACAGACAAGTACCGTTGCGCAGGTGGCAACATTTAGCAGGGTGAGCGAAGCTACGGTAATCAGGTTTTGCCGTACTGTAGGATATGCCGGTTATCAGGAGCTAAGGATGCAGCTTGCCAAAGAGCTGTACGAGCCATCGCACAAGGCTATGCCAGATGAAATAAAAGATGCTGACGGCTCCGATAAAATAGTCGGCAAGGTCTTTTCCTTTAATATAAAAACGCTAAATGAAACACTCGAAGTTCTTGACGTGGCGGAGCTTGAGAAAGCGGCTAAGATGCTGGGGGAGGCTAGTAAAGTGTTGATAATCGGTGTCGGCACATCTTCGGCTAACGTTCAGGATGCGCACAATAAGTTTTTCCGCCTCGGTATCAATTCTGTTGCCGAGTCCGATGCTCACTTACAGCTTATGGAGGCATCTCTGCTAGATCAGAGTGATGTCGTGCTTGCCATAACACATTCCGGGCGGACCAAAGACCCTGTAGAAACAGTAGAAATTGCACAAAAAACTGGTGCCAAAACTATTGTAATTACAAGTGATCCAAAGTCCCCTATCACGGAGTTTGCCGATGTAATACTCCTTACTTCCAGCTCCGAGAGCAGGTTTAGGAGAGAGGCGCTTGCTTCGCGGTTGGCCCAGATGAGCATTATAGATGTGCTTCATACGATGATTGGAATTAAGTATAAAAAACGGGCTGTAAGTGCCGCAAGAAAAATTGAAGCGGTAGTTGGTCAAAAACAGATTTGGGAGAAACGTTAAATGTCAGATAAAACCAGTGCCAGTATAACATTAAGAACTTTTGTATTTCTCGATTCGCTACAACCGCAACTCGCTTCTTACATCGGTTCCACCGCCAAAGGCTTTCTGCCGGTGCCGGGCGTCGCATCCCTTTTTGTAGAAATCGCGCCGGGGCTAGCAATAAACAGGATAACCGATATAGCACTAAAGGCGACCAAGGTGCAGCCGGCAGTCCAGATAGTAGAGCGTGCGTTTGGTCTTCTAGAGGTACATGAGCATGACCAAGGCGAAGTTATTTCAGCAGGCAATGCCATCCTCGATTTTCTTGGGATGGAAGAGTCTCAAAGAATCAAGCCTTTCCTTGCCGCAAATCAGGTTATACGTTCGGTAGAGGCTTATCAGTGCCAGCTGATAAACCGAAACCGCTCCGGCTCGATGATACTTCCCGGTGAATCACTTTTTATATTGGAAACAGACCCTGCTGGCTACGTTATCTTTGCGGCGAACGAAGCGGAGAAGGCGGCGAACGTAAAGCTTATAGATGTCAGGCCGTTTGGGGCTTTGGGTCGTCTTTACCTTTCTGGGTCGGAGGCAGATATAGATTCCGCGGCAGAGGCGGCGATAAAGGCTATGGAAGGCCTTGACGGGGTTGAGGCGAAAAGAAAAAAGTAACTTGTAAAAATAAGAAAATTTAATTTTATTTAGGAGGAATTATGTCAGAAGCACTTGGGATGATAGAGACAAAAGGATTCGTTGGAATGGTGGAAGCCTCCGACGCTATGGTAAAGGCGGCGAAGGTTGAGCTGGTTGGATACGAAAAGATAGGCGGCGGTTTTGTCACGTCAATAGTAAGGGGCGATGTCGCCGCTGTTAAGGCGGCTACCGATGCCGGAAGCCGTGCCGCGGAGAAAGTTGGGGAGTTGGTATCTGTTCATGTAATTCCGCGTCCTCATATAAATGTCGATCTCAGCCTTCCGCTTGGCAGAACAGCCGAAGCCGAAAAAGCATAGGCAAAAGAATAATGTTATTTGGAAAAATAACCGGAACTGTCGTTTCGACGATGAAGGATAAGAAGCTTGAAGGCTTGAGGTTCCTTCTGGTTCAGGTAGTCGACCCCGACGGTAAGCTGATGCCACAATATGTTGTCGCGGCCGATTCGGTCGGTGCAGGAATAGACGAAACGGTTCTTTTCGCTACCGGCTCGTCCGCAAGGCAGACCGAAAAAACAGACAACAAGCCTGTTGACGCGGTGATAATGGCGATAGTCGATACATGGGATGTTAACGGCAAAACGATTTATGACAAAAGCAAATCGGATTTAATAACAGTTTGAACGAGGTGATTGATGAAGCTTGCTAAAGACCAGATTGCGGCTGTTGTCGAGAGGGTGGTAAGCAAGCTTTCGGCTTTTGAGGTTCAGCCTGATCTTCCAGATTCTAAAAAACCTAAAGTTTCATCTTCTGCCTCTTTGCGGGGGTCTGTTGCCGGTAGTGCCGACCATCTTATGAGGCAGGCGCCGAAAGGTAAGGACGGTATTTTTGAAACGATAGACGAGGCAACGGCGGCGGCAAGAGAGGCATTCCTAACGCTTGACCAACTGCCTATAAAGCTTAGAGGTGAGATGGTGGAGTCTATGCGCCGCAGGGCTGGGGCGAATGCCGAAAACTGGGCCGATATCGCTGTGCGTGAAACAGGTCTTGGAAAGCGTGAGCATAAGATACTTAAAAACAGGCTTGCCATTGAAAAAACTCCGGGGATAGAAATTCTAAAAACTGAATCGTGCACAGGCGATAATGGGCTTACGATAACCGAACGCGCTCCTTACGGGGTGATAGGTTCTATAGCGCCATGTACAAATCCTGCCGCTACCGTTATATGTAACTGCATAGGGATGATTGCGGCTGGTAACGCAGTAGTTATCAACGCGCACCCAACGGCAAAAGAGATTACGATTGCCGTGATTAGAGAGCTGAACGCGGCGATAATGCAGGTAGGCGGGCCGGCAAACCTTATCTCTACCGTTGCAAAGCCGACAATAGAAAGCGCGAACGCCTTGATGAAACATCCCGACATAGCTCTCCTCGTAGTAACCGGCGGCCCTGCTGTTGTCAAGGTTGCGATGGGTAGCGGCAAGAAGGTTATCGCCGCAGGGCCGGGCAACCCGCCAGTGGTAGTCGATGAAACTGCCGACATACCAAAAGCGGCAAAAGATATAGTCGCGGGAGCATCTTTCGATAACAACATAGTCTGTATTGTCGAAAAAGAGATAATCGCCGTCGATAAAATAGCCGACAAGCTGATAAAAGAGCTGAAAAACAGCGGGGCATATTTCTTGGGAGCGCATCAGCTAAAAAGGCTTGAGAGTGTTGTCATCGACCGTAAACCGGAAGGGCCAGAAGATCACGGAATGGTAAACAAAAAATGGGTAGGCAAAGATGCTCATCTGATACTAAAAGAGATAGGCATTGAAGCTGGGCCGGAGGTGCAACTTGTTATCGCCGAAGTTCCCGAAAAACATCCTTTCGTGCAGATGGAACTGCTGATGCCGGTTCTTGGGCTAGTCCGGGTGCGGAATGTAGACGAAGCGATTAAGACCGCCGTTAGGGTGGAGCATGGTTTTAGGCATACCGCCGTTATGCACTCGACTAATATTAATAACCTCAGCAAAATGGCGAGAGTTATTAATACATCCATTTTTGTAAAGAACGCTCCATCTACCGCCGGCCTTGGCAACGAAGGGGAGGGGCATACCTCGTTCACAATCGCAAGCCCGACAGGCGAGGGGCTTACCACAGCACGCCATTTCTCGCGGGAGAGAAGGTGTACCTTAAAAGATTCGTTTAGGATCGTTTAGGCTGTTTTAATGGATTTAGTCGAAGCGGTAAAAGAGGCTGGGGTTGTGGGGGCCGGTGGCGCCGGATTTCCTACTCATCTAAAGATATCTGCAAACGTTGATACTGTCTTAGCCAATGGAGCCGAGTGCGAGCCGCTTCTATATTCCGATCTGTTTGTGATGACCGTGAAGGCCGAAGATGTTGTCGAAGGTTTAAGGCTGGTGATGAAATCTACAGGTGCGGACAAAGGTCTAATCTGCGTCAAAGAAAAAAACTCTGAGGCGATAAAGATATTTCAAAAACTTATCGCAAAGAACAAAAATATCTCAATCTTTCTACTTGGCAATTTCTATCCTTCCGGCGACGAGCAGATACTTGTTTACGAGGCTACTGGCAGAATCGTTCCCGAAGGCGGCATACCGCTTGCCGTGGGAGTGGTTGTACAGAATGTCGGTACGTTGGCGCAGATAGCCGAAGCATCCAAAGGTCTTCCTGTAACAGACAGAGTGGTAACAGTTACCGGAGAGATTAAAAAGGCAGGTGTCTATACCGTTCCTATCGGAACTCGTGTTGCTGATCTTATAACGCTGTGCGGCGGTTCTCTTTTGGAAGAGTACGCGGTTCTTCTAAACGGGCCGATGATGGGCCGTCTAATTAACCCAAACGAAGAGGTAATAACAAAAACATCCGGCGGGGTGATACTGCTTCCCAAAGACCACTCTTACGTCTATAGAATGTCGAGGAGCCTTGAGGCTGATATAAGAATGACCAAAGGTGCCTGCGAGCAATGCAGATACTGCACAGATTTTTGTCCACGCTATCTGCAGGGGCATTCGCTGGAGCCGCATAAAATCATGCGTGTGATGAGCGAAGATTTAAACCCGCAGACGGCTACAGTTGCACGCTCGTTCCTTTGTTGCGAGTGCGGAGTCTGCGATCTTTTTGCCTGTCCTATCACTCTCTCTCCCAGAAGATTTTTTCAGGAATTTAAAAGAAAACTTGGGGGGTACGGAGTCAAAAACCAACATTCCAATAAACCGGAGAAGGTTGACATCTACAGAGATTATCGGCGGGTTCCAAAAGAGAAGCTGACCCGCATGCTCGGCCTATCCAAGTATGAAGCAAAGCCTCCATTTATTAAAGATTGTATGCTAGTCAACTCTGTAGATATTCCTTTGCAGATGCACATCGGCGCGCCGGCCAAAGCTGTGGTAAAGGAAGGTAAGAAAATAAAAAAGGGAGACCTGATTGCCGAGATAGACGGCAAGAAACTTGGCGCCAGAATACATGCTTCGATAAGCGGGGTGGTGGAAAGTGTCAACGGATCAGTGAGGATAGCCAGATGATAGAAAAACCGTCGATAGCGTTGATTGAACTTCGCTCTGTCGCGAGAGGGATGAAAACCTGCGACGAGATGGTTAAGAAAGCTCCGGTACAGCTTTTGGAAGCAAGGACTATATGTCCCGGAAAATATATGATACTTGTCGCTGGAATGACCGCGCCCGTGGAAGAGTCGTACAAAAAAGGTATCGAAATAGGGGACGACCTGCTTGTGGAAGAGCTGTTTTTGCCAAACGCTCACGCACAGCTGATACCGGCTATGGAAGCATGCGCGACCCCGCCGGAAGTCGATGCGTTGGCAGTTTTTGAAACCTTTACCGTAGCGTCGGCAATCTTAGCGGGAGACGCGGCTGTAAAAGAGGCCGACGTTCATCTTATCGATATGAGGCTTGCCAACGGGCTTGGCGGAAAATCGTTCTTCACTCTTACCGGCCCTGTTGCTGAAATCGAGGCGGCTGTCGATGCCGGAAAGAAAGCAATCTCATCACTCGCATCTCTTGTCGCTGTGGAAATAATGCCCCGCCCGCACGAAGATTTAATAATGAAGGTGAGCTAGTTGTGCATTTGGCAAAAGTGATCGGAACAGTAGTAGCCAGCCAGAAGTCTACAGCGCTTACCGGCGTGAAAATGCTTGTGATACAGCCGATAGACGAAAAGAAAAAACCTAAAGGCAGACCGATAGTAGCGACAGACCCAAATATGCAGGCAGGGCCCGGCACTATCGTTACTTATATTGTGGGGAGAGAAGCTACGCTCAACCTCCCAAACTCCTTCGCTCCGGTTGATGCAGGTATTGTAGGGATAGTTGACGGCATTAATGTAGAAGTTGCCGTGAAAGGCGGTAAAAGCCAATGAAGCTCTGCAAGGTTATTGGAAACGTAACTACGACATTATCGGAAGATATTTATAACGGGGCGAAGATTATGATTGTCCAGCCGCTTGACGCGAATCTAAAACCAGAAGGAGAGACGCATCTTTCGTGCGACTTTGTTCAGTCTGGTTCCGGCGATATCGTTCTGGTAGCAACAGAAGGGAATGCGGCGCGTCAGCTTTTCGGCGATGAGAACGCGCCGGTACATTCGGTTATAACAGGAATTGTGGATGAGGTTGCTAAAAATGGATGATTACAGAGTTAAACTGGATATTATAGAAGTTGGCAAAAGGCTTCATGGCAGGGGATGGATATCGGCCACCGACGGCAACATATCGGTCAAGCTGGATGCAAACCGGATAATCACTACGCCGACAGGGGTTCACAAAGGCTACCTTACGCCGGACGACTTCGTAATTGTCGATATGGAAGGTAACCAGCTGGAAGGCAAAGCAAAACCTTCTTCGGAGCTTGCGATGCACCTTGCGTGTTATAAGGAAAGACCGGATATCAACTCGGTAATTCATGCCCATGCCACATACTGTATCGTGCTTTCTGTCGCCGGCATAAAGATGGCTAAGTGCCTGCTTCCAGAAGTTATCTTTACGCTTGGCTCTATTCCTACTGCCGACTATGCCCCTCCCACCACAGAGCAGGTAGCTCTTTCGGTTATAGGGCCGATTAAAAAACATGACGCGATTATTCTTGAAAGGCATGGCTCCCTTACAGTAGGCATCGATCTTTTCGATGCGCATAATAAGCTTGAAAGAATGGAGCATGTGGCGGAGATAACATACCACTCCCGCCAGCTTGGAAGCGCTACGCCTCTTACCGATAATCAAGTCGGTGAGCTGTTGGCCATCAAGGAACAGCTTAGCGGTAAAAAGCTAACGCCGTCCGATAACTGCAACTCCTGCAACGCATGCGGTAAATACGGGTCAGAGGCTCTTCCTAATTTAGAATGCCCCTCGGCCGAGATCGAGGACAGTGCTATGGTGTCGGTTATAGACAAAGTTCCAGCGGAGCTTGTGGAGCTAATAACCAGAGAGGTTGTTGCCGAACTTGAGTCGGTCAAGAGATAACTGCGATTCCTTTTTTTAAACCTCAATATCTAAACGAATGCGGGGCATCGCCTAGTGCTAGAATATTTTGCTTTTATCCTTCGATGAATTTAGAAAGTAGCTCGTGTAGCCGTTCAACCTCCTTTTGCAATAACTTATAGTCTTCTTCGGATTTGCTTATATCTCCTTTTCGCCACATTTTTTCCAGCCTCAAGGCTATCTTATAGGCTTTCTCTCCACCGATTGTGGCGAGAGAGCCTTTGATAGTGTGAGCGGTGAAAACTAATGTCTCGGAATCTTTAACGATGAGAGCCTTTCCCATTTTTACCATAAGTTCTGATGAAAATTTAATATGTCCATCTGCCAGCTCTTTTAATAGATTTTCGTCACCTCCGATTCTTTCAAGGGCCTGTTCTTTATCAAAAATCTTTCTAGCATCTTCTTCATTCTTTGCAGTTTCAGGTTTTGTTTTTGAACTGCCGGCACCACAAGAGTGTTTGGCCAAAGCTTTAAATAGGTCTTCCATCTGCACAGGTTTTATAATGCAATCATCCATTCCGGCATCAATGCATTTTTCCCTATCATTTTTAAACGCAAGAGCGGTGAAAGCGAGTATAGGTATATGCTCTCCGGTTTCTTTTTCTTTTTTCCTTATGATAGACGTTGCTTCGAAGCCATCCATCTCCGGCATGTTGATGTCCATAATAATGATATCGAATTTCTCTTTTGAAATTCTATCTATCGCCTCTCTGCCGTTGTTGGCTATTACCACCGCGTGACTTTGGCTGTGTAGCATAAATTGCATTACCTTCTGGTTTACAGGGTCATCCTCTGCCAGAAGTACCCGCAATGGAGCCTGCTCGCAACCTTTAGAAAGGATCTCTTTTTTTGCTTCACCGGAGCCAGAGGTATTATCTAAATCAGGGTGTGATTCGTTGTCAAGGTAACGGTTGATAGAATTAAAAAGAGCCGACCGTCTTACAGGTTTGACCATGTACTCATCTATCCCAGCGGCTCTTGCTTTGACGAGGTTGCCTTCTATGTCATCTGGTGTAATCATCATTATAGTCATATTCGCAAAATCAATATTGAATGCTAGGCACTGGGCAACTTCGAAGCCATCCAGATCCGGCATATTATTGTCCATAACAATAAGATTGAACGGATCTTCTTTCGAGCTGGCTTCCTCGATAGATTCGAGAGCCTCTAGCCCGCCTTTGGCTTCTGTTATTTCCGCGCCCCAGCTTTCCAGAGTCTTTCTCAATTTAAGTCTGTTATGCTTGTTATCATCCACTATGAGGACTCTCATTTCTCTCAAGCTTATCGGTTTGCGTTTATCTCTGCTTCTCCTCTCTTGGCATTTCTGCATGGGAAGGGTTATAGTGAACTTGAAGACCGCCCCCTTTTGATTTTCTTTGTTGTCTTCCACCCAAATGCGTCCACCCATCATGCCTACAAGCTGTTTCGATATCTGTAGCCCCAGTCCTGTGCCGCCGAATTTGCGGGTAGTAGATGAATCGCCCTGCGTGAAGCTGTCAAATATGTACTCTTTTCCGTTATCAGCTACTCCGATTCCAGTGTCGGTGACTGTAAATAAGAGAGTCGCGGCACTCTCTGTTGTGGCGAGTTTTTCCAGCTCAAGAAAAATCTCTCCTACAGTAGTGAACTTCACCGCGTTGCCAAGAATATTCAACAGGATCTGTCTTATACGGTTTGGATCGCCAATTAGAAGTGTTGGAACATCGGGGTAGATGTTGAAATTTAGTTCCACGCCTTTCGTATAGGATTGCAATGACATCGTATCAACCGCCTTCTCGACGATATCTTTTATGATAAAGTTTACCGCTTCCAGCTCCACCGCGCCTATTTCTATCTTGGATATATCCAGAATATCATTCAAAATGGAAAGTAATTTTTCACCAGAGCCTCTAAATGTTTCCACATAGCCTTGTTGTATTTTAGATAGGTCTGTAGAGTTTAACAGATCAGCAATGCCTATAATCGCGTTCATCGGAGTTCTTATCTCATGGCTCATTGTGGCAAGAAACTGGCTCTTCGCTTTGTTCGCGGCTTCGGCACTTTCTTTAGCTTTTTTAAGCTCCTCTTCCGTCTTTTTTCTTTCGGTGACATCATCCATCATCCCGATAACGTATCGTGAAGTATCGGTTTTACTTTTAAATAATGAAACGTGAACCCGCCCCCAAAAAGAGCTTCCGTCCTTTCGCATATAGCGCTTTTCCATCTCATAGCTATCCATCTTTCCTGCTTCCAGCTTGTCGAAAAACTTTCTGTTATCATTTATAAATTCCGGGGCGGTAACGCTCGCTGGAGTTTTTCCTATCAGTTCGTCATGGGTGTAACCTAACATTCTGCATAGCTCAGGATTGCAGTCAATGAATTCCCATTCTCTATTGAGCAGGGATATGCCGATAGCGGAATTGTCGAAAATATTTCGGAAGTATTGTTCGCTGTTTCTTAACGCCTCCTCGTCCCGTTTGTGTTCCATTTCCGCGGCGGCTCGTACCGAAAAGATTTTAAGCATTGATTTTACTGCCTGAATGTTTCTTATTTTTTTGCGATTCATTACGGTAATTACGCCTATGACATTCTTTGATGAATCAATAATAGGAAGGCCGACGTACCCTGTTATTCCAATCTCCGCAAACATTGGGTGCGTGAACTTTTTCAGCACCCCGTCGGCGTATGCGCATATCCCATCTCTGATCACATCTTCACAAGGAGAATCGGCAATGGAGTAGCCAAAGTTATCAATAATTTTGCCATGCGTGGATACCGCTATAGTTTGGATATTGCCATGCTCCTTTTCGCAAAGCTCTCCTATTAAGGCGTAATCAACATCTAGCGTTATCGCTAGGTGATTGGCCAGTGAATGGAAAAACCGACCTCCCGCTTCTGCGGAAATTCCCATAGCGATGCTCTGTAGCGACTTTTCGGACTTCTTTCTTTCAGTAATGTCCTGAATAATGCCGATGAAAATGCGATCCTCTCCAACCCTCGCCTCACCGACATAGAGAGTAACTGGAAATATTTTGCCATCCTTTGTTATGCCTTCGCTTTCGATTTCCGTTCCCATAATATTCGGCACTCCAGTATCAAGGAATCTTTCTAGGTGGGCGCTACGGTACTCTCTGCCGGGGGACGGCATAAAGATGCTCAATTTTTTTCCAATAAGCTCATCTGGTTTGTATCCAAAAATTATTTCGGTCGCTGGGTTGGTCGATAATATTACTCCATCTTCCGTTGCGATAATATGCGCGTTGGGAGCCAACTCGGATACTGTGCTTTTCATGGCAAGAGCCATTTTCAATTCTTTGTCTGCTTTCTCCAGTTTAGAAGCGGTATCGTTAAACGCATCTGCGATATCTCCGATAATTGTTTTGGAGTAAACCTCAACCCGCGTGGAAAGAGTTCCATCACCTATTTTTCCAATTCCATCGGCAAGAGTGTGAAGCGGTTTTAACATTCTGTGCGCCAGTAAGGCGAATATTGAAGAACCTGCCAGCAGAACTAAGAAAAGCCCCATAAGCCCATAGTTGGCTGTGGTGAACCAACGGGAGGAAATGCTTGCCTCATCATGCCGCTCCATAAACAGCCAGAAGCGGGAATGATCGTGTTCATCGTAAAAAACTTTCTTCCACACCCTGAATTCTTTAAGATCCTTGTCCCAGTGGAACTTCGACTCATTCTTTTTGAGATTTGTCGCGAGCTCCGGTTCTTCCAAAAGGAGATTGTTCTTCTTGCTCGATTTTTCGCCGTAAAGAATCTTGTTGTCCCAGTGGTGCAGGTAGTTCCCAGTTTCGTCTATGACCAGAAACCCTTTTTCATTTTCTTTTTTCAACTCTCCCAGCATGAAATCTGCGTTGATGTCGAGCGCCAATATTCCAAAGAGCTTTTCGTTTTCTAGTATAATTTTTTTAGTTATCCGCAACATCGGAGTATTTGGCTTGTGTAGCCTGCCGAACCCATCCTGTGGTGCGACGGAGTGCAGATGAACCAGATCAGAGTCTGTGCCTTCAAAGTACTCTTTGTGCGCCTCGGTTTGCAGTTCGTTTATCGGCACCTCTTCTATCTTGGAATCAGCATGGTTCAGCCTCACAAGCTCCTTTCCATTTGGAAGGATTATCCTGTAGACGAGATACTCATCGCTCTTATTAATGCTTTCGCTCATGCCTATAACAATATCTTCGTAGAGCGCGCTTTTATAGAAAGCAGGAGTGGGAAGCCCTTTAGTGAAGTATCGTTCTTTTAGGCCGTGCAGTGCTATGGTGTTCTCAATATGCTCGGCGTTTCCACGCACTTCGCCTTTGAGAAGATGTGAAAGATTTGTTGTGTTTTCTTTTCTTATATCTATCTTCGCCATAAAGGCGCTGATGACAGAATGTTGAAAATCGCTGTGTAGCTTATCTTCAAGCAAAGTGATAGCAATACCAGCCGGAATAATCGTGACAACGAGGAAAATGAGTACAAGCCTCACACTCAAGTGTCTAAAAACTTTCTTAATTTCCAAATTTTACAGTTCCTATATGCGGTATAAAAATTCCCCCGCTCCTCGTACAGATATCTTGCCCACTCAATATTACCATAGAGTTTACCGCAAAGCTTATCGCCAGCGGCAACCGCGGTGCCACAGTCTTAAGCTCGAATATCCTGTATGTTTAAAAGGTAGAGTAGGTACAATGCAAGAGCTAGCTTGAGCATCGGTTGGGGCTGGAAGTTTGCTGACATTGACAGTTTTTGGAATTCATTTCCCAATGGTTCAGTAAATTGGGGAAAACCGCCGCTCGGGAAGGTTACTGCTGGTAGAATTTGGGCTACTTTCTGCTGAGCAAGGTTGCTCAGCCGGGGTAGGTACCCTTACTCATGTGCTGGTATCAGAACCGGCCTATCATAAGGGCGAAGATAGAGAAAAGGACAACTTTTTTTATAGGGTGTGCTTTAGTATGACGTTTGCTCAAAACCGGCTGATGGCTCTAAAAGTTCTTATATTTGTGCCTGTTTTCGGTATATTTGCTTTAGAAAGCGGGAAAATTGTATTAAATACTAATAAAATTAAAGCATTGAAGGTAAAAGAGGAAGCCTCTGCCTTTGCACAACCAAAGTCCAGCGGGGCTTTACCGCAAACTGCCAGCGGGGAAATTCATCCAGATTATATGGATGTTACCCTGAGAGAGAGCAGTGATACCTATAGAAGGACTGTCGATGCTTTACATACAAGAAAGGTTCCTTTGCCAGAATTTTCTAAGATGGCAGTACTGGTGGGAAGGCATGATCAATATGAAATCAGTAATGCTTTGTCTATACCGATTATCTTTTCGCCGTTAAAGAGTAAGTTTGGGGTTGCTCCTTACCAACGAATATCTGGAGAGAGAAAGGAGATTGCGGTACTTACAAGTTAACGGCCGTCCGGCGATATTAAAATAATTAATAAATTAGGAGATGACATGAAAAAGAAATTATTAGTCATATTTTTCGCGGTTTTAGCGTTGATTTCTTTCTCGAATCCTTACCCAGCCTTCGCTACTGATACCGATGGTGATGGCATTGAGGATCAGTATGATAAGGACAAAGATAACGACGGTATTGATGATGACAAAGATAAAGATGACGATGGTGACGGTATTGATGATGTCGATGACCCCAATCACGATAGTGATGGTGACGGTATTCCTGATGATTTGGACAAGGACGACGACAATGACGGCATTGATGATGACAAAGACAAAGATGACGATGGTGACGGTATTGATGATGTAGATGACCCTGACTACAGGGGTGATAATACCGATCAAGCCGACTATGTAGGTGGAGACACTGACACAGGTACGGATACTGACAAAGACGAAGATAGCGACAAGGACGAAGATAAGGACAAAGACGAAGATAGCGACAAGGACGAAGATAAGGACAAAGACGAAGATAGCGACAAGGACGAAGATAAGGACAAAGACGAAGATAGCGATAAGGATGAAGATAAGGACAAAGACGAAGATAGCGACAAGGACGAAGATACTGATGAAAAGAGCCTGATTATCAAATGGGAAAATAAATAGTCTACCAGAGGCAGATAACGGGCCGCTCACTACAGAGCGGCCCGTTACAAGCTTAGATTATGAAAAGAATTAGGCAAAATCTCGGCAGTGATTCCGGCTTTTCCCTGCTGGAAGTTTTAGTAGCAGTAAGTGTGCTTGCTATTAGTATGCTCGCGCTCAACTCCGTCGCCATTGCCACAGTAAAAAATAACGGTGTAGCAAGGGAGTATATGGAGGCTACAGTGCTTGCTCAAAGCACGATTGAATCTTTAAGGTACACCGGCTTTGAGCTGGGGCTGAACCAGCTTATAAGCGCCGACATGACTCCTACAGGCCATCCACTATCCAACCCGCTAACTACGAGTGACAACTCTACCGACACAGCCGCGCTTTTTGCTTCACCAGACCATGCGTATACATACTCGAATGGAGCAGAACAACTTCCGCTACTGGACAGCCCATCATTAACTACCAGCAGTAGTCTGCGAAGAGCATGGATTGTCCGCGACAATATTCCAGCTAATGGCATGAAAGCCATCACCGTAATCATCGGCTGGAAGATGGGATCTCAGGATCATTATGTAACTGTTTCAACGGCGATTCAGGGAGAGTAGCGATGTTTGAAAAAGTACACAATCAAAAAGGGATGACACTTATCGAACTACTAGCCGCAGTAGCGCTGACCAGCATGATAGGCCTTGTGACAGTTCAGGTTTTCAGCTCTCAAAATAAACTTTACTCAGGAGAGCGATATATTTCGCGAAATATTTCTCACACACGCATCATCATTGATGCTCTTGCAAAAAATATTCGACAGATAGGGTATAACCCGATGGAAACGGATGGAAACGTATTCGGGATAAAAGACAGTACCGGTAGTTTTACAACTAACGCTATTACCTCTAATACTTCCCTCTACTATACCGAGGATGATGACGAAGATGGAGTGCTTGATACAAACATGAATGAGAAGGTCTCTATTTCATATGACTCGGTAAATAATATATTGCGGCTTGGCGATATTGATAACGTTGGAGCAATCACATGGGCGAATAAGTGGCCGAATGTTACGGCCTTCTCCATCTCATATATTTATTCTGATGGAACAAGCAGTAGCGGCACTACAGATTTACCAGACAATACCACAAGTAACCATACATACAGCCTCATTATGGCCATTGTGGTATCTGTGACAACTCGCACCGAAGAGATACACACTCTGACTGGAAGTTATGTGGAAGAAACTGTTGAGTCGACTGTTCTTCTTAGGAATGGTGCCTAAAATGCTACGTAATATATCGGCGGTTAATAACAGGTTAATGCAAAAAATCTACAGTAAATGGAACGAAGAAAAAGGCGCGGCTCTTGTAATCGTGCTTCTTGTGATGATGGTACTCACTACGATGTCGCTCATATCTGTAAAGGTAATAATCAGCGGGTTGGAGATAGTTAATAGTTACAAGATGGAACAGATACGTCTGCACTTTGCCGATTCAGGCGTAGAGTATGGGTACCCTATGATTGAAAGGGTTATGGCTAATTCTGGCGAACTCTCTGCGGCTGACACAGGCAATGCTAATGTCAGCATCAATACATCGGACATTCTGCAAGAGATTAACGGCTACATAGTTAACAGCTCCGACTCTTACAGCGATGCTTCTCCTGATATAACCCTTACCTTGCTTACCGACTATCTTAAAGTAGACATAGACTATATAAAAACTATCCGCATAGCAGGTTCTTCTACAGAATTTTCTTCGCGGTATCAAGGGGTAGGCACTGGAAGTGCCGGTGGCGTCGGTCTCTATTACCGGCTGGAGTCAAATTATCAAAACTCAGCAAGCTCCGATACAACAGTGCGCGTTTATTATAAATGTATAGAAGGAGGTGGACGGTGTCTTTGAGGTTTAAGGCATTATTTTTTGCCTGTCTGCTGTCGTTTTTTGTACCAGCGCAGAATGCACATGCCGAAAGCAATGCCGATTATACGCATACTCCTATCTTCATGAGCAACAGCGTAACGCCGAATGTGATGATACTGCTCGATAACTCCGGCAGTATGAATGACCTTGCCTACGCAAGTGCCTACGACACCGCAACGACATACTACGGCTATTTTTCATCCTCTCTCACATATAGCTACGCAAGCAGTACGTTTATCATTGATGGAAGCGGTGCTTGGAGTGGAAATTTTTTGAATTGGGCCACTATGCGTCGGGTAGATATAGCTAGAAAAGTTTTAGTCGGAGGGAAGGCGACATCGCGGACAGGAGGAGGGAGTACGACCAATGTCGGTGATTCTGGTTCCGGATGGTATGTGGAAAAAAGTGGAAGCAACTCTGATGCTTCTACCCTCGCGCCGTTTGTCGGGTCGAAGTACAACTACATACTATATAACGGCTATTTGTATATAGTCGATACAGATGCAAATAGCCTCGTAGGTGTGTATACAATTGAGGTAGCCAAAGATTCAGCGCAAGAGCCTGACGATTTTCTCAATGGAAATCTCGCGGGGATAATGCAGAAGGTATCGACTCAGGCGAGATGGGGACTCGCTTTTTTTAATAGCACAGGCCAAGGCTCTTCCGAAGGCGGTAGCAGTGACGATGGTGCTTATGTCTCGCAACATATTACAGGCACTGGATATGGAACCAACTTCATATCTGATATAGAAAACACTGCCGCGACCAACTGGACACCGCTTGCTGAATCACTGTACCAGATTTCAGGGTACTACGCTCAATCTACCGGAATCAGGTACCAGAGCAGTAATTATTCTACAGGTCTGCAGGGCAACGACCCGTTTTACTTCAGCTCATACAGCGGATACATAAGCTGTAGCAAAAACTTTGTCATCATCATTACGGATGGCGCCGCTACGATGTACTCGAACATACCATCCACCGCGCCGATAGGTACCGGCAACCTGCAGGATTATGATGGTGATGGCGACAGTACACCATCAAGCCCTTACTATCAAAGTGACTACCTCGACGATGTAGCCCTTTGGGCGCATACAACCGACCTGCGCTCCGACCTTAGTAACAACCAAACACTTACCATATACGCGGTTTACGCTTTTGGTAATGATCCAACCGCGGAAACACTCCTTAAAGATACAGCAAAGAACGGTGGATTTATCGACACCGACGACAGTGGCACGCCGAATATAACAGGGGAGTGGGATGCTGACGGAGACGGTATACCGGATACCTATTATCAGGCATCCGATGGTGCGTCTCTTGAAACTCAGCTTACGACAGCGATTACCGATATCTTAAAAAGAACAAGCTCGGGAACAGCGTTATCGGTACTTGGAACATCTGCCTCCGGCGCGGGCAACGTATATCAGGCTTATTTTCTTCCAAGCGAAACCGTGGTTAGTGCCGGCGGCACTAGTGATATCGAATGGCTTGGCCACTTAATGTCGCTGAGTGTCGATTCCTTTGGAAGCTTGCGTGATAAAAATAACAACTGCATGGGCTTTACTTTTGACACAAACACAAATCAGACGAATATACAGATCTTCTCTGAATCGGC
The DNA here is from genome assembly GCA_024275955.1 of Nitrospirota bacterium. GTDB lineage: Bacteria > Nitrospinota_A > UBA7883 > JACRGQ01 > JACRGQ01 > JAJRYD01. The sequence goes on from JAJRYD010000020.1 coordinate 62,926, forward strand.
CAGTTTGTGTACGACAACCGTTACATCCGAGATGTCTCTTTCTAGTTGGGCCGATTACAACTGGGACGCAGGCGAATCGTTAGCCACGAGAGCTTGGGATAGCAGAAATGTTTATGGGTTTCGAGACGCGAATGAAAACGGCACTCCAGATATAGGGGAGCTGGATACGCTCGGCACTCTTTTTAATTATTGGAAGTACCTCGGAGCCGCTGATTATAACGAAGCGGTAGATGTGGTTAATTTTGTAAGAGGTGAAGTTAGAACAGGGTTGCGCGACAGGACAGATGCAAATGGAAACGAATGGAAACTTGGGGATATTATACATTCCACACCAACGGTTCTCTCAAAGCCGATGGAAGCTTACGATCTCCTTTATCAGGATACAACTTACGCGGAATATTTAGCGAAACATAAAAATAGAGATACTATGATTTACATCGGCGCGAACGATGGGCAGATACATGCGTTTACCGGCAGTGCCGGTTTTGAAATGTGGTCACTGGTGCCGTATAACCTGTTGCCGCACCTTCGCTGGCTAAAAGAGACTACCTACTCGCATGTTTACTATATGGACGCGAAGGCCAAGGCGACTGATGTGCAGACTTTTAACTGTGATACTGACCATGTAGGTCAGACAAGCGGCAAATGCTGGGGAACCATACTGCTTGCCGGCATGAGTATGGGAGGCGGTGAGATAAGCGACAGCGGGTTTGATGTCGATGGAGATGGAGATGCTCCAAGCAGTAACCAGCGGAAGTTTACATCGTCATTCGTAGCATTGGATGTTACCGATGCCACGGCAACTTCGCCTACGGTGTTGTGGGAGTTTGGGCACAACCTTGATGGAAGATTTCCATCTCTTGTCAGCGGTACAAACGAGCTGGGCTTTACCATCTCTTATCCTGCCGTTGCAAAAGTGGGAACCAAATGGTTTGCCATTTTCGGCTCTGGCTCGAAGGCGGCCTATATGCCGGATTATGACGGCGACAGCACGCAAACATCAAAGCTGTTTGTTGTTGATATCGAAACCGGAGATTTGGCGGCAAAGTTCACGGTAGCAGATTCCAACTCTATGCTTTTCGGCCCTATAGCTGTAGATATGGATTTTAGCGCCGCCAATACCACCGTAGGCTCTGCGGATACCTATAATACCGATGCCATCTACATCCCAGAGAGCTACAAGAGTGGAGGTATTTACAGAGGTAGAATCTGGCGTTTGGTAACCAACGGCGACCCAGACCCGAGCAACTGGGATATGCGACTGCTCTTCACTACAAACAGCGGCGAAGCTATCACTTCTGATCCAGCATCAAGCAGTGATGATGACGGGAATGTTTGGATATATTTTGGAACAGGCAAGTATGCTAGCGACGCAGATAAGACAAATACCGATACACAAACTTTTTATGGCATTAAGGACCCATGCTGGGACCCAGCGACGAACGGATGGGATACAGCATGCCTCTCGTCGTCATCATCTGTAACCGCCGCCAGCTATTCTACGGAGTCGGTATCCAACAGTACCAGTGCGTTGATGGATACTACAAACGCGGTAGTTAATACCAGCGGAGCTGTGTCAGGCGTTACCGGAGGCGTTGGAGCCGCGCCTACTACATGGAGCGAACTCCTTACAGTTGCGAAAGATTCTGACGGCTGGTTTTTTAACTTTTTGCTGTCTGGAGAGCGTAGCTTGAATAAGCCGACAATAGTAGGGGGGCTCGTCCTCTTCACCAGTTTTGTGCCATCAACAGACATTTGCGCTTTTGGCGGTACCAGCTACTTCTTCTCCGTTTATTATAAAACTGGTACAGCGTATAAATCGTCGACCATAGGCACGATAGGCAGTTCTAACGATATTATTTTGAGAAGTGAAACTACCGGCAAAGCTGGCCTTGCATCGGCTGTTGCCATACATTCTGGGCAGGGAGCAGGAGCAAAAGCGTACATGCAGTTAAGTACCGGCGAGGTTAATGCGATATCTTTTGAAACGGCAAGCGATATAAAGAGTGGAATCATTTCATGGAGGGACTTATGAGTTTTCGTTCAACGTTTCAATTTGTGATTTTGTTTGCTTTTATTCTAGCAGTTAGTGGTGCCGTGGCCGATGCGGCACAAGAGACAGATTCTTCACCAAAGTCGTTATCTAGTCTGAATGCGCATATGAAATTATTGCTGGTTGATAGCTCCTTTATAGTTGCCAATGAAAGGAAATTTATAGTTACTCCCTCAACGGTGATAAAAGATAAAGAAGGAAAAGTGATACCGATTAGACGGCTCGTTGCCAATCGCCAAGTCAAGATAGAGTATTATTTTGACAAGTCGGGCAACGACCCGATAGCGGTTCTTATACAACAGCAGTAGCAATATGAGTTACCCAGAGAGATACAATTCAGTTTCCCCGTTTGGCTTCACGCTATTTGCAGTTGCGGCTGGCCTAAAGTTAGAAATTAAGCGCTAGAGTCTTTTAACCTAAAAATGGATAGCAAAAAAACATCGACAATAGCGGCATTAAAGAAGCTATTTCCAAATCACTTTCTTCTTTTTTTGACAGGCGCTGGGTTGTCCATTGCCCAGTTCATTATGGTGCGCGATTTTGTTACCGTACTTTATGGGGAAGAAGTTGTAATAACCCTTGTTGTCTCCGCGTTTTTTACCGGCATGTCAGCAGGCTATCTTCTTTCTCTAAAGCTTTCTGAAAAGGTTTTTAAGATATTATTTGCCGTCTCAGTTTTTCTCCATCTAACATTTCCATTTTCCTATCGTTATATCGCTGCATACATGGCCCATCTGAACTTGGGCGGCATAGGGTTTATATTGCTGTTATTCGCGTACGCGTTTATTTTTTCTACGATATTCTCGGCCATTTTGCCGAGGTTTGTTCATATGGAAGAGAATAAAGATACCGAACGCGCTCTTGTAGAGTTTTACACCTCGGAGATAATAGGATTTCTAGCCGGATTCATTATAGTAGGGCTTACATGGAATAGGCCGCTAGGCCCCCTTCTTTTTGTTTACTGGGCAATTATCGGCATAATGCTACTGACCATCTGGCGTAGCTACGCCATTTTCACAGCTTACGCAGTGCTTGCTATTATCGCTGGATATAATTTTTCGGTTCTCGATAAACACAGCTCTTCCGAGCTTTATAGAGTAAAACACCGTGTCAAAGGAGCCGAGGTTCTTTATTCCGTAAACTCCCCGTACCAAAGAGTGGAGGTAGTGCGTTCCGGCAAAGGCGATATGATGCTGTATCTGGACGGGCTTTTAAACCTAAACTCCACCGACTTGGAAGACCTAAACTATTTTTTGGCAGAATTACCGGCAAAACTTATAAAGCCTTCCAGCACGCTTATAATCGGAAACGGCACACTGTCGTCCGTGTCGAAGGTCTACCCGCATTCAAAAAAAACAATATCGGTAGAGTTAGACCCATCTGTACTAGAGGCAGGATTCCGTTTCTACACTCCACACGAAAAGCTATCGGCCTTTACCAACTGGCGGCTCTATAATGATGACGGCAAACATTTTCTTAAGCAGACTGATGAAAATTTTGATCTGATAATTATGGATATACCATCACCGCTTACAATACAAGAGGCGGCCCTGCATACGGTAGAATTTTACAAACTTGCGCGCGAGCGGCTTACACCAAATGGAGTTCTTGCCGTTCAGCTTAGTGGAAAGCTTAGAAAAAATGACCGCTCTCCAGCGCGCATTACAGCCGCTCTTTCTGTTGCTTTTGAAGACCTGCTGGTTCTAAACAGTCCCCGGGCAGGGAGGGGATTTGCGTATGCTTCACGCAGTTTGCCTTTTAAAGCCAAAATGGTTGCTAAAGAAATATCCGGCTATGATAGAAAAACAAAAATATTTGAAGATAAGCAGGTGCGAAAGAAGCTGACAAAAGCAACCGCTTTTTCTATAGATCATATGGACATTGTCTTAAGGCGTGGACTGGAGCGTTTTATGAACAGATATTTCGATTAAAGGTGTGAGGTAGTTTTGAAAAATATATTCTGCTTTTTAAACGGTTTTATTTTTGCTTTTATGCAGTTCGGTTTTTTACTTATGCTTCAAATTAATGTAACTTCTACCTATGTTACCTACGCGCTGGTCACAATATGCTGGATGGCAGGGGCGCTTGCCGGGCTTTGGATAAAAAGTTTAAACCCATTCTGGCTAATGGCGATACAGCCTGTCGCGTTTTATCTGGCCTACTTGTTGGCTACCTATGCTCCTTTTGCATCATTTACTTTTCCTTTGGCGGCATCTCTCGTGGCCGCCGCCGGCTTATGGGCCGGACGATTTTTTCCAGAAATGTTAAAAGCTGGTAAACGCACAGACTCGTTATTCTTTCACGAGAACAACGGTTTTATTGTCGGTGTGCTTTGCTTCTTTGTCGGTTTTACGATGCTTGGCAGGCCATTTTTATTAGCTGTGCCGATGATATTTGTTATCGTTCTTTTACCGCTGTATAAAAAAGCCGGTATCGCCTTAGCAGGTACCAATTAAAAGTATCCCTATTTTTTATAGACTTCTTAGAAGTGATGATTGTCGATGATGACGAAGCATTTTTAAAATTCTTTTGGTACGGCTAGAAGGGCTGGATGCCGAAATAGTCGGAGCGAAAAGCGGGAAAGAAGCTTTGCTTTCTATGCAGTCAATACTGTCGCACTTAATTATTGCCGATTTGCAGGTGCCGGTTATGAATGGTTTTGAATTGATATGCCATCTAAAAAGCAACTCGAATACCGATTCGATTCCGATTATGGTTGTTACATGCGACAATAATCGAGAGACCGTGCAAAAATCGTTTCAGCTTGGCGCGCAGGACTTTATCCCAAAGTCTATCTTAGGGGCTGACATTCTTTTAAGAGCCAAAAGGCTCATCGGATATTTGTAGATTGCTAGCTTAGTTTACAGAACGATTGGTTCTTCGATTCCAGCCGTGAGTAGCCGCCCCGAAGAAACATATCAATAGACCTTGCGCATTCCCGCCCTTCAGAGATGCAGTTTACAATGAGTGATTGTCCCGTGCGCATATCGCCAGCGGCAAAAACACCTATCATTGATGTCTGATAGTCGGGGCCTGTCATTACGTTTCCCCTGTTATCCAACTCTAACCCTAAATCTTTAATAACGCCGCTAGGGTCAGGATACATAAAGCCCATAGCAAGCATTACCATATCTACCTTGTATTCAGCTTCGGTTCCTTCTAGTTCCTCAAAAGCGGTTTTGCTTTGCCATTCTATCTTTTTATACTTCACGGCGGTGACGTTGCCATTATCGTCGGTAACAAACTTTTTTGAGAGGACTGCCCATTCGCGCCGGCATCCTTCTGCTTGTGAAGTTGACGTACTAAACATTCTCGGTCCGGGGTGTTGGGGCCATGCTGTTTCTGGAGTTCTTCCTTCGGGAGGTTTTGGGAGTAGCTCAATTTGTATAACTGACTTAGCTCCCTGCCTTATGGATGTTCCTACGCAGTCAGAGCCTGTATCACCGCCGCCGACTACCAGCACATTTTTATCTTTGGCCAGTATATCTTCGTCTTCCGGTATTTTATCGCCCGCGACCCGTTTATTGTTCTGTACAAGAAAGTCCATAGCAAAATGAACGCCCTTTGCCTTTTCCCGTCCATCTATCGGCAGGTCTCTAGGTATTGTAGAGCCTCCGGCAAGTGCAATGGCATCAAACTCGTCTTGCAGTTTGGAAGCTGGAATATTTGCCCCAACGTTTGAGCCTGTTTTAAATATAATTCCTTCAGCTTTCATTATTTCTACGCGTCGGCTTATTATTTTCTTATCGAGCTTAAAATTCGGTATACCGTACTGGAGTAATCCTCCTATTCTGTCCGCCTTCTCGAATACTGTTACTTCGTGGCCAGCCTTATTTAGCTGATCCGCCACTGCGAGTCCAGCAGGGCCAGAGCCTATTACAGCCACCTTTTTGCCGGTTCTCTTTTTGGGCGGATTAGGTTTTACCCATCCCTCGTTATACGCATGTTCTACAATGGCGAGTTCTATGCTTTTTATAGCTACAGGGTCTTTTATAAGACCAAGTACGCAACCTGATTCACACGGAGCAGGGCAAAGTTTTCCCGTAAATTCCGGAAAATTGTTGGTGCTTCTCAAAATTTTATAAGCGATGTTCCATTTTCCTTCGTAGACCATGTCGTTAAAATCCGGTATCTGGTTATTTAGCGGACAGCTTGGATGACAAAAAGGGGTTCCGCAGTCCATACAGCGGGCTCCTTGCGTCTCCACTTCAGTTTTCGATAACGGCACCATAAACTCGAAGAAGCTTTTTATTCTTTCTTCTACAGGTTTGTATTGGTGAGTGCTTCTTCCAAATTCTCTAAATCCTGTGTTTTTTTCCATTATGCTTTCCTTCACCCGGCGGTTATCCCGCCATCGGCTCCATGTTAGATTCTTCGGCCAGTTCTGCCAGCGCTCGTTTGTAATCTCTCGGCATTATTTTTATAAACCCCGGCAAAAATTTATGCCAGTTTTTAAGCACATCTCGCGCAGTTCCGCTTTGCGTATATTTAAGATGCTTTTCTATCATCCCCTTAACTTCGGCTATCTCTTTTGGGTCTTCAAGCTTTTCGATATCGACCATCTCGGTATTTACACGTCCCTTGGATAGCCCTTTAAGATCTTTAAGATACGCAATACCGCCGCTCATACCTGCCGCAAAGTTTTTCCCTATTGAGCCGAGTATGATTACCCGCCCGCCTGTCATATACTCGCAACCGTTATCTCCAACAGCTTCGACGACAACTTTGGCTCCAGAGTTTCTCACGCAAAAACGTTCCCCGCCGATACCGCGTATATATGCCTCTCCGCTGGTAGCCCCATAGAAAGCGACATTGCCGGCAATCGCGTTACGGTGAGGGTTAAAACCTGAATTTGACTTTTTAGGAGGATAGAGAATAAGTTTTGAACCAGAAAGGCCTTTTCCAAAATAATCATTCACTTCGCCCTCTATCTCAAATGTTACCCCTTTGGCTCCAAAGGCGGCAAAGCTTTGGCCGGCCGAGCCTTCAGCCTTTATATAAATAGTATCTTCTGGCAGACCTTCTTCACCGAATTTTCTAGACACTTCAGCCGAGAGCATAGTTCCGATAGTCCGCTGTATATTTCTTATTTTAATTTTGGCAGAAACCTTTTCTCTTCTTTCCAATGCCGGCTCGGCCATTTTTATAAGTTCGTGGTCAACAGCACTGCCCATGCCGAAATCCTGCTGGTCGCACTGATAGGCCGAGAAGCCCATAGGTGAGACAGCTCTGTAGAGAAGCGGCTCAAGGTTGAGATGCTTCGCTTTCCAGTGCGTTATATTTTCCCTTACTTTTAAAAGGTCAACACGGCCGACCATCTCGTTGATGGTTCTTACTCCAAGCTTTGCCATCTCCTCTCGAAGCTCCTCTGCCATAAAGTTAAAGAAGTTGACAAGGTATTCGGCTTTACCGGAATAGAACTTTCTCAAAGCAGGGTCCTGCGTTGCTACACCGACAGGGCAGGTATTGTTTTGACATTTCCGCATCATTACGCATCCGCTTACTACTAGGGCGGCTGTCGCGGTACCCCATTCCTCCGCGCCAAGCAGAGTTGCTATAGCGACGTCACGTCCTGTCATTATCCGCCCGTCTGTTTGTACGACGATTCTGCTTCTAAGGTTGTTGTCCATTAGTACCTGATGTGTTTCCGCAAGTCCCAGCTCCCATGGAAGGCCGGCATGTTTGATGGAGCTTTGGGGAGATGCCCCTGTGCCGCCATCGTGTCCAGAAATAAGCACAGCCTCCGCGTGGCCTTTTGCTACACCGGCGGCTATCGTTCCTACTCCAACCTCGGAAACAAGCTTTACATTTATCCGTGCTTTATTGTTTGAGTTTTTAAGATCAAATATAAGCTGTGCAAGGTCTTCAATAGAATAGATATCATGATGAGGAGGAGGGGATATAAGACCTACTCCGGGTGTTGAGTGCCGCACGCCAGCAATAATTTTATCTACCTTTGCCCCTGGCAGATGGCCGCCTTCACCCGGTTTCGCGCCTTGCGCCATTTTAATTTGAAGTTCGTCGGCATTTACAAGGTAGTTCGATGTTACGCCGAACCTGCCGGACGCTATCTGCTTTATTGATGAGCGCGCGCTGTCGCCGTCGGCACGAGGTTTGAACCGTTCGATATCTTCGCCTCCCTCGCCGGTATTGCTTTTGCCGCCAAGCCGGTTCATCGCTATCGCAAGGGTCTCGTGCGCTTCTTTACTTATCGAGCCAAACGACATTGCGCCGGTGAAAAAGCGTTTAACAATTTCCTTCACAGGCTCTACTTCTTCTACAGGGATAGGTTTTTTAGGATAATTAAAATCTAGAAGGCCCCTTATGGTATTCAGTTTCTCTGTCTGATCGCTTATTGCCTTCGCGTACTCTTTGTAAAGCTTGTAATCCCCACTTCTTGTAGAACGTTGTAGAAGGTCTATCGTCTGCGGGTTGAATGTGTGATGCTCGCCGCGCGCCCTCCAGTTGTATTTTCCGCCAATTTCAAGCTGGACAGAATCCGATTCATCTTCCGACGGGTAGGCATAGCTGTGCTTTATAAGCGTTTCATCTTCTATGATATTTATATCAATACCGCCTAAGCGTGAGGCTGTGCCGGTAAAGTAACGGTCTATAAAGCGCTGGCTTAAGCCGACAGCTTCGAAAATCTGCGCGCCTATGTATGATTGTATTGTTGATATTCCCATTTTTGAAAGAATCTTTAAAAGGCCTTTGTCTATCGCCTTCATGTAGTTCTTTCTTGCTTTGTCTCTTGTTAGTTCGCTATTCAGCTGATTATTGAGGCGCATATCTTCTACCGTTTCAAAAGCTAGGTATGGGTTTATAGCACTCGCGCCGTAGCCGAGGAGCAGAGCGAAGTCGTGGACTTCTAATGCTTCGCCAGTTTCAATTATTATTCCGCAAAGAGTTCTTTTGCCTTCGCGTATGAGATGGTGGTGAACCGCGGCAACTGCCAGCACCGACGGTATCGGAGCGTGCGTTTTGCTAACATCCCTATCCGAGAGGACGATAATGCTATGTCCTTCATCCACAGCTTTCTCGGTTTTTTTGCATATCTCGTTAAGCGAGCAGTGCATATTGTTATCGCCTGGCACCGCTTTAAATACTATCGGTATTGTGGCTGTTTTAAAATTCGGTATATTTACTTTTTTGAGTCTTTCCACTTGATGGTTTGTAAGCACAGGGTGCGGAAGCTCTATAACTCTACAGTCCTCTTTTGTTTCCTCAAGTATATTTCCCTGACCACCGATGAAGGAAATAAGCGACATTACATTAGTCTCCCTTATCGGGTCGATTGGGGGGTTTGTCACCTGAGCGAAGAGCTGATAAAAGTAGTTAAACAGCTTTTGTGGCTTATCCGAGAAAACCGCGAGAGGGGTGTCGCTTCCCATGGAACCTATAGGTTCTACACCGCTATTTGCCATAGGAGCTAGAATCACCCTTAGGTCTTCGATGGTATTTCCAAATACCGACTGCCGCCGCACAAGAGTGGCATGATCCGGCTGATGAGGCGATCTTACTTTCTGGAGCTGTCTAAGCTCCAGCTTTTCTTTTTCGAGCCATTTTTTGTATGGCTTGTTGGCATACATCATCTCTTTTATTTCCGCGTCGGGAATAATTCTTCCCTCATCAAGGCTGGCAACAAGCATTCGTCCCGGCTGAAGCCACCCTTTTCGTACAACCTTTTCCGGTGGGAAAGCGAGTACGCCAGCTTCAGAACCCATTACAAGTATGTCGTCATCCGTGAGGAGGTAGCGTGAGGGGCGCAAGCAGTTTCTGTCGAGAGTACCGCCGATGATACGGCCATCGGTAAATGCTATTGACGCAGGCCCGTCCCATGGCTCCATCAAGGTCGCGTGATACTCGTAGAACGCTCTTTTATCGTCGTTCATTTCGTGGTCGCTTCCCCATGCCTCGGGAATCAGCATCATCATCACATGGGGCAATGAGCGGCCGCTAAGCGCGAGTAGTTCTACCGCGTTATCAATAATGGCGGAGTCGGATTGGGTATCGTCAATTATCGGTAGAAGCTTTTTAATTTCATCTGGCGTGAAAAGGGTCGATTTGAATACCGCTTCCCTTGCCCGCATCCAGTTTATATTGCCTCTTAGGGTGTTTATCTCGCCGTTATGCGCGAGGTAGCGAAACGGCTGTGCTAGAGGCCAGCTTGGAAATGTGTTTGTCGAAAAACGGCTATGCACCATCGCAAGAGCAGAGACCATCGACTCGTCGGATAGATCCTTAAAGTATGGTGAAACCTGCGGCGCGGTGAGCATTCCCTTATAAGAAAGTGTTTTGTGTGAAAGCGAGCATACAAAATAATCTTCAGAGCCTTTGATGCCGCTTGATAGGATTTTTTTTCTGGCGTATTTGCGTATTACATAGAGTTTTCTTTCAAATGCTTCGGGGTCGGAACTATTATCGGAAGCCCCTATAAAAACTTGGGCCATGTATGGTTCTACCGCTTTAACCATGTTGCCTAGGTCGCTGTTGTCTGTCGGAATCTTGCGCCATCCAAGAACTTTTTGCCCAAGCTCTTCAGCGCATTTGGTAAAGATATCTATTATCTTTTTGCGGTTGGTTTCATTTTGCGGAAGAAAAACATTTCCAGCCCCATACCTATCGGGTTCGGGTAGGGTGAGACCGATTTTTTTGCATTCTTTTTTTAGAAACTCGTGAGGGGTCTGGATAAGTATTCCGGCGCCGTCGCCAGAATTTTTTTCGGCACCGACAGCGCCACGGTGCTCCAAGTTCTCTAGTATCTCGATACCTTTGCGAACTATCTCGTGCGACTTTTTACCTTTAAGGTTTGCGATAAACCCAACGCCGCAAGCATCATGCTCATAGCTAGGGTCGTACAAGCCACGCTTTTTGGTTGAATAATCATTCTTCATCTCAGTCTTCATTCCTCAAAATCTATTGTTGCGATATTTTTCTACCTGTAATGATTGAGAAAAACGGCTGATATGCCCCATAAAAAAATCAGCCACATTCAGGTGAGTCGATTCTAGCACTTTTGACTTATTTATCAAATTTTTGATGCAAAAGTTGACTTCAAATGTAGATTTAATTTGATATATTGCAGGCATAACTACTTTAAAAATAGCACGTTGCCCTCGTATTACAATTCTTTAAAAAAACCAGCAAGAGGCGAACTTATCTCTCCTTTTAAATGCCATCTTGTTGATATTTTTTAAGTTTTTACAGCTTGCAAAGTAATAAATGGTAATATTCCAATATTGCTATATTCTATAAACAACTTAAGTTTATAATTCTCAACTATCTGAAAATAAAGGGTAAATTTAGCAGTTTATCAGTGGCCGGTATCTAGGTGATTTCAGCATGCTCCATGAAACAGTTTTTGCCGCGACTGAAATTCCAAAATTGTTCCAGTAGGCGTTGTCCCTCCACAAGCTTTGCATCAGACCATACCGCAATTTGAGGGTCGACATTGTTCTCCTCTAACTGCATTAAAATGAATTTGGCGTATGTAATCTTCCAGCAAGCCTCTCCGCCTCAGAAGATGATATGTTTGCCATACCCCGCCATATAAAGTTCAATGCCGGTTTCTATCCGCTCTCCCGTAGGCGCCGGCAAGTACAACTATCGCGTCTACTCTTTCCAGCGGGTCTTCAGTTATCAGGGTGGAAGCCAATCGGTTGAGCAGTTGAGCATGAAAGATGGTAAGAAATAAAATAGCTGTAACTAAAATGGAGAGTGTTAGAAGAAGAGGTTTTTTTGTTTGCTGTTCCATTCTCATAAACCTCTTTTTAACTTGCAATCCCTCGCGGCTTGGCCGCGGGGGTTTTCATTGGCGCGCCCGACTGGATTCGAACCAGTGGCTTCCAGAGTCGGAGTCTGACGCTCTATCCAGCTGAGCTACGGGCGCACAACGAAGATTATATCCCAATAGGGCTGTATCGTTTTAAGAATTTGAGGCTTATTTAAGAAGAAACGGTTTTATCAATCCCCACAGCTCCTGTTTTCCGGTTCCTTTGAGAGAAGAATATAGCAACGGTTTTTTGCCAAGCAGTTTTTCTATAGTTCTGGCTGATTTCACTCCAGCCGACTTTGATAACTTATCTGCTTTGCTTGCTACTAAGATATGAGGAATCTTATTGCCGGTTATCCACTCCAGAAGCATCTCCTCCATTTCATTCGGTTTTCGACGCACGTCTACAATATGGACAATAGCTTTAAGCGTTTCCCGCTGTGAGAGGTATTCTTCCACCATAGGTTTCCATTTTTTTATTTCCGCCTTGTCACCTCTCGCAAAACCGTATCCAGGCAGGTCGGTGAAAATAAACTTCTGGTTAATCTCAAAGAAATTTATAGAGCGTGTTTTCCCTGGCGTGGAGCTTGTCTTCACCAGCTTTTGTCTGTTAAGGAGCGAGTTAATAATCGATGACTTGCCGACATTCGACCTGCCGGCAAAAGCAATTTCTGGGAATGTTGCCTGCGCCCATTGTTCCTTTTTAAAACTGCTTTTAAGAAAAGTGGCCGAAATAATTTTCATAACATTCCCGCCTCATGCTCCAAATATTAATAAAGCGGATTTATCACAAGGCCGCTTATCAGCTTGGGATAAAAGTATGTAGATTTTTGCGGCATTTTTAAGCCGGCATCTGTGACTATTCTCATATGATCTACAGGCGTAGGGTTTAGAAAAAATGCCAGCTGAAAGTTTTCTTCATCCACTTTTTCCGCTGTGTTTGCCATTTCCTGAGAATATTTTACGTTTGTCTGCTCCGCCAACTCTTTTGGGCCTATGCCAAGATGAGCCTCAAGAATTTTACTGTGCAGAACTCCAACATCAAGCTTGTCAAGTGGGCCTCCACCGGCGTTCGACGCGTATGTCATGAAATGGTATTTACCGTTACCAGAATACAGCCCAAAAGCCGGACCAGAAGCGGCTTGCATCTTTGTAGAAAGTTTTTCTTCCGCGCCATCATTTCGTCTGTCAGAATCGGATACGATTTCCTCTACCGAGAACTCCGGTGAAAGACTTTTGAGGAAGCTCTCTAGTTTAAAACTTTTAAGATTGAAAATAAGTCTATTGGTAGGCAATATCGTTAAACCTTCGGACTCGGTATTTGTAAGGTACATCATAACGTATTTAACATCGTCAGAGTCGTTTCCGTTTTTAGCCGATTCTTTGCAGTAGTTAAGAGCAGTTTCATATCTGTGGTGGCCGTCGGCAATGAGAATCGGCTTTCCATCTAGAACGGATGAAAGCTTTTTTATCCACTCTTTATCCGTTACCGCCCACAGCCTATGCCTATCGCCATTATCGGTAGTGATATCTGAATCTGGCTCAGTCTTTACTGTTTCTGCCAAAATAGCATCGGAGACTTTTTCTTTATCGGTATAGAGTCCAAAAATTTGGCTAAAGTTGCACCTGCACGCGCGGGTAAGGCTTAGCCTATCGGTTTTAGGGCCGGAGAGTGTTTTTTCGTGAGGAACTATTGACCCGCCGAACTCTTCAATTTTCTTTCTTGCCACAAAACCTATTCTCGTATTGGATACTCCTTCAGCTTCGTATCTGTGCGCCAGTACATATATGGAGGCTTCCTTATCTTGTTTTAAAACTCCGCTTTTAAGCATCCTTTTAAGGTCTGCGGCAGACCTTGTATATCTGTTATCAGTTTGAGTGTCTTTGTCAGATTTTTTTCCAAGAATCAGCCTAACTATGTTATTTTCGCTTTTTTTGTACAGCTCTTCCTGCTCTTCAGGGTTTATGACATCGTATGGAGGAGCAAGCAGGGCAGGGTAGTCTCCGGCTACTTTCGGGTCGTATCGTAGCCCTTTAAACGGTCTGATATTTTCCATTTTTATAGATTCCTTTTATGGTGTTGCGATTCTAAATTCAAAGTCGTAATCCTTTAGTTTTTTTAGCGCGTAGCCGGCTTTTTCGCGGTTTTCAAATGCTCCGATATATACTCTGTATGCCGGTTTTTCATTGTCCATAGTTTCGAGAAGATAAGGAGAATAGCCTTTTTCGAGAAGTTTTTCAAAAGTTTTTTCAGTAGCTTCTTTTGTCCCATCGGTTACCGCTTTTAACGCGAAAGGCAGTTTTAGAATTTTGGCAAACAGGTTTCCATCGTTCTTCAGCTGGTTTGCAAGCCGATTCGCAAGCATTTTCGTGCTGGTTCGCCCCACAAGAATTCTATACCCATTACTTCCCAAGTTGCGGTATGTTTCGGCCTCAAACGCCTGATACCCTGCGTCTCTCAGCGTTTGAATATTTTTTTTAGAGACTTTAAAATGTTTTGAATAAGCAAGATAAACAATCCATGGATGACTGCCTCCCGCGACTCTGTTGGGAATAAATTGTTCACTTATTATTTTTAAGCCGGTATCTGATTCTCTGATTTTAATTCTTTTCAAGCCGACAGAGGAGAACCTTTTGCTCTGGAACCTCTGAGTGAAATAGATAGATACAAAAGAGCCGCTCCTAACTATTGAAACATTTTCCAGCATGATTCTTATATTTTTCTGGTTTCGATTGAACGCATACCTTGATCGCAGGAAGGTTGATCTTTTCCGGCCCTTTGGGTCGATAAAGTTTTCATCATAATCATCTGCTATGGCAGCTTTATCTTTTGACACCCAATGGTCTTTCCATTTTCCAAGAAAAGAGTAAATATCTTCGGAGGCGACATGCTCCGTAACCGGAAGGTCGAATTCGACAAGCCCTTTATTCTTTCTAAAATTTGTACTTATGATATCGGGCGTAATGAAAAATTCTGCGATATCTTTTTGACCAATCATATCCCGTATACTGCTGGTATCCAGAATTGCTCCTACCTTTATCAGGTTAATGTTGCTATTGATAAAAGCTTTCTTGTTATTTTCAAAAAGTGACAGAATCGCCTTTTCATAATGTTTTTTAAATACTCCAAGCTTTTTGGCAATTTTGTAGAGGTAGTCGCCTTGTCTCACATAGAATTCGCTGTCTTTTAACTCTACTTCGGGTGCTGGTGGTCTTTGAGTTACCACTAAAACTAGCGGCTCGATGAGACTGTCACTCTCTACAGGCAGGTTCTCCCTGGCTTTTTTCGCCTCAAGCTGCTTTTTAGTTTCTATGAGATGTTCTACCGTCTCTTTTAGTGGCGGCTCTTCTTTATCTGCTTTAGGCTTTACAGGCGGCGTTGGTGTTTCTATTGCTGTTTCTGCCAGTTTCATAGCTGTTTTCGGCAGTTCAGGCTCTAGGCTTTGTTTAATAGAAGATAATTGGTTCATCTCTTTAGCTTTATCTTCTACTATGGGACCTGTTTCCTTGTTGCTAACTTCGGGTTTCCTTGCAATCTGCGGCTTTATAATTACCTCTTCTATATCTTCATTGTCAGGAAGCCCAAGCGATAGAGATTTTTTAAAATCCATCACCATAAAAAAGCTTTCCATTATTGTTCCCCCTCCGGCACTAGCTCTTATGACAAGATTAAATGATGGGTGCTGGATAGGTTTTGTCGATGTTATTAGTAGAAGCTGTTCGTCGGGGCCTCTTGAAAGATCGGGTACAATCGTTATTTGCAGTGTGTCGATAAAATCAGGTTTCTTGAGTTCGAGAGTTTTATAATCTTTGGTACTGCCGATTTGAGCCGAGATGGGACCTTCTGCTCTCTCCCAAAGTACGGGAACCTCTGCCGCGAAACCGTTATTAAAGGCGGCCTTAACTCTTATCTCTCCAAGCCCTAGCGCACTTGCTGTTTTAGCTATAAGAAGCAGGGAGAGTAGCACCCAAAAAAGGTACATCGGAAATATTTTGCAAAATTTCATAAAACCCAAACCAAAAAATTAAATTTACAGCCTATCTGGAAAATATCTCCGCCTGAGCAGCTGATAGAGCAGTTGATAGATTCTATTAGAAATCATGGTAAATTCCAATAAGTTAGCAGATAATCTTGGCCCAAAGTACTGTTTTTGCTGTTTATTTGACCTGTCTACTGTGATAAATTGGTGCCAATGGTGATAAAACTCCGTTATGTTGCCTTTCTTTTGGTGATTCTGGGTGGGGCGGCATATTCCAATTCTTTTTATGTTCCGTTTATCTTTGATGATTTTCATGTCATTTCGGAGAATAGCGGGCTGAGGGATCTTTCGAACCTCAGGGAAGTTTTCTTCTCAGACTCGCCAGGACGTCCCTTTTTGTATCTGACTTTTGCTCTTAACTATGCGGTTGGCGGCTATGATACGTTCGGGTACCACATCGTCAATTTTTTTCTTCATATCTGCACATCTCTTCTGGTTTTTATTCTTCTAAAGGAAATACTGGCACGAGAAAATATTAAAAAAGATATTTATCCGTTAGCGGCGGCGATGGTTTTTATTTTGCACCCCTTGAATGTCGAGGTGGTGACATATCTATCTTCCCGTTCTACAGGGCTGTGCACTTTTTTTTATCTCTTCTCTTTCTGGTTGGCTATTAAGCATCCACTAGGGTGGAATAGAACACTGTTTTTTTCATGCTGTTTTTTTCTTCTAGGAATGCTGACAAAAGAGCTAATCGCTTCTATGCCGTTTCTTTTGGCTATTTACATCTTTCAGTTCGATGGCAGGGAGAGGTTAAAGAAGTCAGCACCTTTTCTATCGGTTTACTGGTTTTTGTTTTTAGCTGTCTTGGTATTTAGGTCGTTTGTAAAAGGTTATTCATTAGAGAAGTTTTCTGATCTGCCTTTTTTAACACCATTGGTCTATTTCAAAACAGAGCTAGCCGTTGTGGCATTCGGATACCTTCCACGGCTGTTTGTGCCTATCCATCAAATATTTGGTGGAAACAGCAACTGGAAACTCTTTTTTTTAGAGCCTGCTGTTATCGGCGGTTTAACTGTTTTTGTTTTTTTAATAAGCGCGTCGATATATTTTTTTAATTCACGCAAGATTTTATCTTTTTCCATTATCTGGTTCCTTGTGGCGCTTTCTGTTACGTCATCATTTATTCCTATTATCGACGCGTATGCTGAGAGGCGGGTATACCCTGCCTTGCCTGCTTTTTGCCTTTTAATCGCCTATTCTCTGCATGAACTGGGGTATAGGTTTTCAAAAGTAAAAAAAGCGTTGGGGCTTTTTATTGTTTTAGTGTTGCTTGTTTTTTCGATTCTAACTTATCAAAGAAACAGCCTGCATACCGACCCTGTCTTATTGTGGGAGGATACAATAAGTAAAGCCTCGGCTAAAGAAAGAGTTTATGCCAACCTTGCATACCAATACATAAAGAGAAGCAAAAATAAAGAGGCTAAAGAGACGCTACTTTTCGGCCTAAAGTACAACCCTGATTATGTTCCGATGCAGATTTTATACTGCTGGTTGCTTGGAATGGAGTCGCGCTTTGTGGAGATGGAAAAGGTTCTTAAGCAGATAAAACCGATTGAAGCAAAAGATGCGTCACAGGTCAGCAACCTTTATGGAGTTCTTGCAGGAGAGAAAGGTGATTTTGAAAACTCAATGACTTTTTTCAAAAACGCTCTCAAGCTAAACGATGCCAACCATGACGCTAGGGGAAACGTAGCGGCGCTTCTCAGCAGAATGGGGAAGCGCGAGGAGGCGATTTTATCGCTTAGGGCCTCGATAAAGAAGTACCCACTCGTAGCAGATTTTCATTATCATCTCGGAAATTACCTCCTTGAGAGGTCGAGAAGCGAAGCGCTTAAGGAATACTTCCTGGCGCTTCGTCTTGAGCCAGCTCATATCGGCGTGATAAGTGCCATGAGAAAGAGCTTCCCCAACAGCCTTCCAGCAAAGAGTATCTATGAGTAGCCTGCTTGCTGATTTTAAATATTTGGAAATTTAACTATTCTGACATTGCCGGATACAAAATGTAGCGGAATCCGCAGGCAATGCAAAATCTTAAATATCCATCCCAGCGGTTTTTACGCGTGGAAGAAATCTCCACACTCCAGAAGACATTATGAAGACCAGAGACTTGTTGGACTGATTAAGCAGTTCTGGCCGGATAGCGGTTCTGTATATGGTTATCGAAAGATACATGAAGATTTGCTAAGTGTCGGTGAGTTGTGCGGCAAGCATAAGGTAGCCAGATTGATGAGGCAGGCTGGGATAAAAGCTGAGGTTGGCTATAAGCGCAAACCTCGTATAAAGTCTGGGGCACCTTCGCATATCGCTCCAAACCTCTTGGAGCGAGAGTTTGACTCTGGTAAGCCGAATCAAAAATGGGTTACGGATATTACCTATATCAAGACAGCCGAGGGCTGGTTATTCCTTGCCGTTGTGCTAGATCTCTTCTCACGGCATATTATTGGTTGGTCTATGAAAAACAGAATGGAAAGGGATATCGTGATTAGTGCATTGATGATGGCTGTATGGCGCAGGAATCCAAAACAGCCAGTGACTACCCACTCCGATCAAGGAAGCCAGTACACCAGTTATGATTGGCAGAGCTTTTTAAAGTAGCATAACCTTATTGCCAGTCATAGCCGTAGAGGCAACTGTTGGGACAATGCAGCAGCTGAGAGCTTCTTCCAGTTGCTCAAGCGGGAGAGTCAAGCGTAAGGTCTATAAGACTAGAGATGATGCAAAAGCAGATATTTTTGACTATATCGAAATGTTCTACAATCCAAAAAGGAGGCATGGTAACAATAAAAATCTCTCGCCAATGGACTATGAAAAGAGTTACACTATGAAAGTAAAAAGTGTCTAGGAAACCGGGGGCGATTCAGTAAGAAAAGAATTGTGCAAGAGCATATCCGAGCTCTTTTTTTATAGCAATTCCCAGCTAAAGCCTTTGGGAAAGAGTAAACTGCGCACAGGTCTCCATCGCGTTTCCGCAAATTAGTATGCTGTTCTGCGATTGAAGGGCTTTTGTTGGTTCAACCTCTTGAAAAAAACAATATTGGGTGTTAGTATCCTTCCTTCGGTTAACCAGCCCGGATAGCTCAGTTGGTAGAGCAGAGGACTGAAAATCCTCGTGTCGGCGGTTCAATTCCGTCTCCGGGCACCACTAATAAATAACGGCTTACCGCTTTAATCCGCTAAATACAGGGTGCTCCTCACTCCTTCAAAAGCAGATACCCCTTTCTGATGTTTCCGATGATTCCGGGCAGATACCATTTTGAGTGCAAAAAGGTCTCCCACTTATTCCCATTTTTTGGTTGATGTAGCGGGTGGCAATCTTAAAACCATCAGCGTTATGGTCAGATTAGGCTTCCGCAATATTTTGCTTTGGTCCCGTATTTTTCAAGCAGAGGTTCCCACTGAACGAGGAAAATATCCGAGATGTTGTAAAGCGCCTTTCCTGTCATGGAAGGGGTTGTTACCTGCGCGGAACATTCCATATAAATCAACCTGCTGTTTGTAAAAATTTTAGCTATCCAGAAAACAGGAACGGCAATTTCGGCTCCTGTGGAAAAGATGATTTCCGGTTTCTCTTTTTGCATTATTTTTAAAATAGTAAACAGTGTGGGAAAAAAATATAATGGGTTTTTGAACCATTTATTGCTTAGGAAATGACAGTTTCTAAGCATACTTGGTGTCGTAGCATTGTATGTGATATGAAAAGTTTCGTAACCTTCGAAAACATCACTTAAGCAGAGCATTTCAGTGAGGTGTCCACCGTGGGAGGAAACGAGAGCTACTTTCTTTTTTTTAGTCATCGGCATTAATGCCTATGGAATAGACGAGCATGCCAAAAGTTTTTCCCAATATCTTTTCCGGCGACCACGATACAGGCAGTACATTAATTCCTCCTGATGAAATTATCTTGCAGTTGTTTCTGCCGTAGAGCTTTAAAAGCTTGCCATGAGTGAACGCTGTTTCTTTGATGCCTTTCATCAGGAGCGGGCGTATAACTGTCCACGGACTCCAAAGGTTTGGAACAAACGTAACGATTTTGCCGTTAGACTGTAGTAGCTTAATCATGTTGCGTAGAATAATATCTTGCGCGTCACTTTCAAAATGTTCAAAAAGTCCATCTGAAAAAATTAGGTCAAACCGTGCGGGGCTTCTATCGGGCAGTTCGGGGTCGGTCAGGTCGTCACTAATATACGCCGCGGATTTACCGTCTGTATGCTGCTTGGTGGCGTTAAGAGCCTCTTCAGAATAATCTAGCGAAACCGTTATACAGCCGGCATCATTGAACCATTTTGAAAAAACCCCGCTTCCACTCCCAGCGTCAAGAACTTTCATGCCGGGTTTGACGCTTCTTTTGAGCAATGTCAGAATCCGTTTTTTTGACCAGCTTAGCCGCGCCTGATTTTTTTTATTTTTCCAAAAAGTATTCCAATCTTTATCTGTAGATTGTGAATTCTGATTTTTGGCAAAATCTTCCATTAAGGCTTGGTTCTTTTCTTTTTTTCGGAAAAATAGTTTAGAAAACTTTTTAAGCCATGAAGCTTCCTTTTAATATCACCTATTCCTTTGATATTCGTAGCCATAGAAAACATCTGCTTAGGCCTTAGGTAGAAGCTCTTAAGCCCGTGATCGATAGCCTCGTTAATATCTTCCTTTGTCATTTGAGGGTAGTTCATCAGCGTTACCTGTTCGTGATTTTTATCTACCCATTCAGTCCAGTCCTTTGGAATGAGAAAATTATTTTCTTTTGCCCACTGGTACATTTCAGTTCCCGGGTAGACAGCTATTCCAGAAATCTGGATTGTGTCTAACGGCAGTGAGTTGGCAAACGCTATTGTCTCCTTTGCCGATTCCATAGTTTCCCCCGGCGCTCCAACCATAAAACATCCATGGATGGTGAAACCAAGTTTACTCGCTTTTTTGGTGAAATTTGTAGCTTGCTTTAGGGTGGTTCCTTTTTTTACTGCGTCTAAAGCTTCTTGCGTTCCAAATTCATACCCCACCATCAGCATTCGACAACCGGCACTTCTCATCAATCCCATTAGTTCCAGTTTCATATCTACACGCGCGTTACAGCTCCATGTTATTTTCAACTTTCTTTTAAGTATCTCTTTGCAGACACCTTCTAGATGCTTTTTATTAGCTGTGAAGGTATCTGTTTCAATCATAAATTCTTTAAGGTTGGGGAAAAGTTTTAGAACGTACTCCATTTCGTCCACCACCTGCTCTGGATCGCGAAACCGCATTTTGTTGCCGGACATCACCTGCACGTCCCTGCAAAAGGTGCATTGCGCGAAACATCCTCTTCCTGTAATTATAGTGAGGAAGGGATATTGCTTTCCCGCATCGTGGTACCACTCAGGTTTAATTTTTCGCCATGCAGGGAATGGCAGTTTTTTTATATCCGGCAGTTGTGCCGGTCGGTTGTGAGCTATTTTCCCTTCAATTTGGTACGAAATTCCAGATACATCTTTTAGCTGTTCGGCTTTTGCCAGCTCTCTTAGTATAAAGTCGTACTCGCCTCTAACGACAACGTCGACAGCCCCTTTTCCTATTTTTAAGGTGTCTTCAGGCTCGGCGGTAACATGGGCACCTATGAGGACGGTTAGCGGCACACCCATTTTTTTGGCTATTTTTGCGTAGCAGATATCGTTATAAATTGATGGCGTTGTTGTATGTATAATCGCCATATCCGGCCAGAACTCTTTTATTATCTCTGTAACTTTCTCCTCTGTAAGGTTCAAGGTAGCTCCGTCCAAAAACCCAACCTGATGGCCTGCCTCCTCTAGCACAGCTACGGCGGTTAGGAGATAGTCGGGATGGCGCTGGACACGGCCACGAGATTTGGCGGCCCATCTTGCTGAGCGGCAAAAATCGTCGACGAAAGGTGGATTTAATACAAAAATCTTCATAAATTACTCTAAAAACAGCCGTTAAATAAACAATGCATTCGACTTCATGTTAATATAGAATCCTTAATTTCTAAAAAATATTTACAAAGCGGTTTTTTATGTTGAATAGTGGTATCAGGCTGATGCTGGCGCCTATGGCTGGATATTCCGATCAGCCTTTCAGAAGGTTATGCAAGCTTTTTGGCGCGGACGAGGTGATTACGGAGCTTATTAGCTCCAATGCCATTGTACGCGGTAATAAGAGAACTTTTAGAATGACCGAACTGCATGAAGATGAAAAGCCCGCCTCTGTTCAGATTTTTGGATCCGACCCTGATGTTATGGCAGAAGCGGCCAGACGCGTGGCAACTTCCGGCTGTTCGTTTATTGATATCAACATGGGATGCCCCGCGAAAAAAGTGGTCAGAAATTGCGCTGGGTCTGCGCTACTGAACGACCCTGACCTTGCCGGCAGGATAGTCAAGAAAGTTGTTGAAGCGGTAGAAATTCCTGTAAGCGTTAAAATTAGAACAGGCAAAAACTCTAAGAATAAGACAGGGTTTGATGTTGCGCTTCAGGCGGCACAAAACGGGGCATCGCGCATTACCATTCATGCCAGAACTGTCGCCGATATGTTTACAGGGCCTATCGACTACGAATTTGTCGCAAAGGTTAGAAAGCATCTTCCCAGTACCGTCGAACTTATCGGCAATGGCGGGATAGAGAGCCTTGAAGATGCTAAGCGGTGGATAGAGCTTACCTGTGTTGACGGCTTGATGATAGGGCGTGGAGCTGTGGGCCATCCTTCTATATTCAGGTCGATTAAAAACGGAGAGGCGCATCCGCCGATTGAAAAACTTGATACGGTAATACGTCATTGTGAATGGATGATTGAATATTATGGCCCCAAATATGCCATTGGGCCTATCAGGGGACATCTGATGAATTATTCTAAAGGATTTGTTTCTGCCAGAAAATTCCGAATAGAGGTGGGCAAGATAGACAGTTTTGAAGAATTGAAAAAAACGATAGAACTGTTTTTTACAAAAGAGCTTGAGAGCGCGGCTTGATTTTTTATTTAGCTACAGGAGAACGCAATGAACAGACAGATTTTTAGAGAATACGACATACGCGGTGTGGTTGAGACCGACCTAACGCCTGACCTCGTTGAAAAGCTTGGCAAAGCTTTTGGCTCTCGGGTAATAAGGTCTGGCGGCAGTACTATCGCTATAGGAAAAGATGTAAGGCTTTCTGGTGGAGAATTATTTGACAATCTTTCAAGAGGAGTTCTCTCGACTGGGTGCGGTGTCGTTGATATAGGAAGAGTGCCGACACCACTGCTATATTTTGCCCAGTTTCATATAGATGTACATGGCGGGATAATGATAACAGGCAGTCACAATCCACCGGAGTTTAACGGCTTTAAACTGCTTATTGATAAAAAATCGGTTCATGGGAAAGAGATACAAAAACTTGCCGATGAAATTGAAAAAGGCGACCACGAGGCTGGGGATGGCAAGCTTTCCACTGTTGGCATTATCAAACCTTATATCGCTATGGTTAAGGAGAAAATCAAACTTTCTAGAGAGATAAAAGTTGTTATTGATTCGGGCAACGGCTGTGGAGGCCTTTTGGCCCCTGAGCTCTTTAAAGAGCTGGGGTGTGATGTGATAGAGCTTTTTAGCGAGCCTGACGGCACTTTTCCGAATCATCACCCAGACCCGACGGTAGAAAAGAATATGGCTCATCTGAAAAAAGCTGTGCTGGAAAACGGCGCGGAAGTTGGCATCGGCTATGATGGTGATGCCGACAGAATCGGCGTTATTGATAACGAGGGCAACCAGCTACACGGAGATCAAATTTTAATGATATTTGCCAAAGATATGCTGTCTCGCAAAAAAGGCGGGAAAGTTATCTTTGATGTTAAATGCACTAAAAACCTTCCTGAGTATGTTAAGAAGTATGGTGGGGTTCCTATAATGTCGGCGACAGGTCATTCGATAATAAAGCAAAGGCTGAATGATGAAAAAGCCGAACTTGCCGGAGAGATGAGCGCGCATATCTTTTTCGCAGAAGATTACTATGGATACGATGATGCCATTTTTGCTACGGCTAGGTTTTTGAAAATAATGGACGGCGACGCCAAACCTGTTTCACGTTTTCTTGAAGATGTTCCCATCACCTCTAACACGCCTGAAATTCGTGTTGACTGCCCTGATGACGTAAAATTTGAAATCGTCGAAGAGCTGGTAGGCTTTTACCGCGATAAATACGAGGTAGTTGATATTGATGGAGTGAGGATAGAATTTGAGCATGGCTGGGGGCTTATAAGAGCTTCCAATACCCAGCCTGTTCTTGTGTTGCGTTTTGAGGCCGAGTCGGACGAATATTTGACAGAATATAAAAATGCTGTGTATAAAAAGCTTATTACTTTTGAGCCGATGAAAGGGATGGAGCGACTGTAGTCCGCATGGTGTTTTAACATGGATCTCCTCGGCACTGGCGACAGCTTCGATAAATCACTTAGGTCACGGGCTTTGGCGATTACCATTCTCGTGTTTGCCGCGTTTCTTGTGCTGGTTGTGCGGCTTTGGTACCTTCAGATAGTGCAGGGTGGCAACCTGCGAGCGCTTGCCGAGAATAACAGGCTAAGGCAGGTAACCTTTCCAGATTTCAGAGGAAATATTTTTGACCGAAACGGCATAGAGCTGGTGAGCTCAAGGCCTGCCTTCGACATTGTACTTATCCGTGAAGATATCCCAAAGCTTGATGACCTATTTTTAAGCCTTGAAAAGCTGATACCTTTTGACAAGGGAAAGGTAAAGATGGAAATCATGTCGATACCTGCGTTTGAACCGTATGTAATAGCACACGACATATCGAGAAACATCGCGGCCAAAATTGAGGAACACAGGTATGAACTGCCCGGAGTTTCGCTTGGGGTAAAACCGATAAGAGTTTACCGTTACAACTCTTTCGCTACGCATTTGATCGGATATCTTGGTGAGATATCTCCGCGGCAACTTAAGGCCGGCATGTTTCAAGGGTATAAGCAGGGAGATATTATAGGTAAATACGGTGTTGAAAAGGTTTTAGAGCCTCTTTTGCGAGGCAGTAAAGGGAAAAAAATTATCGAGGTCAATGCTACTGGAAGAGAACTTAATGTTGTCAAAAAGTTTGATGCCGGGGCCGGCAAAGATATTTTTCTTTCGCTAGATTTCAACGCTCAGGTAGCGGCAGAAAAAGCGATGGAAGGGAAAAGAGGGGCGGTTGTCGCTTTGAAGCCGTCTACTGGTGAAGTTCTTGTCATGGTAAGCTCGCCAGGGTTTGATTTGAATCAATTTGCCGATGGAGTCGACCCTGCCTATTGGAAAAGTCTTTTAAAAAATAGATACCATCCGCTGAACAATCGGGCGATACAAGGATTGTACCCGCCAGCATCTACCTACAAAATACTTGTTGCTCTTGCCGGCCTTGAAGAAGGTGTAATTGACGAAGATACTGCTTTTACCTGTTCGGGTAAGTTTAAGCTGGGTAAAAAAGTTTACCGATGCTGGAACAAGTATGGCCATGGCAAGATAAAATTAAAGCGGGCCATTGAGCAATCGTGCGACATTTATTTTTATAATCTTGGTCTGAAACTAGGTGTCGATGGTATTGCAAGCTGGGCTAAAAAATTTGGGCTTGGCCGCATTACAGGTATCGCACTGGAGCATGAAAAAAGCGGTCTCATTCCAACAAGAGCATGGAAAAGTAAACATCGCCATGAAGAGTGGATAAAAGGGGAGACACTTTCAACAGCAATCGGTCAGGGCTTTAATCTTGTTACTCCTTTGCAGATGGCATCGCTTATAAGTAGTTTTGCTAATGGCGGTCAGCTTTTACAGCCGCAACTGCTCAAGCTCCATGATAGTGATGCTGACATGAAAGAACTCGGCCTTAGCCAGGTTCCCTTTATACCGGAAAATTTAGAAAAGGTGCAGGATGCTCTTTATGGCGTGGTGAACCGTAAGGGTGGAACTGGGCGGAGAGCTAGAATAAAAGGATATACAGTTGCCGGCAAGACAGGAACGGCTCAGGTGGTAGGACAGACAGAAGTAGATCTCGAGACTGACAAAGAAGATATTCCAGAAAAGTTTAGAGACCACGCGTGGTTCATAGGATACGCTCCTTACGAGGCTCCAGAAATAGCGGTCGCCGTTATCGTGGAACACGCTGGTCACGGAGGCTCTGTCGCCGCTCCGGTAGCTCAAAAGGTGATGAAGAGCTACCTTGAAAGTCTAAAAGCCCGCGCTAAAGAGGCTACGAATAAACTTTGATGCAAAAATATTCGCCAGACTCACAGCTGGGGACAAGCTGGTATTCGCTTTTCGACTGGTCGCTTTTTATACTAACCATACTGATATCGTGCATAGGGATTCTTTTTATATACAGCGCCACTTTTTCTAGTGAATCCGAGTTCCTTCGCGGCATTTATACACGGCAGATAGAGTGGATGATTTATGGTCTCATAATTCTATGCCTCTTCGCGGCAGTTGATTACCGTCTTCTTGAACGTCCGGCCTATCTTCTTTACTTCATTATGATTTTATTGCTACTTCAGGTTCTTTTTAACGCCCGCGTTATATCTGGTTCCGCGCGGTGGCTGAGCATGGGGGGGATGAATATTAAGCCGTCTGAAATTATGAAAGTCGCCCTAATTATAATGCTCGCAAGATTTTTTGACGATTCTAGGGATAGAGGCGATATCGGTTTTAAACAGCTGTTCAAGCCGACATTGATTGCCCTTATTCCAGCTATAATAATTGCCAAACAGCCTGACATGGGAACAGCGGTAATCATTATGTTTATTTTTGTAGCGATGGCGTTTACCAATGGGATTAAGAAAAAGACACTCCTTGCGATAACTGTATCTACAGTAGTGGCAATACCGATGTTTTGGTTTAGCCTTAAGAATTACCAGAAAGATCGTATCCTCGCGATGCTAGACCCATCATCCGACCCGCTTGGAATTGGATACCATACGATACAATCAAAAATAGCTATAGGGAGCGGCGGGCTTTTGGGGCAGGGTCTTTTTGCCGGCACACAAAGCAAGCTTAACTTTCTTCCGGAAAAGCATACCGATTTTATATTTTCTGTTTTTTCGGAAGAGGTAGGGTTTGTAGGAGTCATTATACTTCTTCTTCTCTACCTATTTATGCTACTCAGGATGATGGATATTGTTCTTAAAGCATCTGATAGGGGCGGCTCCCTTATGGCAGTTGGGGGCGCCGCTATGATTGCTTTCCACTTCTTTTACAATGTGGGAATGACGCTTGGCATCACACCTATAGTCGGGATACCTATGCCGTTTTTTAGTTACGGCGGGTCGTCGCTGATAGCCAATTATATGATTATAGGAATAATGCTTTCCGTGCATATGAGACGCTTTCGGCATGACTAAACACCCGTACGGAAAGTGGCTGGATAAGGTGCAAAACCCATCGCAATATCTTGGTGAAGAAATTAACGCGGTTATAAAAGATGCCGGACTTATCAGCTGTCGAATGGCATTATGCTTTCCAGATATCTATAAAATAGGGATGTCGAACCTAGGGGTGAAGATACTCTATTCCATAATTAACTCCCACAAAGATCTTTGGGCAGAAAGAGTTTTTGCCGTGGAGGGTGACCTTGAAGATATATTAAGGGAGAATGCAGAGCCGTTGAGGTCGCTCGAATCGCATAGCCCGCTTTGTGAATTTGATATTCTCGGTTTTTCCATTTCCACTGAACTATGCTACACAGAAATCCTTAATATGCTAGAGCTTGGGGCTGTCCCGCTTTTGGCTAAAGACAGAAAAGATGCCGACCCTTTTGTCATAGCAGGAGGGCCGTCTGTTTATAATCCCGAACCGATTGCCGATTTCTTTGACTTTTTTGTTCTTGGTGAAGGTGAAGATGTCCTGCCAGAAATCTGCAAGAAGGTAGGGGAGTGCAGGAAAGCCGGAATAAGGAGGGCGGAAATAATCAGGCAAATTTCTGCCATCAAAGGTGTTTACGTTCCATCGTTTTATGATATTTCGTACGATGGCGCGAAGGTAAAATCGATAACTAAAAAAGACGAGAACCTTCCCAACCCAGCAAAGGTTTATATTGAAGATATAAATGACTCTCCTTATCCGCTTGATATGATAATCCCTTATGGTCAGCCGGTTTTTGATAGGCTTTCGGTAGAGATAGACCGTGGATGCACTGGCGGCTGTAGGTTTTGCCAAGCTGGTATTACTTACAGGCCGGTTAGGGAGAGAAACCCCAAAAAGGTTTTGGAAATAGTAGAGAAAGGACTTGCCGCCACAGGGTTTGACGATGTTTCGCTCGCTTCACTTTCCAGCGGTGATGTCGGCAATATAGAGCCGCTTGTAAAACTGCTTATGGACAAAACCGAAAAGGATAAAGTGTCGCTATCGCTTCCGTCGATGCGCTCTGGAACTCTTACCGATGAACTGATAGCCGAGATAAGCAGGGTGCGCCAGACTGGGTTTACTATAACCGGAGAGGCTGGTAGTGAAAGGCTGAGAGCTGTTATAAACAAAAAGATTTCCGACGAAGAGATAATAGACACCGCGAGAAAGGTTTTGAGAGGCGGATGGCGTAACCTAAAACTATATTTTATGATAGGCCTGCCTACCGAAACCGATGAAGATGTGGAATCAATCGTAAGCCTTGTAAAGAAAATAGACGCGCTTATCGAAAACGGGAAGCGGTTTAGAAAGATAAACGTAGGGGTTTCGCAGTTTGTTCCAAAACCGTTTACGGCGTTTCAGTGGGTTCCTATGGATAGCGTGGAAGAGCTTTTGCGGAAAAAGATAATTCTTATAAAAGCATTTAAGAAGATGAAGGCCGCTTCGCTTAAAGGACACGAGGTTGAAATGTCCTTCATTGAAGGTGTGTTCGCTAGGGGAGACAGACGGCTTGGGGCAGTTATACAAAAGGCGTTTAAAAAAGGCTGTAGACTGGACGGCTGGAGCGATAAATTCCGTTATGACTTTTGGCTGGATGCTTTTGAGGAATCCGGCATCGAACCTTCAGACTATACAGTTAGAGAAAGAGAACAGGGCGAAACTTTTCCGTGGGAACATATCGACATCGGGGTGAGCAGAAAATACCTTTTCCGTGAATACTCGCTTTCCCGCCAAGAAGAAATTACCAACGATTGCCGAACAGATAAATGTCTTGCCTGCGGGCTTCATAAAAAGCATAAGAGACTTGAAGAACTGATAGAACCTCTGGAAAGGATGAAGGCCGAGAGTGATAACTCTGATGGGAAAGATGCTTTTCGTTATAGGTTTGCGTTCAGGAAAGTAGGCCTTGCCCGATATCTTTCCCATCTTGAGATTAAGACGGCGTTTGGAAGGGCGGTAAGAAGAGCCGGACTTCCTGTAGCTTACTCGCAAGGCAAGCACCCGCATCCCAAATTTCATTTTGGGCCTGCGGTATCTGTAGGAATAAGCTCTCTTTGCGAATTTATAGATGTCGACCTAACGCAAGAAATAGCTACTGTGGAACTTTTGGATACAATGAGAGACAAATTTGAAAAAGGGCTGGAGTTTTATGACGTAAGCTTTCTTGAGAGAAAGTACAGTTCAATACAGGCATCTACACTCAAGACGGTTTTTAGCATAGGTTTTGGTCCTGAAGCTATCTATACGCCGGAAGATATTCAAAAAGCACTGGAAGGGCAGAAAGGGGTTTTAGCGAGTGTTGCTGAGCCGAGTGACGGTTGCGTTGCCCTCTTGAGGATAGAAACCGAGACACCGGGGATACTTTCAAAAATAAGAAAAGGTTTGCCCTACTTTATTGCCGGCAATGGGATTACGATAGAAAAGTCTAAAGTAGATATGGGAGTAGAATCTATTACAACTTGATGTTGGTTCTAGAGGGCTGTAACTAGAGATTGGTAATTGACATCTGAAATGCCAAACAGGTAAAAAGCCCCGCAAGAATGATCCTGCAGGGCTGTAAGTCTGATTATAAGCTACTTGGTTACTCTGGGCCGGGCTTGCCGTCTGCCAATGCTTCTTTGTGGCTAAGGCGTATCTTTTTGGTGCGTGAGTCTATCTCGATAATCTTTACCCAGATTTCCTGTCCTTCGTTAATTATATCTGTTACCTGATTAACCCGCCTATCGGCCAGCTGTGAGATATGTACCAGACCTTCGGTTCCCGGGCTTACCTCTACAAACGCTCCAAAGTCTACGATTTTAATTACTTTGCCGAGTATCATCTCTCCAACTTCAGGCTGGTGGATAATACCTTCTATCATCTTTTTAGCCTTAGCAGCATCTTCTGAATTTGGTGCGAAAATCTTCACGCTACCGTCATCTTCGATATCGACTTTAGCGCCGGACTCTTCGGTAATTTTGCGGATGTTTTTTCCACCAGGCCCGATAATCATCCCGAGCATATCTTTTGGAACTTTTATCGTCATCATCTTTGGAGCGAACTGAGAGATGTCGGCATTTGCCGACGGCATAGCTTTGTTCATTTCGGCAAGTATATGGAGCCTTGCTTCGCGTGCCTGCTTAAGAGCTGTTTCCATAAGTTCGTGGGAGATACCGGCAACCTTTATATCCATCTGAATAGCGGTGATGCCATCGGCGGTACCTGTTACCTTAAAGTCCATATCGCCAAGAGCATCTTCGAGACCAAGAATATCGGTAAGGATTGCATGTCTGTCGCCTTCTGATACGAGGCCCATAGCAACGCCGGCTACCGGAGCTTTAATTTTTACACCGGCATCCATTAGCGATAGCGAACCGCCACAGACGGAGGCCATAGATGATGAGCCGTTTGACTCGAATATTTCGGAGACGATTCTTATCGTGTAAGGAAATTCATCATGATCAGGGAGAACATATTGAACGCCTCGTCTTGCCAATGTTCCATGGCCTATCTCGCGTCTTCCCGGGCCGCCGGCAAACTTTACTTCGCCGACAGAGAACGGAGGGAAGTTGTAATGAAAAATGAACGGGGTGAAGACTTTTCCTTCTATATTGTCAAACATCTGCTCGTCATCGCCCGTGCCGAGTGTGGTGACAACCAGAGCCTGCGTCTCGCCTCTAGTAAAAAGCGCGGAGCCGTGGGCCCTTGGCAAAACTCCCATGCGTATAGTTATCGGCCGTACATCGGTAAGTCCGCGGCCATCTGCCCTAATGCCTTCTTCCAGAATCATTTTGCGTACTGTCTCTTTTTGAATATCGCCAAAAGCATCCTTAATATCGCCTTTGAGTTCGTCCTTGTTGTCTTCAGTGGTAAGCGTCTCTATAACCTTTGCCTTTAGCTCGGAAAGATTTTTGGCGCGAGCCTCTTTTTCTTTCGTCGTTACGGCTGTTTTTATCTCTGTCGCGAACTGCGATTCCACTTTCCCGTGCCACTCGGTATCTTTTACCGGAGCATCGAAGGTGAGGTTTTCTTTGGTGCCTGCTTTTTCGACGAGGTCTTTTTGAAGCTGGCAGACTTTTTTAATTTCTTCGTGCGCAAAAAAGAGAGCCTCGACCATCTTGGCTTCTGGAAGTTCTTTTACTTCGCCTTCAACCATAGTGATAGATTCAGCAGTTCCGCCGACAATCATGTCGAGTTTGCTTTTCTCCCTCTGGTCGATAGTCGGGTTTACTACCAACTGGTCGTCCACAAGACCGATGCGTACAGCGGAGACAGGGCCATTAAAAGGTATATTGGAAATGCAGAGCGCCGCCGATGCCGCCGTTACCGCGAGAATGTCGGCATCGTTTTCGCCATCGTGCGAAAGCGCGTAAAGAAGCACCTGTGTTTCATTTTGAAAGCCTTTTGGAAAAAGGGGCCTTAGCGGTCTGTCGGTAAGACGCGAGGTTAATGTCTCTTTTTCCGTAGGCCTTGCTTCACGTTTAAAAAATCCACCGGGGATTCTTCCAGCGGCGTAGAATTTTTCTCTGTAGTCTACTGTGAGAGGGAAGAAGTCGAAACCTACTTTAGGCTCATCCTGAGCTGTCGCGGCGCAAAAGACTATGGAATCGCCGAACTGTACGAGTACCGCGCCTCCAGCCTGTCTCGCCATTTCGCCTGTTTCGATTGATAATTTAGAATGTCCAAAATCTATTTCTGTGCGGGTTTTCATTTATTATTTTTCTCCTATATTCCACGCATTCATAATTTACCCGCGAGCCTTTTTTTATGAGTCGCGGAACCGGCCACTCTGGCCGCCAACTTGACAGGTATACGGTTAAAAACTACTTTCTGATACCAAGAGCTTCGATAGTGTTTTTGTACCTGCTAAATTCTTTCTTTTTAAGATAATCAAGAAGCTTGCGGCGGTTATTAACCATCGCGATAAGGCCGCGCCTTGAGTGATTATCTTTCTTGTGGGTTCTCAAATGTCCCGAAAGATATTCGATTCTATTGCTAAGGATAGCGATTTGAACTTCCGGGGAGCCGGAGTCGCTATCGCTCTGTCTGAACTTTTCGATAATCGCGGTCTTGTCCTCTTTTGCTAGTGCCATGCCCTACCTGTTCTTACTTTAAAAATATTAAATCAAATCTATACAATCCGAAATTTATACCATTATGGGGACTGGAAAGTAAAGAGATAAAAGCAGTAACTTCAAGGTTTTTACATACCGGCAAAATCTGGCCCGCTACCGTGATAGGCACCATTTACCTTTAGGTTCTTTTCCGGGCAGACCAACTCGCATGTCCTGCACTGAACACAGTTTTCAAGGTTCATATGGTGACGCTTACCACCGTCTTTCTCGGCTACTTCGTGAACCTCCGCTGTGCAGTCGCCAACGCATGGAGGTGGATTATTGTTTATCCCATATTTTTCAATACATTCACTGCAGGTTTCTGAATCAAATTCTTCGATATGCTCGTTTCCATCATGGTAATGGGTATTTGCGTAAAAAACGACATCTGCCGTCGAATAGATGCTTTTTTTGTCATACCCGGCTGGTTCGCTAAGCGGTTCGGGTTTGTAGGCTGGGTCGCTCGCAGTTCTGTCGTCTTTGAGGGAAATTTCCCCTATATCGGCTTTACCATCCATCATCTTTTTGGCAGAGATAGCTGTAGGTATCGCTTGCGGGGAGGCAAGTATCGTAACTAGGCCGCCTATATATGGCCCAAATGAGTCGAGATTGCCCACAAAGCTCGGGATATAGCTGGAGAGAAGCTCTTTGTGTACGCCAAAAGCATGCCTGAAGTAGCGTGCTTCCTTTAGCTCTTTGCCTACCCACCCGTTCATAAGCTTTTCCTTGAACGCTCCGAGTAACTTTGTTGAACTGTCGCCTTTCTGCAACGCTTCAAAAATAGTTTCACCAGCTGTTATTCCGCTTTCCATCGCTTTATCCATACCGGAGAACCCTTTTATATCCATAACTCCCAAAGCGTCGCCGACAATAACAGCACCGTCTACCGCAAACTCTTTTGGCACTGCGTAGTAGCCTGCCTCTGGTATCACCGCGGCGGCGTAGCTTAGCACTGTTCCGCCAGCTATCATCTTTTGCAACATCGGATGCTTTTTGAGATTTTGTAAAACCTGCGGCGGCTGGATGTTTGGGTTTTTAGAATCAAGCCCAGATACCATTCCTATAGCTAGGCGGTTGCCGGAAAGCCCGTAGATAAAACCACCTCCAAACGTACCATCCAGCAATGGGTAGCCAAGTGTGTGCCAGACTTTTCCAGAATAGTCTTTTTCTACTTTCCATATCTCTTTTGTGCCAACTGCCCATGTTTGAGATGAGTTAGCCAAATCATTTTTGGCTATCAGTTCCTGAGAGAGGAATCCTTTGTCGGCAAAGACCGTTATCTTGGCGTAGCAGTTGTCTCTTTCCGGTTCGCCGGTGTTATCTACTTTTACTCCGACAACAGCTCCATTTTCGTATATGATTTCGCTTGCCGTGAATCCTCGATAAAGATCTACCACTGTATTTCTGTAATCAAGAGTTTTTACTTTTTCCTTAAGGTGCGATGCCATCCATTTGGCGACGTTGCTTTGCGAAAGGATGAGGTATCCCTTTTTATTAAAGTCCGGCGGAGAGAAAATAGACGGAATATTCCACGAAGACTGTTTGCCCATAAAGGTGACGTAGCTCTCGCTACATACGCCCTCTATAGGGAAGCCGTTCGTTTCGTAATCTGGAAAAAGTTTTTTGATGGAGCGAGGGTTGCTTACGGCGCCGCTCATGCTATGCGCGCCAAAGCGCCGACCCTTATCGAAAACCGCTACTTTTAGTTTGCTTTTGTTCTCTATAGCAAGGTCGACGATTCTGTGAGCCGCAGATAAGCCGGAAGGGCCGCCGCCGATAACGATTACGTCATATTCTATTTTTGCCATCTTATACACCTGCGCCTTTGGTTTTGAATTTTTCTAAGAATGCCTTTTTTAGAAGTGGAACAACTTCATAAAGATCGCCCACAATTCCGTAGTGGGCAAAGCCGAATATAGGCGCGTCTGGATCTTTGTTTACCGCTATTATTGTTTTAGAGTTCGACATGCCGACCCTATGCTGTATCGCGCCGGATATTCCCAACGCTATATATAGGTTTGGGCGGACAGTTTTGCCTGTCTGCCCAACCTGATGCGCCTGCGGTATCCAGCCGGCATCGACAGCTTTTCTGCTGGAGCCGATTACCGAGTCTGGAAAAACAGAGGCTAGTTCTTTTACCGCCGTTTCAAAACCTTCCATCACCCCAAGACCGAACCCGCCGGAGACAATAACTTTCGCTTCGGTAAGGTTTACCGCTTTTGAGACATCGCGCACTGTTTCGATTACTTTTGTGCGGAAGTCATGCTCTTCAAAACTTACAGGAACTTTTATAATTTCGCCTTTTCGTGAGCTGTCTGTTGGAACAGCTTCCATAACTCCGATTCTGGCAGTAGCCATTTGCGGTTTTTTCCATGGGCCGAGTATTCTTGCTTTTAGCGATTCCCCAAAGCTTGGGCGTATGGCGTAGAGGATATTGTTGAACGTGCCGACTTTTAACGGATCGGCTTTGCCTTTATGCTGGTAGTCGCCTATATCTAGTTCTGTGCAGTCGGCTGTCAGCCCTGTTTCGAGGTAGGCGGCTACTCTTGGAGCAAGATCGCGCCCTATCGTGGTGGCACCCATAAGGATTATCGGAGGCGGCTCTCCAATATGTTTTAGGATGGCGAGTATAGCGCGCCGATAGGGAAGGGTGGTGTACTCTTCCAACTGCGTGTCGTTTACCATATAGACATCGTCAGCTCCGCCATGTATAAGCTTTTCGGCTATCGGCTCGATGTTACTGCCGATAAGGTACGCGCTTACTCCGACACCAAGTTTTTTAGCGAGCATTCTCGCCGCTCCGATAAGCTCGAAGGTAACAGCCTGCAGGTCGCCCTGAAGCTGTTCCGCTACGACTGTTACATTACCTGTATTAGCCATTTATAAGTTCTCCGATTCCTCTGTCGTCTTTTTGGAGTTGTTCCGCGAGTTCATTTACTTCATCCAAAGCAGAACGGCCCTGATACATGACGCAACTGCCTCCAAGCTCTCCTAGTTTCCATGTTTTGCCGACAACTGTTGGGCTACCTACAAGACCGGCTTTGGAGGCGTCGGCTCCTATATCGTCGAGGTTGACCGATTTTACCCGTTTTTCCCGTTCTTCGGGGTGGTGAAGAAACTCTTTTACGGCGGCGACCTCGGCAAACCGTTTTGGGGCAAGCGGTGCGGCGCTGTTTGCCATCGTGATAAGTACAGGAAGAGTCGATTCAAGTTTCTGGTGTCCACCTTCCACCACGCGCCTTGCTATCACCTTACCATTGTCTACTTTCATGCTTTCACAGTAGGTTATTTGCGGGACGTTGTGTCTCTCTGCTATTTGCGGCCCCACCTGCGCGGTGTCGCCATCGGTTGTCTGAAGGCCGGTTATCATTATATCTACACCGCCAACATACTTTGCCAATGCCGAAAGCGCGTATGCGGTGGCAAGCGTATCGGAAGCGGCAAGCCGTTTGTCGGTAAGGAGTATCCCGTAATCTGCTCCGTAGTCGAACGCGTCTATAAGTATTTCCTGCGCTTTAGGCGGACCCATAGTTACGCAGGTTACCTCCGCGCCGTTTTCTTTTTTAAGCTCAATAGCTTTTTGTAGGGCAAACCTGTCGAACGGGTTAAGCATACGTTTCGCGCGCGCCCTGTCTATGGTGCCGTCCGGGTTTACACCAGCCTTTGATTTTGTGTCTGGTACCTGTTTTATGAAAACCAATACTTTAAGCAGATTTGGCCTCCTGTTTCTAGTTGGAGCTAAGTAAATATAAGAAGGCGGATAGTGCTGCTATCCGCCCCCTGTTTGTTTCTCGACGTAAAAATTAGAGCGGATTTGCGTAGAGCAGAATGAGAACTATAACGAGAGTATAGATAACCAATGATTCGATAAGTGCCAAACCGATAAGCATGTTTGGGAACAACTTATTATAGAACCCCGGGTTTCTTGCCATACCTGTAAGAGCACCGGAGATGGCATGTCCCATTCCTATTCCTCCGCCAAGCGCCGCGAGGCCAAGGCCAAGAACACCACAGCCGATAACCATAAAGGTCATCTCACCGCCACCGCCGCCTTCAGAGGCAAACGCGGACGAAGCGATTGTCGCAACAGCCAATATGGCAAGGTTAAAAATCCTACTTACTTTCATAGTCTCTATTCTCCCTTTAAATTTTCAGTTATTTAAATCTAATGTTCATCACTCAAAGCACCCTGCAGATAAACCATCGTTAGCAGTATAAAAACCAATGTCTGGAGGATGCTTGTAAATACCATAAATGCCATCATAGGAAGAGGCAGTAATAACGGAATAAGGAAAAGCAGAACCAGCATAACCAGATCTTCTCCCTTTATGTTGCCGAACAGACGCATGGTGAGCGTCAACGGCCTGGCAATATGACTGATAATCTCGATAGGGAGCATGAGCGGCACAAGCCACCAGACAGGCCCCATGAACTGTTTGAAATAGGCAAAGCCGTGTTTCCGCAGGCCGACCGTATGATAGAGAAGCATTACGGTAAGCGCCATGCCGAGGTTGGTATTTATGTTAGATGTCGGCGGGTTGCAACCCGGAACGATAGCTATAAGGTTGCTACAGACGATAAACAAAGTAAGAGTGCCTATGAGAGGCATAAACCTCCGTCCGTTATGCCCGATGGTTTGATCCATAAAGTCGGCAAGATTTACGATAATTACCTCGAAAAGATTTTGCAGTCCGGTTGGTATCATGCTTATAGAGCCACGCACCACAAAAGTGGCGATGCCAAGAAGAATCATAATTACCCATGTATAGGTAACATGAGGATGGTGTTCCAGCCCCGGAATCTCTATATACATAAATGGTTCTGTCATGCTGTTACCTTCAAGAGATTTTTATAAGAAAGGAAAATAGCTCCAGCTACCGCTGAAAGTCCAACCAAAAAGAAGATAGGCGGAACCCCTGATTTTATCGCGATGTAAAGAACAGCTACCAAAGCGGCGTAGCGTGTAATGTACGAGATAAAAGCGAGCCGTTTCGCGGAGGATGGCTCTGCTCTTGGAGTGATGATTCTTTTTAGCGCTCTGGAAGAGAGGATAAAGTTTACAAGGGCAATAAGGCCGCCGGCAATAACCGCGGTGGAAGCTTCGCTAGAATAAAAAATGCCTGCCACTGCGGCGAGTATCGCTGTGATAGCGGTAGCTCTGGCTGTTATCTGAAAATTTAAATTCAATTTATACTTAATCCTTTGTCTTATCCACTATTGTACGATAAATATTCAAAAATCCCGAGCATATCCCGAGTCCCCCGAACAAAAGCATCATTATCGGCGCCGTGCCAAACTTTTTATCTACCCAGTAACCAAAACCGAACCCGAGGAAAATCGAAACCACCAGCTGTGTTCCGACCATCGTGAGGAGGGTATATTCAAAATAACCCCCGCCTTTTTCTTCTTTTTTATCGCTCAAAATCGGTTAAAACTATCACCAAAACAAGAGGAAATGCTACCAGTAACTAAGGTTGGAGTCAAACAGATTTAAGCTATTTTTAGGGTAATTTTTGAAGAATTCCTATCTTCCTTTTCAATTAGTGAATAATGCCGGAAGTATAAGAAAAGCTACAACGTTGTGGATAAGTAAAATGTAAAATCGGGAGCCGCTGTATCGACATCTTCAAGAAACCCGACGGTAATTATCCGGCCGGAAGCCATTTTGTACCTTCCGCCAACCGTGATTTCGTTCCATTTTTTCTCAATAATAGGCACTTCGGAGCTGGTTCCTTGTATTGTTATCGAAAACCTTCGGAAAATGGGATAGCTAAAGCTTCCACGGATGAAATAGTAATTATTAAGAGCATATTTTTCACCTCTATCAATGTAGCCCGGTGCAACAGCGCCAAAGTTAAGGTCGAATGTCAATTTTTCGAACCGCCTCTCTGCGAGCAGAAGTACAGCAAATTCTGGTGAGCCGTTTCCAAGGCCTGATGTTGTCGAAGCAGTTGGAGCCTCCAGAATCATCTTAATAGAAATTATTGATTTTTCAGCACTTAAAAGCTCTTTTTTGGCCCAAAGCGCGATATCGCCTAAAAGAAATTTATTGGGCGTGGGGGAGTTCCACTCTTTTCCTTTGTAGGCAAGTCTGTAGCGGTATCTGTTGCGCGGTTCATCTTCTGGTCCGGGGGAATCATCTACGCCTATTGTTTTATGGAAATCGAGTATTACCTGATCCAAAAATCCTGCTCCGAGGTAGAGAACCGGAATATTAATGCCTAGTTCAAGGCCGTTTGAGTAGCCTTTTCTCATCTCAACAGCTATTTCGGTTAAATCCATATCAAATTCAGCTATCCAGTCATCTTTATACCTAAAATTAAAAATACCTGAGTAATTCATAGTGAAGTCCACTTTCGTATCTTCCTCCAACAGTGTGCGGGGACTGTCGAATGTCGGAAACAAAATACCAAAAAACATAGGGGAGTGGTTTCTTATAGGAATAGGTTCTGAATAGGAAAGTTTAGGAGATGATAGAGCTAGTAGAACTATTATATGGTAGACTACAAAAAAAAATTTGGACATTTCTTGGGAGTATACATTGAAAAATCGTAGTTGGGGTGGCCGGTTCAAAAACTCCCAGACTACCGAGTTCCTCAAATATTCCGCTTCAATACATTTTGATTATCTTTTAGCTCCGTTCGATATTGCACAAAATATCGCCTACGCGGCCGCCCTGCAAAAAGCAAAAATATTGAATGGAACCGAATACAAAAAGATAACAAAAGCTCTTAGGAAGATAGATACCGAAATTGCGGACGGTACGTTTGACTACAGAATTGAAGATGAAGATATTCATATGAATATCGAAAGGGCGCTTAACCAAAAGATAGGCTCCTTGTCCGGAAAAATCCACACAGGAAGAAGCCGAAACGACCAAGTTGCTACGGTTACAAGGATGTATATGCTGGAAAACTGCAAATCAATTATCGAGATGCTGAGAAAACTTAGGAAAACCAGCTTAAAACAGGCCGAAAAATATCTCAATCATCTAATGCCGGGATACACTCATCTTCAGGCCGCCCAGCCGGTTAGAATCGCCCATTGGTTCCTAGCGTATCAACAGATGTTTGCCAGAGATGAAAAACGGTTTGTTGACCTGCTCGACGCGGCGGATGTTATGCCGCTTGGGGCTGGGGCTTTGGCTGGAAATAATTTTGGCATAGAAAGAAAGTTTTTGGCTAAAAAGCTAGGGTTTAAAAGGATCACGGAAAATTCAATCGACGCTGTTTCTGACCGCGATTTTGCTCTCGACTTCTGCTACGCGGCATCTGTTTTGTTTACGCATATCTCTAGGCTTTCCGAAGAGCTTGTCATCTTTTCAACGGGAGAGTTTAACGCCGTCTCTTTACCTGACGAACTTTGCACAGGCTCCAGCATAATGCCGCAAAAGAAAAACCCAGACTTGCCGGAACTGCTTCGCGGAAAGACCGGAAGGCTGAACGGCAATTTGATAAACCTGCTTACTATGCTCAAGGGACTGCCACTTGCCTACAATAAGGATATGCAGGAAGACAAGCCACCGCTTTTTGACAGCTGTGAGCAGACTGTTGCATCGCTTCCGCTTGTTATTAAGCTTTTAGGTGAGACTAAATTTAATACAAAGCATCTAAGGTCTAAAATTAATCGTGGCTTTCTTACTGCTGTAGATATTGCTGATTATCTTGTATTAAAAAAGATGCCTTTCAGACAAGCACACCATATTGTCGGCAAAATTGTGGCTGAGTGCGAAAAAAAAGAAAAAACATTTTCGCACCTAACGCTAAGCGACTTTAAAAAACACTCGAAACTTTTTGAAAAAGATGTTTTCAGCTACGCCGACCCCGCACTTTCTCCAGACAGAAAAAAAGGTGTCGGGATGACATCGGAAACATCGATACTTGCGGAGATTAGAAAGCTTAAAAAGAGGCTCTGATGCGGCAATTTCGAGTGATCGCTATTTTGTTGTTTATTTTCATCTATGGGTGCGGATTCAAAACACCGCCCACGCCCCCCCCTGAGCCGGAAGACCAGCAGGAACAAAAAAAATAAACAGGGGTGTACCGACTAAACAGGCATCTTCAAATCGTAAGCCGCATGCCATCACGGGCGGCAATCACTATCCCGTCGTAAAACTGGGATGCTATGTTTTCTATATCTGTTTCATCGTTTTCTGGAGAGATATGCGTAAGTACCAGAGTTTTAACGCCTGCTTTTTTTGCTACCGCTCCGGCCTGCGAAGTGGTGGTGTGCCATCTAAGCGGAGCGTTATCGCTCGCTGTCGCCTCCATCAGCAGACAATCAGTTTTCGTTGCCAGTTTGATGATATTGCTACATGGTGAAGTATCGCCGGAATAAGTGAAAGATTTAACGGGTCTGTCCGCCTTATTTTCTTCCAAATCTGGTTCAGCATCTTCTTCGCCGTTAGGCTGACTGTTGTACTCAAAACGAAAGCCGAGAGATGGAGCAGAATGTTCCATCTCGGCCATAGTAACTTTAACTCTTCCTGATCGGTAGAAGAGTTCGCTTTCCACCTCTTCCAGATAGTTCTCCTCTTTTTCTTCGTTTTTTTTTGTCTCTTTACGCTTTACCTGCTGACGCTCCTTGCTCGCTTTAGCTCTAAGTTCTTCTTCTGGTTCCG
The DNA here is from genome assembly GCA_024275955.1 of Nitrospirota bacterium. Classification (GTDB taxonomy): domain Bacteria; phylum Nitrospinota_A; class UBA7883; order JACRGQ01; family JACRGQ01; genus JAJRYD01. The sequence continues at coordinate 103,836 of JAJRYD010000020.1, forward strand.
GCTTGCGGTGTTCGATAACCTTTAGCTTATAGTCATCGGAAATAATCTGACTGCCGTAACTGAGGAGAAGATTTTTTAAACTCACATGAAAACCTGACGGGCCATGTACGGCTAAATTGTTTTTAGGTTCTTCATTGAGACAATGTTTGCGGGTAAAGAGGATTGCGGGAAGGTCGTTTACATGGTCTACATGAAAGTGGGAGATGAAAATATCGTCAATAGAACCGACATCTATTCCATATCTGGATAACTGTCTGCATGTTCCAGGGCCGGCATCAATAAGAAATATTTTGCCGCATGCCTGTAAAAGATAGCCTGCCGAGCCTCTATCAACAGATTGGGCGGCTGAGCCGGAGCCTAAAATTCTTAATTCCATTTTCCACTTTAAATGCCGGTGAACAGGTTTTGCCGTGCCAGACAGCTACAAAAGTTCAGGCCTTATTTCTATAAGCCCCTCTTCTTCCGCACTCCGCCAAAGACTTTCCTTCCATTCAGAAACAACAGCTGTCCGTTTTCGTTTTAGGAGGTCTGTTTTTGTTTCTTCCCGCGCGCTCTGGTATTTACCTGCGTCGGCATCCTTTCTTTCCTTTAGCTCTACTATCATATACTCATTACCTTTAGCTACAATATCAAACGCCCCTGATTTTAATCCGAAGCCGGCGTTTTTTACCTCAAGCGGCACTTGGCCGGCATCGTTGCCTCTCTTGATAAGCCCGCTTTCAAGAACCTTAGTGTTGAACAGTGCCGCTTCTTTTTCAAGGGTACTGCCGTCATTCAGCCGCTTAACGGTTTCATCTGCCTTGCTTCTTGCAAGCTCTATCGACTTCTGCTTCTTGAGATGCTCTATAATTTGATTCCTCACTTCGGAGATATCTTTATCCCTTGATTGAACTTTTTCAACAAGGCGAATGGCATACGCTCCATCTTTCATCTGGATTGGGGTGCTTGCCTCTCCCTTATTAAGGGAGAAGGCTCTATCCACAAGTTTTGCCGAATCGCCGTCGATGAGAAGGCTCTCGTTTCTGCGGGCAAGTTTTTGACTAAAGTCAAACCCGTTCAAGCTTGCTATTGTCTCCCAGTTGTCAGCTTTGCCACTGCTCAGAGCCTGCTTCAGGGCGCTCTTCGCTTTTTTGCCTGCTTGTTTTTTGGAAAGCTTCTTCTTAACTTCCTGCATAACATCTTCGAACTTGGCAGTGGAAGCTTTTTGATGTTCGTTGAGCTTTATAAGGTGAAAACCAAAACCTGTCCGCACAGGCGCCGAGACTTCCCCCGGCTTTAGCGAAAGCGCGGCGTTTTCAAAAGTCGCCACCATCGTTCCACGGTCGAACATTCCAAGATCGCCTCCATTGGCGGCGGATGGCCCGTTTGAATATTTTTTTGCCATTTCACTAAAGTCCGCGCCATCTCTTATTTCTTTTAGATACTGTTCGGCCTTTAGTCTAAGGGCATCCTCTTCGTCTTTAGATGCCGTTTTGGGAACGCTTATAAGAATATGGCTGGCATGAATTTTTTCAGACTGCTTATACCTGTCAATATTGGCATCATAATCTTTTTTTGCCTCTTCATCTGAAATGTTTACCGCGCCTGCAAATTTTTCGTTACTGGCATGAAGAAGTTCGATAAGCCGGCCTTCTGGGTCAATAAAACGGGATTTGTTAAGATTGTAATATTCCGCAATTTGCTCTTCAGGAATTGACATACCTTCCTCGAACCCAGAAGCCTTAATGGTAAAATACCGGACGTTTACCTCACTGTTAGCTTTGGCGTATTCCTCTTTAATCTCCTGTTCAGTGACCTGAATATTGTCTGAAATCATTTGAATCATCTTGAGCATGATAATGCTTTCTTCCATGTTCTTTTTAAAACCGGCAGGTGTCAGCCTATTGCTTTTTAAAATAGAAAAATAACGGTCTTTATCAAAAGCTCCGCTGACATGAAACGCAGGGTTTGACTGTATCTCATACTGCAATTCCTCTTTTGATACTGTTATGCTCGCTTCTCTGGCGGCCTTAGCCTGAAGAACTTCAGAAACCATTTCTCTGATTACCTGCTGGCCTATGTTGAGCTGTTTAATCGTCTCGGCGGGGATTTGGTTGCCAATCTGGTTGAGTATGCTATCGTATCGCTTCATATATTCCGGTCGGGTGATAGCTTCATCGCCCACCGTTGCTACCGAAGCATAGCCGGTTTTGTCTCCCATGCCCCAAACAAGGAAAATCGTTCCGACAAAAGCGGCTACCAGCCCCCAGAGTATTATTTTGACAAGTAGACCAGACGCGTTATCTCTTACAATCTGTAGCATGACTTCCTCACTTTTTCTTTTTTAATTCCAGAATCATTTCTTGAGTCATTGTAGACTCAAATGAATCTGGGTAGTTTTTATTTAATTTCTCAAGAGAAGAAAGAGCGCCTGCTTTTTCTCCAATCTTTTTCTGCAATTCTGCCGCCTTGAAAAGAGCTTTTGGCGATTTGTTTGAAGATGGATACCTCTCGGCTACCAGAAGGTAACTGTTTATAGCCTCTTTAGTTTTGCCCATCTTTCTGTAAGATTCTCCCGCCCAGTATTGCGAGTTGTCGCTTAGGTCGGTCTTTGGAAATCTTTTTATGTATTCCAAGAAGCCGTTAGCCGCCTTTATAAAATCGCCGCCAAGAAAATCGTTATACGCCTTTCGGTATATTTCTTCTGCCGGCACTTTGGGTGGTATCGGCTTTGAGGCTTTCTTTTTTCTGCTTTTTTTCTTTTTGGGTTTTGCTTTCAGCCTTTTTTCGACTAGCGTTCTTAGTTCACCTATTTGCAAAGATAAAGTCGCGTACGCCTCTTCCATATCGTCGCGCAGTTGGTCAGTCTTTTTATTGCTCTTCATACTCGATGCTGAGACGGTATCTTTAATATCTCCAATCTGTTTTGAGAGCTTTTTTAGCTCGTCTATTACAGCCTGCGTAAAAAAATTATTCTCCTCCACCTTGCCGATAAGATTTTCGACAGTCGTGCCGAGTGTCTCTACTTCGCTTTTTATGTCAGCTTGGTTTTTTATCAGGGTCGCTTTATCGGAATTCTTTGGCGCGCCTTTACTAGAGACTGCGTAAATAGCTTCGGGCGAAGAGAGGGCGAAAAGAAGAAGGAGCGTGGTTGCTTTAAGTTTCAGTTTCATACCAAAAAAAAATGGGGATTCACCGTAAGTAGTGAAATCCCCAAATAGTCAGCTTCTTTCAGTTTGCTACTTGGCGTTGACCATGAACGCCGCTCTTCGGTTCTTAGACCACGCGCTCTCATCATGCCCTGCATCTTCCGGCCTTTCCTCTCCATAGCTTATGGTGTAGACCTGGCTTTCGTCTACGCCAAGCGAAACAAGGTAGGCTTTCGCGGCTGTTGCACGTTTTTCACCAAGGGCTAGGTTGTATTCTTCGGTTCCACGCTCGTCGCAATGGCCTTCTACCTGCACGGAAGTGCCGGGGTGGCTTTTTATCCATTCGGCATTGTTGCCGAGCGTTGATCTGGTTTCATCGCTTAAGTTGAATCTATCAAAATCAAAGTAAACAGGGCTGAGGACTGTGGAAGGGTCGAAGTCCATATCGCGCATCTCTTCGGCTTAGCGCATTCTTTCCAGCTCTTCTTGCTCCATCCGGCTAAGTTCTTCCAGCTCCTGCTGGCGCAGTTCCTCGGCTGTCGGCTGAACTTCGGTTGCGGCATCTTTTCCTTTGGAGGCACAGGAGGTAAACCCGAAGGCAACAATCACTAAAAAGATAATCCCTATTGATTTTAACCGTTTCATAAACATCCATACCCCTCTTAAATTCAAGAAAAGAAAATTAAAAATAACAAAGAGATACTAGCAAACATGTATAAAACATGCAACCTTTATTGCCTACCCTGATACTCGTTTTTGCTATATAATCCCCGCATGAAAATCATCTCATCAGGTTCGAAACCAAAAGGGGCCGTCCATGTCCCGCCGTCCAAATCTCACTCTATAAGAGCTCTTTTTTGGGCTACTCTTGCTGATGGACTATCGACAATTAAGGGGCGGTTAAAGTCGGATGATGTCGATTCGGCTATTCATGCGTGCAGATGCTTGGGGGCGGAGATAGAGGAAAATGGAAAGATACTTACAGTCAACGGTACAGGTGGAGATATTACAGCTACCGAAAATATAATAGACGTCGGAAACAGCGGTACCACAGCCCGCTTCGTAACCTCTCTCGCATCGCTTTCCAGAAAGCCTGTCACGATTACCGGCGACGAGTCTACCTGCAGACGTCCTATGGGGGCTTTGTTTAAGTCGTTGAGAGATTTGGGTGTATCTATAGAAAAGTCGACAGACGGCAAGTTTTTACCTGCTACGGTGCGAGGACCTATTCGCGGCGGGGTTACAGCAGTAGATGGAACATCTTCCCAGTTTCTTTCATCGCTCCTTGTACATTCTCCTTTTAGCGATAAAGCTGTTACCTTGAGGCTGAAATCTTTAAACGAAAAACCGTATGTAGATATGACCCTAAACTGGATGAGCCGGCTTGGCATAGAGTTTGAGCATAATGGCTATGCCGAGTTCCGAATACCGCCCAGACAGTCTGTCAAAAGCTTTGATGCCGAAATCCCTTCCGACTTTTCTTCGGCCACCTTTTTCCTCTCTCTTGCCGCTATAGAAGGAACAGAGCTGGAGCTTTTGGGGCTTGATATGGAAGACTCGCAAGGTGACAAGAAAGTAATTGATTTTCTTATTGATATGGGGGCAGATATCAACTGCGGAGAGAGTATCAAGGTAAAAGGGCGAAAGCTTAAAGGGAGGGTGCTTGATCTAAACAGCACCCCCGACGCACTCCCAGCGATGGCTGTGGTCGCCTGTCTGGCAGAAGGAACTACCGAGCTGATTAACGTTCCTCAGGCAAGGATAAAAGAGACAGACAGAATAGCTGTGATGACTCAAGAGCTTAGAAAAATGGGCGCAGATATTAAAGAGAGAGAAGATGGCCTTGTTATACAAGGAGGAAGGTTAAACGGTGCAAAAGTTGAAGGACACTTTGACCATAGAGTGGTAATGAGTCTTTCTATTGCAGGCTTTGCGGCTGAAGGGAAGACGGAAATCTCTACGGCTGAAGCTATAAATATTACATTTCCAAACTTTGTAGAGCTGATGCAGGAATGCGGCGCAAATATCAAAATGGAGTAGGGGAGCTTTTCTCTACCAACTTTAAAACCTCGCTAGGCTACTGCTCTGCCGTCTTCGACCAAAAGGGAAAACTTGTGCGGTTCTCCCTTCCAGCCTCGAAAGAAACTTCAAAAGTTTATATAAAGAATTTTCAGCAAAAACATGTCAAACTATTTGAAAATAAAGTAAAAAAATATTTTAAGAAAGACAAGATAGATTTTAGTGATGTCAGAATATCGCTTGAGGTGGAGACTGTTTTTAGGAAAAGAGTTTATACCGCCTTGCGGAAAGTAAAGAGCGGTAGCTGGGTAACGTATGGCGAGCTAGCTAGTATGGCTGGTTTTCCATCTGCCGCCAGAGCTGTCGGCACTGCGGTTGCCAGAAATCCAATCCCTCTTATCATCCCATGCCACAGAGTTTTGCCGGCATCTGGGCAAATCGGCAGGTTCAGTGCTGATGGCGGAATAGCTATGAAATGTAAAATGCTTGAGATTGAAGGAGTTAAAGTAAAAGAGTAGCGGGGGAGGGTGCCTTAGCTATCAAACTTCCAGCTTTTGAGCTTTTCCATGAACTTTTGGTCGGTAAGGTCATAGCGTATAGGGGTTATGGTGGTATACCCTTCTTCGACCGCTCTTATATCTGTTTGCGGGTCTGGGTCTGCTAAATCCATTTCGCCGCCTTGCCAGTAGTATTGAAGGCCTCGCATATCGTGCCGTTTTTCAAATTTTACCTGAAATTTCCTGTCAGAGTGCCTACATACCTTTACCCCCTTATGCTCTATGCTCGGCTCTGGAAAATTTACATTAAGGAGAGTTCCATCCGGCAAACCTTTTTCAGCCGTTTCTTTGATAATCGGCAATGCCAGCCTGACAGCTCGTGAAAAATCGTGGTCAATAAAACTATTCATAGAGAGTGCAACAGACGGTATCCCAAGAATAGTTCCTTCGGTAGCGGCAGAAACAGTGCCAGAGTAGATAATATTCGCGGCGTAATTACCGCCATGATTTATGCCGGAAACAACTATATCCGGCTTTCTTTCCATAAGCGCCAGCACCGCTATTTTTACGCAGTCGGCAGGCGTGCCGTCTACCGCATATCCAAAACGGTCGCCGTTCTCGAATACTTCCCTAACTCTTAGAGGGTCGGCGATGGTTATGGCATGTCCCACAGCACTTTGCTCGCTCTCCGGTGCAGTAACAAAAACCTCTCCAAGATTTTTAAGCCCACTGTAGGCCGCTTTCAGCCCGGGGGCGTTGATCCCGTCATCGTTAGAGAGAAGTATGAGCATTAAGAACTTGTACCACATTTTGTTTGCCAGCCATACCTGTACCGCAGTATCCCTTAACTACCGTATCTTCCACCGCACACTCTTGCGCTATCACCCCAAAATGGAAGGTGTGTGGTCTAATCTATTGTTTTTTATGTTAGCATGGGTAGAATTTATAACTACTAAACAGAGGAATACCGATTGGACTCTGGAACGGAAAACCTGAACACTGTATCGTCGCCTAAATGGCTAGAGCCGATTGCCCGCCTCGGCTCTTTTAGCAGGCAGTTCGTAGCCGATATCGGGCATGTCGGTATATTTACGAAAGATACCATAGTCTGGATGTTTCGCCCCCCTTACAAAATCAACGCGGCGATAGAGCAGATGGTAGAAGTCGGCGTGATGTCTTTCCCAGTCGTCGCGTTCACCGCTATATTCAGCGGTATGGTTATCGCCCTGCAGACATACAACGGCTTTGTCCGTTTTGGTGCCGAGAGCATGGTCGGAACAGTTGTCGCCCTCACACTCACCAGAGAGCTTGGGCCTGTGCTTACCGGCCTTATCGTTGCCGGTCGGGCAGGCTCTGCCATGACAGCATCGCTTGGCACTATGCGGGTAACCGAGCAGATTGACGCCCTCTACACACTAGCGGCAAACCCGATAAAGTATCTCGTTGTTCCAAGAGTTATCGCCGGGGTAATAATGTTGCCGGTGCTGGCTATCATCTCCGACATCATCGGCATCTACGGCGGATATGTCGTTGCTGTCTTAATGCTCGATTCCAACCCCGTTACCTACATGGAACGCTCATTTAACATAATGGAAAATGTAGACCTGTTTTCTGGCCTCGCGAAAGCGGCGGTATTCGGTTTTATTATTTCGATAATCGGATGCTATTTTGGGTTCTTTACCGAAGGCGGGGCCGAAGGGGTCGGCAAGGCTACCACACGCTCTGTCGTTGTCGCGTTTCTTTTAATATTCGTCACCAACTACATTATGACCGCGGTCTTTTTTAGATAACAAACGAATGATTTTTATAGAAAACCTTTACAAAGCATTTGGAGATAAAAAAGTTCTTCAAGGTGCCAACCTGCATTGCCCACGCGGCGAAAGCACTGTTATCATCGGCGGTTCGGGAACCGGCAAGTCGGTACTTATAAAACATATCATAGGGCTTTTAGAGCCAGACTCGGGCCGCGCTGTTGTAGACGGCAAAGTAGTTTCCGAGCTAAACGAACACGACCTTAACGAACTGCGCAAAAAATTCGGCATGCTTTTCCAAGGCGCGGCTCTGTTCGATTCGCTTACCGTAGGAGAGAACGTAGGTTTCGCACTCACGGAGCAAAGCGTAATGCCAAGACCAAAAATTAAGGACAGGGTTTTGGAATGTCTAGACATGGTCGGCATGCCGGACATTTACGACTTGATGCCGGATGAGCTTTCAGGCGGAATGAGAAAACGGGTAGGGCTTGCAAGGGCTATAGCGATGAAACCGGAAATAATACTGTTCGACGAGCCGACTACTGGCCTAGACCCTGTTATGGCAGATGTCATTAACGACCTGATAATAAAAACTACAAAAGCACTAAAAGTAACTTCTGTTACAATCACGCACGATATGGTTAGCGCAAATAGAATTGCAGATAAGATTGCGATGCTCTACAAAGGGAAAATTATCGCTTATGGAACGCCGGACGAAGTAATGTTTCACCAAACTGATCCGGTGGTAAAGAAGTTCGTGGAGATAGGGCGGATAATTCGGCAAACGGAAGCTGTGCAGGGAAGAGGTAATAACATATGAAAAATCTTGGCAACGACATCAAGGTCGGCCTCTTTATCATTCTTGGCTTTGCCGTCCTTTTGTTTATGTCGTTTAAGATGGGAAGCCTTACAATCGGCAACGGTAACGGCCAGAACTATATTTACATTTACTTCAATTCAATATCCGGCCTTAACGAAAAGGCGAAGGTAAGGATGCAGGGAGTTACCATAGGAGAGATATTTAGTATTACTCTTGAAGACCGCAAGGTCAAAATAACGGCAAGCCTTAATGGCGACTTTCAGATACCGCGCGACTCAGTGGCGACCATTCAGACATCTGGTCTGCTTGGAGATAGATATATAAATATCCAGCCGGGAATCAAAGACGAATTTCTTGGCAATAAAGAGACTATAGAGTTTAGCGAAGACCCTGTAAGCATCGACCAGATACTAGCAAAACTTTCCGGCGCTATAGATGATGTTAGAAAATTTGCGGATGGTCTCAACGGTTTCTTTGAAGAAAGTAGCGGAGAAGGTGGAAGCATATCTTCCATTATGAGCAATGTGGGTGAAGCCTCTGAACTGCTCAAACTAATGCTTGCGGAAAACAGGGTCGCACTAAGGGAGGGAATAGGCAACATCCGCGATTTTTCCGCCAAGCTCGACGCTGTAATAGGCGAAAACAAAAAGAACATAAAAGAGGGCCTCGAAAATATTAAGAATGTTACCGGCAATCTGGATGGCGTGATAGTCGAAAATAGGGAAAACTTCAAGAAGACAATGGAGAACCTTAGAACAGGTTCCGACAAGCTTGATGAAATAATGAAAAGCATGCAGCAGGTTACAGGGAAAATAGAGCGTGGCGAGGGAACGATAGGCAGGCTCGTGCAGGACGAGGAGATTTACGAAAATATAAACGAAACTCTAAGCGGCGCTCAAGGAATGCTTGGAAAGATAGACAATATTAAAATCGGTTTAGGGATAAGGGCCGAAAGACTTTCTAAGCAGGAAAAGACCAAGTCCTACTTCTCATTGCGGATAAAACCGCGAGAGGATAAATATTACATGTTTGAAATTACGGAGGACGCGAGAAGGCACGATTTAAAAGTCCGCAATACGGTTAACTCTCTCCTTTATACGATGCTTGTAAATAAAAGGTTTGGCGATGTGGGGCTGGAAGCCGGCCTAATGGAATCGAGCGGCGGTGTGGGGCTCGATTTCTATGCGTTTAGAGATTCGCTTCGCTTCTCTGCCGATCTGTTCAACCTGAGCGGGTACGATAATAACTCCCCCAACCCACAGCTTAAAGTTACCGGCAGGTATTACATTCAAAAATATGTTTACCTATATATGGGCGGTGACGAACTTCTTAACGATTACTACAAGACATTCTTCGGCGGTCTTGGAGTTATGGTTGATGAAGATGACCTAAAGTTTTTCTTCAGCCTTTTATAGCTGTCTTGCGTGTAAACCTTACCGATGTTTTCGTTTGAGCTTTTTAATAAAGACGGCAACGCTCGTCGTGGGCGTTTAAAAACTGCTCATGGCGATATAGAAACACCTGCGTTCATGCCGGTTGGCACGCAGGCAACAGTAAAAACACTTTCTACGGATGAACTGGCCCAAACAGGCTCCCAGATAATACTCGGCAATACATATCACCTGTATCTGCGCCCCGGCCATAAGCTTATAGAAAAGCTTGGCGGGCTTCATAGGTTTATGAACTGGGACAAGCCAATCCTGACCGATAGTGGTGGTTATCAGGTTTTTAGCCTTAAAGGTTTAACCAAAGTTACAGAGGAGGGAGTTTCCTTCCAAAGCCATCTCGACGGAAGCAGTCGTTTCATAACACCAGAGCTTGCGATAGAAATCCAGCAGTCTCTAGGTTCCGACATAATGATGTGTTTTGACGAGCCGCCGCCTTACCCTTCATCCAGAGAAGATATAAAAACTGCGATGGAGCGAACCACCAGATGGGAAGAGCGATGCAAAAAAGCGAAAAGCAGTGATACGCAGGCACTTTTTGGCATTACACAGGGAGGTACCGAAGCTGATCTGAGGGAAGAATCTGCAAGGCAGATTATTGGTATCGGTTTCGACGGCTATGCTATCGGCGGTTTGAGTGTTGGCGAATCTATGTCGCTTATGCTGGAAATGACCGAAGTTACCACAGCGGTGCTTCCTGAAGAAAAGCCGAGGTATTTGATGGGTGTCGGGACGCCGGAAGATATTGTACAGGCGGTTGCCAGAGGCGTAGATATGTTCGACTGCGTAATGCCGACTAGAAACGGACGCAACGGAGCCTTGTTTACAAGTAGCGGAAAGATAAATATAAAAAACAGCCGTTATAGAGAAGATGAAAGCCCTATTGACAAAAACTGCAACTGCCAAGTGTGTAAAAACTATTCAAGAGCATACCTAAGGCACCTCTTTACCGCAAACGAAATGCTGGGACTTCGGCTTAACAGCCTGCATAACGTAGCTTTTTACCAGAACCTCATGCAAAATATACGGGATTCTATATCAAAAGGAGAGTTCGCGCCTTTCGCGCGGAATTTTCTCGGGTAAGTAGCCGACAAGCTCCACACCAAAATAGCCCAGCTACCTTAGAGGTAATAGGTTTCAATTTCCATTGATGGTTTTGGTACCGGACATTCCTTACTCATCCATCTGGTCAGGTTCCATCCCCCTCAAGCTTGATAAAGTTTTTGTGAGTAATATCTGCGCAAAAGCAGATACCCAATCGCTCACTGAGCAAATGTTAAAGCAATCGCTAAGGGAGTGAAAACTAGGAAAAGCTCTGACCAGCGGCAAAGGTGCTTTGACCTCCCAGCCGATTTTTGAAAAAGAAATTATATGCTTGATTGAACCTTACTGGGTACAGACTCGTGCAAATAAACAAAACTATCCCTGATTCGATAGAAAACGTTACACCTTAATTATGGAAGCAGTTGTATTATAAGATTTTGTGGTTTATTTGTGTCTAAACTGGGTATAGAATAGACCGATGTTAAGGCTAGGACTATAGAATGGCCCAAGAGTGGATTATACCTGGGGTCGAGAAAAAGACCGCAAATTCTCCAAATATCACGATTCTTCTGGCTGTCGGCTCGATCAACCTCCGTCAGGCTATCAAAAATATGTTTCGCGCAATGGGCGACTTTAAGGTGCATGAAGCGGGTACGGGTGAGAAAGCTTTAAGAATTTTAAAAGACGAGAAGGAAAATGATAAAGATTATTTCGTAATATTCGATTTAGATTTGCCGGGCGATACCCCCGGCATTAATGTTGCCAGAGAGATAAGGTCGACCAAAAGGCTGGAGAATCTGGCCCTTGTCCTTCTTGCCGCAGATGCCAGCCGTGACAATGTGGCACTTATAGCCGAGCTTGAAGTAAGCGGATGTCTTGTTAAACCTTTTGGATTGGGAGCTTTGGAAAAAAAGTTTTTACAAATAACGAGAGAACGGTCCAACCCGCCAGAACATATAAAGATGATATATCGGGGCGAAAAATTATTGAGCGAGTCTAATCATAAAGATGCTCTTGATATCTTTCTCGCCTCGCAGCAGATTAAAAACTCTGCGCGTGTAAATGTCCATATAGGGGAGGCGTTTGAGAAACTTAGCCGATTCGATATGGCACATAGCCACTACGATAAGGCGATTGATGCCAATGATAAATATGTAAGAGCCTATAGCTTTGCCGCAACCTTGTATATGAAGCTTTCCAAAAATAATTTGGCATTACCATACCTGGAAGAGGCTACAAGATTAAGCCCCTTCAACGCGTTTCGACAATACTCTCTTGGCGGAATTTATCTAAATGGGGGTGATGAACCCGGCGCTTATGGAGCTTTTGAGCGTGCCGTCAAGATTAACCCTGGATTCAGCATGGAAATAGCAGAAAAGTTTTTGGATTACGGCAATTCGGAAAGCGCGGAATTTTTTTTCCGAAAGTCCCTCGCGGTAGAGAGAAACAAGGTCGATGTATTTAACAGGCTAGGCATAGCCTTAAGGAGGCAGGGCAAGTGGCAGGAAGCGGTTAATATTTACAAAAAGGTCGTTCGGATAGATTCGAACAATGCTGGAATCTATTTTAACATGGGACGCTCATACTTTGCGGGTGAGATGTTAGAACAGGCCGCAACCTGTTTCAAAAATGCTTTACGCCTAGACCCTTCACTATTAGAAGCAGATAATGAGCTTAAAAAAATAGAGAAGATGGCTAAAACTAAAAATAATTAAACGCCCCGAACAGTTATTTATAGATAGGGTTTCCGTTCTTCCAGTACCCTTCAAAAATTTTACTGCCGTCGTCCCTGTATTCGATACCATAGCCATCTGGCTTACCGTATTTCAATTCCCCATCGTATACCTTGTTCTCGTTAGCGTTGTACAAGGTTCCCCTGCCATGATATTTATTGTTTTTAAAGTTTCCAACATATTTTTTTCTACCGTCAGGGAAGTATTCCGTTCCACTGCCGGTTTGTATACCGCTTTCCCATTCTCCGTCGTACGATTTGTTACCATCGGGCGGGAGGTACATAGTCCCCCTGCCGTGACGCTTACCAGCTTTGAACCAGCCGACATACTTGCCGCCATCTGTCCAAAAGTAACTGCCGCGCCCATCGGTCTTGCCATCTTTAAACTCGCCGGTATATCTACTGCCGTCTGCGTAGGAATAAGTTCCCTCGCCATTCGGTTTTCCATCTGCAAACTCACCTGTATATTCAGCCCCACTAGAGTAGAAGTAGCTCCCGTAGCCATGAGGCTTTCCATCGATAAACTCGCCTGTATATTTAGTCCCATCAGCCCAGTAGTATGTTCCGTTACCGTTACTGCATGTTCCCTCGCATCTATCGCCAGCGGCATAAGCAGTGGCAGACAAAAAGATAAGCGAGATCGCCAAAGTAAACCATCTAAATTTCATATATTCAACCTAAGCGAAATTCTACCAGAGGATGGACGCAGATTGAAAGGGTCAGCAAGAGGATGGACTGGTTTTAAGCTTCCTACCGCTTCATCAGTACTATTCTATAGCTGTGGCTATAAATTCTAATATGGGTAATAAACTGCTTTAATGATAGTATTAACGCCAGAATGCCGACTAGATTAGATGCCAGAACCGCGAGATGGAAATACGGAGTAGCGTAGCATGCTTGATTTTAAATACTTGGTTTTTCTTTCGGCGGCGAGGCGTTTAAGCTTTTCCAAGGCCGCAAAGGAGCTTTCACTGACTCAACCTGCGGTAAGCTTCCAAATCCGGCATTTGGAAAACTCTCTAGACACCAAGCTTTTTATCCGCTATCCAAACAGGATAGAACTTGCTCCTATAGGCAAGCTTCTTCTCAAAGAGGTGGAAGATATAAACCTACATGCCAATCAGGCAAAAGAGCTTTTAATGAAAAAGCTTGGAAAGCTTTGGGGAACCGTTGTCGTTGGAGCATCCAGCACCATTGGAAACTATTTTCTTCCATCTGTACTGGCGCAGTTCAAAGGCAAGTTTGATGATGCCGGCCTTAGGGTACTTGTTGGCAATACAAACGAGGTACTTGCCTATCTTGCCGATGGAATTGTTGATTTTGCCATAGTCGAAGGGCCGGTAAAAGTGCGTCAGTGGGACGTGGAGGAAGCTTTTGTAGATGAGCTTATGGTCATAGCGCCTACAAGTTTTTCATCCACAGAGAATGGGGTTATTACTAAAGAACAGCTTGCCGCACAGCCTTTTATTTCTCGCGAGTCTGGGTCCGGCACACGCGCCATTATAGACGCTCTAAAAGATGGACAAAAACAGCTTATACCACCTTCCAACATAGAGCTTGAGCTTGGAAGCAACACCGCTATCAAACAGGTAGTGGAGTCGGGTCTTGGAATTTCTATTGTTTCACTTATGACTTTGCAAAAAGAGATAAAAGCAAAATCAATATCAATCCTTAGAATTGCCGATTTTCCTATTTACCGGAAAATATCTTTTGTCTTTAACCGTGGAATGGAAAAAACAATGTTGATGGAAGAACTTATAACGCTATGCAAAGAGAAGGCAAAGAAGATGACAGTTGGCTCAGACTCTAATTTCTCTACCGCCATCAGCAAGTCTGATAAAAAACCTCACTCGCCTTAGCCTACAGATATCAATCTACCAGCATACCATTTCAATATTGCGCTTCCGGCGTTGTGCCAAGAGGTTTTGCATTTAACTTCTAAAAAGAATAATACGTCAATCCGAACTGCGGCTGTACGCCTGAAACCTCGAAACAGCTTTAGCAATAAACCTGCCGGTTAAGAAACTGAAAAATACGGCATACCCAAAAAGCAAAAACCCGGCGATAAGATTTGCTATTTTCTGTTTTAGCGGAACCTTGAACAAAAATGGTTTGTATGAGATAAACGCTTCCAGAGCTCCTTTCTGGTCAGCTTTAAAGTGGTCTCCCGGCGCGCAACTGTTTTCCTCCGGGTAAACGTAGCAGGCAGGGTTTTTCATATTAAACATTCCTTCCCTTACTGTAAAAACAGAGCCAGGCTGTAGATTTTTAAGCGGGAAGCTTTCGAGTCGATATCCGAAAATTGGTTCGTAGCAAAACATGTAGGAAAACCCTTTCGCTATTGAGTTGTTGCGGTTCTCCAATGGGAGGGGGGTTCCTTTACCATCAAGCAGTAGCGATATTTCGCTAATTTTGGGAGCAAACCCTTTGCCGCCACTCTTTGCGTACGCTTTTAGGATAGGCTCATACTCATAATTCTGCGCGTGGTAGTAACTTCTATCTAGAAAAATGTTTATCATTACAACTACCGCAATACCGACAATGGCAACATGTTTTTTATACTTTTCCAAAAAGGATTCTTTTTCCAAGATTACCGTGGTGAGCATTATTACTGGTAGAATATAGAACGAAAACCAGCGAAGCAGGGTGCTACTCTGTTTAAAAAATGGAATGCTTTTCAAAAAAGTGTTCCATGAGACAGAATAATAGTTTAGCAAAAGCGGAACCAGAAAGGTCAGCATCAAGGCTATCGCCAAAAATCCTTTTGCTGGATTGATATTTTTTAAAACACGCCGAAAAGTGCCAGCATAGAGAAAGCTTAGGCATCCGGCTGTTAAAATTATGAGAGGAAGAAAAGTTATTCCAAATTCAAATTCATGCCTCCCCAGTTTCCACTGCTGATTGACCATAACTGTGTTCGCGTAAATATAATCTGGCATCCAAAAAAGGGATTCTAATAAAACTAGGAGGAGAGTGGAAATTTCCGGAATTCCCGGTAAGGGATAAAAGTCTCTCGGAAAATGTTTTAGAAAACTTATGCCACTAATAATTGATGGCAGTGTCAAAGCAATCGCGAGTGATGTGGCAGAAACAAACTTTAAGAGAAGGTGCCGTAGTCGAAAACTATCTATATTCAAGAGCCCATAAATAAGACCTATCGCCAAGACCGACAGCATAAGAGGAGGAAGAAGCTGGGACATTCCAGAGTAGTAGGCGTAAGCTACAAGAAACCCCGCGAGCGCGCTGTCGACAAAGAGCCTCTGCTTGGTATTTGCAGGACGGATAATGATGAGTGCTATCATCGGTGCCAGCATGTAGCTGTGAAACGTGATATGCCCTGTTAGCAGTGAATGTGAATAAAAAGTATTAAAGAGAAAAAGCGTCGCTCCAAAAACGGCTGTAGCAGTACTGATCTTAAAAATGTTTTTAGCGAGAAAATAGAATCCAAAAAAACCTATGCCGCCAAACAGTGTCGCGGTTAGCTGTATGGCAAGTAGAGGGTTGACGAAGAGTGTCAAAAATTGCGGAACGGAAAAATATGCCGCTTGCGGGTTGGCAAATTTTGGAAGCCCTCCGCAGAATGACGGCGTGAACCATGGAATGCTAAAGAGCCCGTTGACCTTCTGCCAATAATACCCGTCAAGCATGTTTGGAAAAAAGTAGGCCAAATCGTGGCCCAATTTCCCAAATCGGTTAGGATAGAAATCGGAATATATAACGTGGTAAATCGCTAGAAGCACGGCAGAAATCAAAACCAGACGATATCTTTTCAGATAGACACTAAACATCCAAAAAAGAGTATCGCATTTGAGGCTTTGAGTCAGTAAAACCTTTAAAGTGGCGGGGTTGACGAGATTCGAACTCGCGACCTCCTGCGTGACAGGCAGGCGTTCTAACCAGCTGAACTACAACCCCATCGGCATACCGAAGATGGATTGTAGTTCGCTTTGGAAACTCAGTCAATCAAAAATAGCTGACAGTTCCTCTTTGTTGATGCTGTATCCGTAATCGCTAGTTACATGTCCCAAGTTCATATCACCCAAAAGCTCTCGTAGTTTACATAATATACATTATCGGCAAAAAGCAGAGGGAGGCCAAAAGAGTATGACCAGATGCGCGAAATACTAGCAGAGGCTCTCTTCTCCTCCTTAAGAATCGGAAACTTGTGTAAGCCAGCTCTATTTGCGTTAAAATGGCGACAAGCAGTAGGAGCAATAATATGAGATGCATGATTTTCCTGTTTACCATAATCGCTTTTCTTTCGGCTGACTTTGGCATAAGCGATGCCAAAGACTACAAAAGAACAAGCGATAAAAAGCTCGAAAAGGTTCTGACAAAAATGCAGTACCAAGTTACACGCAAAAACGGCACCGAACCGCCATACAGAAACGAGTATTGGGACAGCAAGAAAAATGGCATCTACGTCGACATAGTTTCTGGTGAGCCGTTATTCAGCTCGCTCGATAAGTACGACAGCAAGTCTGGCTGGCCAAGCTTCACCAAAGCGCTGGAAGACAGCAATATCGTTGAAAAAGAAGATAACAGCCTCTTTATCACTCGGACAGAAGTGAGGAGTAGAGATGGCGACTCGCATCTTGGCCATCTGTTCAAAGACGGCCCTCCACCGATGAACAACAGGTATTGCATAAACTCTGCCGCACTAAGGTTTGTATCTATGGAAGATTTAGAAAAAGAAGGCTACAGCGAATACCAAGCGCTATTCGGTAATCAAAGCTCAATTAAGGAAACGAAATGAAATGGATATCGGCGTTTGTACTTCTTCCCCTTATTTTCGTTTCCAGCGGAATAGTTGCCGCAGAGCAAAAAGCAACTGAAATGTCAGGCACCCAAGTTGCGAACCTAGAGACCGCAATATTCGCTGGAGGCTGTTTCTGGTGCATGGAGCCGCCGTTTGAAAGACTCAACGGTGTTCTTGATGTCGTTTCCGGCTATACAGGCGGTCACACCTCAAACCCGACATACGAGGAAGCTTCATCCGGCACTACCGGCCACACGGAGGCGGTGCAGATATCGTATGACCCATCAAAAATAAGCTACGAGAAACTACTTGAAGTTTTTTGGATGAATATAGATCCCACAACATCCAACGGGCAATTTGTTGATGTAGGCAAACAGTACCGCCCTGGCATTTTTTACCATTCTAAAAAGCAAAAAATGCTTGCCGAAGCATCTAAAAAAAACCTGGCGCAGAGCGGACGGTTCAATAAGCCTATAACTGTGGAGATTACCGAAGCATCGCCCTTCTATCGAGCAGAGGAATACCATCAGGATTACCACAAGAAAAACCCGCTACGCTACAAATATTATCGCTTCAGCTCCGGTAGAGACAAGTTCCTCGATGAGGTCTGGAAAAAATAAAGCTCGCGTAGGAATTCTCATTTTCTTTCCTCGCCCACTCATCAAGTTTTTACGGGCAAGCTCTCTTGCTTTGCTATCTGCTGGAAAAACTTTATGATTGGGATATGCCGAGAAACTGTTCCGCTCGCTCCAGCTCTAGTTGGGCAAGCCGGAGAAGATCTGGAGTGTCACTAACATCTAGCCCCAAGTCATGCCAAGCTCCTTCGCTGGAAGAATCCGGCATAAGATGGACAGAATTTTCAAAAGCTCCCTGGCTGGCGACGATAAAATCGGCAATGTGAACAGCCTGACAAAGTATTTTATCGCCAGCTGGGCATCTATCTGGTGTGTGATGGTTTTCTACTATGTTTATAAGCCGTTCGCTGAGGTTCCATCTTTTAAAAACTCTTGCCGCTATATATGCGTGGTTTAAGCCCAATTTTTCATCTTCAACAACTAAAGTTGATCTATGGGTCTTAGCGGCATCTTTGACGACCTCTTGGAAAAGATCGCTAAAATGTATATCCAACAGAAAAATCCCGACATCATGGAAAAGACCGGCAGTAAAGGCAAGTTCCATATCACTAGAAGAAAACCCAAGCTTTGCGACAATTTCCTTAGAAAGCAACGCGCATGAAAGGCTATGTTGCCAAAACGACTTCAAAGGAACCCGTTCGGAAGTTTTCGAGAACATATTTACAGCACCAAACGCCATGCAAACATTTTGAACTTCGCTGATTCCAATTCTGACAAGAGCCTGCCTTACAGATGTAACCTCACCGCCTAAAGAGATGTAAAACGGCGAATTGACAAGCTTTAGAATATGGGCAGTCAAAGCAATATCAGATTCGATAATTGCGGCAAAATCCCCTATTCCCGCGCCCTGATCAGCAATTTTCTCGTTTAATTTTAGTATCGCGTTTGGAAAAGATGGTAAATCTTCCAGCGCGTCTATCGTCTTTAGAATATCTTTGGCAATACCTGCCTGCTTGCTGTCTGTCAACTTTTTACCTTGTAGTAAATTGCGCCATCGCTTTTTATAGTTTGAAACGCTGATGAATAATTTAGCATAGACTCCGAAGCACCGAGAAAAAAGGTTCCGCCGCTATTTAGTGAGGCGGCATACTTTGAAAACAGTGTTTTTTTAAAATCTTGCGAAAAATAAATAGCAACATTTCTGCAAAAAATGATATCAAACTTGCCCAAGGACTGAAAGCTATCCTGCAGGTTAAAGCGATTAAACTCCACAAACTTTTTAACATCCGCTTTAATAGAGTAAATATCATTATCAGCATCAAAGTATTTCTTTTTCATCTCCTCAGGCAACCCCCTCGAAATTGTAAAAGAATCGTACTTTCCGTTCATTGCTAAAAAAAGAGCACTATTGGAAATATCTGTGGCAAATATCTCAACTACGGATGGGTGTAAAATATGGTTTTCCCTTATAAATTCCATCACAGTCATAGCAATAGAGTAAGGTTCTTGCCCAGTGGAGCAACCAGCCGACCAGATTCTGATTTTTTCCTTTTTACCTGTTTTTATATTTTTAAGAAATTCAGGAAGAAGTGTTTTCTGAAGTGAGTTGAATGGGTGCTTATCACGAAACCAAAGCGATTCATTGGTCGTCATCGCATCTACGATTTTATCCCGCAGGCCCATGCCGCCATTTTTTTTTGCGTGTATGTAAAATTCTTTAAAATTTTTGCAGTCTGTTTCGTTCATCAAGCTTTTCAGCCTGCTTTCCACCAGATAGCTTTTTTCATCTCCTACCAGAATCCCGCAAGTATCATGAATGTATCCCCTCAAAAGAAGAAATTCTTCTCTGCTGATAGTTGTTGTCATCTTATAAAAGCGCTGTGCAGTTTGTTTTCGATATACGAAGGTATTTCTTCAAGATCAATACTTACATCTGAAAGGTCAGCTTCATCCACAGCTTTTGGCATAGCATAAATAACGCATGTTTCTTTGGATTGAGTTATGCTCAAACATTGTTTCTGCTTAAGTTCCATCACGCCTTTCATCCCATCCTGTCCCATGCCGGTTAGAATAACGGAAATTACACCTTTATCGCCAAACACTTCTGCCAATGAGCGGTAAAGAACGTCAACTGCCGGCTTACAACTATTCTCTGGAGGACCATCGTCAAATCTTACGATAGTGTCACCGTTGTCTTCAGCGACAATCATATGCGTACCACCTGGAGAGATGAGCAATTTTCCACGTTCTAGTTTTTCGCCATCCTTAGCTTCAACAACATTGAGGGGGGAAAGTTTGTTAAGTGCTTCGGCCAGCGAAGCGGTGAAGCCTTTGGGCATATGCTGGACCAAAACTATCGGTAATGGAAAATTGGCAGGAAACTTGGGAATCATCTTAGACAAAGACTCCGGCCCGCCAGTAGAGACACCAATAGCAACTACACCAAACTTTGTCGGCAATAAAAATGAAGACTTCTTTCTCCGCGGCGGCTCGGGAAGAGTGGGAGGTGCCGGCTTTTTGCTTTCAATAGCTTTGCCAAGAGATATCAGCCTCATCATCACGATATTGATTACTTTTTTTATTTCTCCTGTAATCGTAGCAACGTTTTGAGTGAAATCTTTTGAGGACGGTTTTTCTATAAACTCTAAGGCTCCATTTTCCAGAGCTTCTACAATCTGTTTTGACTCACGTGTACCGACTGAGCTTACCATTATGACCAAAGTGTCGGGGTGGCGTTTGCGTATTTCCTTTAAAGTCTCCAACCCATCCATCTCAGGCATGTTGACATCAAGAAATACCAAATCTACCGCGGTAATCGCCATCTTCTTAAGGGCGATTACCCCGTTAGATGCTGAACCGATAATCTCGAGGTCGTCAAGCTGGCTAACTACCTCAGAAAGAATCTTTCGGTAGATAGCCATGTCATCCACGACCATTACTTTTATTGCCATGCTTTTCCTTCTGCCTGCAAATTATTTAAGTTGGCAGTGATTCAGTTGACCTCTTTTTCAAGCCGGTCAAGCAATAAAAACATTTCGTTTGTCAGGGTTTCAAATCCAGAATATATTTCGACAGCCTTTTGCTTGTTCTCGCTATTCATCAGCTCTACTATCTCTTTTCCAACAGAATGAATCTGCTCATGCCATTTATCTATTTCCTTAAAAGTAGCTAGATGGCCAAACTCCCTTTGCCCTTCATTAAAATACCATTTACCGAAAACACAATCGCGGTGATTAAGCACTTCGTTCAAGGCTATTGTCTCTTTCCCCATAAGCATAGCGTTTAATTTTGCTTTCCATATATTGTGAGCCGCTTTTACCGGCGCGGAGTCAAACCGTTTTGACTCGACTTTGAACTTAGCGACAATCTGTTGAAGCGCGCTGGCTCTATCTGCCAGCTCAAGAGCATCTTTGTTGGTCTTACCTGCTCCATCAGCCGATTGCGATACGGCATCGCTAACATGCTGGATATTTTTTGTGACTTCCTGTGCCGCTTTCGCCGCCTCGACTATATTGCTGGTAATTTCAGACGTTGCTTGCGAGGTTTGCCCGATAGATCTAGCAATCTCGTTGCTTGTAGCCGACTGCTCTTCCACTGCCGCCGCTATAGAATTTGAAATGGAACTAACTTCCTCAATAACACCAGATATAGATTTCATTGCCTCTGATGCCTCGCGAGTGTTCTTTTGAATTTCTTCAATTTTCTGACCAATACCTTCGGTAGCGGTAGATGTCTGTCTGGCCAAGTCCTTAACCTCGTTGGCGACAACGGCAAATCCTTTACCAGCTTCGCCGGCAGATGCCGCCTCGATTGTCGCGTTAAGCGCAAGAAAGTTGGTCTGTGATGCTATGTCGTTAATAACATCAAGCACCTTGCCGATTTCTTTTGAAGAGATAGAGAGCTTTTCCATCATCTCATACGCCTTTTTGGCCTGGTCGTTCGCGTCGGAGGCTATTTGGGCTTCCCTTGTAGCATTTTTGGCTACCTCCCCTATTGAGGCGCTCATCTCTTCCACCGCCGCCGCGACAGTATTGATAGATTCCGAAACATTCTCAGAAGATTCGGCCATATTATTTATATTGCTTGAGAGTTCTTCCGCTCCAGCCGCGATACTTGAAGACCGTGAGTTTACCTCTTCCATATTAGATGCCATGTCGGTAGAAAGAGCGGTAAGCTTTTCAGATGAGCCGGCAATGCTGACACTCTCTGCATTTATATTGCTCACCATCGCCGAAAGGCTTTTTGACATCTGGTTTAGCGACTGCGAAAGCCTAGAGATTTCATCCTCACCCTCAGATTCGGTGCGGTGAGTAAAGTCACCATCTGCGACTTGCTCGGCAAGCTCTATGTTCTGCCCGATTCTGGCAATAATTCTTATGGCAAGAAAATATGTCAATATTCCCGCCAGAATAATAATTACGCTGGAGACGATAACCGCTCTAATTATATGTTGCTGGTTTTTCTCAGCCGCTTTGGAGAAAGAGTCAACAAGGCTGTTGCTCAGCTTTCTGAGCTGGTTGGAAGATACCATAATTTGCGCCTTAAGGTTGCGCATCTGCTCATCATCGTCAGTGACTAAAAGCTTTTCGGAATAATCGAGAAATTCAGCCAGCTTTATTTCGATTGCTACAATATTTTTTTGCGATTCTTCATCCTTGATAGCCTTAACGGTTTTAAACTTAGTGCGTTTAAGGTCGGTAGGATATTCTCCGCCACTCTTCATGGCGACTAATGTTTTTGTAAAAATATCTTTAGCTACTTTATATTCTTCTAGGCTTGGGTTCAGTTCGTCTTTGCCATGTTCGACATCTTTTGAAAAGAGAATTTTAAATTTTCTTATTCCTAGCATATCACCAAGGCTGAACGGCTCATCCATCATCTTGGTATGGCACGAAGCACAAACCTCTACCGTGGCGATATCCGAGGTGTAAAAAACCAGAAACAGCTTATTGTCTTCTTCCAGAGGCTCTGAAAACATTTTATCTGGATTTTTTTTAAGAAAATCATTCGCCCTTCTATCCAGTGAGGTCTTTAGCTCTTTCTCACTGTTGACAGGCAACTCTGCGATAATATCAATGCTGGTATCCTTTGGGTTGCCTTGCGCGTCTGTGCCGAACTTACTATTCACTATTCTGGCTAGAGTAGCTGGGTATGGGATTGTCGTCTGATCTTCAACCTCGGGTGTCATAGAGATTTCCAGCCCGGCTTTCTTTACAGTGGTGATAACTGTTTTTGTGTATGTGGTTCGCATATGGGTTATGTAGTTGTTCAAAATTTCCACACGCTTCTCAACATTTCTAAAGGCATCTTTAGAGCTGGCATATCCCAATATAGATTTACCCATAGCTTGGGTAAGCATTCTTTGACGGCCAAGCGCGTTAATGGTTTCCGTGTCGTCGTAGGCATGTTCGAATTTAGCAAACATCCAGATGCCCTGCGTAGCAACCAGAAGTATCATTCCTGCCAGAAATATGAGTGCATACGTTTTCAAGTCAAAAGATAAGTTTTTCATTGTCCATTCCCCTATAAACCCTAATAAATTCCAAACACCTTAAAAGCATTCCATCAAATTCCCCGATGGAACAGCGTCAAACCTTAAATACTCTAACCGCATCCTGAAGCTTTCCTGCCAAGCTGGCCAACTCTCTAGTATTTGAATTGAGGCCTTCTGCCGCGTTAGAAACATTTTTTGCCGTAGACTCAACTTCATCAAACTTATCTGATATCGCGGTCGAATTAATAGACGCTTCCACCACATCTTCAGCCATCTTGCCTGAAGTCTCTGATGTTTTAGATGTAGTTTTGGCAATTTCATTAGTCGTAGATGATTGCTCTTCAACAGCTACCGAAATATTGGTCGATATATCACTTACCTCTTCTATTACTTTTGCTATTGATATAATAGCCTCAGTCGCCTCTTCTGTATTTCTATGAATCTCTTCAATCTTTTGACTGATGCCCTCGGTCGCGTTAGAGGTCTGCCTGGCAAGCTCCTTAACCTCGTTGGCAACTACGGCAAAGCCTTTTCCCGCGTCCCCCGCGGAGGCCGCCTCTATTGTGGCGTTAAGAGCAAGAAAGTTGGTCTGGGCCGCGATATCGTTGATAACATCCAGAACATTTCCAATTTCACCAGATGAGACCAGAAGCGCTTCTATCGTTTCCTGAGCCTTTTTCGTCTGCTCATTTGCCACTCCGGCAATCTTGGATTCTCTGGCACAGTTTCCCGCAACCTCAGACATTGACGAACTCATCTCCTCCGTGGCGGCCGCTATTGTCGCTATGGAGGAGGACGTGTTGTCACTCGCCTCGGCAAGTCCGTTCATTCTTAACGTAAGTCCCTTTACATGGTTCGACACTTCATCCGACTGCTGTTCCATCTCTTTGGAGTTGGAGGCAAGCTGGGTAGAGATGGCGGCAATAGCGTTAGCAGAGTCGTTAAGGGGGCCTACCATGCCGGTGATACCTTGTATAAGCTTCTGTACTTTTTCAATAAAGGTGTTTATCAGTTTCCGTAATCGGCCGATCTCATCATCCGATGAAACGCTCAAGCGAAAGCTTAAGTCTCCATCACCTGTCGCCAAATCTTCCACAGCCTTTAGCACGTTGACTATAGGGTTTACTATAGTGCTGATAAGCATTACCGAAACAAGAAGAGCTATAATGATAGCCACTATTCCAACCATCGCCAGCGCGCTTATGGCACTCTGATATGTCTCGCTCGCCTTCTCTTTTATTTTTGTGGATGCTTTAAATTCCTTTGAAAAATCATCCAACACGCGCTCCATAAGTTTATTCTCTACCCTGCTGAGGCTCTCAAAGGAGCGCAAAAGCTCTATACGCGCGTGATCAAGAGCCGCTACAGCTTCCCTAGATTCTGCTCCGTACTTACCCTCATATTTTCTTGTCATAAGAAGCTCTTCCGCCAGCTCTACAAAAAGAAGATACCGCTCGGAAATAGTTTTTACCGCTTCAATCTCGCGCTTGGTCGACAATTTATCCGATAAGTTTCTAAGCTGTTCCTTGAATTTTTGTTTTTCCTTACGGTACTCTCCAAGCAGGGCAGAGCCTTCGGCGGTCTCTACTTCCAGCATATATTTAGAGATTGCATCGGACTGCGCGAAAAGCGGAATGGCCAAAGCAGTTGAGCCGTATCTGCTTTCAGAAGTAGATATCAATTTTGTTTGAATAATATTTCCCATAGAGTTAAGCCCTGCTATCGCCGCGTCCACTTCAGCTTTCATAACCTTTAGGTAATGATGCCCAAAATATACAGACAGGCAAAGAGTGAAAAGAAGGATTACCAAACCTCCTATAAGTTTAACTTTTATAGGGAGGTTTTGAATCTTCCCCCAGAGTGCGTTTAAGACTTTCATAATGTATATCTCTCCCTAGCTTTATTACAGAACAGAACTGTTCAAGACCTCTGAAATGTTCATTATCAACATCAGTTCACCATCTTTTCTGACGACTCCCGACAGAAACTTTCCATTAATTCCTTTCAGGTTCGCGGGAGACGGCTCTATTTCATCTTCAGGAAATTCAATCACGTCACCAATATCATCGAGCATCAGTCCAGCGGAGTCCTCACCAATTCCTTCTGAAATTGAGAGCGGCACTGCCAGCCTGTTGAGCTCCGACTCCGGCTTTAGTATCAAGCAAATATTTTCCGAAGGTTTCACCCTATCCATGCTTAGTGCTATCGCCGGGTCGATAACAGTTACTACCTGTCCGCGTAGGTTTAAAAGCCCGCTTACATGCTCCGGTGAAAGCTCCACTTTAGTAAGGCTGAACCCGTGGATAATTTCTCGAACAAGAAGTATGTCTATTCCGAACATATCCTCACCAAGAAAAAACGTAAAAAACTTTCTGCTAGACATTTCCCCCGCCTTTCTCCTCAAAAACCTGCAGAATTGTTTTTACTAGACGCTCCTTATCAAGTTTCATTTCATACGCGTCTATGCCGGCGCTCAAGCCAAGCTCCCTATCACGTTCAAACCCAAGAGAGGTGCATGCGACTACGGGGAGATTTTTTAGCGTAGATGAAGAGCGGACCTTTTTAGTAAGTTCTATTCCATTAAGCCGAGGCATATTGATGTCGGTGAGTAGCATATCGTATTTTGTGTCCGAATTCAGCATGTTCCATGCCTTCTCACCGTTTTCGGCAAAATCAACTTCGCAACCTGCGCCCTCGAGATATTTTATCGTTACATGCCTGAAAAAGGCGGTATCCTCCGCGAGAAGAATCCGTTTCCCATTAAGCAGTTTGCCGGAAGTAGTATGCTTAAAATGCTCCGGTTCGGCACTTTCAAAGAGACTATATATATCGACGAAAATAGACAGCTTGCCGTCAATAATGCTGGAACCTAACATGCCGAGACCCGACACGCTTTCGGTGTTAAGCTTGCTATCGGTGTTTGCGACATCAAGCACTTCGGAAGCGATAATGCCAAGCTTATGCTTTACCAATTTAGGGATAATTACATACATAATTTCAGGATCGGTTTCCGGTTTGCTAACAGGAAGAAAATCATGGAGCCTAAGCACCCGAAGCGATTTTCCTTGGTATTGAATGAATTCCTTTTTATCGACGCATTCTATATCGGTAGCAGGAACCTTGTCGATTCTAGAAACTAGATCAATATTCATAACAAAATTTTCTTCGGTTCCGTTTTTGAACATTAGAAGCCTTTGCGATTCTACTTCCTGCTTTTTCGCGTCAAGATTTTCCTGTGCAAGGTTTTCCTGCTCTACATCGGTAAACTTCATCTCCATGTAGTTTGCGATGCCGGTAGGGTCAAGTATCATCGCGACCTTGCCATCTCCTAATATGGTCGCGCCTCCATAGCATTTGCATTTTTTGAGGAAGCTGGAAAGCGGCTTAACGACAATTTCTTCGTTATTCAAAAGCTCATCCACCACCAATCCGAAACGGTGTATACCAACCTTTAAGACCAGAATGTGCATGGCACTTCTTGTGTTCTTTCTCCGTTCCTTGCCAGAACGCTTGGCCAACAAATCCGAAGGCACGGCGGTAGAAGCCTCTGACGCGCTTTCTTCACTTTCGTTTTCAATTTCGGCAAACATAGATTTGAAAATAGACTTAAGTGGTTTTTGCCGTTTATCAACGATCCTGTTTCGATTGTCTTCGATTAATTCTCCCGATTTTGGATTTTTGATACGGTTTTGCATCCCAAGCACATCCGAGAGGCGGATCAACGGCAAAAGCTTACCGCGCTGTCTGATAACGGCAGAATCACCAAGCACTTCCACCCTCTTGGCGACATCTTCAGCCCTTATTCTGACAATATCATCTAGGCTCGATTGGGGAACGGCAAACTGACGGCCCCTGACCTCTACCAACAGGGAAGATATAATCGCCATCGTCAGTGGAAGCTTGAGAAGAACTACGGTGCCGCGCCCAACGGAAGAATCAAGCTGAATGGTTCCCCCAAGCTTTTCAATATTGGTTTTAACGACATCCATACCTACACCGCGGCCGGAGACTCCTGTTACTTTAGCCGCCATCGAAAAACCTGGAGCAAAAATAAGCTCCTGAGCTTTTTTATCACTCATCAGGCCGGCTTCCTCTTGAGTTATCACATTTTTCTCGACAGCCTTGCCTTTTACTGCGTCTGGATTTATGCCGCGTCCGTCATCGGCAATCTTTATGATTACCTGGTCTCCTTCGTGATACGCCGCGACTTCGACCTTCCCCTCCGGGAGTTTGCCGGCCTTTTCCCTTTCGTCGGGGATTTCAATAGCATGGTCGAGACAATTTCTAAGCAGATGGGTAAGCGGATCGGAGAGAGCTTCAATTATAGACTTATCAAGTTCGACATCTTCACCACTCGTTTCCAGCTTCACCTGCTTATTAAGGCTTCTGGTAAGATCCCGCACTATCCGCGGCAACTTTGAAAAAACGGCCCCCACCGGCTGGAGGCGTGTCGCCATAATTTTTTCCTGCATATCTGAAGTAAGAAAATCAACCTGCTGAACTACCGACTTAATGCTTTGCACCTCTGATAGCGGAGATGAAAGAAGCCCGAAGAACCTATCTTCAACCCTTTTAAATTCCTTTTCCACGAGAGCTTCAAACTCACCGTTTAGAGAAGCTCCCAAAGCATTGGCGCCATCAATTACAGATTTGCTCGATTGGGCGGTCAGATCGCCGATTTTTTCCTGAAGCGCACTACCGCCCATAATGACCGAAGCCCTCTGGTTCATCTGGCTGACTATTTGATTCCTAGTCAGCACCAGTTCTCCGGCAAGATTCATTAGGGAATTGAGCAGGTCCAGCTTTACGCGGAGAGACTCAACGATAGCAACCGATTTTCCTTTTTCATTGCCAGAAACCGGGGCATTTAAGGCCGGTTCTTTAGCGCCTGCCAGCACTTCAGAAGCCTCTACCTGAGCAGAAGGTTTTTCTTCTTTTTTTTCCGGCTCTTTGGTCTCTGGTGCCTCTGTTTCTTCCTTTTCTGAAATTTTATCTTTCTCTGTGGGTGCCGCCCCGGAGCCGGTTCTAAAAACTTCGAGGCTTTCCAGATGTTTTGCTATAGAGATTCCTTCAGATTCAGCATAATTATCAATAAGCTCTGTAAGCTTGTCAGAGCCTGCCAGCAAAGCGTCAACAACATCAGGAGTCGCGGTTAGATCTCCATCGCGCACTCTGGAAAGAACAGTCTCCATTACATGAGCCAAGTTAGTAATATTCATAAAACCAAGAAAAGAAAACCCGCCTTTTATGCTGTGCATAGCGCGGAACACTCTATTAACTAAGTCGGGCGAAACATCAGCCCCCTTCTCTTCAAGGAGCAAAAGGTCAGGCTCGATATTCGATAGGTGTTCTTTCGATTCCTGAACAAGCTCACCAACTAGTTCAGCATCATCCTCAAGACCCAATTTCATCCACCCCCAAAAAATGACGCAAGACACCGCATGCCTGTCTGAAGCTTTTTAAACAACGACCTTGTTGCTTGCTAGATACTTCACAGAGCGGAATGGCAAAATTATATGCAAGTGAAGCTTAAAAATCAACTTGACTTTCTATTGGAAAAACCAGATTATTGCCACATAAGGAGACAATAATTATATAGATACGGCGTAGTATATTTTATTAGAATCGATTTTTTCTTTATTTTTCAGGAGGTTAGTTTGTCTGAGACTTATAACTCTAATGACCCTATAGAGGTCGCTAAAGGTGTTTTTCACCTCGGAGTGCAAGACACTCCGAATAGTTTTAGCAATATTCCATATTTGATTGTTGATGGAGATGGGGCGGTTGTAATCGACCCCGGTTCGGCTATACCGGCATTTTATGAGGTATTTCTTAGGAAAGTCAAAAAAGTGATCGACCCGAAAAAAATCACACATCTAATAGTTCAACATCAAGACCCTGACCTTTGCGCGGCACTCCCCCTAATTGAAAAGCTTGCCCACCCCGACGTTAAGATATATGCCCCGCTTGAGGCAAAAGTATTGCTCCAGCATTATGGCATGGTCTCTCCCCTCGTTCCACTTGACGACGGAGATACGCTCACTTTTGGAAACGGCAGAACCTTAGAGTTTATTATGACTCCTTACGCTCATTTTGTCGGCACTATGGCTACCTATGACGCGGCAACCAAGGTGATATTTTCATCCGACGCGTTTGGCGGTTTTACCGGCGATAATGCTCTCTACGCCCCAGCAAGTTACCCCACCCAGCTAACAGCATTTCTAGGCCAATACCTCGGTTCTAAAAGAGCATTGGAATACGCTCTGAAACGGATAGAAAAACTTGCAGAAGAAAAAGGTATCGACCTTATCTGCCCACAGCATGGTTGTCTGATTAAAAAAGAACAAATACCTACATATCTTGAAGCCGCTCATGCCCTTGAAGTCGGCGGAGAAATAGATATGCTGGCCGCAAAACATGGCATCGAACTGGACTAGGGAAGGAATATGAATATGGAAGCCAAAGAAGTAATTGAACAAATACTGGAAACTGCTCTTCAGGTCAGCTCGGAGAAAGACAGATTAAAAGCGATTTTTGAAAAATCTGGAATATCAATTTCTGATGATATGAAGGTTTCAGGGATAAACGGAGATTCGATCGCCGTTATGGCAACCCTTATGAGCAACCTAGCGGAAATGGCTGTTGTAAAAATCAGCGCTAAACAGATAATCCGCAAAGGCGGCATAACCCTTTAACCGCACAATATCGCAACAAGGTAAATCTTTCCATGTCGCGGTACCGAACCAAAAGCTAGCCTGTCGGCCTGCCGGTTATCGAATGATAATTGGTAGGCCGAATTAACCTGAATCTCCACTCTCTTGAAGATAGCGATTGCCAGTTCTATTTTTAGGAATGATAAACCGCAATAAAAAAATGAAAATAGCGCAAGGCAAGTTTCTCAGGTTATCGTTTAGCTCAGTGAGATGAAGAAAAAACTGCAAGAGCAGTTTAGATAAAACGCCGAAATAATCGCTACTTGAAACAAAAGTGCGAAAGATATTTGACTCTACCAGAAAGTGTCTAGGCGACGAGACACCAGCTGAGGGAACTGTTTCCAAAAGAGTTTTTTGAGCATTTTAAGGAGAAGTTCATTCTCTAACTTCTTAAAAATAGAGCCTTTAGAGATTGGTAATTTGTAGAAAAATCAAATTTATCTCATTCGACAACAGCCCCCTGAGGTCTTTGCTAGACTGTGTGGCGTACTTGCTGGTTGAATCTAGGCACTACCGCCGCACCAAATTATTATTTGTACTTAATTACCAGCCGAATATAATCTATAACCGCCGTCGAGTAGGCAAAAAAAGTTCTCTTGGTTCCTGAAACATTTTTCCACTCTCTCAGAGGCACCTCATACAGCCATGACAGACCTTTCACGGATGGTAGCGCGGAGATACGGACAATTAGCTCAACATCAAAAATCCATCTAGAGCAGAACGGTTCGCTTAGAATAGGTTTGAGAGTTTCGGCCCTAAACAGCTTGGCACCGCACTGCGTGTCATAAATAGGAAGATTGAACGTAAGCGACATTAGAGTGGTAAACGCCCTTCCGATGTAATGGCGGAAAGCTATACGCTCTATTTTTCTACCGGCCAGATGAACCCTGCTTCCGATTACGCCAAGAGTTCGTACATCGGCAAACTCTAAAATAAACGTATCTATTTCTGCAAGCGATGTAGCTAAATCGGCATCCCAAAACCCTACAATGTCGTGCTTGCCATCTTTTACAAGACTGAGCATCCCCTGCCTGACAGCTTCTCCCTTCCCTTCATTCTTTTCCAGCGATAAGACCAAAGCTCTTTGGGGAACGGAAGAAACAATTTTCTGAATTACTCGCAGTGTGTCATCGCTACTGCCGTCATTAACAAAGAGTATTGATAGGCTGGGAGAACTTAGAAGCTTTGCGGTAAAAGACTGAACATCTAATCGGTTTTCCTCGTTGTAGCAAGGAACGACAAGCCCGATTGTATAGTTGTGACTAGTCATCTATCTATGCTCCGTTGCCAAGCCCCCTGTAGTGATATAAGCTATTACCTGTTCTTTTCATACTGCGGTTGGTATCGTTGCGGCAGGCCCCGAGCAGTTCACAGCCAAGAAGACTACCGGCTGTATTCTATTCCCCTCTCTACTCTTCTATCAAGTGCTTTGCTCAAAAAGAGGGGCAGAGCTAAACAAGACAGCGCCTTTAGCCGCTACCCTGCGTTAGGGCTAGCGGCTATACGGCAGACCGATATCTTTTTAGAGCTACGCGCGGGCTGTTCTTCCACGGCGTTGCGACGGCCTAAAGTTGCCGCGCTTATTATTGTACCTATTGCCCCAAGGTTTTTTGGACGACCCTGTTTTTGGCGCTCTGGCAACCTGCTCCGAATGATACGGGTGAGTTGAGTCTACAGGTAAAACCAGCTTCGTTACACGTTCTATGCTTCCCAAAAACCCTCTATCCTCAATATCGCAAAAAGAGATAGCGATACCAGCGGCTCCCGCGCGGGCGGTACGGCCTATTCTATGGACATAGTTTTCCGGCTCGTTGGGCATCTCGAAGTTAATAACATGCGAAACATCTTTAATGTCGATACCGCGTGACGCGACATCGGTAGCCACAAGCACTCGCGCGCACCCATCGCTAAAATTCCTCAGCGCCTGCATCCGCGCTCCCTGTGATTTATTGCCATGAATAGCCTCCGCCTTAATCCGGTTCTTGTTCAGCTTTTCGGCAATTTTGTTAGCTCTATGCTTAGTTCTGGTAAATATGAGCGCCCGGTTTATAGCGGCATCTTCAAGCAGGCTAAACAGTAGCGCTTCTTTATCGCGGCTATCTACAAACAACACCTTCTGCTCCACCTTTTCGGCGGTAGATGAAGTAGGGTTGACTTTTACCATCAAAGGCTCTTTAAGCAGTCTGTCGGCAAGGTTTACGGCATTTCTCGACATAGTAGCCGAGAAAAAGAGCGACTGCCGTTTTTCAGGAAGCTCGGAAATTATTTTTTTCACGTCGTTGATGAAACCCATGTCAAGCATTCTATCTGCTTCATCGAGTGTGAATATCTCCAGCCGATCAAGGTAGACAAGTTTTTGCCGCATAATATCCAGCAGTCTGCCTGGCGTGGCGACAAGAATATCTACGCCGCGTGAAAGCGCCCTGGCCTGCGGCCCTATGCTTACACCGCCATAAACAACTGCGTGGAATATCTTCATATACCTGCCGTACTTTCTAATGCTTGTCTCTATCTGATTTGCCAGCTCCCTTGTAGGAGTGAGAATCAGCGCGCGCGGCGACCTCTTTTTAGCAGGGTGTCCGCTGGCAAGGCGCTGGAGAATAGGCAGAGCGAACGCCGCTGTTTTACCTGTACCGGTCTGCGCGCTTCCAAGCAGGTCCAGCCCTTTTAGGAGGTGCGGTATGGAGCGTGCCTGAATCGGCGTCGGGGTTTCGTACTTTTCTTTGCGTAATGCTTTTTGCAAAGGTTCAATAAGGCCTAGTTCTTCGAATGTCATGTTGTTCATATATTCCTTTTATAAAAAATGTCGATGGGTACATACCTACTTACGCGTTGGAGCGCAGGCTTCCCGCAAAAATGTTCGTATCTAGCTTTTCATCCTTAAAAATAAGTGTTTCTGGCGCCATGCCACGGGCAAATGCACCATCTATGAGCCAAAATCCTGGAAGAAAAATCTGAGGTGTGCTTCGTTACATCAGTTTCAGTCAAAATTCGGACTACGTTACAAACGAGTAATCATAACAGCTTTTTCATTTTTGTCTATAAAAAATATTTGCGGAGCTATCGTCTGCCAAAACCGATAAGAAGCTGGAAACCTGCGCTGAACAGGTTTATCATCGAGTTTGCTGAAAGGATGCCGGAAATAATGTAAACGGGCAGTTACACAGAATCATTTATAGGCTCTTTGGCAACAGCCCCTACTTGCATAAAGTTTATATTTTTTACCAACTTATTGGAAAATCGGCCTGTTTTTTTGTAACCTTAGCTAACAGACCAAAATGGCAAATAGTTTAGGGGAAGCCAGAGGTATGAAAAAAACGCTTTTCGAGGTAATGGAAGATTCCAGCAACAGCTATCCAAGAACCTCAAAAGCGTTCACCCTCTTTATAATGGTTCTAATCCTCCTCAATGCTCTTGCCATAGTGCTGGAAACTGTTGAACCGATTTACGCTAAATATTGGGTCTACCTAGATATATTCGACCTTCTTTCCGTCTTTATATTTTCACTAGAGTATTGCGCCCGTCTGTACTGCTGTACGGAAGACCCAAGATACCAGCATCCGGTTTTCGGTCGAATACGGTTTATGTTTACACCGTTTGCGATAATAGACCTTTTGGCGATTATTCCGTTTTACCTTACATTCTTCGTAAACGACCTGCGGTTCTTGAGGCTCATACGGCTTTTGAGAATTTTCCGTGTAATAAAACTGGTCCGTTATTCTAAAGCTCTCCATACTTTCGGACATGTAGCCAGAGACAAAAAAGAAGAGCTTGTAATAATCGCTATCGCCGCCACGATACTAATATTTCTCACCTCATCGCTAATGTATTACGCTGAGCATGAGGCTCAACCAGATATCTTTTCCAGCATACCTGCTTCTATGTGGTGGGCAGTGGTAACTCTTACAACTGTAGGTTACGGCGATGTCTACCCTGTAACTGATTTAGGGAAAGCTCTCGGTGCTGTTATCGCTCTATTTGGTATCGGCATGTTTGCCATACCTGCCGGCATATTAGGAGCGGCATTTATGGAAGAGATAGAAGACCAGAGAGACAAAGCGGCTATCTGCCCTCATTGCGGCGAGCCTATAAGCACAAGACGGTATCCCAATAAGAGAGAATAGCTGGTAAAGCATGTATAAAATTCCTTTCACCATTAAAGCTTATCGTATGAAAAAACAAGTCCCTATAAAAATGGCGCATGCGGAAAGGTACAATTCATATTCTGGAACTCGTTGCCAAATCTGATAAATTTGATTTTGTTTAAAATTGCCAACCGATAAAATATCTGTTTTGAAGAAGTTAAAAGATAAGCCTTTCCTTATAGATGCTCCAAAAACTATTTCGGCAACAGCCCCATTCTCTAGGGCGATTTCCACTAAAGCTTGCCGGAGAAAATATTTGTTGGTATTTAGCGGAGCTTAGCGCCGTTTACCTACAGGGCAAGCGTCGTAAAGCAGATTAGCGAAAAGAAGCACTATCTCCTCTTATCCTCCTGGCGCACCCTGTTCCATATCTCATCCATCTCTTCAAGCGTCGCTTCGTGAATATCTTTGCCGTTTGCCTTAAGCTCTTTTTCTATAGCCGAAAAGCGGCGTATAAATTTCTCCACGGAGCTGGTCAAAGCCTCATCCGCGTCTATTTTCAAAAACCGCCCGAGGTTTACAAGAGCTATCATAAGGTCGCCAATCTCCTCTTTGAGTTCTTTATCGTCGCCTTTTTCCCTCGCGTCCTGAATCTCCTGCCATTCCTCTTCCACCTTTTTCCATACATCCTCTACCTTGTCCCATTCAAAGCCTACCCTCGCGGCACGATCCATAAGCCTTTTTGCCCTTATAAGAGACGGAAGGCTTCTCGGCACCCCTTCAAGTATTGAGTCTCTCTTTTTTTCTTCTTTCTTAATTTCCTCCCAACGGCTTAGGACATCCGACGAATTTTCGGCATTTTCGCTACCAAAAACATGCGGGTGCCGCCTAATCATCTTCTCGCTTACCGTAGCTATCACATTTTCTATAGTAAAACGGCCATTCTCCTTAGCAAGCTGGGAATGAAAAATAACCTGAAAAAGCAGGTCTCCCAGCTCCTCTTTTAGCAGAGCATCCTCGCCCGACTCGATAGCCTCCAGCACCTCATACGCCTCTTCTATAAGGTATGGCTTCAAGCTCTCGTGCGTCTGTTCCTTATCCCACGGACAGCCTTTTTCCACGTTTCGCAGGTCGACCATAATTTTTGCCAAATCGCTAAGCTTTTTATCCATCGCAGAGGCATTCTAGCAGTATTTCTTTAGAAGATATAAGAACTGTCGGGAATCATCTTTTCCAGTTATAATTGCCGTCTTTGGATTATTAATGACCATTACCGCTATTACGCAGGTGTTATGAACAAACTTTTACTTGAAATAAGAACGGAAGAGATTCCGGCCTCCTACATACCAAGAGCCGCAAAACGTCTAAAGGAAACCGCTCTTAAAAAATTCCAAGCATCACTCCTGCCACACGGCGAGATAGAGGCATACGGAAGCCCAAGACGGATAGTGCTGACTGCCGATGGTATACCGGCCGAGCAAAAGAGAGAGACCAAAAAAGTAAGCGGCCCGCCAGTAAGAGCGGCGGTAGATAAAGACGGCAACCCTACCAAAGCGGGGCTTGGCTTTGCAAAAAAGTTCGGCAAAGATTTTAGCGAAGTGAAAACAAAATCTACCCCAAAAGGCGACTACCTATACCTGATGATTGAAGAAGGCGGCGGAAAAAGTGAAGACATTCTAAAAAAAATACTCCCGCAGATTATCGAAGAGATACCGTTCCCAAAAACGATGAGGTGGGGCGGCAACAGTAAACGGTTCGCGAGGCCTATCCGCTCGATACTGGCAAAGCTCGGCGACAAAACTCTCTCCTTTAGTCTGGAAAGCTTGGAATCAGGAGATAAAACCTATGGCCACCGCTTCCTATCGGACGGCTCTCTGCCTGTCGCCAACCCTGATGCCTACCTTAAAACTTTAAAAGAAAATTTCGTTTACGCCAATCCGAAGGAAAGAGAGAAAATCATCGCCGAAGAGCTTGAGAGAGTTGAAAAAGAAGAAAACTTTAAGGCGATAATAGACGACGAACTGCTAGATATGGTCTGCTACATAACCGAGTACCCCGTAGGGGTTGCCGGCCGTTTCGACAAAAAATATCTTGCCCTCCCGCGTGAGGTTCTTATGACTGTTTTAAAATATCACCAAAAATATTTCGCCGTAGAAGACGCGAACGGAAATATAACCAACGGCTTCATCGCGTTTAGCAACATAAAGTGCGGCGATATGTCGAACATCAAAAAAGGGTTCGAAAGAGTGCTGTCGGCACGCCTTAGCGACGCGCAGTTCTTTTTCGATAACGACAGAAAGCGAAAGCTAGCGCAGTTTGCCGAAAAGCTTTCCGGCATAACCTACCAAAAAAAGCTTGGAACTATGGCAGACAGGTCAAAGCGTGTAGAGCATATCGCCTTGAACATTTTTAAAAATATATGCCCAGACAAAAAAGATGCTGTAGAAACAGTGGCAAAACTATGCAAGGCCGATTTAACAACATCTATGATTTACGAATTTCCAGAGCTTCAGGGAGTGATGGGAAGAGAATACGCGAAAGCGGAAGGAATAGATAACGAGGTAGCGACTGCCATTGACGAACATTACATGCCTCGGTTCTCCGGCGATGCCC
Organism: Nitrospirota bacterium; assembly: GCA_024275955.1. Classification (GTDB taxonomy): domain Bacteria; phylum Nitrospinota_A; class UBA7883; order JACRGQ01; family JACRGQ01; genus JAJRYD01. The sequence continues at coordinate 140,511 of JAJRYD010000020.1, forward strand.
TTCCATCTTCCGATGTCGGTGCATGCCTGGCGCTTGCCGATAAAATAGAGACTATCGCCGGCTTCTTTGCGCTTGGCAAAATACCGACAGGCTCCGAAGATCCATTCTCTCTTAGAAGGCACGCGCTTGGAATTATAAGAATGCTTTTGAAAAAAACCAAAGAGGTTTCACTTTCGGCTCTAATAGATGCCGGCATCAAAAGCCTTCCCAGCCAGCTATGCCACAACAACCTGAAAAGCGAAATACTCGCCTTCTTCGCCGGACGGATAAAGGCCGACTTTACCGCGAAAGGAATTCCTTACGACGTGGTAGACTCGGTGCTGTCTGCCGGTTTTGACAACCTGCCCGACACCTTAAAACGGGCCGAAGCGCTGGCGGAAATGAAAAAAGAGGAATACAGCGAAAATCTATCCACCACCTTTAAACGCGCGACGCAAATAATCAAAGAACACGGCTCAACAGATATCAACGAATCGGCGCTGGTAGAAGAGGTGGAGAAAAAACTTTTTGAGTCGATAAAAGCGTGCGAGGAAAAAGTTTTGGAACTTATAAAGGAAAAGGATTACAGCGAGGCATTAAAAGAGATTGCCGCTATCCGCTCCGATGTCGATGCCTTTTTCGATGGTGTCATGGTAATGGCCGATGATGATACAATAAGGACGAACCGGCTCTCCCTTCTTCGCCGTGTAACAAAGCTTTTTGAAGGGTTGGCCAACTTTTCTAAACTGGTTTTTTCTTAAAGGAACAGTGATGGCAGATAAGAAGACGATATACTTTTTTCGGGCCGGTAAGGCCGATGGTAAAGCAAGCATGAAAAACCTTCTCGGCGGTAAAGGCGCCAACATAGCCGAGATGTGCAACCTCGGCATCCCTGTGCCATCGGGCTTCACCATCTCCACCGAGGCGTGCGTCTACTACTTTAAGAACAAAAAAAAATGGCCGCCGCGCCTCAAACAGGAACTGCTCAAAAACCTTTCAAGGCTCGAAAAAAGCATGGGGGCGAAGCTTGGCGACAGGGAAAAACCTCTTTTACTCTCTGTGCGCTCCGGCGCGAGGGCATCAATGCCGGGAATGATGGACACCGTTTTGAACCTCGGCTTAAACGACAAAACACTTAAAGCTTTAATAGAGCTTACCGGCAACGAACGCTTCGCGTACGACTCCTACCGCCGGTTTATAAATATGTTTGGCAGTGTCGTGCTGGGGATCGACGGCTCAATTTTCGAAGAGGAGCTTACCAACCTAAAGAAAAGAGTAAACGCGGAAAATGATACCGACCTAGACGCGATAGACCTAAAGGAGCTATGCCATCGCTACAAAAAAACAGTAAAGAGCGTTACAGGCAAACCTTTCCCCGAAGACCCGATGAAACAGCTTATCGCCTCTATCAATGCCGTGTTCGGCTCGTGGAACACCGAGCGCGCGAAAGAATATAGAAAAATGTACGACATACCCGAAGAATGGGGAACGGCGGTTAACGTGCAGTCGATGGTATTCGGCAATGCCGGCAATAATTCCGGCACAGGTGTCGCCTTTACGCGCGATCCTTCGACAGGCGAAGATAAATTCTTCGGAGAGTTTCTTGTAAACGCCCAAGGCGAAGATGTGGTCGCCGGCATAAGAACACCGCTCTCTATCAGCGGTATGGGAAAGGTTTTCCCGCAAGCGGCGAAAGACCTTTTGCGAATTTCTAAAAAACTCGAAAGCCATTACAGAGATATGCTGGACCTTGAGTTCACGGTGCAGGACAAAAAGCTTTTCATGCTACAGGCAAGGGTCGGCAAACGGACGGCGGCATCGGCTTTAAAAATTGCCGTAGACCTTGTAAATAAAAAGAAGATAAGCAGGCGAGAAGCTATCTTGCGGATAGAGCCGTCACAGCTCGACCAGCTTTTGCACAAAACAATGAACCCTAAGGCGAAGGTGAATGTAATCGCCACTGGGCTTCCGGCATCGCCCGGCGCCGCTGTCGGCAAGGTGGTCTTTACCTCCGAGGCGGCAAGAAGGCTGGCCGACAAAGGAGAACCGGCTATACTTGTCCGCTACGAAACCTCGCCGGAAGACCTTTCGGGAATGTCGGCATCTAAAGGGATACTCACCGTTCACGGCGGGATGACATCGCACGCGGCAGTGGTGGCAAGAGGTATGGGCAAATGCTGCATATCGGGCGCTGGCGGCATAAAGATAGACGAGCGGGGCAAAACCTTTATCGTCGGCAAAACCGCCGTGCATAAGTACGACTGGCTGACGCTGGATGGAAGCACCGGCAGAGTGATACTAGGCAAGACAGAGCTTGTATCCCCTGCTCTCTCCGGCGATTTTTCTAAAATAATGTCGTGGGCGAACGATATGCGAAAGCTGGAGGTAAGGGCCAACGCCGATACGCCGGACGACGCTAAGCTTGCCAGAAAATTCGGCGCGCAAGGGATAGGCCTATGCCGGACGGAGCATATGTTTTTTGCCAAAGAGAGAATATTGGCGGTGCGGGAGATGATTCTCTCCGACAGTAAAAAGGAAAGAGCAAAAGCACTAAGAAAACTTCTGCCTATGCAGAGAAAAGATTTTGGCGGAATACTAAAAGCGATGGACGGACTGCCGGTAACGATACGCCTGCTCGACCCGCCGCTCCACGAATTTCTACCAAAAACAAAAGACACAATAAGCGATGTGGCGTACGAAATGAAAATCCATTTCGACGAAGTTAAAAAACGGGTGGACGGATTGGCAGAGTCGAACCCTATGCTAGGGCATCGCGGATGCCGGCTTGGCATAACCTTTATGGACATATACGAAATGCAGGCACGGGCGATACTAGAAGCTACCGCGACCCTAAAGAAAAAAGGCAAAAACCCAAAACCGGAAATTATGATTCCGCTTGTCGCCACACCAAAAGAGCTGGAGCTTTGCAAAGAGATGATTCTAAAAACCGCGAAAGAGGTACAAAAAGCAAAAGGGGTCAAGTTCCCCGTGACAATAGGCACGATGATAGAACTGCCGAGAGCGGCGATAATCGCCGACCAGATAGCGGAGCATGCCGACTTTTTCTCTTTCGGCACTAACGACCTTACCCAAACGACGCTCGGCCTCAGCCGCGACGATTCCGGCACCTTTTTGCCGGAATATGTCGATAAAAAGATTTTTCGCTACGACCCGTTTATAAGCATAGACGAAGAAGGAGTCGGCGAGCTTATGAAAATAGGAGTCAAAAAAGGACGCAAAGCAAAACCAAAACTTAAAATAGGCATCTGCGGCGAACATGGCGGCGACCCGAAGTCGGTAACCTTTTGCCACAACCTCGGGCTAAACTACGTCAGCTGTTCGCCGTACCGCATCCCTATCGCTATCCTCGCATCAGCACGCTCTCACCAGCGCGAACATAAAAGCCACACCCGCTAACCACGCATGGGCGTGGAGCCAGTAGTCGCCCTGCCCTGAGCATGTCGAAGGGCACGCGGTAAATAGAGCCCTAAGCATTTACCAAACGTTTGCCAGCGAACCGCTACCACCTTCGGTGGGAGCACTTGTCGGATAGGGTCGCATCATCCATCTAGAATGAAAATCAGTATGACAATTGAAAATGTTTTGAGCGTTCTATCTCTACTGGGGGTAGGCGGACTACTTGGAGCCTATTCCCAAGCTTTATGGGAACGTAAAAACACGATTCTATTACAGAAACAGGAATTCAAGGAAACTAGATACAAATGCATTATTCTTTTACTATTGGCACGCTTAGATTTTGAGAAAGAGAAAAAGAAATTACACCGGCATGGAAGAGGAAACCTAAAAAATATCTCTGATTTAAATGAAGAACTTACCGCCGAGTACTACAATATGATTCTTTACGCTTCTGAGGAAGTATTAACATCCATGAGCCATTTTCTTGATAATCCAAACAAGAAAGAATTTCAAAAAGTTACAATTGAAATGAGAAATGATTTATGGGGTGGCAAACTATCCTCCGACTTCATTAAAAATTTGGATTTCAAATAGCCCCCCCTCTGCGCCCTCTGCGGTGACTCACTAGATTGCTTCGTCGCCTTAGCTCCTCGAAATGACAAGTTAGGTTTATCTTACGCGTGCGACCACCGCCCCCACCGGCAAGGTGGTATAATCATTGGTTATGAAACCGCAGTATATGGACAGAGCGCTGTCGCTCGCTTTGAAGGCTAAAGGCAAGACAAGCCCCAACCCGCTGGTCGGCGCAGTAATCGTAAAGGCTGGCAAGGTGATTGGCGAGGGGTATCATAAGCAAGCGGGGAAGGAGCATGCGGAGATAATCGCCCTTAAGAAAGCGAAATCACTCGCCAAAGGCGCGACGCTTTATGTAAACCTTGAGCCATGTTGCCACACAGGTCGTACAGGGCCATGCACCGATGCCGTTATAAAGGCCGGCATAAAAAAAGTTGTGATAGCGATGCGCGACCCGAACCCGCTAGTTGCCGGCAAAGGGGTAGCTAAGCTAAAAAAAGCCGGCATCACCGTTATGGAAGGCCTGCTGTACAAAGAGGCTAAAGCTCTCAACGCTCCGTTTGAAAAGTTCATAACGCAAAAACTGCCGTTCGTAACGCTTAAGGCGGCGGTATCGCTTGACGGGAAGATTGCCGCTTTAAGCGGCGACTCGAAATGGATAAGCAACGAGGCGAGCAGAGCAAAGGTACATGAGATGCGTGAGGAAAGCGACGCGATACTTGTCGGGCTTAATACCGTTTTGAAGGACGACCCAAGCCTTAACGTAAGGCCTATGAAAAAGGGAACCAAACATCCATTACGGGTTGTGGTAGATACCAAGCTAAATACACCGGCCGGCGCGAAACTTTTCCACTCTAAAGGCGGGAAGGTAGTCATCTTCTGCGGTAACGACGCTCCCAAAGCGAAAGAGAAAGCTCTTGCGGATAAAGGTGCCGAGGTGGTGAGAACAGCGACTAGGGACAAGCGGGTAAACCTTGAAGCCATTATGAAAAATCTAGCTTCAAGAGACATCGTGAGTCTCATGGCCGAGGGCGGTGGAACGCTTTACACAGAGCTTTTGGGCAAAGGAATGGTAGATAATGTTGCCATTTTTGTAGCCCCTATAATACTTGGCGGCACGGAGCGTTATTCGCTTATGCAAAACGGCTGTGCGAAAAATATAAAGGACGCGCTTAAACTTATTAACCTATCGTACAGACAATATGGCGAGAACATTCTTATAGAAGGAAAGGTTTTAAAATAATGTTTACCGGAATAGTGGAACGAACGGGAAAGGTGTGTTCTGTTACAAGCTCTGGCGGTACCGCGAGAATTGTAATAGAGGCGGAGAACTTTTTTGACGATCTGTCGCTTGGCGACTCGGTGGCGATAGACGGCGTTTGCCTTACCATAGTTGAAATGACCGCAAAAAGCGCGGCATTTGACGTAAGTAAAGAGACTATCACCTGTTCGATAATGGGCGGCTACAAAGCAGGCTCCGCCGTAAATATGGAAAAGGCGTTAAGGCTTTCCGACAGGCTTGGGGGGCATCTTGTTCAGGGGCATGTAGATGGTATAGGCAAGTTTACCGGCCAAAAGGAAATGGGCGAATATATCGACATGACCTTTGAAGTGCCGGACACAATCTCCCGCTACATTGTCGGCAAAGGCTCTATAACGATTAACGGCATAAGCCTTACCGCCGCGAGGCTAGAGGGCAACAGAATAACGATAGCTGTTATACCGCACACCCTTCGGATAACCTCACTTGCCGGCCTGAAACCTGGCGGGGAGGTAAACCTTGAGGCCGACCTGATTGCGAAATATGTCGAAAAGCTGTTATTATCAAACGAAGGAGACGGAGTTACCCGCGAACTTCTAGAGAAAAAGGGATTCATCTAAAGGTTATACATATATGGAATTTTGCAAAGTAAAAGAGGCGGCCGAAGAGCTTGCCAAAGGGAAGATGGTCGTCATTATGGATGACGAAGACAGGGAAAACGAAGGAGACCTTGTTTGCGCCGCCGAAAAGGTTACACCGGAAATAATAAACTTTATGGCAACGCATGGGCGCGGCCTTATCTGCCTTGCTCTTACGCCAGAGAAAGCCGACTCTCTGAAACTTGAGCCGATGGTTAGAGATAACACCTCGCGTTTTTCAACAGCATTTACCGTCTCTATAGAGGCAAAGCATGGCGTTACTACCGGCATTTCCGCCGCAGACAGGGCGCATACGATACTTACCGCCGTGAAGGAAGATTCTAAACCGTCCGACCTAGCAAAACCGGGGCATGTATTCCCGCTTAGAGCAAAAAAGGGCGGCGTGCTTGTAAGAACGGGACAGACAGAAGGCTCTGTAGACCTCGCCCGTATAGGGAATTTAAGCCCTTCGGCTGTGATATGCGAAGTGATGAACGAAGACGGAACGATGGCGAGACTGCCGGACATCGAAAAGCTGGCAAAGCAGTTCGGCCTTAAGATAGTAACGGTTAAAGATATTATCAACTACCGCTTAAAACGTGAGTCACTGGTCAAGAGGGTCGCGGAGGCGAAGCTCCCGACATCTTTCGGCATGTTTAAGGTAATCGGGTTCGAAAGTACTATCGACGGCTCTGTTAATGTCGCGATTACTATGGGCGACATCAAGCCGGGCGAAGATACTCTTGTACGGGTGCATTCGCAATGTCTTACGGGCGATGTTTTTCACTCTGAGCGTTGCGACTGCGGCGAACAGATGGATGCCGCGATGAAAATAATATCGGAGGAAGGCAAAGGCGCCATCATCTACCTTTTTCAATAAGGCAGAGGCATAGGCCTTATAAACAAAATAAAGGCCTACGCACTGCAAGAGGAAGGACACGACACAGTCGAAGCGAACGAAAAGCTCGGCTTTAAACCCGACCTTCGCGACTACGGCATAGGAGCGCAAATTATAGGCCGCCTCGGTATAAAAAGCATGCGTCTGCTTACAAACAACCCGCAAAAAATAGTCGGGCTGGAGGGGTACGGGCTGAAGATTGTTGAACGGGTTCCATTGCTGGTAAGGCCAAGGGATCACAATGTAAAGTATCTGGAAACCAAGCAGAAAAAGCTTGGACACCTTTTTGAAATAGTAAAAAAAACTGAAGGAAGCAAATAGTTATGAAATCTGTCGCAGGAAACCTAGATGGAAAAGGGCTCAAGGTAGCACTGGTTGCAAGCCGTTTTAACAGCTTCATAAATGAAAAGCTAATCGCAGGCGCAAAGGAATGCCTTGTGATGCACGGAGCGAGCGAAGACGACATAACCCTAATACAGGTTCCCGGCGCTTTCGAGATTCCGTTTGCCGCAAAGAAGGCGGTAGATGCCGACAAATTCGACGCGGTTATATGCCTCGGCACGATTATAAGGGGGGCGACCAGCCATTACGAACATCTTGCGTCGGCAATCACCAAAACCTTAATGGATCTTTCGATGAACTCTAAAATTCCGGTAACATACGGCGTAGTAGCTACAGAGACGATTGAGCAGGCTATTGAACGTGCCGGAAGCAAGGCCGGCAACCGAGGCTACGATGCCGCGATGTCGGCACTGGATATGGTGAACCTTAACAGGCAAAAGCTCTGACGCAGGTTTTTCTAATATTGATGGATATACCAAATTTCGGACTTTGCTTTTTCAACTGCCCGCTAACCGGCACCTTGCTCAAGGGCAGGCAGTAAGATGGGACTAAGAAGAAGCGGCAGAGAGGCGGCTGTAAGCATTCTTTACAGCTTAGAATTTTCCGACATGGCGGAAAAAGAGGCTATAGAAAATTACTGGAGCAGTCGCAAAGGCTCTAACAGCTTGAAAAAATATACAGAAACACTTGTCGAGGGTGTTGTTGAGCATAGACCGGAAGTAGACAGCGTTATAGGCAGATGCAGTAAAAACTGGGAAGTTGAACGGCTCCCGGATGTTGACCGCAATATTGTCCGTCTGGCAGTTTTTGAACTTATGGAATGCAAAGATGTACCAAGTGCTGTTATTATTAATGAGGCGCTCGAAATTGCCAAAGAGTATTCCAGCGAGAAGTCGGCACTATTTGTAAACGGGATTTTGGGTGAAGCAGAATCCAAGATAAGACCGAAAAATTAAAACCCCCAAGTTGAGGAATGATTTATGAAATATGCAATCTACTCCGATGTGCATTCGAACGTGGAAGCATTTCAAGCTGTCTTGAACGATATAGGCAGACAGAAGGTGGATCAAAAGCTTTTTCTCGGTGATATAGTCGGATACGGGCCAAACCCTAACGAGTGCATCGACATACTCAAACAAAATGCTGACGTAATGCTTGCCGGAAACCACGACTGGGCCGCGGTAGGCCTTACCGACACTTCCTACTTTAACCCGTACGCAACCGCCTCGATGGAATGGACAGCGGAACAGCTTACGAAAGAGAATAAAGAGTTTTTAAAAAAGCTCAAGCCGACAGGTATCATCGACAACCTCCAGCTTGTCCACTCTACCCCATACGAGCCGGAAGCATGGCACTACATAATGAACATGCGGGACGCACAGGCAAACTACAAAGAACTTACAACCGATATCTGTTTCATAGGACACTCGCACCAGCCGCTTATTATCGAAATGGTCGATGAAATTAACGTAATGCCTATACGCGATCTTTACGCAACCCTTGAAAACAACCGCAACTACATAATCAATGTAGGAAGCGTGGGACAACCGAGAGATTCTAACTCCGACGCGTGCTACGTTTTGTACGACTCTAAAGCGAAAACGATTGAGTACCGGAGAATAGAATACGACGTTAAGAAGGTTCAAAAAAAAATGGAGGCGGCAAAACTGCCTGAGTACCTCGTCAACAGACTGGCGGCCGGCAAATAAAGTGCCGAAACTGAAATCCGAAACTGAACTTTTTAATTTAATTAAATCCGGCAAGCTCCCCCCTGCCTATTTCTTTTATGGCTCGGAAGGTTTTAGAATAAAAAAAGCGGTAGAAGCTTTAAGGACAGAGATAGAAAAAACAGCGGTAGACATATCGACCGCGTGGGTATCTTACGATTTGGCTGAAACAGGATTCGGCCAATTCATATCCGATATCAAGACTGTTTCATTTTTTGGCGGCACTAGAGGAGTGATTGCGTTTAACTTCAAACCGCCAGGCCAAACCGCCGAAGGATACTGCTTAAGGGATGACGAGCAAAAAGAGCTTTTGGATTATCTTGAAAGACCTTCGCCGGATGTTGTGCTGATTCTTAAGGCAGGAAAGGTAGACTCAAGATTAAAATTCTGGAAAACGCTTAAAAGCAAAACATCGGAAATGAGTTTTGAGACAGCCCAGCAAAATCGAAAACATATAATAAACGAAAGGCTCAACTCATCCGGCCTGAAGTTTTCACCAGACGCAAGGTACTGGATGGAAGAAAGATTCACCGGCGCCTTTCATCATCTGGACTCCGAAATGGAAAAGCTGACGACATATATGGCAGAGCGGGACAGGGTCTCGGTAGGGGATCTGGAGCAGTGCATGAGCGCCCCTAAAATCGACGATATCTGGAAGCTTACCGACGCTATCACGGCAGGAAATGCCACCAGAGCACTTGAAGCTGTTAAATCGCTAAAAAAACAGGGTGAACACCCTATAAGGGCTATTGCTACGATAGCAAGCCAGTTTAGAAAGATGCTTATATGCAAATCCGGCCTTGCAAGAAAACTTCCTATTTCTCAAATTACAAGCATCTGCGGCTTGAGGAATGACTGGATTACCAAGAAATATATTGAAAATGCCAGACGATTTAAATCTACAATATCAATAAAAACAATTATTTATACGTTGTCAAAGTCTGATTTAAAGGTTAGAGGCTCTGGTTTTAACGAGTGGATGGTTTTTGAAGAGGAGATACTCTCCATCTTTTCAAAATAAACGTTCTCCCCGCTATGCCTCCGTGTTCGAGATTGACAACTTCTATAACACTCTAAATTATTTGGACATTTAAGAGATTTCCATGCTATCATAGCTACCGTGTGCGTAAAGATTTCGCTTGGTTTTGCCGTCAAGGTAATTGCATGTTTGTGTGCTGGTTTGCCGGTTTCGGCCTGCGTTGACTAGAAGTTGACTTTAAGAAGTTTAGGAGTGGTGTGATTAAGTCGTTTTTTAAACGGTTGTTTGGTGAAAAATATACCGTAATTCTTATGGCCGACCTGGCAGGCAAGATGATACGGTTTAGCGTTCCCAGAAACATTGTCAAGCTTGGTATAGCGGCATTTTTTGTGGGGCTTTCGCTTTTAGGCTTCTTCTCTTACAAGATGCTCGAAGTAGATTTTTCTATGAACGAGCTTGATGAACTCCGCCAATTCTCCCTACAGCAAAAAAAGGAAATTCAAAAATTTGCCATTAGGGTTAAAGATTTCCAGAAGCAGGTTGCAAGGCTTGAGAAGTTCGACAAAAAGCTAAGGGTAATAACCGCTCTCGACAAGTCTGTGAGCGAGCCGCAAAATGTTTTCGGTGTCGGTGGTTCTACCAGTCGTAAGTCTCTCTCGCTTGACGATAGAATGGGCCAGCATTCAGCATCTGCACTAAACAAACTTAACGAAGACCTTGACCACCTTTCCGCGAAGGCGGCGGAAAGGGAAATAAGCTTTCACGAACTCGACGCGTTTTTCAAGGATCAATCTTCACTGCTTACCTCTACGCCGTCTATCTGGCCGACGCGCGGATGGGTCACTAGCGGTTTTGGCTACAGAATTTCACCGTTCACCGGCCTTCGCGAGCTTCACGAAGGTGTCGATATAGCTACCCATATGAGCGCTGATATAATAGCCGTGGCTAACGGTGTTATAGTGGAGTCGTCCCGCAACGGGGGCTACGGCAACGTAATAGAGGTCGACCACGGGTATGGCATAGTTACACGCTATGGTCACAACTCCGCTAACTTGGTTAAACGTGGAGACAGGGTAAAGCGCGGACAGTTAATAGCCAAAGTCGGCAACACCGGAAGGTCTACCGGCCCGCACCTTCACTACGAAGTTCTGCTTAACGGCGTTCCGGTAAATCCATTCCGCTATATACTTACCGAATAGCCCAAAAAAGATAGCCCCGCCTACCCTCTTCGTGTGCAGGTCAGCTGATACTCGTTACGAAAGGCGAAACCACCGCCAACTACACTCTCCCGCGCGGCGCAGGTCAGCTTATGGTTTTTCCGGCCCTTTATACTCCGCGAGAGACGCAATCATCTCCAGCGCCATATACTGGTATAGCTCATAGTTAAAAGCCTTTCGGTCTGGAATAAGCTGTAGAGAAGCCCCTTCGAGAAAGCTCAGCATCAGCGGCGGTATCATGTGCGACTTCTCCGCAGAAAACTCGCCGCTAGATACTCCCTCAGAGACAAGCTGTGCTATGTATGATCTATACGCGGTAAAACGCTGAGCTATCATCTCTCTATAAGAGACCTCCTTCACGCCCTGCACCCAGAAATCATTAAACACTACAAGCAGTTCAGGTTCGGTGATTATCGTCTCCTTATATCTTTTGAAAATCGCTTTTATTTCATCGAAAGGAGAGAGGTTTTTGTTAGCGTTCTCAAGCGGTATTTCAAGAAAGCGGTTCAGCACTTTTTTGAGAGTCGATTTCAGCAACGCATGTTTATTCCCAAAATGGTAATGCAAAAGAGGTTTGGAAAAGCCGGATTCCCGGGCAATCCGGCTCATACTGGTACCGGAAATAGATTGTTCAGCTATAACCCTAAAAGCGGCATCAATAATTATCTCTACACTCTTTTGGGACTGCTTTTTCTTCTCTTGGTCTGCCTCCATGTTGTTAGGCATATCTTCCTTTTTACAGCCTCAAAGACGAATCTATTTTTTATCGGAATGTTCACAAGGTTTTTTACCCTTCATACCGCCGATTTCTTCCGCGTTCATCCCTTTCATACCGGCATGATGTTTGTCCATATCCTCAATATGCTTGCGTAGTCTCTTTTCCAGCTCTGATGCTTTAGTTTTCGACTTTTTGCTCTTCGCCTCTTCTTTTAGCAAAATGATAGTCTGCAAAACTATCTCATGCATCTCTTTCATCATCGCGCTTTTCTTTTTACACATCCCTTTTTCCGGCATAGCCGAGCCGTCAGCCATCCCCTTCATATTCATATGCTCGCACTGCTCCTTATCCATCCCCTTACAGCAAGCGGCGAAAGCAGGCATTGGGAAACTCAATAAAAATAAAAATGACAGGCTAAGTATGATGCTTTTTTTCACGGTGATTCCTCCTTGTTAAATTGAACTTACAACTTTTGCCAAAATCGGTTTGTACAGCTTCATCGCCCCTTCGGGGCATATCTCGACACAGCAATAGCAACGTATGCATGCATTGTAATCAAACTCAAGCTCTTTGTCCTCATTTTTTATAACAGCTGTAGGACAGATATCCACACACTCGCCGCACAAAGTGCAAAGCGACCTATCTTCCAAAGGCCTTGAAACAAGCTGGTCTTTCAAAATCTTTTTTATGAACTTGGCGGCATAACCGCGGGCCGGAACCATATCCTCAAGCTCTGGCAAAAGAAAACTATCGGGCCGGAGAGAAGATACGGTATCACCTTCAATATTTATCTTGTCGATATCGGTCTCCCCTGCCCCTATTTCCCCCGCTACAACATTGGTAAGCAGGTTTTTGGGAGAAACCCCAAGCAAAGAAAGCATTACCCTGTCTAGCGCTATGCCATCACCCGATGCGGCAAGTATCGAAGTTTCAACAGGTTTTCCAGAGCTTCCAGGGCCATCCCCCTCCATACCAAGAATGCCGTCTATTATGTTAAGTTTCGGAGAAAGCAGGTCGTAAACCTCCACTACCATTTTTGCGAAGTAGTACCTATCCAAACCAGCGGTAAGGTGCCACTGTGCCTTTCGTTTACCCACTACACACCCGAACATATTTTTAACAGCCAGAGTTAAAAGCATCATGCTGTGTGTTTTCAGCTTTGGAAGATTTATAATACAGTCGGCCTCCAGTGCTTCGCGCGAAACCTCCAGAATTTTGAACATTTTCTCATCGCCTGTTTTTCGATCTACCGAATTACCGAGGGCAAAACATGGTATCCCCAGCCTCTTTGCCACAGCTCTCATACCGCTTACCTCTGCCACCTTGTCGAAACTTTTAAGAGCAGGGCTGTCGGCGATAAACGGCTTGCCTCCTATATCTATAACCATCTCCGCCAGAGCTTTTACAACCTCTGGATGCGTTGTAACTGCGCTTTCCGGCGGAGCGGCAGTAAGCATGTTCGGCTTGAGCAAAACGGAATCGCCGCGCTTTACAAACTTTCCCAGTCCGCCAAGAGGTAAGAGCAGTTTTTCAAGAGAGGCATAAACGCTCCCAGAGCGGTAACCGGCAGACCGTGCGAGCGCGACTTTTGAAGCCATTGGCTGATTATAACAGCTCCCGCGCTAAGGGGGTATGGGTGTCAGCTGTCGATTTCGTCAAACATATCTTTTATAACTTTATCAACAATCTCCGGCGGAACCTGACATGTGCCGACCTTGTAATGTCCTCCGCCGCCGTAGCGCAACATAAGCGAGCCTACGTTCACTGTCGACGTTTTGTTCAGTATGGAATGCCCCATCGAAACAACTATATTCTTTTTCCCTTTTCCGTCTATAAGCCTTATCGAGATGTTAGCATCTGGAAAAAGGGAATAAATGAGAAACCTGTTTCCAGGAGGGGTCTCGTCGTGATTTCTGGAATCGGTAATAACCAGAGGGCCTTTCATCTCTGAATTTTCTAAAAGATATTTTCTAAAAACAGCGTCCTGCTTAAAATATCTCTCGACACGCTCCTTGCAGTGTTCCCACTCTAAGAGGTCATCTATCGAAGAAACCTCAAGCATTTTATCTATAAGCTGGTGCATAAAATCGAAATGGCTTATTTTGTAGTTATCGTAATATGCCAATCCCGTCCTAGGGTCGCACAGAAACGAAAGAAGGATCCATCCTTCGGGATTTAAAATATCATCTTTGGTAAACCTGCCGGAATCGGCTATGTCTACCTGCTCCATCATCTCGTCAAACCTGGAAAGCTTGTTAGAGCCGTCGTAATAATCGTAAACAACTCTCGCGGCGCTAAGCTCAAGACGGCTCGCCCCTTCGAACTTCCCTTCAAGCTCCTGCCGCTCCTGTTCGCTGGAATGATGGTCAAACCAGAGTCCACAGCCTTCCACAAAAGCTACGTTGGCAAGCACGTCATTTTTGGTAACAGCAAAGTTTCCATCCTGAAGCTCTTTTGGATGAATGAACTTTATCTCATCTACCACTTCCAACTCTCTAAGTAGAACGGCGCAACAAACGCCGTCAAAATCGAATCTGGTTAAAAGCCTCAATTACCTGACCTCCTGAAAAACCTGCGCCACAAGCCTACCAACACAGCTACCCTATCACTTTAAACTAAGCACCGTAAACCTTTTGAATTGTATCAATCGGCTACATTTTCCGCAAGAATCTATATATCAAAATATTTGCGGAATGTCGTTTACCGGCTAAACGTATGCTTTTCGGCAAACATCGCCGATGATGCCGCGTAACCAGATAGAGACGAGCCTGCTACTACAAAAAATCTCCCCTCATCTCATCGCTAACTGTTTTTGGAAGGTTTTTTTGTTTCTTAGCCCGAGACAAACTCCGTACTATTGTCTTTGTTGTGGTAAATAGCGACACATTTCCGGCAAAGCCAGCCGGCAAAAGGCTCACCTCTTACATTGAAATGAGCATCTACGGAAACAAGCCGATCGGCGCATTTTGGACAGGCAATACTGGTCTGCACCGGCCGGTTTTTTTTGAAAATCTTTTCTGTAAAAGCGGAGAACGAGGGCATGCAGTCCAGCCTAGAGGTAGGAGTTTTCGTTACATCTCCAAAAGATGGCGGTATCTCGCTTTTAGCTGGCGGAGGCTCAGCTTCTAAAGGAGGCACCGTTTCTTCTTCAGGTTCCTCGGCAGGCAACTCCGGCTCTTTACAGCTACTATCTTCCAGCGGCGGAGCCACCGCCTCTGCGGGCTCTTTTTCTGCAGGGGAATGAGACTCTCTAAAAATAGCGGCGGCCGCTTTTAAGTCGTCTAAATCATTCGCGCCTTTGTCAATTTCCGGTTTCGTTTCGTCAAGCTTTTCTTCAAGCTCTATCTCTATCGCTTTTTCCTCTTTTGCCGGCCTGTCTTCTTCTTTTGGAGGAGTTGCTTCCCCACTTGTTTCCAACTCTATATGTATTTCATCTTTATCTTCTTCCATTTTTCCCTCCATGTCGCGCTTAGACCGTTTTTCACCGTCTATCTGGAAAACAGTTCCTCATATTTTTCTAAAAAACGAAAATCTATCCCAATGCTACAACAAATCATGCCCAAATAGAAAAGCTTCATGCTACACGCTATGCTTAAAACCTACCCCATGCCATACCTGTCGCCACAGGCAGATAGCCAGAATAAGCTGAGAAATAATAACTGCATATGCGGCATCTGCGATGAGAGATATACTGTAAAGCTTACTGACGGATATGACGAGTAATATTACACGTTTAAGCAAAGAGCCACTGGTAAAAGGTACCGGCCGCTCTTTTGCCAAGGATGACAAATGAAACTCAAAGCATTGCTGATAACTTTTTTTATTTTCCAACTTTTTATTTCCGGTTCATCTGCCGAAAAAATCGTCGCCGTAGTCGGAGAGGTCTCGATAACCAGTGATGAACTGCAAAAAAGATTAAGAAATAGGCAATACAGTAGCCCCGCTAAGAAGCTTCATAAGAACGAGGAGGACAAAGCTTTATCCAAACTGCTTCTTGAGATGATAGATTTTGAGCTTCTCTACCTGCAGGCTAAGAGAGAGAATATTGCTTCATCACCTGAATACGAAAAAAAATTAAAAGCATATAGCGATTCGATGCTTGCCGAACTTTATAGCAAAAATCTTTTCGTTAGAAAAATCAATCTGTCGAAAAAGGAACTGCGCGAATATGCGAAAGAAAACAAGCTTTCCCTTATGCTGGCAAGAGCGTCAATCTTAAAGAAAAAGAGGGAAACTGTGCTGAGAGAAGAAGAAAGCAGGCTTCTTGATAAAGCAGGAGTTTCTTATTCTCCAACAATTAGCAAAAAAGAGACAGAGAAGATAAAGCCTGACGATATTATCGCTACATCAAAAAGTTTTGAGATTAGATACAGAGATATAGAAGAACAGTTTTTAAACCTTGGAAGCGCTAGAGAAAAGCTTATCGCGCATCTGGCACTAGTTATTAGGATAAAGCTTTTCAGCATCGAGGCTGTTGAGCTTCGTCTTCAAAAGAGAGCTGAATACGAAGATTCTATGAACGAGCATAGAAAAAAACTTCTGGTGTCTGTTTTTAAAAACCAGCTGTTGAAGAGATTCGAGCCATCTGACGAAGAGGTCGACCGCTATTTATCCGACAATAAGCAACTTCTGGACTTCCCGATTAAAGAAAGAAAAAAGCTCGCCGCTAAAAGATTTAAAGAAGATAAACTTTTTAAATATATGAAAGGTTTACACAAAAAAGAGAACGTCGTGGTTTACAAATTCGGTAATTTGTAAATAACGGTAGTCGGCCCCCCCCTACAGGGTCGTTGTGCGTGGCGGCGTAGATGATGCACGCCCGCCACGGCGCAAACGTTATGCATATTGCTTAAATGACCGCGTAGCTCATGCTTCCCTTTTCTGGCTGATTTTGGTAATGTTCGGTTGTAAGGCGATGGTTGAGCCACAGCCCCTATAACCGCTGCCGATTCGTCCGCCATGCTGAGGATGAGCGAGATACTTTTTCCCATCTTTTCCATACCAGTTTCCCCGCCCTCTGCTTGTTTAGGTACTCACGAGTTCTAGGCGGCACTAAAACGCAAGGTTGATATCGGCATCCGCGGCGACATCTATGTAGGTGGCGGCGCCGCCTATTTCTACGCCGTCTATGAACTGTTCTTTTGTGTAGCCCATCACGTCCATCGTCATCTGGCACCCGATAAGCCGTACGCCGAATTTTTGGCAGTTCTCAAGAAGTTTTGGAATGGTGGCGACATTCGCCTTTCCCATCCAGCTTTTCATCATCATCGTTGCTATCGCCGTCATGCCCGGCAGAACTCCGACTATATTTGGAACTCCGATAGGTATTCCGGGTATCGGCTTTGGGGCGGCCGGATTGCCGAGAGGGGCGACTTTTAAATCAATATCTTTTTTTAGAATCTCTAGGCCGTAAAAGGTGAAGAATATTGTTGCTTCCATATCCATAGCAACAGCGGTGGTGGCCAGGATAAGTGGCGGATATGCCATATCTAAAGTACCTTTCGTGGCGATACAGCAAAACTTTTTGATACGTTCTTCTTCACTCATTTTCTTGCCTCCTATTTCTTCTTTACAAAAAAGGTAAAGGTACCGCCTTCTTCGGTTTGTTCGACTATTTCATGCCCTGTCCGCCTTGCCCAAGCAGACATGTCGCTAAGAGAGCCTTTGTCTGTGGTATCCATCTTTACTATCTCGCCGGACTCTACTTCTCCCATAGCTTTCTTTATGTAGAGAATAGGTTCCGGGCAGATTAAGCCTTTACAGTCGAGTTCTTTTTTTACTTCCATTTTTAGTTTGCTCCAATGGTTTTTAATAATGCCTTCTGCCTAAAATCTTCAGCAGACGCACCTTAAGCCTGCCTAACAGCTCTATTGTCTGTGAGCCAAAAAATGACGAAAAGATTCATAAATTTTCACCTACTCCCAATAGCTTCGCTCCGGCAGGCTCCTATTCACTGGCATTCAGATAGAGTAACTACTGTTCATACAAATAGGTATGTACAGTTTCATAAAGAAGTTCCTACATATTAGAGCTACAGCTACGATATCGCTTTTAATAGCGGTTTCTGCTTCTTTCAAGAGATTGTGTAGACTGCCAGCTTCCTTAACTTTGCTATACTCTTTTTGGTTATGAAAAACTATTTTAGAAAATGGAAAGGCGAGGAAAGCCGTAGATCGCCAGGGTTTGACGGTTA
Source organism: Nitrospirota bacterium (assembly GCA_024275955.1). Classification (GTDB taxonomy): domain Bacteria; phylum Nitrospinota_A; class UBA7883; order JACRGQ01; family JACRGQ01; genus JAJRYD01. Next base: position 158,453 of record JAJRYD010000020.1, read on the forward strand.
CGCCAATGTTTTCTGGTCGTGGCTAGGCTCTTTTATCGGTATCGGCCTTTGTGGCTGGCTGTCTTCATTTTATTTTGAAGGAGCAGATATGACGCTTATCATCGGCTCGTTCGGGGCGACAGTCGTACTGCTTAACTCCGCTATTATGAGCCCGCTTGCCCAGCCAAGAAACTGCGTTGGCGGGCATATAATTTCCGGCCTTGTTGGTGTTTTATGTTTTAAGATTTTTGGGGATATAACATGGCTCGCGTCGGCGCTTGCTGTTTCTCTTGCCATTGTTGCTATGCTTCTAACCGGCACCCTGCACCCGCCGGGAGGTGCGACGGCATTGATAGCGGTAATCGGCTCCGATACCATACATAACCTCGGCTACCTTTACGCGCTAATCCCCGCTGGGCTTGGCGCGTCGATACTCCTTTTGGTAGCTCTTGTTGTAAATAATCTTACGCATAAGAGGAGCTACCCTCTCTACTGGTGGTAGCGACGCACCAGCGTGGAGCCAGTTGTCGGAGTGTGAGAAGTAAACTTAGTTGGAGATTAAAAAATTAAAAACAAGCTCAACACCACCCCCTTACTGCGAGGAGCTTGCGCAAGGATTGCTCGAATCTATTGAAGAGCATTGGCAAAATTCGCGTTAGAATGCCGAGATGAAAGAATTTGAATTAATCTCGTTTATACGCAGAAAATTTAAGGGGCAAAGCAAAAACAAAAGCCTTTACCTACCTATAGGCGACGACTGCTCTATAATAAAACCGCCTAAGGGCAAGCTACAGGTTACGACAGCCGACTCTCTTGTGGACGGGAACCACTTTTCCTCAAAATATTTTACGCCGCGCGAAATCGGCCAAAAAGTTATAAAAGTAAACATATCGGATATCGCCTCGATGGGGGCTGACGGGCCGTACTACGCCTGGCTGACGTTCGCCCTTCCAAAAAAGATAAAAGCTCCGCTAATAAAAGGTGTTATCGGCGGCATTATGGCGGCCTGCGCAAAGTACGGAGTTACTCTTGCCGGAGGCAATATCACCTCGGCGAAAGAATTCTCTATTCACCTCACTCTCACAGGCTGGGTAAAAAAAGGAGAAGCGATGTTGCGTGGAGGTGCAAAGCAGGGAGACTCTATATTCGTTACCGGAACGGTAGGAGCATCTACCTCTGCCTACCGGCAGTTTAAAGCCGGCAAAAAACCTGAGCCATTCCTATTAAAACGATGGGCAAACCCTAACCCCAAGCCGGAAGTAGGTATTTATCTTGCCAAAAACCGTATCGCAAGCTCGTGCATAGATATCAGTGACGGTATTTTTCAGGACTTGAAACACCTTGTTAAGGAATCGAAGGCGGGGGCTGTTCTGGAATGGGAAAAAATCCCTATCGAACCTGAATTAAAAAAAAGGAACCCTACTCCAAACATGATTGGATATGGCGAAGATTACGAACTTTTGTTTACCGTCCCTCAAAAGGAAATAGAAAAACTTAAACGTTTCCAAAGGCAGATATCGGAGATAGGAAAAATAGTGAAATCTGGCTTTAAAGTGGTTGATAAAAATGGACGAGAAGTCGATGTCGGCAGAACTGGGTATAGCCATTTAGCATAGGCATATGTCGTTATATTCCAACTTATTACCACTAGATGTTGTTGTAGATTCAATCAGATAACACTATATGTAGGTTTTTATTCTTTACTTGCCGATTTAACAATCCTATAATCTCCGCTAACAGAAAATATCGAGAAGGGGCAGATGTACTTTAAGAGCATTGAGATGACTGGCTTCAAGTCGTTCGTAGATAGCACCAAGATTACTTTCGGGGCTGGGGTTACAGCTATCGTAGGGCCTAATGGTTGCGGCAAGAGCAATATTTCGGACGGCGTGCGGTGGGTTCTTGGCGAGCAGAGGCCAAAGCTTTTACGCGGCGCGAAAATGGAAGATTTTATCTTTTCCGGCTCTGTTGCCCGCAAACAGTCGGGGATGGCCGAAGTGTCAATTACTATAGCCGACATAAAAGGAAAGCTTAGTAGGCCCGAACTTGCCGAATATGACGAAGTAACCGTCACTAGGCGGCTTTACCGTAGTGGCGAGAGCGAATACCTAATAAATAGCACTCCCTGTCGCCTTAAAGATCTTATCGACCTTTTTCTTGATACAGGGATTTCGACCAGAGCTTTTTCTATAATCGAGCAGGATCAGGTACAAAAGATAGTAACCAGCAAGCCGGAAGATAGAAGATTTATCATCGAGGAAGCGGCCGGCATAATGAAATACAAGAACCGCAGGCATCAGGCACTCAATAAGCTGGAGAGTTCAAAAGGAAATCTGGATCGCGTAAGCGATATCATAAGCGAGTTGGAGCGCCAAAGAAATTCGCTTAAAAGGCAGGCTAACAAGGCGGAAAGGTTCAAAACTTTTAAGGTAGAGATGGAAGATCTTTTTCTCGCTACCTCTGCGGACGAGTTGCGTAGCCTTAACACCCTTGATTCTTCCGTAAAAAAAGAGATAGACCGTCTTGAAGAGGTTCGCGCTTCGCTTGAAACCGATATATCGACAAGAAAAAATGAGCTTATCTCCCTGCAATCGTCCATAGACGAGCTTTCTCAAAACCATTCGGAGCTAAAGGAAGAAGAGTATAGACTCACCTCTACGATCGAGAGCAATGAACGTCAGATAACACTTTTTACAGACCAGATATCCGAATCTTCCATTGTTGCTGAAAAGCTTGAAAATGAAATCGTAGAGCTTGAAGGAAGAACCGGCGAAATGGAGAGAGGGCTTGAAGGCAAAGACGAAGTAATACAAAACCGTGAGCTGGAAGTTACCGAAAAAAGAAGTAAACTTGAGGAGCGAAAAAAAGAGCAGGTTTTAGAAAGCTCTAAAATCGGGGAGATAGAAACAGCAATTTCGCAAAAACAGGTAGAGATAGGCCGGATAAGGGGCCTAGCCGCAGATAAAGGAAACGAGCTGGCATCAGACCGGACCCGTATAGAGATACTTGGCCAACGGATTAAAAAGACCTTTTTTGAAAAAGAAGAAGCCGAAATAGCGATAGCGGAAATAAAAGGCAGAAAAGAAAAGAAGGAAGAAGGAATACGGGAGACTCAGGCAACGTTTGACAGGCTACAGGAAGATATAGACGCTTTGGGTAGCAAAAGGTCTGAACTCCTTAACGCAAAGAATGAAACGGAAAACCAAATATCAGATATCAAAACCATTCTCACGGAAAACAGCACGCGGCTTGAATCTCTTCTTGAGGTTGAAAGCTCTTTTGAAGGCTACCAAGACGGGGTGCGTTCACTTCTAAAGCTTAAAGAGGAAAACCATCCGATATCTGGAAAACTGCGTGGAACTCTTGTAGACAGTATAAGTACCGACAAACGGTACGAGGGCGGGCTTGAAGCGGTGCTTGGCCACAAACTCGAATCGCTGATAGTAGAAAGACCTGAAGATGCGATAGAGGCTATTAACCTGCTTCACTCCAGCAAGCTTGGAAGGGCTACTTTCCTCTCCATCGAATCCGGCGCGGCGGGTGAGAGCTTACAGTCTGTTTCTGGTAAAGGCGTTATCGGGATGGCAGTCGACTTGATAAAAACCGACGATAGGCTTCGCCCATTGATAAAAAACCTTCTCTCAAACGTGGTCTTTATCGAGAGCCTTGAGGAGGCTATCCCGCTTGGTTCACAAAACGGCTACACTTTCGTAACGCTAAAGGGAGATATACTCGATAACTCCGGCGTGATAACCGGCGGAACCTCTGGAAATGCCGGCGGAGGCATGCTGGAAAGAAAAAGAATAATCGAGGAGCTTTCCAAGGCTGTAGAAGAAAACAGAAAAACAGTAGAAACGGAAAAGGCAAAGCTTGAAGCTGTTTTGGCGGAGCTTGGTGTTGTGGAATCCGGCAAAGAAGAGAAGGAAAAGCTGGTAAAACGCGAGGAGCTTGTCCTTGTTCATGCCAGAAAAGATTCCGAAACACTCGACTCGGAAAAAGAACGGCACGAAACACGGCTAGAAACATTCAAAGCCGAAATGGACTCTTTCGAAATGGAAAAGGACAACCTTAACGGAGAAATATCTCTTCTTGAAAAAGAGATAACAGAACTAAACCAGCAACAGGCATCTTTAACGGAAGAACTCGAATCTTTGGAAACAGACGAAAAGGAATCGAGAACAAAAGTCGCGGGGTTTGCCGATGGGGTGTCGGCTATGGAGGTTTCGCTGACATCACTTAACGGCGAGCTTGAGATGGCGCGGTTGGAAAAAGACCAAATGGTAAACAGCATAGCCGAGCTAAAAAACCGCGTGACCGTTATGCGCAATGACATAGAAGCTGGTTCAAACAAAAAGAGAGAGCTTGAGGAGCAGATAGAGCGGCTGAAGGATGCCATACATGACGGCTTGGAAAGGAAGCACGAACTTTCTGGGAAACTTGAGGAGACATCCGAACGGCTGGAGATGGATAGAGAGGCGATAGAGAAGAAAACCACCGATGTTGACGACAGCGAGAATTCGCTTAACATGACCAAAGATTCTCTTACGGAGGCAAAGCAGAAGTATACGGAAACATCAATGCGCATATCGGCTCTGCTTGAAAAAATAGAGGAGCAAAACCACACGCCGGAAGAGGTGAAAAACTTCGATACAAGCGGTATGGATATGGAGGAATGCCGTAACAGAATGGCTGAGCTAAAAGAAAAGATGACGCAGTTCGGCGATGTCAATATGTCGGCGATTGACGACTACAACCAAGTAATGGAACGGCTCACGTTTCTCACGACTCAAAGAGATGACCTGCTGGAGTCTATTGACAACATTAGAAAAGTTATAGACAAACTGGATAGAACAACCAAACAACTGTTCATCGACGCGTTTGAGGCGATAAGCAAAAACTTTTCGGCAAACTTTAAACGGCTCTTCAACGGCGGCGAGGCCGAGATGATTCTTACCGACGAGTCGAACATACTTGAATCCGGCATAGAGATAATGGCCCGCCCTCCCGGCAAGAAAAGACAAAGCCTGACCCTCTTAAGTGCCGGAGAAAGAGCTATGACAGCTCTATCCGTGCTATTTTCCGTCTTCATGGAGATGCCCTCCCCTTTTTGTCTTCTAGACGAGGTAGACGCGCCGCTTGATGAAGCAAACATCGGCAGGTTTAAAGATATAATTACCGACTTTTCCGAAACGACTCAGTTTCTGGTTATCACGCATAACCAAAAAACGATGGCATTTGCCGACAGGCTGTACGGAATCACAATGCAACAGCCGGGCGTTTCACAGGTTCTCTCTGTAGATATGGTTCAGACCGACACTGTCGCCCCCGAAGAACTTACCGCTACCGCTTCAGGATAAAAGTTTAAAAGCTTTCTGGAAAGCACCTTCCAGCCTCTTTTTCTTTTTGCTTAGAGAATAGTGCCGCCGTTAGCGGTTTTCTATTTACGCTGGTTTACCTGCTTGCTTGTTTTTTTATTTTTCTTTATTACGGTGAGTAGTTTTTTTTGCAAAATTTCTGAGAGCGATTTAATTGATTTAGCTTTAAACTCTTTCATAAGGATAGATGTGTCAACAGTCGCTCTCGCCATAGATTGATGCCCGCCTGCGCTTCCTATACTGTCAAACAGCTCTTTTAGTATCTCTCCGGCGTGTGCTGTTGGCGCCTGCGAGCGGGCCGAAAAGGTGGAGCTTTTGCCGATTATCCCCCATACGACGGCAAAGTCGGTTTTGCCTATCTGCAAAACGAAATCAGCCAGCCTCGGCACAAGGTCGTCCTTTGGAACATTACCAAGCGCGGCAAAAAGAAAACCGTTTGTGACGGTATGTTTTTTTAGTGCGGTAATGTAGACATCAATTTCCTCATCTTTTAGCCTCGGCTTTTCCATCTGCGAAATCTGCTCATGGTTTGTTTTCGGCCAGAGCTGAACGAAGGCGTGAAAATCGGCCTTTGAGACTTCTCTGCCGAGCGCCAGCGTGTCGGTTTTAATCCCGTAATAGAGTGCCGTTGCGAGTTTTTGGTGAATAACGGAGTTGTTGGCGATTAGATACTCGGTAAGTATCGTCGATGTTGCCCCATAAGTTACCTGTAAATCTTTGTACGCAATTTTAGTTTCAAGGCTGACAGGATGGTGGTCAATCACAATTTTAAGATTTGAAAAAGACTTCTTAAAAAATGACGGCTGGACATCCACCATAGCAATTTGCGGGCTATCCCTCACTGTCGCCATCGAAACCTTTTTAACAACTGTGCCGAGAATGTTAATCATATTCACATTCTCATTTCTTGAGATGCCCCGTAGAGTAACTATAGGCGCTGTTTTATCGTTTCGCTCCAGAACTACCTGAAGCGCCATAGCACTGGCTATCGCGTCTGGGTCTGGGTCGTCCTGTGTAAGTATTAATATCGGTTTATCCGGATCTATTACCTCTTTCATTTTCTTTATTCTTTTTTTGGTTTCTATCTGGTGCCATCTTTCCTGTGATTTCGATTTGAGGATAGAACCTACAGAAATGACGCTAAGACAGCTATCTTCATTGGAGGATTTTTTTCCGGCTTCCTCCTCGGTAGGGTCGACAACTAAAACAGGCACTACTGGAGATATTTGGCGGATATTCTCAAAAACAGCTTTCCTTAAGGCGGCATCATTGAAATGAATTATTACCCTGTCCTGCGGTGTGATACTCAGCTTAGATAGGTTGCCGGGGTCTTTAAGGTAGTGGTATACAGCACCTCTTGGAAGGTAGCTACAGGTTAAATCCTCCCCCCCGCGGATGTACACAACAAGCTCTCCCCTGTTTTGGGATATCGAAGGCATAGCAGAAAGAAGGCCACAACTATCGGTAAAAATAAAATTTCGCACTGACTAAAAGAGGTTTCTATAAAAAAGGGAGTTAAGAGGGTTAGCCCCAGATGGCGACTTTTTGCCCTATTCCGCTTTCAGCTAGGTTTGGGGTCGCGTCAATCGCGTTTCTGGTCGAAACTTTAATAATTTCAAGGTTATCAGACGGTGTTACCGACCGGAAATTTTCGCTCTTCACGGAACCTGTACTCTCTGTATTTCTTGACATCATTTTGGTAATGCCTGCGGTGTGTGGATTTTGTTCTATCTTCTCACCGCCGCTTAAGAAATTGGGCGCGTATTGCATCATGCCCTTGCCTTGCAGAGCTATCTCGACCGATACAGCCATCCTACCTCCTGATTATCTGCCGATAGTCTACACCAAACTTGCCTGAAAGTAAATATTTCTAGTAACATAGCTTAGCTATAGACTGTTTTGAAAATGACTTTTAATCTGGGGAGCAAAATGCAGGAAAGAAAAATAACCTTATCGGAAAAAGAGATACCCAGGCAATGGTACAACGTAGTCGCGGATATGCCGAATCAACCATCTCCGCCTCTCCACCCAGGCACCAAACAGCCGATAGGGCCGGAAGATCTTGCTCCTCTGTTTCCTATGCCGCTCATCGAGCAGGAAGTAAGCACAGAAAGATGGATAGATATACCTGAGGAGGTATTGGATGTACTAGCTTTATGGAGGCCGACACCTCTTTACAGGGCATACAGCTTGGAAAAGGCTCTAGGTACCCCTGCAAAAATATTTTACAAATACGAGGGAGTCTCTCCGGCAGGCAGTCACAAAACTAATACCTCCATACCGCAAGCCTATTACAACAAAATAAGCGGTACAAAACGGATATCTTCCGAAACAGGGGCCGGACAATGGGGAAGCGCTCTTAGCTTTGCCTGCGCCCGCTTTAGCTTGGAATGCACCGTTTACATGGTAAAGGTATCTTACGAGCAAAAGCCGTATAGACGTTCAATGATTGAAACATGGGGCGCGGAGGTCTTCCCCTCCCCTACAGACCGTACGCAGGCAGGACAAAAAATAATTGCCGAGAGCCCAAACTCTACAGGCTCTCTTGGTATCGCAATTTCGGAAGCTGTCGAAGATGCCGCTACTCACAACGATACCAAATATGCTCTTGGTTCGGTACTTAACCATGTACTTTTGCACCAGACGGTAATCGGGCTTGAAACAAAAAAACAGTTGGAAAAAGCTGGAGAAAAAGCTGATATTCTTATCGGTGCCTGCGGCGGAGGGAGTAACTTTGCCGGACTCGCGTTTCCTTTCGTAGCCGATAAGCTTGCCGGAGAGAACTTGCGCATGATAGGTGTAGAGCCATCAGCCTGCCCCACCCTTACACGAGGTACCTATGCGTATGACTTTGGAGACACCGTAGGACTCACTCCTTTGGTTCAAATGTACACTCTCGGCAGTTCTTTTGTTCCTCCGGGAATTCATGCCGGCGGTTTGCGATATCACGGAGAGTCTCCTCTGGTATCGCAGTTGGTGCATGAAAAGATATTCGAGGCCCAAGCGTATCATCAAAACGAAGTTTTTAAGTCTGCCGTTCTGTTTGCCAAGACGGAAGGAATTATCCCTGCTCCAGAATCTGCACATGCCGTAAAATCTGCCGTAGAGGAAGCTTTGAGGTGCAAGAAAGATGGAAAGGGCGAAACTATCGTCTTTAACCTTTCGGGACATGGACACTTCGATATGGCCTCTTACGATGCCTATCTAGGGGGAAGTCTTAAAGATTATTCTTTGGATGACAAACTTCTGGACAGCTCTATATCGAAGATTCCAGAGGTTTAAGCCGTTATGTCTAATAGCAGAAAACTGCCTGACTCAAAGGGATATTTTGGGGAGTTCGGGGGGCGGTATGTTATCGAAACATTGCTCCCTGCCTTAAATCAGCTTGAAAAAGAGTACACTCACGCAAAATCTGACCCCAAGTTCAAAAAAGAGCTTAAATCTCTGATGAGAGATTATGTGGGTCGTGCCACTCCGCTCTATTACGCCAAAAGTCTTACAAATTATCTTGGTGGAGCAAAAATCTACCTTAAAAGGGAAGATTTAAACCATACAGGGGCCCACAAGATAAACAACACCGTAGGGCAAGGGCTTTTAACGATGAGGATGGGCAAAAAACGGATAATAGCAGAGACCGGCGCCGGACAGCATGGTGTAGCCACGGCAACCGCGGCGGCTCTTTTTAATCTTAAATGCGATATATATATGGGTACCGACGATATCGAACGCCAAAAACTCAATGTACACCGTATGAAGCTTATGGGTGCGCGCGTGATACCTGTTACTTCCGGTAGCAAAACATTAAAAGATGCCACCAACGAAGCTCTTAGAGATTGGATAGGATCGGTGGACGATACTCATTACATCATAGGCTCGGTGGTGGGCCCGCACCCGTTCCCTATGATTGTGAGAGATTTCCAGTCGGTAATAGGCAAGGAAGCTAAAAAGCAGATACTTGTCGCTGAAAAACGTCTGCCGGAGATGCTGGTCGCCTGTGTCGGCGGCGGCAGTAACTCTATCGGCCTTTTCCACCCTTTTTACGACGATGCAAAAGTAAAAATGGTAGGAGTAGAGGCTGGTGGAACAGGCAAAACAACAGGCAGGCATGGCGCCACAATTACCTACGGCACGAAAGGGATACTTCACGGAAACTTAAGCTATCTGCTTCAAGACAAAAACGGGCAGATATCCCCGACTCACTCTATTTCGGCAGGGCTCGATTACCCCGGTGTGGGGCCGGAGCATAGCTTTTTTGCCAAAACAGGCAGAGCTGTTTATAAAACTGTTTCGGACAAAGAGGCATTAAAAGCGTTCGAGCTTCTAAACAGGCTGGAGGGGATAATGCCGGCGCTGGAATCGTCTCACGCTATCGCGCAGGTAATCAAAGAGGCTCCCCAAATGAACAAAAGCAAAATAATCATCGTTTGCCTTTCAGGACGAGGCGATAAAGATGTAACTCAAGTTCTTGATATGGCAGGAAACGACTAATGAGCAGAATAGAGAAAAGATTTTCTGAATTAAAAAAAGAAAACCGAAAAGGGCTGATACTTTTTCTAACAGCAGGGGACCCTAGCCTCTCTATTACAGAAAAACTTATCCCTAAAATTTTCGATGCCGGAGCAGACATAATAGAACTCGGTATTCCATTCTCCGACCCACTCGCAGATGGGCCGACTATACAAAAGTCTTTTGTACGCGCGCTTAGCAAAGGTGTCTGCCTTAAAGATATCTTGGCAATGGTAAAACGAGTTAGGAAAAAAACCGACAAACCATTAGTATTTATGTCGGCGTTTAACCTTGTTTACAAGTACGGCATTTCACGTTTCGCGAAGGATGCCAGCTCCGCAGGGCTTGACGGCATCATTCTGCCCGACTTAATACCAGAGGAAGCGGAAAATGTTATTCCTGTATTGAAAAAAGCAGGAATAGACCCAATTTTCCTCGCCGCGCCAACTAGTGACGCAAAAAGGCTTAAAAAAATAGCCGAAGCTTCAAAAGGGTTCCTTTACTATATTTCTGTAAAAGGGATAACCGGCGATAGCAAGCCTTCTGCCGTTGAAGTCGGCAAGCAGGTTTTGGAAATCAAAAAGACAACTGCCCTGCCGGTTGCCTGCGGGTTTGGAATAAGCACGCCAAAAGAGGCGGCAAAAATAGGCGCTGTCGCCGACGCGGTTGTTGTAGGAAGCGCGCTTGTCAAGATAGTGGGAGAAAAGGGAACCGTTAATTCAAAAATCGAAAACGCCGTCAAATTTGTGAAGGCTCTCCGAGGTTCGCTTGATAAGACAAAAAGGAGCTGTTTCCAAAAAAGTTTTTGAGCGTTTTAAAGAAAAGTTTATTTTCTAACTTCGTAAAAATAGAGGCTTTAGAGATTCGCAATTTGTAGCAAAATCAAATTTATCTCACTTGCCAACAGCCCCAAAATAAGATTTATGACGAATATGGAGATACCGGCAAGGCTTGCAACAAGGCTCGACTCGCTTAGCAAAGATGCCGCCGAACGGCAAATAGAGCTAGTGTAGTGTCTCATGTAACACTTAACTGCTAGATAAGTTCTGATATAATCCGTGTATGGCTTCATGTTGTCCGGCTTTACCTCTAACCTCGCTAGATCGTGCAATACTAAAACAGTGGGTGCGTTCTGTTAAGACGCAA
>JAJRYD010000021.1 GCA_024275955.1 Nitrospirota bacterium
AACTACGAGTTTACTGCTCTTAGGTCGGAAATAGACAGAATTGCCACTACCGCGGAATTTAACGGGCAAAATCTTGTAGATGGTTCGCTTTCAAACGACGGCATTTCGCCGTCTGTCGTTATTCAGATAGGTATTCAGGCAAGCTCGAACGACAGAATCAACCTGAATACAGCAGTCGACCTCACCGCTATCACTTCTGCTTCGCTTGCCATTGACACGCTAAGCGTTACCGGCGTTGCCGAAGCGCTTTCCGCACTTAGCAGGCTCGACACCGCCATAGGAACAGTTGTTGACGGTAGAGGTAGGTTAGGCGCGGTGCAAAATAGGCTGACTCATACTCTTGGAAGCCTTGCGATAGCTTCTCAGAACCTGCAGGCCGCTGAATCGCAGATACGGGACGCCGACTACGCTTCGGAAATATCCGAGTTTACCAAGAACCAGATACTTTCGCAGGCATCGACGGCGATTCTCGCGCAGGCGAACCTGGTTCCGCAAACTGTACTGCAGCTACTCGGATAAAGGACTTAAAAACAGGAGGGATGAACCGTGGAACTGACTAGTAAAAACGTAAGCGTTTCCGCCAGTCTGGCCAAACGCCCGGCTGACCAGTCGCGGCCCGACATTCCTGGAATTAAGCATAAACCTGGTGAAAGGCTTGAAAATGGGCCACCCCGGGTGGAAGGTAGCCGCTCCGAAAAAGTAGTGAACGTCTTAAAGGAACGGGTTAGATATTCCGTCGACAGGGCAAGCGGGAAACTGGTTATGGAACCGGTCCCGAGCCGGGAGAGTGGCGGAAGATTCTTAGATTCCAGAGATGTCATTGATTTAGAAGGCCGTAATGCTAAACAACGACATGGTACCCTGGTTGACAGGGTAGGCTAAAAAAGGGTCCGGCCTGCCTCTCCGGTTGGAGGGGCATGGCCGTCCTTTTTCCAGTTTTGATGTTTAAGTCGATAATTTTCAGGCGGTTTTAAAAAAGCCTCAAGATAGTTTTTCCAAGTCCCGATAAGTTAACCAACAAGGGAATTTGAGGAAAAAAATGGCAGTTACAATTGATGGTTTAGTCTCCGGTCTTGATACAACAGGAATTGTTACAGCTCTTCTTGAGCTTGAGAGACGGCCTATAGCTCTTTTTGAGAATAAACAGGTAAAAAATGATGACAAGCTTGCCGCATGGCAGGAGATAAACACCAAGCTTCTCTCTTTTGAGACAGCGGCACAAAAGATTAACAGTGCGAGCGAGTTTCAAGCGGTATCAGCATCTTTCCAAAACAGCGATACTTCGAAATCAAACAACATAATCGACCTTGCTGTTACCTCTAATATTGAACCGGCAAGCTACAATCTAACGGTAAATCAACTGGCACAGGGGCATAAGGTTGCTTCCGACCAAAGCTTTTCGTCAACTACCGACCGCATCAGCGAGCTTCAAACTGTAACTATCGCTACAGTTACATCTGGCACATTTACATTTCAGGCCAATACGCTTCAAGGAATGGCAGATGAGATTAACGCCGCGAATATCGGAAGAACCGCTACGATTGTAAATACCAGCGGTTCCGGTACACCAAGCTACAGGCTGATAGTTGCCAGCGATGGAGTTGGTGCGGACTGGGAATTCTCTGTCCTTCCCGGCGGTTTTGGCTCTCCTAACGTCAGTTTCTCAACCACATCTCAGGCACAAAACGGATTGATTACGCTTGATGGCGTCGAGATAGTAAGAAACTCGAACTCTTTTAACGATGTCATAAGCGGAATGGCGATCACCGTTCGTGAGACAGGTAGCGGAATAATAACCGCGAAGAATGATGCCGACGCGATAATTAACAACGTAGAAAATTTTGTCAACAGCTACAACGAGTTGATGGTAGATATTGCCTCTAAATCGTCATACAACGTCAGTAAAAAAGAGGGCGACGTACTTTTTGGAAACAGCACACTGCGAAATATTCAAGAAAAACTGAGGGGAATAGTAACAGGCCGTGTGTCTGGTCTTTACGAAGGCTATGATGCCTATTCTTCTCTGGCCCAAGTCGGTATTAAATCCGACTCTTCCAACCAACTGCAAATCGACAAAACGGTTTTGAGGGCGGCGATTGAAAGCGATGTTGATGCCGTAACAAAACTTTTTGTTTCGTCCGGTTCGGGGACCTACACCTTCACGCAGGCAACCGGAGCGACTGCCGCCGGCAAGTACGAAACTCAGGTTATCTCTTCCGGCGGACAAAACGTACTTCAGGTAAGAAGCTCCGGCAGTAACGACTGGATAACAATGGAAGGTTCTGGAAGTTTTTGGAACGCTCCGAAAGGTTCAATAGCCCATGGTTTAAGCTTAAGGACATCTAGCTCCAACCTAACCGTCGGTGATACAGGTATTATGGATATCTCCGTAGGTATCGCCGAGCGGATAGCGTATGAGACAGGCTACATTACCGAGTATTCGAGACAGGGTGCCGTCTATAACGAGCGGTACCATCTGGAAAAATCGAACTCTGAGCTGGACGACCAGATAGTCAGCCTTGAGAACCGGATTGCGGTAAAACAGAAATCTCTTTCTCAAAAATATTCACAACTGGAAGTAACTCTGTCCGGCCTAAAGGGGCAGGGAGACTACCTTACGCAACAGTTAGCAAGTCTGCCAAAATCAATGGGCCGATAATAGAGAGGGAGAGAAAAATTAAATGACTCAAAGAAGACTGCAGGCCTATAAAGATAATGAAGTAACTACCGGAAGCGGGCTGAAACTTGTCATGCTTATGTACGATGGAGCTATCCGCTTCCTTAAAGAATGCGACAAGAAAATAGAAAGCGGCGATATAGCCGGACGGGGGATGTACATATCCAAAGTTCAAAAAATAATTTCAGAACTCCAAGAATCACTCAATAATCAAAAGGGCGGGGAGGTAGCCAAAAACCTTGAGCGGGTATACTCCCTTATTCTTTCCAAGCTTACTCAGGCAAACATCAACGGCGACAGAGAATTAATCGTACAATCAATCCTCATTTTAGAGAATCTCCGACAGGCATGGAGCCGGATAAAAGCGGAAAATCCGAATAACGGCACAATGGGTAAAACCTCTGCCAAGGTTGCCCTGAACCTTTGAGCACGCTCAAATTCCTTTGGCGGGCCGGGTCGCCATGCCCGGTTCGCCTAACTAAATGATTCTCCACTGCTCAATTAGCCTTTCTGGATAATAATGCAATAAAAACAGTTTCTTAACTAATTCGCCGTCTATCCTCTGGGACCGTTTCCAAAAGAGTTTTTTGAGCATTTTAAGGGGAGGTTCATTTTCTAACTTCTTACAAATAGAGTCTTTAGGGATTGGTAATTTGTAGAAAAATCGAATTTATCTCATTGGGCGACAGCCCCCTTTTTATAATGCAGGGCAAGCAGACAAAGCAATAATTGTTTCGGCATTCAGCATAGCGCAATGTTAGAATGGTTCCCGTAGGTACTGACTGGTTAAGATTACCTGTAAAGATTGCGTCGTAGCTTTACAGCTTTTCCAGCAGGCTATTTTTAAACTGCATTAACGTTAGGAAGGCTTTAATGAGCAGTAACCCAGAGAGTGCCATGACGCTTCAGATGCCAAAGCTGGAGTGGACGGATGAGTACGCAATCGGCATTTCCACATTCGACAACCAACACAAAGTTTTGTTCGAATTTATAAACGACCTACGCGACATTATGATGAGCAAAAGAACCAACCTGAAAGCTGTCGATAAAACCTTTCTTTCGATTCTTGACTACACGCTTACCCACTTTCTGGAAGAGGAAATCTTTCTGTATAAAATAAGCTATCCCAATTTCAACAGGCACAAGAAAGATCACGATAATTTCATAAGAGAAGTAAAAGACCTATATGTAAGATTTAAAGCAGGGGAGGGCGGCAACAGAATAATCTGCGCGGAAATAACCGCAATCCTTACCGAATGGATACAGGGCCATATAATGAAAGACGATCTTGAGTATGCAAAATTCGCCTCGGAAAATGGCGTTAGTCTGTAACATTTTGAGCAACAGAACAAAAGGGAGATGAGGTTGGTGCGGCTTTTGTTGCCGTGGAAGGGTTTAGGATGGCACCAAAGAACGAAATAACAGTTGAATGGCAAGAGGACTATTCCACAGGGATAGCCAAGCTGGACGAACAGCACAAAACCATCATAAGCTACCTAAACGAATTCAACGCTCTCGCTATGAGCGATGATAAAAGAGCTATTAGCGCCATCCTTATAAAACTTCTTGGATACACTCTTACACATTTTCTTGATGAAGAAATCAGCATGTATGCCGCTCGCTACACCGAGTTCGAAAAACATAGAAACGAGCATAATCGATTTTTCTTTGAGTTACGCTCCCTCTATATCAAATTTGAAGGTGGAAATAACAGCCGGCTGGTCTGCGCGGAAATCGCCTCTACACTGAAAGAGTGGTTTATAACCCATATTTCCGATACCGATAAAAAATATGGGCCTTTTCTGGCTTCGCTGGAACCTTAAATCCAGAACAACGGCAAACTAAGCGCGGAGGCCTTAGTATCCGCCGGCCGAGAGTTTTGAAAATTTATCCTGCGGGAACTGCCTTCTGCAAAACAGGCGGCAAAAAAATATCTTCACTGATAAGCTCTTCAGCGCGGCACTTGCTGGGGCTACTGCCGAATGAGATAAATTCGATTTTTCTACAAATTACCAATATCTAAAGGCTCTATTTTTGAGGAACAGAAAATGAACTTCTCCTTAAAATGCTCAAAAAACTCTTTTGGAAACAGAGGATATGGATGACCGACCTCCCTTTATCGAGTGTTGGTTAACTCATTAGAATATAATTTTACTTATTCTAAACAGTCCCTTGCTATGCCGCGAAAAGCCTCAAATATCGAGGCGCGGTTTTTCGAATGTTCCCCGAAGCGGTATACGGTAAGAGCCGTCCGGCCTCAGCAGTTTTGTATTAACAGATAAAACCGTTTTTAAAATTCCTGACGGTTTAGAAATCACAATAAATCCGCTCAAAGGAGTTTTCTCCATCCGTTTTGCGAGCATGGTGGTAACTTTTAGGTTCACCCTGCCAAGCTTAGTCTCGGCAAAACAGTTTTTCGTTGTCAGCTTTCGTTTGTGTACCGTTACCTTGCAGGTAGCTTCTTTTGGCGAGATCATCTTACCAAGATTGCCACCGGGGAAAAGGCTGTCCAGCTTAAGATCGAAAAAAGCAAACTTTATCTCGCCTTCCAGTTTTTGAATATCTCCTTCTGGCACGGTAAACCTGCCGCTGGAAGTTAAAAAAATATCTACAGGGAGTTCCCCTTTTTCCGGTATTAACGCTTTATGGATAGGAAATTTTACCGACTCTATATCTATCTCCACTTTCCCACCTTTTTCGAACCTACCGGCAAAATCTAGCGTTAGCTCTCCGCCCTCTTTCTCCGCGTAAAAACGGAGACTGGGACTGCCTTTTAAAAGAGAAAAAACAAGCAGACGAACTTTAAGATAATCGACATTCCCATTAAGAGCCGGTCCGAGATTATTCACCCAAAGGTTTTCAAAAGTGAGGCCAGACGGAAATGAAAAACCTGTTTTCCCGATTTTTAGGGTTATACCTGCCTTATCATACGCCATCTTTTTTAATTTATTTTCAAGTGGCATGGTATCGAAATTGACTATTGTAAAAAAAATAAGCGCGGCAATAAAAAGAGCCGAATAAAATGCCAGTCTTTTTCCTTTGGCTTTTTCGCTTCTTTTAAAAATAGATTTGAGCTTATCGGCAATTCGGGCACGAACGCTGAATGTTTCTGTTACAGCCTGCATATTAAAAGCCCTTAATCAGGGTAAGGCTCACTTCCAGCTTATCTTTTTTCTCGAACGACCGCTTGACAACCGCCCTCTTTACGATGATTCCCGATGGAGAAAGCTTGAGGTTTTTCAAAAAATCGACAAAAGAGTACAGCTCTACGCCGGCAATGGAGAGAGTCAATTCTTTCCCTCCCTGCTTTGGCGAAATCTTCTCTATACTTTTCCCCAGCCCCGATTTTCTCGCCAGCCTCTCAACTTCTAAAGTGAGATTAGCAGATGGAGAACCGTGAAAAGCAGGCGGAGCGCTTTTAGAAATCGCGGTATATCTCTCCGCCGCGGCAGTAATATCTCCCAGCTTCTCTCGCGCTTTTGCCAGTTTCCTGTCCAACTCGTCCGATTTTTCAATCATCGAAAAAACGATCAGAGAAATCAACACCAGAGCGCCGGCAAATAGAGCGAGCTTAAGGCTCTTCTTTCTGTTAATATTTTTAAAAGCGTTCATTTCAGTCTTACCCTAAATGACACGGAAGTTTTATCGGTAGAAGCGGAAGACTCTGCTATCTCAGCTTTTTCGTATCGTCCCATTTTCTCAAGGCTTTTTCTAACCTCTTCGGCCTCATCAAAAGTTTTAGCTTTGCCGTTAAGGCTCAGGCCTCTCTCGCTAAAAGATATCTCATCTATAAACAGTTCCGGCTTCTTTGGCATCTTTGCAGAAAGCTCTCTTAATATCCAGAGAAAATCTGTCCGTTCCCCCTCTAAAAGCCCGGCGCCTTTCATTTTTGCCTCCAGCGCTCCTAGTTTCTGCTTTAGCTGAAAAAGTGGCTTAACAGGTTTCGATTTTGGGAAAACCGATTTAAAAACTTTCACTACCTCTGCCTTAGTTTCTTCTAGCTCAACCGATTTTGAGTAGTTGCCGGCAAGCAGATAGCCAATTCCGATAAAGCAGGCTAAGGCAAACCCTACAGCCTGTAGCCTTAAACCCGATGTGAGCTTTAGAGAAAAGCCGGTATGATGGGAAAAATTGAAAATTGCCTTTCCGCTTGCCCCGCAAACTGCAAGACCGAACGGCACCATCGGTTTTTCTGTCTTTTCGGTATCACCGTCATAAAACAGCTCCGCCGATCGACCTCCTATAAATATTTTTTCCGGTTTTGGGATTTGCCGTTCCTCAAGTGAGGCAAGAAAAAGTTTCAATCCGCTTACTTTGGTTTCCGAAACATGAAAATCGAGAGTGCCTCCGCTATCGCTTAAGACGAGCATTCTTTCTTTTTCGGCGTTTAGCACAAGTTTTTCTTCGCTTGAACAAAAACGGTCGGCAAAGCTTTTTAGCGCGGTAA
The DNA here is from genome assembly GCA_024275955.1 of Nitrospirota bacterium. GTDB lineage: Bacteria > Nitrospinota_A > UBA7883 > JACRGQ01 > JACRGQ01 > JAJRYD01. The sequence goes on from JAJRYD010000021.1 coordinate 7,125, forward strand.
TGTCCGGCACCAGCACCGATGCCTCTATGCCGGCATCTTTAAGCACGTTGCGGTATTGGATAATTTTTTCTTTTAAAATCGCGCATGCAAAAACATTCGCGCTCTCACCAGAAGCAGGAGCGATATAGGCAGAGGTTTCCAACTCCTCCACAGGATATGGGAGAATTCCATCCAGCTCGAACGGAAGCGCCGCTTTTATCGCCTTTTCCTTTTTGAAAGGGAACGAAAGATACCTAAACGAAAAATCTTCTAAAGGAAGGCCGACAAACCAGCGAATGGAGGGATGCCCAAACGTCTTGGATGCTTCGGCGATAGCCTTTCTTAATCCGCTTTCATCCGAATAGACTGCCGAAAAATGCTCCTCCGCCTTCAGCTCCTCTCCGGCTTCCGTTATCGACAGAGCCTCGACGCTATGCGGTTTTATCCAGAGTGATATATATTCCGCCATCTAGAGAACCCTGTAGTAAAGAAGTTTTGCCCTGTTGCTACTCAATCTTTTGTAAACCGCCTTAACCGTTCTAGTCACTTCGCCGGCGGTAATTGTAGATTCAACCGAAAACGTGCTGGAGCCAAAAGTTATCTTCGCAGTTATATCAGTCCAGAATGCCGTATCCATGCCTGCTATAACATCTTTTACCTCATTGAGATTTTTAAAAGGCATTTCGCTTCGAGCCTCTAAAATATCGGTAGCAATAGCTGTGGTAATTTCATCGCTGAGCGCCATCAGCAGTTCCCAAGAAGCGGTATTTATATTTATCCGCGCGTCGCTGGGCGAGACTGTTAGGTGAGGAGCCAAAAAGGTAAATGCTTTCTGCGTAACGCCGTTTACCCGCTTTAGCTCCTCAATGGAGTCGAGCTTGCCGTTCTTGCAAGGGTAAGGCATCGGAAGACCGCTGTAAAAGCCATATTCGTATTCTCCCGAATCGTTTTTATCGAGCCAATCTATTACCGCGTCGGCTATCGTTTCGTCAAGATTAAGATTAGCAAGAAGTCTTTTGAAAATAGCCAAAAGTTTTTGATTAGGTTCGTCGCTAGTGGTCTCTACAAGATAGTTGAGGTTCAGCTTTCCCGACTCATCCCTGATGTTCACAAAGGCAAAGTTATCGCCAAACGGAACAGGAATCGTCTGCGCCCATTGTTCCCCAAGATGGTCGGTGCCACCCCCATCTTTTAGATCCTGCAATATTATTTCGCGGCCTGCCTGTGCGCCGGCTCTGGCGGCGGTAGTAGCGGTAACATCATCACGAAAGGAAGCGGCAATCGAATAATCTACATACGTTCCAAAAAGAAAGTCGGTAACAGTAATTGTCAGCATAACGACGACCAGCAGTGTCAGCACCAGAACCGCTCCCGATTCGTCTCTCAGCTTACGCATAGTTCGGCAACCTCACGACAGCGCTGAAAAAATAATCCCGCCTCCCGTCGTTAAGAGTAAGTTCGATCAAAACCAGTTTTGGCATTATCTTTTTTGCTTTTGAATCCCAGCCGTCTATCCATCCTTCCGTTTGGTTCTGGTAATATCTTATTTTCAATTCGCTCACCAGCTCCGTTATCTCGAACGAAATACCCCCAAGCTCTACGCTTGCTTCGATAACATCTGATTCTCTTCTCATCAAGACTTCCGCCCCCTCAGATGGAACGACAAAGTAATAGCCTATTTCCGACTGGTCTGTTACAGGCCTGTTCGGGCGATAATATAGATGCGTAAAAGCGGTGAAGTGTATTTCGTCATGGAATTTTCCATCGCTGGTTCTCGTTTTTCCTAGAAACGCTCCTCTCTTGCTCTTTTCCAGCAATGTCGCCGACGATAGGTCTTTGCTCATCCTTTTAACGATAAACCTTCCAACCTGCTGAACATCCATTCTTGTTTTTGCGCTTTGCCCAGCCGAAAGAGTGTTGGTAAGCGTGCCGTAAATAAAACTGAAAATGATACCGAATATGGCGATGGAGATTAGAATCTCTATCAACGTAAACCCCATACTCGGCATGAAGGCGGTAGTGCCGTTGGCAGTTCTCGCAGGCGGCCGCGCTCGGCGTAGAGGCCGTAGCACGGCAGGCGGTAGCCGCAACGCTATAGGTATGGTCTTTTGCATTTCTACAAAAAGCTTGCTTACCGCTTGCGAGAAGCAGACCCGCAGTGCGGGCGTTTGAAGGCGAGGCGCTAATAGCGTGCTACCGTATGCTACCTTGCCATTACAAAGCCCTCTAGAAAACGGGACAATCTTTTTTCCAAACATCATGCCTCTTGTCTCAATCTCTGCCGGTAGCTGTTGCCCGTGGCAGATACGGTGCTTACCGCTTGCGAGAAGCAGACCCGCGGTGCGGGCCGCTCTGAATGTGGGGCCGGTAGCCGCAACGCTATAGGCATGGTCTTTTGCATTTCTATAAAAAGCTTGTTTACCGCTTGCGAGAAGCAGACCCGCGGTGCGGGCCGCTCTGAATGTGGGGCCGGTAGCCGCAACGCTATAGGCATGGTCTTTTGCATTTCTATAAAAAGCTTGTTTACCGCTTGCGAGAAGCAGACCCGCAGTGCGGGCCGCGGGTGATAGATAAAGTTTATTATTTCTCTTCTCATCATTTTATCGCGTAGTCTTCAAGTTTATAGATTTCGCTATCGCCATGCTTTACTTCCACCACGACAAGCCGGACATTTTCAAACTCGGTTTCTGTTATCGTTCTACGAAGTCTAAAGCGCGGGTACCGCTCATCCTCCAGCCACTCTCCCTGAACTATCGGCAGGTTAGGCTCGATTGCGATGAGCGCTACCCTTTCGTTCGCCAGCATTACCGCCGAGGTAAGTATCTCGCTTTGGGAAGATGTTACAAGAGTACGGTTAAAAACCGTCAGCAGAGTTACAAGCACTATGCTTATGATAGAAATAGATATCACTATCTCTATAAGCGTAAATCCCCCCACGCTTAGCGCAGAGCCGGTTTTCGCTGGCGGTATAAATTCTCTTTTTAACTTTAAAAAATAATCGCCCCGCACCGCTGTTGCCTGACGGCGAGACACTGATGGCACGGCACTCATAATACGGGCCGCGCTTAGCGCAGAGGCAGTAGCCGTAGTGCGGTAGATACGGTCTTCCGTATTTTTACAAAAAGTTTGTTTACCGCTTGCGAGAAGCGAACCGGCAGTGCCGGCCGCGCTTAGCGCAGAAGCGGTAGCACGGTAGGCAGTTGCCGCACGCGGTAGATAAAGTTTATTGCCGTTGTGAAACTCCGATTGGGCTGTGGCAGTTTCATACATTATACCGCTTTCCTCAAGCTTGGCTGGCAGTACGGTACCGGCAAGGCCTCTCCAATGTTGCGGGCTTCTATTTCCAGATATTCAAATTTTATATCGCCTTTTTTTATTTTTACTCTGCCGGTAAGAGGGTCGACTATAAGAGAGAGTTTTCTTTTCTTTTTATCGGCAAGCACTATTACCGCCTTTTCCGTAAAACCTTCGGCAAGAAAATGCAGGTTCGCCTCGTTGCCGACAATAGCACCGCTAAAGAGGGTGGTAAACTTTTCTATATGAATACCGTTGCTAAGCTTTTTGCCGGAAAACAGCGAGAAACTGATTCGCTCGAATTGATCTTCGCTGTTTAAAAAGCTTGCGAAATAGTCTCCGCTTTTAGTATTAAAGCTTAACCGCAAAAGTTTTTGAGACGCGCCGGCCTGCGTATGCATATAGGTGATGACGCGGGCGATGCGCCTGCCTTCGCTTGTCAGCTTCATAGCGCCGATGTTTCCGATTTTGGGAAGAGTGAATGCCGCAAAAAGGCTGATAAGAACGATTACGACAGTAAGCTCTATAAGGGTGAACCCGCCCGTAGCACGGGAGGCGGTGGTAGCAGTGCTATAGATATGGTCTTTCGCGTTTCTACTAAAAGCTTGTTTACCGCTTGCGAGAAACAGATACGCAGTGCGGGCCACGCTCGGCATAGAGGCTGTAGCACAGCCGGCACCTGCCGCACGCGGTAAATATGACCGTTTAATCTGAAAGAGTTTATCTGTCGCTTGCAAAAAGCAAACATGCAACAGGTGCGCCTGACGGCGAGGCGCTGGTTGTCCTATAAGCAAAACTTTTCTCATTTTTAATAAACCTACGATTTACAGATACTGCCCGTTCTATTCCAGATCCCAAATGTTGATATCGGCGTTTTTGCCTTCTCCGCCTTCCTCACGGTCGGCCCCGTAAGAAGAGAGGTCGAACTCGCCATGCTCGCCCGGTGAAAGGTAGATATAGTCGTTGCTCCATGGGTCTTGCGGGATTTTCGCAAGGTAGCCGCCGTCCTTAAAGTTCGTCGCCCTTTCTCCCTGCTCCGGCGGTGTAATAAGCGCGCTTAAGGTTTGGTCGGTAGAAGGATAAAACCCGTTATCTATTTTAAAAAGGCTTAGCGCGCCGTCCAGCTGTTTAATCTGCACTGCCGCTTTTGTGCGCCTTGCTTCCTCCGGTCTGCTTACTATTTTTGGAATTATTATTCCAGCTAGGATGGAGAGGATTATCACCACCACCATTATTTCTATCAGAGTAAAGCCGTCTCTTTCCCGTAACTTTGCATATCTTTTGATTTCCATAAATACCTCCCTAGCCTATAAATTGGCTTATTTCAAATATAGGCAACAGTATAGCCATAACTATGAATCCTACAATAAGTCCCATACTGGTAATTAACGCCGGCTGTATGAGCGACATCAGCACCGCGATGCGGTTTTCCAGTTCCGCCGACTGGTCTTTCGCAACTTGCGCAAGCAGTTGTGCCGACTGCCCCGACTTTTCGCCGGCTGATATCATCTGGAGAGCTACCGGAGGGAAAAGGCCTGACTTTTCCAGCGAAGCTGTTATCGCTCCGCCTTCGCGGATTGTTTCAGCCGCTTCTCCAATGGCATCGGCGTAAAGGGCGTTGCCGGCTATCTCTTTTGAAAGTTTTAAGCTGTTTAAAAGCGGAACGCCAGACGCAAGAAGCACCGATGTGGTATGGCTCCAGCGCGCCAGCACCGAAGCTTTAACAAGCGGCCCCGCAAGCGGCGTACGTAGTGAAACTTTGTCAAACAGCCGTTTGCCTTTTTCGGTTTTTAAAAATCTGCCGAGTGCCAGAAGCGCCGCCACCAGCGCAACGCCGATAACGTAGCCGTAATTAACCGCGATGTTAGTGACGGCGATAAGAATGGTTGTGGAAAGCGGTAGTGCCTGCTCTAGATCTTCGAATATAACCGTAATTTTAGGGACGATGTAAACAACAAGAAAGATAATTACGCCGATACCGATTACCGCCATTACAACGGGGTAGACGGTAGCGCTTTGTATCTCGCTTTCACGGCGCAGAGCTGTTTCCTTATAGTCGGCTATTTTTGTCAGCACTTCGGCCAGATTGCCGCCCGTTTCACCAGCGCGCACCATCGCTGTTGTTAGAGTGTCAAAGATGGCGGGATGTTTTTCCATAGCTTTGGCAATAGGCTCTCCCTGCCTTACTTCGCTTTTAAGTTCGTTTATTACTTTTTTCAAAAGTTTTGAGCCTGTCTGTTTTTGAGTAGCGTCGAGTGTTTCCATCAAGGTTATACCGGCGGTCAAGAGTGAGGCTGTTTGCCGGAAAAACGAAGTCATCTCTTTTTGCGGCACGCTTCGCTCGAAAAGAGCAAAAGAGAACAGGCCTTTCCCATCCTTTACCCGCTCCTCGTTTATAGATGTTACATAAATTCCGTTTGCCTTTAGCCTGCTACGCGCCTCTTTTAGCCCCACCGCGTCAAGACTGCCGGAGCAGTTCTTTCCATCGGCGTTTAGCCCTTGATACCCGTAAAGCATCAGACAATCTCCTCGGCAGGGTTTTCGTCAGTAACCCTTAGCACTTCGTCGAGCGTTGTCGCTCCTTCGAACATTTTACGAAGGCCGTCATCGCGCAAGGTTTTCATCCCGTCGGCGATAGCCCTGCCCATAATCTGGTTCGACTCCGCCCCTTTTATCACAAGCGACCGTATAGAATCGGTTACCGGCAGATACTCGAAAATGCCGGTACGCCCCTTGTAGCCGGAATTCATACATTCCTTACAGCCGGCAGCTTTGTATATTTTTTGAGTGATAAAAAGGTTGTCTATGCCAAGAGATTTAAGTTCCGCGCTTTCTAGCGTGGTTTCCTCTCTGCAGTTTTTGCAAAGAATCCTCACGAGCCTTTGCGCTAAAATCGCTTCAAGCGACGAAGCTATTAAAAACGGCTCCACCCCTATATCGACAAGCCTAGTAAGCGCGCCGGCGCTGTCGTTCGTATGAAGGGTGGATAAAACAAGATGCCCCGTAAGCGAAGCCTGCACAGCTATGCTTGCCGTTTCCGTATCGCGTATTTCGCCTACCATTATCACGTCTGGGTCCTGTCTTAATATGGAACGAAGGCCGTCGGCAAAATTCAAGCCTATCTGCTGGTTCACCTGCATCTGTCCTATGCCGCGCACCTGATACTCGACAGGGTCTTCTACCGTTATCACATTTTTCTCTTCGCTGTTTATGCCGCCAAGAACACTGTAGAGGGTTGTCGTTTTTCCGCTTCCGGTAGGGCCGGTTATAAGCACTATGCCGTTTGAAAGAGATAAGATTCGCTCCATCGCTGTCATCTGCGCGCTATCCATACCAAGCTGGTCGAGGTTTATAAGGTTTCTGCTTTTGTCAAGAAGCCTCATCACAACTCTTTCCCCAAAAGTGGTAGGGATGGTGGAAACTCTCACGTCTATCTCTCTGCCCGCTGTTTTTAGCGAGATGCGTCCATCTTGCGGTAGCCGCTTTTCGGCTATATCAAGACCTGCCATTATTTTCACGCGGGAGACTATCTGCGGGTGAATCCGCTTTGGCGGAGAGAGTACCGTGTAAAGCAGGCCGTCTACACGCATACGGACAGCGAGCGAATCTGCGTAGATTTCTATATGAACGTCGCTCGCTTTTTCCTTTATCGCCTGCTGTAAAAGCGAGTTGAGTAGCCTTACTATCGGCGCTTCTTCGTCGGTATCGAGAAGATCTATCGACGTTTCCAGCTCGTGCGCTATCGATTCAAGGCTTGGGCTTTCGACTTCGCTCATAAATTCGGATACGTCGCCGGAGCTTATTTCGTAGGCGCGGTTTATAAACTCGGTAACAAGTATCGGCGAGGCTACCGTAATCGACACAGGCAGTTGGTATATTTTTGCAATATCGTTAACGGCATGATGGTCAAGCGGCCTTGAGGTAAGCAGGTACAGCCGTCCGTCCAAAACCTTTATAGGAGTCATCTCGTTTTTACGCGCAAAGCCTATCGGCAGTTTTTTTGCCAGCTCCGCCGCCTCTTCCGGCGATGGGAGAGTGTCTATATACGACAGCTCCAGCTTTTCGCTCAAAAGTTTAAGGTCGCTCATATTCACATAACGCCTTCGGCAAACATTTCCGGCTCTGCTTCAAACAGTGTTTTTTCTCTGCCTACTTTCCCTAGTTTTAGTTTTTTATTTTCTGCCTCCGCGTTCTTTTTAATATTTCCTGCCGGAATGTTTGGTCTGCCTGCCGTGGGGGCTTCTTTTATATCTTTATTTTCTTCCCCGCCGGTCATATCTTCTCTCCCCCGCATTTTTCTCATATCTTCCCGCCGCCTCTTTGTGAGCGTTTCCATATCTTCATCGCTATTGATGATATGCGGGGTAAGGAAAATAAGAAGATTGTTTTTGACCGCCACTGTTTCTTTGCTTTTAAAGAGCCAGCCGAGCAGAGGTATATCGCCGAGGAGCGGCACCTTGCTTATATTTTCCTGCGAGTCGTCTCTTATGAGGCCGCCTATTATTATGTTCTGCTTATTTTTGACCGTAACGGTGGTTTGCGCCCTTCGCTCGAAGGTAATTATGTCGGACGCTTTGGCAAGCTGTACCTTGTTGATGCTCGAAATTTCCTGATAAATATCGAGCTTTACATAATTATCTTCGTTTATCTGCGGTTTTACCCTTAAGGTTATACCTACATCTTTTCTCTCTATATTCGTAATAGGGGTGGCGCCTGTTGTCTGCGCGGAGCTTTTTACGAACGGCACGTTTTCGCCGACGAAAATTTCCGCTTCCACATTGTCGGTAGTAAGTATGTTGGGGGTGGAGAGTATGTTGACGCCTGCCTCGGTGCGTAAAGCTGTCATCAGCCCGCCGAGATTGATAAATGTCTTTTCTCCAAACTTAATCGTTCCATCGACTACGCCGAGCGTGAGGCCGGCGCCGGTGTTTAGTGGGTTTTGGGCGGCACTATTGATGTTCCCGAAGTTGGTGCCGCCAAACCCCTGCACGCCTGAGTCGTTAAAGTTGCTTGTGGTTCTCCACTCTATTCCGAACTTGGAGGTGTCGTCGGTGCGGATTTCCATTATAAGCGCTTCCACGAACACCTGCCGTCTTCTTACGTCGAGCTTTTTGATTATATTTTCGAGCGTGGCAAAGTTTTCCGGCGAGGCGGTTATCAAAAGCGCGTTGGTAAATTTATCCGCCACCACCTCTACTGTTCCTTTTCTTGCCGACCCTGTTTTTTTGCCTTTTCTACCTTTTTTATTTATTACGCTTTTTGTGATATTGTTTATCACCTTCGCGAGTTCTTCCGCGTCGGCGTTTTTTAAATAAACGACATGCAGTTCATCTCTTCCGGGGGGCGATTCTATATCAAGCTGGTTTACAAGGTTTTTTACCTTGCTTACATAGAGGTCGTTTCCGATTATAACGATAGCGTTAATTCTTTCGTCGGCTATAACCTTTGACGGCATATTTGGTTTTTTCGAGCCTTTCGGGTTTAGTATCGCGTCTACTTTATCCGCGATGTCGCGCGCAGAGGCATACCGCATATGCCGAACGGTGACACTGCTCTCGAAACCTTCCACATCGAGCTGTTGTATTACCTTTAATATTCTCGTCCTGTTGCCGGCAAGGTCTACAAGTATCAGCATGTTGGTGGGAGAGTAGGCGACTATATAGCTGGTAGAAGGTATGAGCGGCCTTAGTACATTTACAAGGTTGCCGGCAGAGACATATTTTAGAGGGATAAGCTGGGTTATCATATTGTCGCGCATATCTTTTGTGGGGCGCGCCCCTATACGCACGGCACCCGCCTTTTGCCGCGCTTCGGCTACCGGCATTATCTTTACCGCGCTCCCTGCTTCTACGGCGATGAAACCGTAAGTTTCCAGTATAGATTCGAAAACCTTATATGCTTCGTCCTTTGTAACCATTTTGGGGGAAATAATGGTTACCTTGCCTCTTACCTTTTCATCTATAATGAAGTTTCTGTCTGTAAGCTCGGACATATATTTGACCACTACTGCGATATCTACATTTACGAAATCCATCGAAACTTTTTGCTCTTCCGCATCGGCCGACGTTGAAAAGATTACGCCCAAAAGAAAAAGAGCCGAAATGAAAAAGTTTTTCTTCGCGCTAAAATTAAGAAGTGTCGGACTGAAACAGTTCTTTTTCATTAATATTTCCTTTATTGCAGTTCTACCGTTAAAGTTTTGTTCGCCTTATTTCTTACCAAGTCAATGGTAAAGTTGCTTTCATTCTTTAGAGCCGTTAGGAGTGCCAGCCCTTGCTCGGCAGAGTTTATCGGCTGGCCGTTAACTCTTTTTACGACATCCTGATTTTTTAGACCTATCTTTTGATAAATGCTTCCCTTAATAATCTGGAAAAGCCTGAAACCTTCTATCTGTCCGTTGGGGTTTTTGTGCGGTACAGCGCGCACCTGAACCAGCAGTCTGCTCATATCTTTCATCTCTTTTTCGAGATACGCCCTATCCATTACCACCTGTCCTTCGCCTACCGCCCGTATGCTCCCTGACTGCGACGCTTGGGACGCTCCTTTTTGAGAGCTTTTTTTGGACGCTTTTGGGAAACCTTTTTTAATATCTATGGAAAGTTTTTCCATACGCCCACTGTTGTCGATGAAAACAGTGAGCCTATCGACTCTTACAATGACGGCGTTATTCTGCACCGAATCGGAGACCTTGTATAGAGTCTGCACTTTGCTTGCCTTGTCCATTATTACCGCCGCGTTTTTTGTCGGGTCATCGGTAATTATGGTTCCTAAAAGCTCTATATTAAGGCTGGTGCGGGGAGCTATTATCGGCTCTGCCGCTTTTAGCGATAGCTCCACCGCTCTACCAGCCTCCCTTGAGCGGTTAAAAATATTATTCTTGACGATTATGGAATAGTCGGTGAGCGGTTTCCCAACCTTTCCTATAAAAGCCGATTTTGGGGAGAATATAACAGAATCAGGCTTTAAAAAGGAGGAGATAGCCATGTTTACCCAAAAAGATGCCGTCCATGCCAAAAGCAGGATAACAGTTATATTTATCAATAAGATAGCTCTGCCGTCAGCGAGCAGTCTTTCTATGTTTCTTGCTAATATAAACCTCATCACCAGTAGTTAGACGGACAACGGCTGGAGAAGTTCCATCAAAAATGAGGGAAATATTCACTTTGGACAGTTCAAAAAAGTAAGGTTTACCAAGCTATGCGGCAAGCAAAGGCCGGAGAAGCCTTTGGGGGGCCTTTTGCGCAGATAGGAGAGGAGCCTGCTTGCCTTCTCTTTTTGCGAATAGCTGTCTGTTTTGACCTATGGCGTGGAGGCCTTCACCGGATATTTTTTGGTTTTGAAAATAATTTTACATATGGGGTTAATTTTTGGGGGCTAATGTCGATAAGAAAAGCGGGAAAGAAGAAAAAAATTTTAGTTACTTAAAAATGGGTGGCGCTTCTTTAGTAGCAGGCGCGAAACAAGGCCGGAATAAATTCCGGTGTTTCCTGATTGGGGACGAATCTCCCTTTACGGGAGAGGTGCGTCCGCGGGGAAGCGGTCGTCAGATTAAAAGGAGGGATGGAAAGTACCAGTCTGGCGGTTGCGGTTTTGGAATGAAAGTTTTTGAGTTTTAAAAGTCGACCCGTAAAGAAAAGCGGGAAGATAAATATGGGCCAAACGGTTTTGGCCTTAACGACAAAGAGTTTGGAACGTGACTCTTTGGAAGCATGGAGGAGATGAGATATGGCGTTAAGAGTTTACAATAACCTTTTCTCGGTAGCGACACAAAGGCACCTTGCCAATAATAATAACAACCTTGCCAGTTCGCTTGAGAAGCTGGCATCGGGGCTGAGGATTAACCGCGCATCGGACGACGCGGCCGGTCTTGCTATTTCTGAATCGCTGAGGGGCGATATACGCTCTCTTAATCAGGCGATAAGAAACTCGAACGACGGTATAGCGATGATCAATACCGCTGAAGGAGCGCTATCCCAGCAGTCAAGCATCCTGATAAGGATGAGGGAGCTTTCTTCGCAGGCGGCTACAGGTACCGTTGGTTCAGCTGAAAGGCAGACAATTAACTACGAGTTTACAGCGCTTAGGGACGAGATAAACCGTCTTGCGGAAGTTTCGGAGTTTAACGGCCAAAAACTGACCAATGGCTCACTGGCTAACGACCCCACGGTAGCGTCGGTAACGATACAGATAGGCCTGCAAAATACAGCCAACGACAGAATCAACCTTAACACCGCTATAGATCTTACGGCGATTAACGCATCTTCTCTTGCTATTGATATTTTAAGCCTTACCGGCGCGGCGCAGGCGTTAACGGCGCTTGGAGTTATAGATACTGCTATAGCAACAGTTGCCGATGGACGCGGTAGGCTTGGTGCTACGCAGAACAGGCTTATACATACTCTAGGCGCTCTAGCTGTTGCCGTTGAGAACCTTAGCGCGGCAGAATCGCAGATAAGAGATGCCGACTATGCATCTGAAATTTCCGAGTTCACGAAAAACCAGATTCTTGTGCAGGCATCAACGGCGATCTTAGCGCAGGCTAACCTTGTTCCTCAAACTGTTCTACAACTTCTAGGGTAGATAAACGGTAGGGGCCTTTTTTTAAAAAGGCCCCTCATGCCGCCCGAATAACCCCGTTATTGCTTATCGGCTTAGCTAAAAATTTTCATTAGGCATATTTTGCCGGTTCCTCTAAAGCTTTACTTTAATGGGGCTGTTGCCGAATGGAAAAAATTCGATTTTTCCACAAATCGCCAATCTCTAAAACCTCTCTTTTAAAGAAGTTAGAAAATGAGCTTTTCTTTAAAATGCTCAAAAAACTCTTTTGTCAACAGACCCTTAATCGCAGGCACTTGCACTTTCTGTGCGGAGAGGCTCCCACAAAACTATCAAGCTGTTTTCCAAAACAAACGATAAGAATGTAAAAGGTTTGGGAAAAGCGGCAGATTTAAAAAAGATGGAGTAGCTAAGATGAAAAGTGAAAAAGTAGAAAATGAAACATTTATTGTAATGCAGGAATATTTCGGTGCCAAAATAGCCGCGACGCATATTAAACAGTTTCCACCCGAACCAAGCGGTGTTGTCGTCAAAAGTTCACGGATGGCCAAAAGAAAATTCGCCGCTGAAAAAAACGAAGCATAATTTCTCTAGCGTGCCGGCATTGCCTATGGCAGACAGGTAAGATAGCGTGCTAAGCACCGCCAAAATACCAAACTCTTTTTAGGGAACCTCTAAAAATCTATTTTTGAAGTTCTGACTTTTGGTTGGTCGAATTATAGATGGGAATCTAGTGCTATTGTCGAAACCGATGGATAAAATCACTTATTTTTAGAGGAACCCTTTAGATATTTTTGCCGGCTAGGAAGCTACCGGCAAGCTCTAGGTCGGCAGGTGTTGTTACCTTTATATTTGCCTGCTCTCCTTCTACCCAAGCTACTTTCACTCCTATACTTTGTAGCATAGATGTTTCATCTGTCCATTCGGTACCGAGGCTAAGACGGGTATAGGCATCTAGCAAAACGGTTCGTTTGAAAACCTGAGGTGTTTGAACCTGAAGTATATTTTCGCGTTCAATGGTACCACCTAGAAACTGGCCGTCCTTAAGCTTGAGTGTGTCGGTTGCCCGAATGGCGGCTGTGGCGGCTCCATGCTTCTGGGCCGCTACTATCGTCCTTTCCAGTAGTGCCGTCGTGAGGCAAGGCCTAGCGGCATCATGGATAACCACTATTTCCGCTTCGGTCGCCTTAACGCCGTTCGAAACAGAGACAGCTCTTGCCGCCCCTCCAGAGATGACCGAATCTACTTTTCCAAAAGAGGTGTACCGCTCTTTTACCGCCTCGACATCTGCTAAAGGAACTACGAGACAAACCGACCCAATCATCTCGCTCGCTGTGATAGCTTTCAGCGTCCACCAGAGCAGTTCCCTGCCTTCTAGCTGAAGGTACTGCTTTGGCCTGTTTCCCATTCTTTTCCCAAGCCCGGCGGCCGGAATAACGGCGGTGATTTTCGCTGGCATTAGCTCTGTCCGTTAATTGGAGAGAAACGAGCTTTAGCTCTCAGGAAGCAAACGCCTCGTCGAGCAGGTCGCCAGCTTTTGCCTTGTCGATGCCTTTCGCTTCCGCTACTTCGAGCATCAGGAGTAACCGCACATTTTCGTACATCCTCTGCTCGCCAAACGAAAGCTCTTTTCTAGACATAATGTGGGTAAGTTCTCTTAGAATATCGGCAAGCTCGTAAGCCGACCCCGATTTGATTCTGTCTAGATAGCTTTTTTGTCTCTTGTGCCAGTTAAGCACGTTGTCTTTCTTGGAAGTACCTTTTTTCAAAAGTTTTACGATTTTGGCTACTTCCTTTTCCTCGATTACGGAACGGATTCCGATTTTAAACGCAGATTTAGCAGGAACCTGAATCGTAAGATCTGACTCATCAAGCCTTATGGTGTAAAAAGGTGTTTTCGATCCATTTGTCTGAATCTTTTCCACTTTTACCACTACACCTATCCCGTGAGCAGGATATACCACCTTTGCGCCCTTCTTAAGGGCTAAACTTTTCTCCAATTATTCCACCTCTCATTTTAATAGTATGACCTTGTGATGCTACCATAAAATCTATTGAATGTAAAGGAGAAATGCGCGAGACAAATTGCCTCATATTTCGTCTAACCCGTTAATGGAGGATGAATATGGGCACGAAATCGAAGAAGGAGTATCTAAACAAGATACGAGAGAGATACAGGCAAGCCGGTATTGATGGCAAATCAGCAATACTCAACGAGTTTTGCCTTGTTTGCGGCTACAACCGCAAGTACGCAATAACCGTTCTCAACCGG
>JAJRYD010000002.1 GCA_024275955.1 Nitrospirota bacterium
ATCGCCTGGTTCATAGAGCGGATATCGGCGCGCAGATACTCGGATATAGCGAGACCTGCCGCGTCATCTGCTGATTTGTTGATCCTTAAACCAGACGAAAGTCTTTCGAGCGATGTTCCAAGGTTGTTATTGTTGTTCGTCAAATAACGCTGGGTCGTAATGGAATAGATATTATTATAAACTCTTAATGGCATTTTTAATCCTCCCTGAGTGTTAAATCGGCATCCTTGCCTTTATTAAAATTACAGTTCAAAAAAATCTAAAATATCGAAAACTACTTTCTCTAAAATCTTTCCATCGCTCTCCTTTCCAAAGCCTCTTTTTTAAAGCGCTCTCTGCTGTCTATCGTTTCGGAAACTATCTTGTTTCACTAAAGCCCCGACAGGAGACGCAAAAATCTTTAGCCTTTTTCCGGTTTATATGCTTTTTCTGCATTTCCCCCAAAAGAAGGTAAAGTAAGGCGATGGCTGATAAAGAGTTTTTAGATTTTTTGCGCGAGATATTAAACAGACCCCATACGCTGGCGGAGCTTAGGAAAAAAGCGCCGGAAACCTATCAAAAAGGAATAAGCCGGCATTTGAAAGCTGTTGTGAATAGCGGGGATATCGTAAAAATACGGGGCGGGCGCTACGGTCTTCCAGATAAAATGAACCTTGTCAAAGGGAGAGTACAGGGGCATCCAGACGGTTTTGGCTTTGTATTGCCGGAAGAGGCGGGAGAGCTTGATATATATATAGGGCCAAAAAACTTTAGAAAAGCGATGCACGGCGACAAAGTCGTAGCACGGGTGGAATCTGTCGGGCATGGAGGCAAACGGGAAGGCTCTGTTATAAGAATACTGGAAAGAGCCAGAAAAACGATTGCCGGCATTTACCAAAGTAGCGGCAAAGGTGGTGTCGTACTGCCGAGCCAGACTAGAATAATCCAGACATTCCAGATACCCTCCGGCAATACGATAAAAGCAAAAAGCGGGCAGGTGGTTTTGGCAAAGATAGTCGAATATCCGGAAAATTATCTCCCCCCGACAGCAGAAATTATTGAAATACTTGGCTTTCCAGGTGATTTGCAGGTAGAAACAAAGGTTATCCTGCGTGAACACGATTTGCCGGAAAAATTCCCCGAAAAGGTCGAAAAAGCGGCCTCAAAAGCGAGCGAGCCGGTAAAAGGGGACTTTAAGGAGAGGCTTGATTTAAGAGAGCAATGGGTAATAACAATAGATGGCGAAACGGCAAAGGATTTCGACGATGCTGTATCTATAGAGGAAAAGGCGGGAGGACTCTTTGAGCTAGGTGTCCATATTGCCGACGTTTCGCATTATGTCAAACATGGCACCCCGCTTGACGCGGAAGGTTACCGTAGAGGAACCTCCACATATTTTCCAGGCTCTGTAGTTCCTATGCTTCCGTTTTACCTTTCCGATAATATCTGCTCGTTAAGGCCTCACGTCGAAAGGCTTACCCTCTCTTGCGTTATGCGGTTCGATGCCAATGGAAAGATGACAGGCTACCGCTTCGCACCTTCCGTAATCAAAAGCGCTCATAGGATGACATACAGCGAGGTAGCAAAAATTCTCGATAACCCTAATAGCGAAAGCGATAGAGAAAAAGCAGACAAGCTTACAGCGATGAAAAAGCTTTACAGCCTTTTAAAGAAAAATCGCGACAGAGACGGCAGTATAGACTTTGACCTGCCGGAACCTTTAATAATTCTTAATATACAGGGAGAGCCGGAAAAGATTATACGGGCAGAACGCAACGATGCGCATCGCTTGATAGAAGATTTTATGCTTGCCGCGAACCGTGCCGCCGCAGATTTCCTAAAGGAGGCTCCTTCTCTTTACCGCGTCCACCCGGAACCTGACCTCTCAAAGCTGAAAGATTTTTTCGACTTTGCCGCAAGGCTCGGCCACTTTACCGAAAACGAGAATCTTCATATGAAATTGCAGGAGATACTAGAGCAGGCGGTAGGCAAGCCGGATGAAAAACTTTTAAACTACATGCTCCTTAGATCTATGAAACAGGCAACCTACTCTTCCAACAATGTCGGACACTTTGGATTAGCGTTTTCGCACTACACGCATTTCACTTCGCCTATAAGAAGATACCCCGACCTTATAGTCCATAGACTTATAAAAGCTACGCTAAATAGCGAAAGGGAAATGTTCGACGCGCAAGAGCTCGAAACAGCAGGCTCTCATTGCTCCATAGCCGAGCGCAACTCCGAAGATGCCGAGAGAGCTGTAGTAAACATGCTAAAGGTAAGGTTCGCCGCCGACCGAGAAGGAGAAGAGTTTGAGGGCATTATCACCGGCGTTAAGCCTTTCGGCATTTTTGTGGAGCTAAATGAACTGCTGGTGGAAGGGCTGATGCGGGTTACCGACCTGCACGACGACTATTACGATTTTATTGAAAACAGGTACGCGCTTGTGGGAAAGAGAACAAATAAGATCTACAAGTTCGGCGACATTATAAAGGTGCGTATAAAATATGTAGACCTCTTAAAAAAACAGATAGAGCTTGAACCGTTAGACGCTCCGAGACCGCGCCGCGGCGGCGGGCATCGGCCGGTAAAACTATCGAAGTTTAAAAAAGGGAAAGGCAGAAGAAAAAAACGCGGCAGGTAGACGAAGCGTTTCCCCCAAAATCTTTTCTTATAAAAAAATTCAGATTGATTATCACCAATCGCTTGGCTAACCTCCTCTTTTCGTGTTCATTCCAAAAGGGGCATGCCTCGCGATAGTTTCGTTTGGCGGTCCTCCGGTTACGAGAAGAAAACGCCCCCCCTTGCCGTCCGCCTTTTACCGCCGCTTCGTCTTCTTTAGCAACGGTTACAAGCTAAAGATAGAGTAACCGTCTTAGCTCCAAGCTTCACTTCACCTTCAAGTATGTATGCGAAACCGCCTATATAATTATCTGCGTTGTCCGGCTTGAACCGAATCGAGAAGAATACGAGAATAACGGCGGCGCGGCGGGAAAATAGTTTTTAAACCATTAATCTGCCTACCGCTTGCTTGGTCTGCCTCCGCTGGCGGTAGTATCGGGGGCGAGCATATGAAGGATAAAGAGCGCGAATGAGAGCAGAGAAAAGATTATTGTGTATGGATGACCGCCGCCTTCCTGTTGCGCGGAGTAGTTTGCCAGAAAGAAAAAAACTACCGCCGCCAACAGCCAGATATTTTTTAGCGAAGTTCTGTTTTTTTTCTCCGTCATTATTCTCTCATGCTCCCTATCTATCTCTTCGTCGCTCGGCTCTTCTGCTTTCGAATTTATAATTTCCATCGCGTCCGGCAGATCGGCCGTCTTTACATATATCGGAATTTTAGGGCCAGCGGTATCGTTTATGCCGGTAATCTGGCCGAACCCTATAGGCGAGGCAACAACTTCTATTCCGTGAGACTCCAGTAGCCCTTTTATCAGCTCCGCCTCCATAGGGTCGTAGACTGTTGTAAGAATTTCGTATTCTTCAGCTTTAGACATTGCTCCATTATAAGCAGGCTGTCAGCGTTTCTGCCAGTATAGATATCGGGGTATGCAAAGATAAAAGAAAGAGGTTTGTTCTGCTTCTTTTTTCAGCTTCCCTCAGACGGCTCAAAGAGCCATTTGCGGTATCCTTCGGCTAGTCCCATGATAAAAGTAAGCTGAATCCAGACTACCGCTGTTCCGAAATTGTACTCAAACATACCAGCAAAACCGATAGTTACAAAAGAAGCTAGTAAGCCTATGTAGATAGATTTTAAAAGTGAGTCTTTCTCTTTCCTGAAAAGACGAAAATATTTGGTTCCAAAATAGTAAAACATAAAAACAATCAGCCCAAAGCCGATAAAGCCTCCCTCTGCTAGATCGTGCGTGAAGATATTATGGCCGTGGGCCGGATGTGGAATTAGCCCCTGCTGATGATACGGAGTCAAAGCGGCTGAAAACTGCTCGTAACCTATTCCGAATATCGGATGCTCTTTAAACTGCTCCCATGCTATCTGCCAGTATACAATTCTCCCCTCAAGGTCGGTTTCAAATATTCTAATGACGCGCGCTCTGAAATTCGGAAACAGCCACGCGTAGCCGGCAAGAAAGCTCGGCAATAAAAAAACAGTAGTGACGAAAAATTTTTTAGACTTGAAAAATGCCACAAGCAAAATAGCTACAGAAACCCCAAGGAAATAACTTCTAGAGCCGGACATAACAAGACCTGTAAAAAGAATCGGGAGCAGTAGCGCGTACTCTTTTTTATAAAAACATGAAAGCGCAAAACAGAGAACCGCTACAAGAGAGATAAAACCGCCATAGTGAAGAGGGTGGCCAAAGTAGCCGATTAACCGTGCCTCGCCGTGACCGAAGAAAAGGCTTTGGTATATTTCTGGGATGCCAAGATACCGTTGACCGATAGCCCAGACTATTAAAACCGAATTTACCGTAAATAGTATATGAAGCGTTTTAATCGCTACGTTGTGGCTGATGCTAAACCTTCCTATAAAAATGTACGGCAGTTTGTCCCACAATTCTCTGATTTCGATAACGGCGGCAAACGCTCCATTAGCAAGAGCGGTTATTCCTTTCCAGCCGTAAATTCCGGCAAAAATCGAAAAGTCTTTATCAATCTTCTTCCAGTCTTTTGTTACATACAGGTCGCGCAGAAAATAAATTGCCATCAGGACCATAGCGGCGTTGCTCCCTGCGATTGAGATACAAGACATAAACGCGCCAAGATAGAGGAGATAGGAAAACAGTGATGGACTCTCGCGGTTTAGATTTTCTTGCGGCAAGCTACAACACCAATAAGATAGTCTTTAAGGGCCGGTTTTTGTTTCGTGGAACTCTTTGTACTTGATCTTTGATTTCTCAAGCGAGAATGTTTTTACAAGTACAAGAGTGAAAAAAACAGAAAAATTGGGGAAAGCTCTTCCGAGCAAAGCTGTAGGTTTAGCGATAAACGGATACACACCACCGTTGGTTTTGCCTAGAAAGGTAAAGCGATACCCTTTGAAATAGTTTTGCAATGGTTAAACCTTACAAGCCTCTAACATCTGCACCCACCTTACAGCCAATACCAAAAGCACCAAAAAGGGTAACGTTTAGCGAATCACAATGTTTTTTAGTGTATATTCCGTCATTACAACCAATATCCAGTAATTTTCTATTATCTTTGATTTTCTTAGTAGCGACATTTTTTTTGCTAACAAAATAAGATTTTCAATGTTTTTATTGTAGACAGAAACCTTTATTTTCCATTTAAGGTTCTGTAGCGTTTCCTTGAGGCTCATTGACGGCGGCATCCTTCACAAAATTTACTCAACACTTTTCACAGCTATCTATGGCATTGTACTGTAATTAACAGAACAAGGAAGTTGTTAATTTTTGCGTAAGTAACACCGCTGAAAATATGGAACCGCTCTAGTGAAAAAGCGATACAAGCTGTTCCATGCTGTTGGTGATGCCCGGCAAGGCCGAAGATTAGCTCCGTGCGCCTTTCAGCGTACTCGCAAAATACCCAAATTTATTACAAAAATGGCTATCTCATTTTAGCCAAAGCTGTTTATTGAAGGAGACTTAAAAGGAAAGCTCGCATAAATCTTTGCTTTCAGCAAAGATTTTCCGAACCTTCCGGTTCGAGCTTTAGACTCGGTAAAAAACCGGAGCTATCCCCAGCTCTTTTTCTGCCGAGCTGAAAGCTAGAAATTGTCAAAGCGGTTTGTGTTCCGCATTGCGACTACTACCCCCCACGCTGTGGGTGGTGCAAGGGGGCCGGATTACCTCCGTGCGCCTTTTAGCGTACCCTGAGAAACTCGAATTTATAAAAAAAGGTAAGGAACCTCGTTTTCGAACCTCCGGTTCGACTCTAGAATCCATAAACCGAAAACAACCCTGAAGGGTTGCCTTTGATTTTTGGTGCCCGGGGCCGGAATCGAACCGGCACAGCCTTAAAGACCGAGGGATTTTAAGTCCCTTGCGTCTACCAATTCCGCCACCCGGGCGCGACAGCTTGCTGTTTTTAGCGATTCTACAGGATGCTAAGCCTCCTTTGACAGTCAAAAATCATATTTTAATTCATCACAGCATCATTTTAGGTTTGATAAACGATTTTGGTGATTCTTTGATATAATCTTTCCCTATAAAGATGAAGTGGAACAAAAACAGGCAAAATACCAAAATCAACCTAAAAGGCGGGTTTACCCTGATAGAGATCCTCGTCGTGATGGTGATTATAGGCCTTTTGGCCGGTCTTGTAGGGCCTAAGCTTTTCAAGCATGTAGATTCCGCCAAGCAAAAAGATGCCAAAGCCCAAATCTCTATGCTAGAGGGAGCGCTCGACCTATACCGCTTGGAAAAGCACCACTACCCTACCACCGAGGAAGGACTTAAATCGCTTAAAGAATATCTTAAAAAAGAGCTTCCAAGCGACCCGTGGGGCAACCCTTACATATACAAGATGCCGGGTGGCGATGGACGCGAATACGAAATTATAAGCCAAGGGGCAGACGGCAGTGCCGGAGGCGATGGGAACAATGCCGATATTTACAGCTGGAAAGGGCTCAACTGATATCTTCCCACCCTTGCCGGCTAGGCGTTTTAAAAGCTTTTTACTTTACCTGCTCTATGGAGTAGTATTCGATTGCTTTCATAGTCTTAGACATTGGGCGTTGTAACTTTCTTTAGTATTGGCATTTTTATAGTACATTTTCAAAAATGAAGTTTCATCTGTTAAAAGTTTTTAGCGCAGTCGTGCTTGTCGCTTTCGCCGCTGTTTCTGCCGGAGCGGAAAATCTATCCGGCGGCTCTCCCTTGCAGTCTGTTCCTTCCGGCTCTTCTTTGGGCGCTTCCGTCTTCAAGTCTCTCTCGTCAGAAGATATAACAGACATAGAACCTGCTGATGCCTCGATAATACTTTCAAGCACCAAGTTCGAAGCGGGAAAAAGCTATCCCGTAATTTTAAAAATTGATATTAACGGCAAGTACCATATAAACTCCAACCAGCCGGCCAACCCTTCGCTAATACCTACAAATGTAACATTTACCGTTTCCGATGAATCGGTTACGATAGGACGCGTCATCTACCCAAAGCCGGAACTAAAGAAATTTAGTTTTTCAAAAGAGAAGCTTTCTGTTTATGAAGGAGCAGTTCTTATCCAGACGTCGCTTACCTTCAACGAGGTGTTTTCGGACAGTCTGGAGCTTAAAGCTGTTTTCGACTATCAGGCATGCACAGACACAATATGCCTTTTGCCGAAACAGGTAGAGCTAAAAGCAAAACTTATAATCGGCACTGGCGGTGAAGCTATAAACGACGAAATTTTCGCGCAGGCGAAAACCGACAGCGCGCAAAGCTCTCCCTTCGAATCGGCAAGCGGTTTTGGGCTTGTGCTTCTTGTCTTTTTAGGCGGACTCGCACTTAACCTCACCCCTTGCATCTACCCTATAATACCTGTCACTGTCGGCTTCTTTGGTTCTGCTTCTGGAAGGTCTAGGGGCCAGACGGTTTCGCACGCGGCAGTCTACATACTCGGCATGGCGGTCATGTATTCGGCGCTTGGCACGGTAGCGGCCCTCACCGGCTCATTTTTTGGCGAGCTTACGCAAAGCAGTTTTGTCATACTGCTTCTGGTCGGCATCATGCTGGCGCTTTCCCTTTCGATGTTCGGTTTTTATGATATCAAGGTTCCTGTCGCTCTTTTACAGCTAAGCTCCAAATCGTTCAGCGGACTTTTTGGCACTTTTTTTATGGGCATTACGGTAGGCATTATCGCCGCGCCCTGCATAGGCCCTTTTGTTGTCGGGCTACTTACCTTTGTCGGCGAAAGGCAGGACCCGCTTCTCGGTTTTGTCCTTTTCTTTGTGCTTTCGATAGGCCTTGGCATACCGCTACTTTTCCTCGCGGTTTTCAGCGGAGGGATACAAAACCTGCCGAAAGCTGGAATATGGATGGAATGGGTTCGGAAAGTTTTTGGAGTGGTACTGCTAGGGATGGCTCTTTACTTCGCCTCCCCGCTTATACCGCCCGACATGCAGGGGACTCTTATCTTTCTGCTTGCTCTTGGAGGCGCGGCATACCTTATAAGGGCCGGTAGCGGCATAGCAGGCGGCATGGTTTTTAAAATTCTCAGAACCGCTATACCGCTCGCGATAATAGGCATAGCGATACTGTTTACTTTAATGGAGTCGAAGCAAAAGGAGGGGCTTCATTTTACGGAATATTCAAAACCGTTTTTCGAACAATCTATCGCAAGCGGAAAACCGACAATCTTTTATTTCACCGCCGACTGGTGCGTACCATGCCGAGAGCTTAAAATTTTTACTTTCACCGATAAAAAGGTTTTGGCAATGGCTGGAAGTTTTACCGCGATAAAGGCAGACTACACCAGAGTAGACAAAAAGAAAGATTTCCTTAAAAAAGAGTTTGGCGTGAAAGGTGTGCCTACCGTTATCTTCTTTGATAAAAATGGAAACGAGAAAACCCGCTTTACAGGTTTTGTAAACGCCGACGAATTTTTAAAACATCTCGCTTTAGTCGGTCTCTCGCCAGCTATAGGCGTTGAGTAGGCTTTTAAAAAAGTTTCCCGGCCGTCTTTTCTAAGGCTGGGCCTTACTCCGTATTTGGGGTAGGCTCGTTTTTGGATAGCGGCCTTGACATTCACTTAGTAAGATTTTATCTTACCTGGATAGGCTTTAGTTCAACCAGCAACAGATTGTTTTTCAATATCTTTTCTCTCCAAAAGCTTGACAGACCAAAGGTGCGGTTTTATCTGAATACCAGAGCAGGAGAGCGAAACAAAAAGCTGAATAACCATTTTATAGAAGGAGGGAAAAGCGATGTTACTGCAAACCTTGACAGAAAGCGGCTTTTTCAATCCGTTCCATGAGATAGACGGACTTGAAAAAGAAATCCGCGGTATTTTTAACGGTCGTACTTTTGGGGGGCATTCGGAGCTTAACATTTACAAGTTCGGCGAAGATTCCGTGAAAGTAGTCGCCTTTCTTCCAGGCGTTGATGCGGAAAAACTCGATGTAACGGTCGAGGGAGACCGATTGACCATCGCCGGTTCCTTCGCGGAAAAGGACGAAGGTTCCTGCCATCTTCGTGAAAGGAAATGTGGAGATTTTTCAAAAATCGTTAAACTTCCCTTCAGGGCGAAGGCTGAGGATATGACCGCCGGTTATGGCAAAGGTATCCTATCTATAACTGTAAACCGCGATGATGAAGATAAACCAAAAACTATAAAAGTAGATGTCCAGTAAGGAGATGATGAAAATGAGTGTACTCGAAAAAGTAAAAACCGATGAGCTTGAAAAAAGCGGCGTAGTGGAAGAGTGCCTGATTCCCGATGTCGATATTCTCGAAAGGGACAACTCGTGGCTCTTGATAGCAAATATTCCCGGCGCGGATAACGGATCGACCGAAGTTTCTCTGGATAACGACCTTCTTGCCATAAGGGCAACGCTCAGGAATGAACTGCCGGAAGGCTATACCGCCTGCTATACCGAAAATAAGGTGAATAGATACAGCAGAAGTTTTAGACTGCCTGACGGAGTGGACCGCGATGGCATTGCCGCCTTGCTGAAGGACGGCGTGCTTCGGGTGACACTTCCAAAAGCGAAGGAAGCTTTGCCAAGAAAGATTAAAGTAAACTCTAACTAGGTATCAGCCTCCACGATACCCTCGGGGCGGCCATTACCCCCGATGATGGTCGCCCCGCTTAGTAAGCATAATCAGCGTAATTTACTAATTCATACTACTTAGTCGTCCCTGATAAAGTTGTTTCATGCTACAAATAAAGGTGAATATCGGTTTTTAACCCTTTGGAAATCGCAAGAAAAATGAAGAAGTAATGAAAAAGATGGTTATTTAACTTAAGGTTATTTACAAAAACCTCCTCCTTAGCGAAGCGGAAGGAGGGGTCGCCCGAAGGGCGGGGGGGGGCTTATTAGTAACCCTTCCGGCGTTCGACAGGCTTGCGCTGCCTTCCCTTTTTAAAAAGGGAAAGATTTTTATAATCGTTTAAACAATAAACAACTTTTTCAGGTTCGACTAATGTAATTCATTTTGGCATACTCGCACGTGTCCCGCCTATCTTAAAATTTAATCAAAGACGATGGAAACTTCTGATTTGTTGAAAGTAGGTTGGAATCTCGTTTTGCTCGCCATGCCTCAATAATATTCTGCTATGGGGAGTCTGACAACCCCCTTTATGACTTAAGTTTGCAGCCTATAAAATCAATTAGTTATAAAATCTATGTATTTAGCACCCCCCTTGGTTACAAGCAATGGGGGGCTTGGGAGTCGCAAAGGCGGTGGGACTGGCGCTCCATCCGCCTTTTTGCTCCTACCCTCACGCCACGCCATCGCCTCCAACCTCCGGCGGTGCAGTCGCTACGGCATCGTTTGTCGGCTTAGGCGTAAATCTTTTCCAGCAATCAGCGAACTTCCAAGCCTCCAAGATATAGAAAAAAATAGTTGTAATATTCGGGGGGGCGGGTAATATCTTTCTTAGTATAATTTTGGGGTAGTTCATTCATACCGATTTGCCTAAAGGGGGAAACTGATGCAAAAGTATGGTTTTAAATATCTGGCGGTAATGCTGTTCGTTTCTATGTTTGCGCTATCTGCCTGCGGTAGTGGCGGCGGGTCAAGTTCATCAACGGCTGATACGACAGCCCCCACAACAACAGTAAGCCCAGCTGGTGGTACATACAGCAGTTCCCAAACGGTTACCCTTACTGCTAGTGAAACGGCAACCATCTACTACACGACAGACGGCACTACGCCTACAACAGCTTCAACCGTTTACTCAAGCGCTATCAGCATTACAGCAGGCGCTACGCTTAAATGTTTTGCGGTGGATAGCGCTGGCAATAGCGGAAGCGTGCAAACTGATACATATGTTATAAGCGTGATGAAAGTCCCTGATACAGGGCAAACCACTTCTTACACAGCTACTTTTGGGGAGGATAGCGATTACACAATCAATGTCCCCTCCTATACCGACAATAGCGACTATACGATAACAGATAATGTAACAGGTTTAATGTGGCAGAAGTGCAGCGTGGGACAGACTAACGATGCCTCATGCAGTGGTACAGCAACTACCTACAACTGGTACGAAGCGACAGGCACGGCAGATGCAACTTACAACGCAGGCGGTGCAACAGATGTATGCGGTTCACTGTCGCTTGCCGGCAATACAGATTGGAGACTGCCAAATCCGTTTGAACTTATGCTAATTGTCGACAATGAAATATATAATCCTTCAATAAACAGTACATATTTTCCTGCTACCGTTTCGTCGTACTATTGGTCGGCTACTACCGGTGCAGGCAATACTTCCGATGCGTGGGGTGTGTATTTCGGCAATGGTTACGTCGGCTACGGCAATGGGGCAAGCCCCAGCTATGTCCGGTGCGTTCGTCTCGGACAGTGAGTCGGTTATTTGATTATTTGGTTTTTTCGGAAATTTTTTTTGGAATTTGATGGCATATTATGAAAACTTACCGATATATAAAAAAGCATTTGAGCTTATTGTTTGTGTTGAAAACGCTGTCCGTAATTTTTCCAGATACCATAAATATTCTATCGGCACAGATATGAGGCATTTATCAAGAAATCTTGTTTTTCTAATAATACAAGCTAATTCAAGGCAAGAAAAAGTTTGCTTGCTTACGGAGTTGAGGGATAGGAGTGAAGAGATGAAAATAATGGTAATGGTTGGAAAGGAGATAAAGGCATTTAATAGTTTTAAGCAGTTTGAAAATGTGGCAAATCTTGCCGTAGAAATTAGTAAACAGAGCGAGGGGTGGCTTGGAAGCCAGCGTAAGCAACAGCCGGAATTGCCAAATGTGTAAAGCAGCGGCAAGCGAGCCAAAGATCACTGTGCGCCTGCCCCGCCATGTTTGTGCTTTTGCGCCTGCATGGCATTATCATTCGTTAAGTCGTACCGCTAAGGATCGGTTTATCGTGGCAATATTTGCCGTAAAGTGGGCGGGTAATTTCGTCGAACTATTGGTCGGCTACTACCAATGCAAACAATACTTCCAATGCGTGGAATGTGAATTTCAACAATGGTAACGTCAACAACAACAATAAGACAAACAACAACTATGTCCGGTGCGTTCGTCTCGGAAAGTGATTATAGCGGTCTGTTTTCTTTTGCTTCTCTTTTTGACGCATACATGGCGTGCAGAAAGAGAAAACGGAATACGACCAATGCGTTGAGGTTTGAAATTAATGTTCTCGACAACATTTTTTCTCTTAGCGATGAGCTTATTAAAGGCGAGTACAAGCCATCCCGCTCTGTCTGCTTTGTAACCGGCAAGCCGAAACTAAGAGAAATATTTGCCGCAGATTTTAGAGATAGGGTTGTACACCATCTCCTCGTTTCAAAGATGGAGGAGGTGTATGAGCCTAAATTTATATACGATTCCTATGCCTGCAGAAAAGAGAAGGGAACCCACGCCGCTGTCAGCCGGTTAAAATATTTTATGGAAATTGTCCTAAAGTTAGTTGAAATTAAGGTATGACCTCACCTGCTAAGATATGTTTGAGAAAGAACAAAAAATAGCAAGGAGGTCAACATGGACAGAGTAAACGGAAAGAAGATTGATGGCAATAGTAGAATTGAAA
>JAJRYD010000022.1 GCA_024275955.1 Nitrospirota bacterium
AGGTTTTTAGCGTGGCAAGGTTTTGTAACTGACCTTCCTGTTTAGTTTTCTGCCGATAAATCTTCGTAAAACCGCCAGCCAAAAAGAAAAAATAAGAAAGCCCGTAGTAGCTTTCTCATATTATGCCCAGCACCGCATAAAACGGCGTTCATCCTGTCGCCCTCTTTGCCAAGCAGATAGTTCCGCCCAAGCCGTCCATCGTTTTTCATATGACCAATCACCGGCTCGATAGCCGACCTGCGCTTCAACCACTTCCGCAAACTCCGCTTCACCTTCTTCAACCCCCGCCGTGCAAGATGAACAACCGCCACGCCATCGTAATAATGTTTGCGGTATCCCATATCAACATAAATTTCCTTCGACTCAAAACCACCCAACCGCTCCGCCTGCTTTACAGAATCGTTTAAGGTATGGCCGTCATACGGGTTGCCGTGAAACGCAATAGCACCAACAACAAAGTTATCTTTGGAAGTTGTTGTGATCCCAACCTTGCAGCCAAACTCATATCTTTTATGAGCCTTCCCTTTCGAGATGCACTCGACCTCAGGCGCATGAAGAGAATAAAGTTTGTTCTTATCGTTTCGTTTTTGTTTTAAAAGACGGGTTGCCATGAAACGCCATCGCGCCAACAACGAAGTTATCTTTGGAAGTTGTCGTAATTCCAACCTTGCAACCGAACTCATATTTCTTATGCGCTTTTCCCTTCGAGATGCGCTCAACCTCAGGTGCATGAAGAGAGTAAGGTTTTTTCTTATCGTTTCGTTTTTGAACGTAAAGTTGGTTAGCCATCTCGATATCTTTTGAGAAATGTTCTTTAAGCTCTCCGTTGCCGGAGACCTTTCGTTCAATGTCACGAACCACGCACCCAAGATAATTCTTTAGCTTCTTTACTTCCTTTTTTGCACGCTTCATCTGGCGGGCATGAGCATATCGCCCCTGCATAACCAACGCTCGTTTGGATTTATAAAGATAACTCTGCCGAAGTTCAAGACCTAAATCTTTCGCAATCGCTACAAGCTTTTCCCGCATGCGATGATAAAGTTTTGCATCGGTCGGGAAAGTTATCGCCTTTTCCTACACAGCAGTATCGACATTTAATTTAGCAAGGCTCTTCTTTTTTAACACCTTGGTTTTAAGAGCGGTCTGTATAGTTTCTTCTAAAAGCTTTTCAAGCCCTTCGCCCTTTACTCGGTTACGCCATTTCGTCATTAAGCTCGGATCAATAGGAACTTCATGCTCAAAATGTTCGCATCCGCAAAAGTATTGCCAGTAAGGGTTCTCAACCCATTGCAGGACTACCTCTTCATCGCTCAAATCAAAAGCATGTTTAAGGTAGTGCAAGCCAACCATAAGACGGGTTGGCTTGGCTGGGCGGCCGACCCCTACGGCATAAAGCTTGCCAAAAGTTTCGTCGAATGATGACCAGTCGATCGCACCGGCAAGACGATACAAAGGAGATTTGTGATTACAAAGATTATCGAGCCGGACATTGAAAAGAAGACCCTGATTATCACGCTTTTTTGCCTGCATAAAATCCCCAGCTTTTTAAGGTTAATCACTGTTTCCTTGCAATTATAACAGGCTGAATAAGTGCTTTCACTCAATATCTATAGGGGTAATAGAGTTTTTCAGGGACGACTAGTTACCCCCCGTAATAGATTAACTGCCTGTAGTAGCCGCATGCTTTAAGATTTTATTAGTTATCTTCTGCATTGCAGGCCGCAAGGTCTCTGTATTTACGCTCTGGTGAGTAGTGAGCGTTTTATAATATCATAATGCCTGTAACCTGACAGCCTTGCCCCTCGGTAATAGCTATCTTTCAGATTTGCGGTTGAATTATGACTATAAGAGTAGTAGACTCCGTCTCCTTATTCTGATTAAAAACTTGCCGGAATAGAAGCACCGATTACCCAGCCTCCTTCTATCTTTCGCGATTTATACGAGGAAAATGATGTTTGATATATTTTTAAAAAAACGAGCTAGCATCAAAGATGATGTGCTTTCCGGCCTTACCGTAGCGTTGGCATTGGTGCCGGAAGCGATAGCATTCTCTTTTGTTGCAGGGGTTGAACCGTTAGTAGGGCTTTATGCTGCGTTTATTGTCGGTCTAATTACCGCGTCTATCGGAGGTCGCCCCGGCATGATATCGGGCGCTACCGGCGCACTTGCAGTGGTGATGGTAGAGCTTGTTGCGTCGCACGGCGTGGAATACCTTTTCGCAGCTGTTGTGCTGATGGGCATTATACAGATATCAGCCGGATTGATGCGTCTTGGTAAATTCATACGCCTCATACCGCATCCGGTTATGCTTGGCTTCGTAAACGGACTTGCAATAATAATCTTCCTCGCCCAGCTTGGGCAATTCAAACTCGCCGGAGCGGATGGATCATTGGAGTGGATGAGTGGTCACCTTTTATATGTAATGCTTGGCCTCATAGCTTTGACAATGGCAATAATCCATTTTCTACCAAAGCTCACTCGCGCGGTGCCATCCTCGCTTGCGGCAATCATTGTTGTAACGACAATTGCGCATGGCTTCCAGCTCGATACACGGATGGTAGGCGACCTAGCATCGCTTGCTGGAGGATTACCCACCTTTCATGTACCGATGGTGGAATTCTCGCTTGAAACACTTGCCGTTATTTTGCCGTACTCCATCATCCTTGCGGCAATCGGCCTTATTGAATCGCTAATGACGATGAGCCTGATAGACGAAATTACCGAAAGCCGTGGACGCGGCAACAAGGAAACCGTAGGACAGGGCATCGCGAACATAGTAACAGGTTTCTTCGGCGGCATGGGCGGATGCGCGATGATAGGCCAAAGCATGATTAATATAAACTCCGGCGGGCGGGGCAGGCTTTCGGGCATTACCGCAGCGCTATGCCTGCTTTCGTTTATAGTCTTTGCCTCCAGCCTTATAGAGATGATTCCGCTCGCTGCACTTGTGGGGGTAATGCTCATGGTAGTTATCGCCACGTTTGCATGGTCCAGTCTGCGCATCCTACACAAGATACCTCGTACCGATGCGGTGGTGCTGATACTTGTTTCGGCGGTTACTGTTGCTACTGATTTGGCGATTGCCGTTGGCGTAGGCGTTATCGTTTCTGCGCTTGTGTTTGCATGGGAGAACGCACTGCGCATAGAGACACAAAGCGTGATAGATGAAGAAGGGACCAAAGTGTACAATTTGTATGGGCCGTTGTTTTTCGGATCGGTACGCAGTTTTCAGGATCAGTTTAACCCGTTGGAAGATCCCGATGAGGTGGTAATAGAATTTAAAAATTCGAGGGTGTGCGATCATTCCGGACTGGAAGCGGTAAATGCTCTTACGGAACGCTACCTTGTGCATGGCAAAAAGCTACACCTTAAACATCTGAGCCAAGAGTGCCGTCTGCTATTAAAAAATGCGGAAGGTGTTGTGGAGGTGAACGTGATAGAAGATCCTCGATACCGTATAGCTACCGACGAACTGGCATAGGTTTGTCGCGGTAGAGCTAACTTAGCTACTGGCAGGACTGTCGCTCCGGCCTCCTCGCTGACTCTCTCTCCTAAGAAAGCTATCGTCTTGTTGCAAGCTCTATTACTTTGCCACCTGTAGCTGTCGCATGCTTTAAGATTTTATTAGTTATCTTCTGCATTGCAGGTCGCATCGTCTCTGCATCCTGCACAAAGTAACCGGCAGTAACATCATTGCTAACGCCATCCATTTTGTGATTCAAGAGTGCCTTCAAAACGTAAGCAGGAACGATGTTGCCGGCTATCGTCGCAAAGGTTCGCGAAGGTCATGGAGAGTGAACGAAAGCTTAGAGAGTTCCTCAATTCGGCTTAACACCCGTTTAGGTTCAATCAAGTAACCATGTTTGCCGGTGCCGGCAAAAACATATTCGTTAGTTTTAGTCTTGTAGCGTCTCTTTAAAAGAGTAGCTAAGAAGGTAGATAACGGGATGGTAAGAGGCTCGTTATTCTTGGTTATCGGCACGGTAAGCGTCTTTGAGTTTAAATCGACATCATTCCATTTCAGTTGTGCGCCTTCCTGTTTCCTCAATCCCGTAAAGAGCGTTAGTAAAATATAATCATGGACGGTGCCGGTGTTTGTGGTGTCGCTCAACCATCATCTCGACTATTCGCAAAATTCCAGCCTTCATTCCAGGCTGAAGAGCCTCAAGCTATTCTTCTAGCCTAAAATCGTATTCTGCTTTCCACTCACGAGAATATCAACATATTTGTTAATATCGGGTAGGTAATATGCAGGTTGGATTATAGGACAAGATAATTTAAAAAACTAAATTCTCTGGTTGAATCTAGGCTGCCCATTGAATTTATTTCCTTAATTGTATACACTACGCCCGATATGAAATCTTTTCGCCAAATAAGCAGACCGACGTTCCTGTTGGGGAGCTTGTTGCTGTCTCTGGCATTGCTGTGTGTGCAGGGAGCTAAGCTACATGTTCATAATCTGGATCATGGGCATGATAACCACCACACCCATACCCATGCCGTTGATGAAGCAAGTGATCATACCCATTTGAGCAAAGCTCATTTCGCTCACGACAGATCCCATGATGACCATCATGATGGAGTGGTATCCGAGGTTGATATCAGTCCTTATAGGCTGTTGAAAAATACCAACAACAATGTTGTGACAGTGCTATTCAGTCTCTTTTTTACCTTAATGACATTTGCCTCTTCACGATGGCTCTATCAATGCTACCGAAAAAATAAACTTATTTTTCATAGTTGCTATCCCATTTCTCCGCCTTTACGGGCGCCGCCACAGAATTAAAATTCTTCTGAGAATTTCCGCCGTAAGTTAGCATTAAGCTTCCTGCGCGGATCGGTTTTGCTACGCCTTTTTTGGGCGGCTATAATCGATCGAATATCTATCTCAGAAGAACTCTCTATCGGTTTTTTCGATTTCGCTTTGTTGTTGAACGATGTACCGCATCTTTTACACGAAACCGAAAACTAGCTAATTTTTTAAAAATAAGTTGTTACTTCTGCACGGTAGCAAACGTACACAAGGAGTTTGTAATGTGGGTATCTTTTCTTATGCCGAGGCAAATGGCTACGCGGTCGGCTGTATTTTGTTTGGTATTGCTAGGTTCAATCGCGGCTACCCGCGTTGCTGTAGCCTCCGATTTAGGGGCTGACAAGCGTGCTATCAGTCTGCATGAAGCCGTTATTAAAACCATTGAACACAACCCGAACCTACGGGCTTTTGATTACCAATTAAAAGCGCAACAAGGAAGGGTGGAGCAAGCGGGTTTGGCACCCAGCCCTAAATTGAACTTTGAGTTGGAAGATGTTTTAGGCACGGGGAATAACAAAGGTGTGGATAGCGCGCAATCGACGCTTAGCATCGCATGGGTGTTGGAGCGCGGCGTTCGCCAGAGTCACATTGACGCGGCGCGTGCGGGCTTGTCACTTATCTCCGTTGAAGCAGATATCCGGCAGTTAGATGCCGCGGCTGAAACCGCACGTCGTTACCTTGTTAGTTTGGCATATCAGGCACGCAGGGTAAACGCGGACAAAGCTGTTCAGCTTGCGGAAGATACGATTAAATCGGCATCCAAACGTGTGAAAGTAGGCAAGGCGCCTAAAGCTGAATTCTCTATAGCACAGGCAGAGCTGGCACGCAGAAAACTGGAACGTGAAGATATTGACCATGAGTTGTTATCAGCGAACCGTCGGCTGGCCGCCCAGTGGGGAGAAACGGCACTCACTTTCGCACAGGTCGAAGGCGACATCACCAACCTCCCCCATCTGGCATCATTTGAAACGCTCAAATCCCAGTTGCCACAAAATCCTGAGTTTCAGCGGCTATTATCAAACCAACTTTTAAAAGAGGCGGAGTTACAGCTTGCACTGGCACAAGGCAAACCAAGCTGGTATGTCAATACAGGGGTTCGTCACCTCAGCAGTAGCAATGATCAAGCCTTTGTCGCTGGCATTAGCATTCCCTTTGGTGAACGTACCCGCAACCCAGGCCGCATTGCGGAAGCGCGTGCCAATCTGGCTAAAACAAACAGTGAAGAACATGCCGCACGCGTTCGTATTGAAACGGCACTTTATGTGATGTATGAAAAATTGCGGCACAGTTTTCATGTGATCAATACGGTACGGGATGAGATTGTTCCACCCCTTGAACATGCACTGACAGAGGCTCGCCGCGCATACAAGCTTGGGCGTTACAGCTATCTGGAACTGCGCAGTGTTCAAGCAGAATTGCTCGACGCACATGATGCGCTACTTGAATCGAGTATTGATGCTCACCGCAACATAATTGAAATTGAACGATTGACCGGCGCGCGCATCGCGCGGCCGAAGACAAATTTATGAGGTCTCAAATGAACAATACGATGAAACGCGTTCTCGCCTGTCCGTGTGCTTCGCTGTATAAGGGTGTCCGTGGCCAAAACTCTGTACGGGCGGTTTGGGCGCCCTTGCTATTAGCGATATTTCTGACCGCTTGCGGTGGTACTAATTCAGAACAAACGATCTTGTCCAAAGGGGGAGATGGTGAAGCGGCGCCATCAGTACAGAAGTCAGAACCAGAAAAAGGCCCGCATCGAGGGCGACTATTAAAAGATGGAGGCTTCACCCTTGAACTGGCTATTTTCGAGACAGGTGTGCCGCCTGAGTTTCGCGCATGGGCGACAAAAAGCGGTAAAATACTTAGCCCTAATGAAGTGAATCTCAACATTAAGTTAACCCGTTTGGGTGGCAAGGTTGATTATATTAACTTTAAACAAAAAGGTGACGCGTTACATGGAGATACGGTTATCTACGAACCTCACTCATTTGTCGTCACTATTAATGCCACGCACAACGGCGCAACGCACACATGGCAGTACGATAACTTTGAGGGTCGCACGAAAATTGAAACAGCGGTAGCCGCGGCTTTGGAAATCGGAACTGCTGTTGTCGGCTCTGTGGTGATGCAGGAAACCATCAGTGTGTATGGTCAGATTGCGGCGAACAGTGAGCGTATGCGCAAAGTAACCGCCCGTTTTGACGGCACGATTAAATCGGTCTCTGTCTCACAGGGTGAGCAAGTTCGCAAAGGCCAAACACTAGCCACAGTTGAAAGCAACGAAAGTTTACAGCTATTTACCATCATTGCGCCGATTAGCGGCGTAATAAGCCGACGTGATGCCAATGTCGGTGAACAGACGGACGGGCGGCAACTGTTTACGATAATAGATACCAGCTCTGTTTGGGCGGAGCTGTCGGTCTTTCCTACAGATCTGGCGCAAGTAAAAATGGGTGCTCCTGTAGCTATCACCGATACTATCAGCGGTCAGGCCGTCAGCGGTAAAGTCTCTCAAATTGATGTAACGGCACAGGCCAACCAAGCCGTGAACGTTCGCGTCGTGCTGGATAACAAAAAGGGTCTACTGCGCCCTGGCCGTCATGTCAGCGCAAAAATAACCGTCGGTGAACATACCGCTTCCTTAGCGGTAAAACGAACTGGGCTACAAACCTTCAGGGATTTTACGGTGGTTTACGCGCAAATCGGTGAGGAGTATGAAGTGCGTATGCTCGATCTTGGTCTGCAAGCAGGTGAATGGACAGAGGTGTTGGGTGGACTGGAACCCGGCACACGTTATGTCAGCGAAAACAGCTATGTCATCAAAGCCGATATCGAAAAATCCGGAGCGTCCCATGACCACTAAAGGCGGCTCATCATGTTAGAAACAATTATTAGGTTTGCACTTGCCCGTCGATGGTTGGTGATGGGGCTTGTCCTTGTCGTTATGGGGTTGGGTGCGTGGAAATTTACCCAGCTACCCATTGACGCAGTACCAGATATTACCAATGTTCAGGTGGTTATCAATACGGCGGCTCCCGGCTACACACCGTTGGAAGCAGAACAACGAGTGAGTTTTCCGGTAGAGACCGTGATGGCGGGGCTACCGAAACTATCCTACACCCGTTCAGTCTCACGTTATGGCCTGTCGCAAGTAACGGTGGTGTTTGAAGAAGGCACTGATATATATTTTGCCCGGCAGTTAGTCAGCGAACGGCTGAGTACCGCAAAAGGCAATCTGCCGCCTTCGTTAGAGCCGACCCTCGGCCCGATTGCCACAGGCTTGGGTGAGATTTTTATGTTTACCGTCGATGCAGAGCCGGGCGCTAAAAACAGCGATGGTAGCCTAATCACACCGATGGATCTGCGTTCAGCCCACGATTGGATTATCCGTCCGCAGTTAATGCGCGTTGCTGGTGTGGCGGAGATAAATCCCATTGGTGGTTTTAAAAAAGAGATATTGGTGGCGCCTGAACCTGCTAGGCTATTAGCTTACCAAATGAGCTACAGCGAAGTTGTTGAGGCGATACAAAATAACAATAACAATCGCGGTGTTGGCTTTATTGAACACAATGGCGCACAGTGGTTGATGCGTGTGCCAGGCCAAGCCAGCACACTGACTGATCTGGGTAATATTGTGATTCGCCAGCATCAAGGCATTCCTATTCGGGTGAAAGATGTGGCCAGCGTTAGTCTGGGTAAGGAGTTGCGCTCAGGTGCCGCGACTCAGAATGGCCGAGAGGTTGTGATGAGTACGGTCTTTATGTTGATTGGTGAAAACAGCCGCACCGTTGCCCACGATGTTGTAATTAAGCTAGAAGAGATTAAAAGCAGTCTACCTGACGGAATCACCGTTACAGCTGTTTATAACCGAACAACGCTAGTGGATAAAACGCTAGAGACGGTAAAGAAAAATCTATTGGAAGGCGCGCTACTGGTCATCGTTGTTCTTTTTCTGTTTTTAGGTAATGTTCGGGCCGCGATATTAACCGCGGCGGTTATTCCGATTGCCATGTTAATGACCATCACCGGCATGGTGCAGACAAAAACCAGCGCTAACCTCATGAGTCTGGGAGCGCTGGATTTTGGTTTGATCGTCGATGGCGCGGTGATCATTGTTGAAAACTGCATGCGCCGTTTAAGTGAATCCCATCGTAAAGACGGCCTGCCACTTGATGAACGCTTGGCTATCGTGTTTGAAGCAACGAGCGAGGTGATTCGCCCAGCGCTATTTGGTGTCTTTATTATTACGGTCGTCTATATTCCTATCTTTGCGCTCAGTGGCGTGGAAGGGAAAATGTTTCACCCCATGGCGATTACGGTAATCATTGCCTTGGTCAGCGCGATGATTCTATCCATCACCTTCATTCCGGCAGGTGTGGCGCTTCTATTTAAGAAACCGATAAAAGAGAAAAAAAACAGGGTCGTTCAGGCGGCGCGCTCACTCTACAAGCCTATCTTGTCGATTTCCCTGAAATTTAGATGGGCTGTTGTTGCACTCGCAATCACCTTGCTTGTCTGTTCCGGTTTCCTGATCCCAAAACTCGGCTCCGAGTTCGCGCCTAACCTTGATGAAGGCGATATCGCCATGCATGCCTTACGCATTCCAGGTACCTCGCTCACTGAGGCGATCCATCTGCAAAAAATCTTGGAATCAGAAATAAAAAAACTACCGGAAGTTGAACGGGTGTTTGCCAAAATCGGTACCGCCGAAGTTGCAACCGATGCGGTGCCGCCTAGTGTAGCGGACAATTTCATTATTCTTAAACCGCGTGATAAGTGGCCAGACCCCAACAAAGAAAAAGCTCAACTTGTCGCTGAACTAGAGGCCTTGGTAACTTTGGTTCCCGGTAATCGTTATGAGTTTCTGCAACCGATTCAGATGCGCTTTAATGAACTGATTTCCGGGGTGCGTGCGGAAGTGGCCGTCAAAGTATTTGGCGATGATTTTGACCAGCTTATCGCGCTAGGTAGCCAGATAGAAAAGGTCATTGGCAATGTGCAGGGTGCCGCCGATGTGGCCGCCGAGCAGAGCACGGGCTTGTCGGTGATGACGATTGAACCCAAGCGTGAGGTAATGGCACGTTATGGACTAAGCATCATCCAATTACAAAACCTGCTAACAACCGCGCTGGGGGGAACGGTTGCCAACCAACTGTATGACGGCGATCGTCGTTCCGATATTGTGGTCCGACTGCCCGAGCATTTGCGCACCGATGTCGATAGCCTGTCCGATCTTCCCATTATGCTTACCGATGGCAATTATATCCCATTGAAAGAGGTGGCTAACCTCCAGCTAGTCATAGGTTACAGCCAGATACATAGAGAAAATGGTAAGCGTCGTGTCGTTGTCGCAGCCAACGTTCGCGGGCGAGACTTAGGCTCCTTTGTCCATGACATTCAGCAAGCAGTAAAAGAAAATGTTGATATACCCGCAGGCTATTGGGTGGAATACGGGGGGACTTATCAAAAACTTCAATCGGCAACCCAACGTCTCGCCATTGTAGTGCCAGTCACACTGCTATTAGTGATTGGCCTGCTTGTTATGGCGTTGGGTTCGGTTAAAGATGCCGCCATTATTTTTTCGGGTGTTCCTTTGGCACTCACCGGCGGCATTGTCGCATTGTTATTGCGGGATATCCCTTTTTCAATTTCAGCCGCTGTCGGTTTTATTGCACTTTCGGGGATTGCGGTGCTGAATGGTTTGGTCATGGTCTCATTCATTCGAGACCTGCGATTCCATGGAGAAGCACTCCATGAGGCGATCATTGAAGGCGCATTAACCAGATTGCGCCCTGTGTTAATAACCGCATTGGTCGCCGCTCTCGGTTTTGTTCCGATGGCGCTCAACACCGGCATCGGTTCGGAAGTGCAACGTCCGCTTGCCACGGTTGTCATTGGCGGGATCATCTCATCGACATTATTAACTCTGGTGGTGCTACCCGCGCTATATAGATTGGTGCATGGCCGAGAAGCAAAAATATCATAAACAACAGGGGGTATCGAGATGAACACTCACAGAGAGGTTCTCACCCGTTTTACTTGGGCATTCTCTGTCCTATTCGCAAAGACGGACACCAGCGTACCTTCCTGCAATGCGGCCCGATTCGTTATCGTTTCAACAAAGGGAGGTCGAAACTGAATCGCCCCTAGCTTGATAGACACCTTGAAGAGTTATTGTTAAAACTTGGAAAGGGGTGAAGCATGAGCAATAAGAGGTCTACAGAGAGGAAGGGAAAGTGGGGTTTGATTTAGCAAAATGCTTCTGCTAGCATTACGCTAATTTTAGCAGGTTGAACATACACTGGAGAAAGGGGGATTATCGGTCATAGCTATTTCGAGAAAATAATTTACGCTTTTGAGACAAAGGGAAGTGAGTAAATACTCACGCCGCCCCGCGACTGTAATTGTGACGAAAACCGTATTACGCCACTGTCATTTATTGATGGGAAGGCACGGTAAGTAGGAAGATCATAAGCCAGGAAACCTTGTCCAAAGAGTATCCACGCCAACGTTTAATTCCCGTGGGGGGATGAAAGGTTTTACAATGAAGCTCTGTAACTGCATTTTTGCTGTTTTATTTTCACTTATTCTGTTTACCAATCCAACTTCAGCTTTCTCCAAAGAAAAAGGCGATAAAAAAACATCAGCCGTGGTGGAACTTGTAGTAACCGCGACAAGATACAAGAAAAAGGAAATTACAATACCCGCGCCGGTGGTTGTGATTACAAAAAGAGAGATAAAAGAATCTACGGCACAAAATATACCAGACATTCTTAGAACGGCGGTAGGCGTGGATGTTAAGGATATTACAGGTAACGGGAAATCATACAGTGTCGATTTAAGGGGGTACGGTGAAACGGCTCAAGCTAATACCGTTGTGTTGGTTGACGGCAGGAGAGTCAACACTCCGGATTTAAGCGGAGTTGACTGGACACAAATCCCTCTTAATAGAGTGGAAAAAATAGAAATTGTAAAAGGTGGGAGAGGAGCGGTGCTTTATGGGGACAATGCTTCAGCAGGTGTTATCAACATAATCACCAAAAAAGGCGGGAAGAAAACTGTCAACGCCAAGCTTGCTTACGGCAGTTATTCCCGAACAGGCGTTAGCGTAAACGCTAGCGGTGGAGGGGATTCGGGCCGATATGATATAGCGGCAGGCTATTTTTCTAGCGATGGTTATAGAGACAACAGTAAAATCAATTCTTCAGACATTGGGTTAAATTGGAAGCGGATAGTTTCGCCCAAAACTGATATTTCGATAAGTCTTGGATTTCATCAGGACAAAGTAGGTCTGCCGGGTGCATTAAAAGAAAGCGATTTTAACTCGGGTAAAAAAAGAACAGACACCAAAAGTCCCGATGATTTTTCGAAAGTAACCGACTACTACATTATGCTAAGCCCAGAATATAAATTTAACAACAACAGTCTGCTTGCGGTCGATCTTTTAACGCGAAAGCGTAGCTCTTCATTTTTTAACACAGGCAGTTGGGGTACCTTTGACGGTAAAACTGATATAGGCTCTCTTTCAATCTCTCCCAAATTTACAAGTAAAAAAATGTTTGGTTCAGTTGGAAGTAGCTTCATTGTCGGGGCTGACTTTGATAATACCGAAGAAAAGATTGAAAATATATCTTCAAGTAGCGGCACAAGCAGTTACACGCTTAAAAAAGAGAGCTCCGGTTTTTATTTACACGAAACTCTGGAAATTACTCCTCGTTTTCGATTTTCAGCTGGAGCTAGAAACGATAGCGCAAAATATAGTTTTAAGCCGGGAACGCCGGATAATGCTACAGCAAAAGAGACTGCTTATACATCTGGTTTGAGCTATACGCTTAATGGCGGTACTGCTCTGTACGCTAGCTTTTCAAGAAGCTTTAGATACCCTCTGCTTGATGAGTATTTCAACTTTATTTCTAACACTGTGGACGGCACGCTTAAAGCACAATCTGCCGATAATTACGAAGCAGGTTTGAAGCGTAGGTTTAAATCCCACTCAGTAAAGGTAAGCCTGTTTCAAACGGTAACCAACGATGAAATTTTTTATGACCCGACAACCTTTAAAAATTCAAACATGGATGGAAAAACGGATAGAAGCGGCGCGGAAATGGAATATTCCTACAAGGGCGGCGATTATAACTATGGAATAAATTTTTCGAGGATTAACGCAAAGATAAAATCGGGAAGTTTTAAAGGTTCCAACATCCCCGGAGTGGCGAGCAGTAAAGGTTCAATTAAAGTTGGTAAAAGTTATAACCGCCTGCGTGTTACTCTTGACGGCACCTACACTGGAGAGAGATATTTTATCAGCGACTTTTCCAATTCATTCGACAAGCTAGAAGCATATACAGTTTTTAATCTCAGATTAAGTTATTTGCTAGGCAAGCTAAGCCTTACTTTTGACGCGAAGAATATTTTAGACAAAAAATATTCTGAATATGGAGTGCTGGGCGGTTTTCCCACTGAAAAGGCTTATTACCCTTCACCTGAAAGAAATTTTCTAATCGGAGTTTCGGGGAGTTTTTAATTTATGCGTGTAGCAATTCTAGCTGTTCTTTTTCTTGCACTGGCGGCGGCCAATGCCAATTCCTCAGAAGTCAATAGAACGGCTAGGGGCGCGACACCCGATAGAATAGTCTCGCTTGCTCCCAGCATAACTGAAATACTTTTCGCGCTCTCTGCTGGAAATAAAATAGCTGGAGTAACCGATTATTGCGATTTTCCGCCTATCGCTTTGAAGAAACCAAAAGTTGGCGGCTTCTATAACCCTAGTTATGAAGCTATTGTTCGTTTAAAACCTGACATGGTTATTTTGCTGGTTGAGCATCTGAAGCAGAGAAAAAATCTGTCCCTACTTGGAATGAAAACCACAACGGTAAATCATAAGTCTATTTCGGGCGTTCTTAATTCCATATCTACGATAGGGAAATTGTTAAACAAGGAAAAAGATGCCGAGGCGATTGTATCTGATATTAGACTAAGAATTAAAAGGATAAAGGGCAAAACCGAGAATCTTAAAAAGCCTAAAGTGATGCTGGCTTTGGGAAGAAACTTGAGTGCAAACAGTTTGGAAGAGGTTTATATCTCCGGTGGGAATTCCTATTATGAGCAGATGATTAAGCTGGCTGGGGGCGTAAACGCTTATACAGGAACGGTAGCTTATCCGAATGTCTCGGTAGACGGCATTAACATGATGAACCCTGAAATAATTATTGACCTTATCCCTGAGATGAAAAGCCAAAGCCGGCAAAAGAAGAAAATAATTGCCGAGTGGAAAAAACTAAATTTTGGTAATACAAAAAGAAGGATTGTGATACTGACAGGGGATTATCTCGAAATACCCGGACCACGCTTGATAAAAACTGTAGAGGATATAGCTAGGGCAATTCATCCGGAAATTGCGTGGGACGATAAATGAGCAAGGCGATTCTTGAAATTAAAAACCTCTCAGTTAAATTTGGGAAAAAGCAGGTATTAAGAGATGTATCGTTTGAGGTCAATGAGGGAGAGTTCGTCTCTATTATAGGCCCCAATGGCGCTGGTAAAAGCACACTCTTAAGAGCTATTATAAAAATTGTTGGCGGTAATGATTCATCCATAAAAGTTGACGGCAAGTTATTAAATGAATATCGTCAGGTAGAACTTGCCAGAATAGTAAGCTATCTGCCACAGGCGGAGCAGGGGGCAAGCTATCCATTTACAGTCAAAGAATTTATTTCTATGGGACGCTATCCTCATATCGGTTTGTTTAGGCCTTTTTGCGAGGACGACAAAAAGGCGGTTCAAGAAGCGATGAAAATGACAGACGTAAAACCTTTTGAGAACCGTTTGATAGGGTCGTTAAGCGGAGGCGAAAGGCAAAAGGCGTTACTTGCTGGAGCGTTGGCGCAGTCGGCAAAACTAATGCTACTGGATGAAGCGACCACCTACCTTGACCCGAAACATATGGTCGAAATTAAGGAAACACTTCGTCGTCTGAATAGCGAGCTTGGCACGACGCTAATATCTGTTACGCACGATATCAATATGGCAGTTAACTCATCAGACAGAATAATAGCTCTAAAAAACGGCAAAATATCTTTTAATGGCGATGTGAAAAGTTTTTTAGCAGGCAACCAATTAAAAAATATCTACGAAAAAGATTTTACTCTAATTGATAATCCTAAAAGCGATAGACCGTTTGTCATGCTGGAATGGGAATGAAAAAAACATCTACCCTTGCGGCATTGCTTGTTCTTTCCTTCGCGGTTTTACTGCTGGCTCCTCTTGCCGGAGTGAAACCTATAATGCCTCAAGCATTGCTTAACTTTAGCCTTACAGATACTGAGTCGGCTATATTTTGGAAAATAAGATTGCCAAGAGTGTTGCTGTCATTTTCGGTAGGCGCTGTTCTGGCGTTAGGGGGTATGGCGTTCCAGTCAATTTTTAGAAATCCGCTTGCCACCCCATTTACGCTTGGCGTGTCAAGCGGCGCGTCTTTTGGCGCGGTTGTTTATTTAAAGTTGGGGTTAACCTTTTCATTGTTAGGTATAAGCGGTATATCTTTATCGGCCTTTGCCGGCGCTCTTGTTGTTATCAGCGTGGTTTACCTGCTTTCGACGGTAAAAAACAGGTTCTCATCACAGACGATGCTTCTTGCTGGCGTGGCGGCAGGGTTTTTCTTTTCCAGTCTCATTCTATTTATTCAATACTTAAGCGACTTTACTGATTCGTTTAGAATTCTTCGCTGGCTTATGGGGGGCCTTTCTGTAATAGGTTTCGATTCGTTGTTGAGTTTGTTACCTTTTGCACTTATTGGAACATGCGTGGTTCTCTATTATTTACGGGATCTTGATATGATGCTCACCGGCGAGGAGTTGGCAATAGGCAGAGGTGTCAATGTAAATGGAACAAGGAAAGCTATTTTTTTCGCAGTGTCATTGATGATCGGCGCAACTGTTGCCGTCTGCGGGCCGATAGGATTTATCGGAATGATATCTCCGCATATATGCCGGCTGTTAATAGGACAGGAACACCGCTATCTAGCTCCGGCATCATTGCTTTTTGGAGGTTTGTTTCTCACGCTCTGCGATACTTTCGCCCGTATAGTTATCGCCCCTGCAGAAATTCCGGTTGGAGTGATTACAGCTCTACTTGGCGGGCCGTTCTTTTTATGGCTTTTACTTGGGAAAGAAAACTAACTAGGAGAAAATTATACCTGCTCGTTTTGCGATGGGCAGGTGATGTTTTAGATAGCACTACTGCTACAGGATGTAAGCTTTACAGCCTTGCGGTTTGCATAGCCTCTTCTGTGGTGTTTTAACCTGCGTGAGGCAGTCTATGAATTCCGAGGCGCAGGCCAAAGCTTTCCAAATTTTATCCATCGTATCTATCTTGGGGCATCGGCTACCGGCAAGATCTGTCAAACGGTTATCCATCAAGGAAATCTAGAAAAAGCGAAAAACGCCAAACCATTACTGACGGGTAAAATTTTTATACCGCAATACTAAAGCATCGGCTCCCACCAGTTTACCATGCTTAGAAAGGCAAAACTATGATTTCAAGTGCTATGTAATTCAAGCGATTGAAGATACAATATAGCTGGTAGGGTTGTGGCTGTATCGGCCGGATGCAGATAAACTGCTAAGGCCATACGGCTTGGAGCAATAAAGAGAGGGCGTTAAA
Organism: Nitrospirota bacterium; assembly: GCA_024275955.1. GTDB lineage: Bacteria > Nitrospinota_A > UBA7883 > JACRGQ01 > JACRGQ01 > JAJRYD01. Next base: position 16,478 of record JAJRYD010000022.1, read on the forward strand.
GTGGGGAAATCTTGGATTTGCTGTGCCGCGGTTGGGCGGTGGCCGATCGTTTTACGGAGACGCGATAGAGCGGTTGCTGTAGCTTTTCTGGCCGTGATTTTTCTTTTCCTTTCTGCCGAGCCGGCATTCCCGCGGTCAACCGGCAAAACTCCTAACGATGTCTACGCGATGGTAATGCTTCTCAAGAGTGAAGTTATAAGCCTGCGCGCCCGCTACGGCATTAAAGAAAAGCTTCCTGCCGTCCCCGTTCAAACAGGAAATGCTCCCCGCCATGTTCTTCAAAAGGCGATAGAAGTTCTTGATAAAGTCAACCGCTTGCGGCGGATAAAAAAAATGGGAGCGATTACGATCCCCCCATACCCATCAAGATCTATAACCCCCAACGAGGTTTACGATATAGTCGAGCGGCTCTACGGAGAGGTTCATCTTTTCCTGCCGGAAGAAAAGCTTCGGCAAGCGAAAAAAACTACCGGCGAAACTCCAAACGATGTTTACCGTCAACTCTGGATAATATCAAAAGCTTTTGACCCGATACTTGGAATCAAGGGGCTTATGCCGGCAGATGTTTATAACAAGAGTGTAGAGGTTTTAAGGACGGTAAAGTTTTTACGGTTAACGCAAAACCTAACAGAGCAGGGTGTCCGCCTTCCAGATAGGACTTCCGGCAACCACCCGAACCATAGCCTTAAAGCTGTGTACAAACTTCTCGACAAAATAGGAACAGCCGAAAAAAACCTATGGATAGAACCTGTGAAAAGGCGAAAAGTTCCAGAGCGGGTTATTGAACCGCAAGAGGTTTACGACGCTCTTAATATAGTTGTAGCGGAACTACAGAGGATAAAATATAGAATCGGCGTTGAACGGCATATACCTATCCCGCGTTTTAGAGGGGACAAAATACCGGACGATGTCGTGCTGACCATCGAAACGGCGATTACCCTTATGCCTGATTTTTCAAAAAAGCCTCTTATACAGTACGACCCCGCTTTCCTGAAAAAAACACCAAACGAAGTCTATGCTGTGGCCGAACATATTCTTGCCGAACTTCGACGATATAAAACCTATAGGGGGATTAAAAAACCTGTCCGCAAGGCGGCTCTTCCAAGCGGTATTCAGCCAAAGCATGTATACCAAAAGACGCTTGAAAATATAGAAAAAGTGTCAAGGCTCAGAAAACAGCTAGGCATAGGCAGTATGCTAACGCCAGAGCATCCGCTTAGGCCTATTACGCCTACAGAGGTTTACGAACTTGCGATAAGGCTCGATTCCGAAATGGAGCTGATATATAAAATATCCGGAGTAAGATCATCTACCCCTTACTACGAGATGGTCAATCATAATATTCCAACAGGCAAAACGCCCTCTGATGTTTTTGTAAGCGCCAAACTAATAACAGATAAGCTATTCCTTATAGGCAAACGGCTTGGCAAAGTGTCAAAACTTCCGGCCGTGCCGAAGGCTATAGAAAAGCGCCCGGCAGACGTGCTTGAGGCTATCGTCAGACTAAACAAGCTTATCCAAAAAGCTAAAAAACATTCAGGCATCTATGGGCGATATAGACCTCTAGCCGGTTTTACAGGCAGCGGTGAAGATGTGCGTCCGGACGATGTTTACAACGCGGTGGGAATAATTATTGCCGATATCGAGGAGCTTAATGTACATCTTGGCATTACCACGCATACCGTCAAGACCGCCAGAGCCGAGGGGAAAACTCCATCCGATGTCTACCAGCAGATAGAAACCGCCAAAAACCTCCTTTTGAGAATACTTAGATAGATGAAACTATCAATAGCGTTTAGAATTGGACTGCTCACATTCCTTCTAACCTCTATCGGCATATTTTCTGTTGCTTATCTTTCGTTTGAAAACACCAGCGAAACATTAAAAAAACAGTCGGTACTTGATATACGCAACGACATACTAAGAGAAAGCGAGCTTTTAAGCGAGAAGCTACAAATTTTGAGAGAGGATGTCCTCTTTCTTAGCAATGTTCCGCCTTTAGGCGGCATTATGCGGGCGAAGAAATACCGAGGCTACGACCCAGACGAAAATACCACCGGCAAGATATGGAAAAACCGGCTGGAAAAGATTTTTAAAAGCGTGCTTAAAAACCGCGAGTATTACGAACAAATCCGGTTTGTCGGTATCTCGGACAAAGGGAGGGAAATTGTACGGGTAGAGTATAAAAATGGGAAGGTGGTTGCCCAAAGCCGTAAAATCCTCCAGCAGAAAATAGACAGGTATTACCTTACAGAAGCGTTAAAACTTAAAGAGGGAGAGGTTTACTTTTCAAAAATCGACCTTAACAGGGAGCATGGAGAGATTGAGGTTCCCCATAGGTTAATGCTTCGCGCCGCTGTCCCTATATACGGTAGCGGTTCGGGTAAACCGTTTGGGGTGGTTATTATCAATGCCAACTTCAATAAGATGGCGCAAGCGTTTAAAAAAGAAAGAGAGAGCGGTTATTATTTTATAGCCAATAACGACGGCGAGTATCTTCTTCACCCTGACAACGGCAGGCGGTATCAGTTCGAGTTTGGGCAAAGTTACACTATAGAAAATGACTTTCCGGTAAAACCGGAAGAGATAGACAACCTGCGGAGGAAAGGCGAGTTTAAATTTCTCGACATTCCAAAAGAGGGTATCGGGGTGTTTTTTCAGCACCTTCATATAAATGATAGCGACAAGCATTCGTTTATTATTTTAGGAGCTGTTGCCGACTATTCTACCCTCCATGCCTCTAGCCGAACAGCCCAAAAGCGGATTACCGTAATCGCGATGGGCGTAGCTTTGGTGATAACGCTTCTCGTTGGCTTTGTCGCTTTTGTAGTTGCTCGTCCGATAAGCATACTAAAAAAAGCGGTTGACAGAATCTCTAGCGGCGAAACAGACGTAGAGATACCCGATGTCGGCTCTGATGAGATCGGCAGTTTCGCGAACTCGATGAGGGGGATGCTTGAGAGTGTTGGAAAATCGGAAGCAGACTTGCGGGAGCTTGCCGCCTCTTTAGAGATAAAAGTTGCCGCGCGCACGAAAGAGCTTGCGGAGTCCGAATCGAAATACCGAAACCTTTTTGAATCTTCACTAGAAGCGGTGATGCTTCTTAACAGCGAAAAATTTATAGATTGTAACGATGCTACGTTGACGGTGTTTGGCTGTAATAGCCCTGAAGACTTTATGGGCAGACATCCTTCGGATTTTTCGCCGCCGGTACAGGCCGATGGAAGGAGTTCTAGAGACTCTGCTGATGAAAAAATTGCTACCGCGTTTCGAGATGGGAAAAACTTTTTTGAGTGGACGCATTGCCGAGCCGACGGCGAAGAGTTTACCGCCGAAGTATTGCTGATGCCTACATTATTAAAGGGGGAGACGGTGCTTCAGGCGATAGTGCGGGATATAAGCGACCGCAAAAAAGCGGAGATAGCTCTTGCGGTCTCCGAGAAGAAATATAGAACCCTTATAGAAAATACTAATGTCGTCGCGTGGGAATACGATTGGCAGGAAAAACGATTTATATATGTAAGCGAGAATGTGGCTCTCAAATTTGGCTATACCCAAGAGGAGTGGTGCGAAAAAGATTTTTGGATTGACCATATCCATAGCGAGGATAGAGAGTTTGCTTTTAGCCTTTGCGCCCGCGCCTCGGAAAAGGGGGAAGACCACGATTTTGAATACCGCTTAATCCATGCTGACGGCGATGTTGTATGGGTTAGGGATATTGTTTCGGTAATGATGGAAGAGGACAGGCCGGCAATTTTAAGAGGGTTTCTTCTTGATATAACCGAACGAAAGATAGCCGAAATAGAGCTGGTAAAAGCGAAAGAAGCGGCGGAAGAAGCTACCAAACTAAAAGATAAATTCGTCTCCCTTGTATCGCACGACCTGCGGGGACCGCTTGGCACCATGATGGGCCTAATCAACTTTGCTTTGAACGATAAGAAAGAACCGCAAGGCGAAGAATCGAAACGTATTCTTAAATCGGCTGTTTCTTCGGGCAATAAGATGCTCACTATGATTAAGGACTTATTGAGCATCAGCCGTTTGAAAACTGGAAAGCTGGTGCCTAACCCAGAGTTTCTAGACGCGCGTATTATCGTGGAATATGTTCTTGCGAATGTCGGTCATCAGGCTAAAAGCAAAGGCATCACCCTGACTAACGAGATAGTAAAAAACAGCCGTATTTACGCAGACAGATCATTGTTGACAGAGGTTATTCAAAACCTTGTATCTAATGCCATCAAATTTTGCGGTAAAGGGGATGCCGTTAAGCTGTTTATCCCTGCTGGAAAACAGACAACGATTGCGGTTGCCGATAGCGGTAGCGGCATTTCGCCGGATGACATCGAAAATATTTTTAGTTATGAAGAAAAAACATCAACCGCAGGCACAGCCGGTGAAACGGGAACGGGGCTTGGGCTTCCTTTGTCAAAAGATATTATGGAAGCGCATGGCGGAACGCTTACCGTAGCATCTGAGCTGGCTGGCGGAACAACTTTTTACGCGGAACTGCCGTTCGTTAAACCTCGCGTTATGGTAGTTGATGACGATGAAGATGTTAGAACCCTTTACACCTTTCACCTGAATAAACTTGATGTAGAGATTGTGGAAGCTGAAAATGGAGTAGATGCGCTGGAAAAGATGGAAGGTAGCCTTCCTCATCTGATACTTACCGATATCAAAATGCCGAAAATGGATGGTCTTGAATTGCTCAAAAAGCTAAAGGGCAATGCCAAGTTCGATAAAATAGCTGTAATAGTAATTACCAGTATGAATGATGAAGATGTCCGAACCAAAGCGACACAGCTACGGTGCGATGAGTATATAGTAAAGCCTATCGACCCTAGCAACTTTATATCCCGCGTAAAACGCTACATAGCGTAGCTTTTAGCTATTCGGTACAGGAAAGCTTGGGAACAAGCTTGGACGCGCATGGCATGAGAGCTATGATAGCCGGTTTTTGTGTATTGAAATTGTGCCGATGCCAGCCTTCAATAGGCTGTCATTGCCGGTAGTGGGTCGGCTTGAAAATTACAGCTATCTTTCTTCTTCCTTTGCGAAAATGACGCTACCAGCTTCATTCAAAAAACCGAAGACTCTAAGCGATGAAATGAGAGAAAAAGATGCCGAAGGCGGAAAAAGAGGGAAACCTCTATGGAAGCAGGCCCGAAATGTTCGGCGTTATGCGCGCAAAGCGTTATCTTCCCTTGCGGTTTCCTCTAGGAAAAATTTGCCTATAAAAAGCACCTATTTTGCTCATAGGCTGTTTTCCCCCCTATCGGCTTTGGTATTTAATTGTCACAGCTGATTACATATAAGTAGCTGTATTTCATCGCTTTTATATCGAGCATGTAGGCTGATACCGCTATATACAAAACTTTCTAGGCTATTGGTACAGCTTTTGCCCTACAGACTAGCATGATGGAATAACTTATAGGGAGGTCGCAAAATTTGCATGTAAAAGTGATTCAAAATGGTACATTTTTTTATTGACAATCGGTTACGGTACAAGTAAAATTATCTGATTTTTTTGTCTAGATAGTAGATGATTTGCTGTTGTAGCAGATTGATATTATTTAGTTTATAGTTAACGTATGTTGTATAGGAGAGAAGATGGGTCGATATATTTTGTCATTATTTGTTGCAGTAGTTGTTTTTTACAACGCTCCAACTGCGACTGCCGGAACAGCTACCGGTACGCTAGGGGTGTCAGCCACAGTGGTAAGCGGGTCGATTATTTCGGTAGGTTCGATTTCGTTCGGAACACAGGATGCGGGGGCTGTTAATATAGATGCCAACGCAGGTATTGTTGTTAATGTCGCAAATGGCCAGCCATACACGGTAGCGCTTGATGGCGGTACCAACCCTGTAGGCGCTAACAGGTTTCTTAAAGATGCCGGAGCTAACACGATACAGTACAACCTTTATAGTGATGCCTATGTGACAACTTGGGGTATTAACGGCGCTGTTTCCAGCACAGGTTCAGCTATGGACCAGACTCTTACGGTATATGGTAGGATACCGAACATGGGTGTAAACGATGGTTCATTTACCGACGCAGTAACTGTAACGCTTACCTACTAGACCAGTTTTGTTTAAGTTAAGTGGTTTGCCGGTTCAGGTTTTTAACAGCCCGAGCCGGTTTCCATTTATTTTTGCGCGTAAGCCTCTTGGGGTGGTTTTAGCTCCGCTACTTTTTCTTATCACAATGGTTATATTTTCCTCGCCGGCTTTCGCGGCCAATATTTCCGTTTCTCCAACTCGTGTTTTGTTCAATAAAGAAAAACAGGCAGGAGCCCTTTATGTAACCAATAAAAGGAAAGACAGAGATATTCAGGTTCAGGTAGAGCTTTATAAATGGAGCCAAAACGAAGACGGCTCCCCAAAATATGAAGAGACCGATGAAATCATCGCTTTCCCTAAAATATTCAAACTCGATCCAAAAGAAAAACGGGTTGTCAGGATAGGCTTTAAAGGAGAAGCGTCTAAAAAGGAAAAGACGTTTAGGATATTTTTAAGGGAACTGCCTATCGCCTATAAGGGGGAAACCGCGATAAGGTTTATGCTTCGTATCGGCGTGCCGATATTTATAGACCCTATAGGCAAAAAAGTAGATGACGCGATGAAGATAGAAAAATTAAACGTCGAGGGAGAAAATCTTATCGTTACCATAAGCAATGGCGGAAACGCCCATTTCGCGGTAAGCACCATAAAGATAGCGGGCGAAGGGAAAGATGGAAGCGAGGTTTTCTCTAAAAAGGTAAACGGATGGTATGTGTTGAACGGAGCCTCTAGGCCGTTTCCTATTAGAATATCGTATGACGAGTGCTCAAAGTCGAAGATTTTAAAAGTGGAAGCTGACTTGAAAGGGGCAAAGAGAACCGCGCAACTTGATATGAAAAACATCGTCTGCGTAAAGGCCGAGGAAAAAGCTAAGCTACAACCAGAATAAAAGTGGTGGCGTTTATTCTTTTTTCCAGCCGGTGGTTGGCGCGAATACCTTGTGGACAATTTTCCGTTTTTATAATTCTTTTGTCGTTATTCCCTGCTCCAGTAGCGGCGGATGATGCTTCGCGCCGTTCATCAGATATCTCCGCCGGTTTTAAAGCAGGCAAAACCGAGACCGCTGTTTTGGAACTGTTGGTAAATATGGAAAAAAAAGGAACACATTTCCTCTTACTCTCAGGCGACGATGTTCTCCTTTCAATAGAGACTATCTCGGAGATAGGTTTTAAGGCGACACTCAAGACTGTTGCCATTGAAGGTAAGGAGTATGTTTCGCTATTGTCGCTATACCCTAAAATAAAGTTTGCGATAGAGGAAAAGGAATCGACTCTAACGATTGTCGCTTCGCCGGAGCTTTTTGGGAAAAATGTGATTAGTCTGGTTAAGGAACGTCCTTCCAATGTGCAGATAGGCGGTGTAAACTCGGCTTTTCTCAACTATGGCGTGGAGTATGCCTATACCGACAGCAGGCTAGATACGAAAACATTTACAGCTCCTTTTGAAGCTGGGGTTAGGCTTGACGACTATTTTTTCTTTTCCAGTTTTAACTATACGCGGGCAGATTCTCTGGCTGGGGTACAGGAAAAAACGATAGGGTTAACCAGTAGCGTAACAAAGGACGATACGGAATTAATGAGGCGGTATGTCTTTGGTGATGTTACCGCGACAGCCGGAAATGGAGGGAGTACTATTCTTCTTGGCGGTTTGAGCATTTCCAAAAACTTTTCGCTCTCGCCTTATTTTATCAAACAACCGTTTCAGGAGGTCTCTGGTGTTCTTAAAACGCCGTCAGTGGTGGAAACATATATGAACGGCTCGCTAATAACCAGAGAGACTCTTCCGCCGGGTGAGTTCAATATAAGGAACATAACGCCGCAGATAGGCCATGCTGACGCGAGAGTTGTTATTAGGGATGCTTTCGGCAGGGAAGAAACGGTTGCTTCATCTTTTTATGTTCCAGCCGGCCTACTGCAAAAGGGGCTTCACGAATACAGCTACAACTTCGGCAAAAAAAGGGAAAACTATGGGACTAAAAGCTACAGGTATGGTGATTCCGCGTTTGCGGGGTACCATAGGCTTGGCATTACCGGCATATTTACAGGAGAGGTGCGAGCCGAAGGTGACAGCGAGGTGACGAGCTTTGGCGGCGGCGGCACTTTGATGCTAGGTTCTTTTGGCGAGCTACAGCTGTCTGCCGATAGGAGCAGAAAATATGGGAAAGGCGGTAAGAGAATGTCATCCATACTACTGCTTTCCAATAGGAACCTTTTATCGCTTAGATTGGGGCTGGAGACCTTCTCGCGCGACTATACCAACCTTACGCTTGCCCCTTCTTCCAACACGTCGAAAAATATAAAAGGTGCAGGACTCTCTGGAAATATGGGGAGGCTTGGTTCGCTTTCGTTTAATTATTCAAAAACCACAGCTCATAACCTGTCTGATAGGGAGCTGACATCTTTAAGTTACTCGCTTCGTGTTATGAGAAAAGGAAACCTTAGTTTTTACGCGACAAGAACTATCGATACCAAAACAGAAGATAGCCTGCTGGTCCTTTTTCACTATTACTTTGGAGCGGGCAAATCGGCTTCTCTTAGCCATGAGGGAAAGGGAGGCACTAGAGCTGTGACAGCCGGCTACGATAAATCTCTCTCATCCGAAACTGGAAACCTCTACAACATCAAAGCGAAAAGGATTGAAAGTGATAAGACTTCCTACAGCCAAAACGCAAGGTTCGAGCATAGAGGCGACCACGGTAACTATACTTTAAATTATGACAACAGCGACCAGTCTAGCTCGTATCGCGCCGGCATTTCTGGAAGTATCGCGCGTATCGGCGGAGGCACTCATTTTAGCCGGCCTCTTTACGATGGTTTTACACTTGTGAGGGTAAAAGGAGTTGATGGCGTAAAGGTTAGGCGTGAGGGAAAAGAGATTGGTGAAACAGATAAAAAAGGTGAACTGTTGGTGCCGGGAGTTATCTCATACCTTGACAGGCGGATATCGGTCGATAGCCGAAATCTGCCATGGGGGCAGAGCTTCAAGGGCAGTCATAAAAAGGTTGTACGGGTTCCTTATAGAACAGGCAGTATAGTCGAGTTTGAAACAGCGATGCTTCAAGCTTATGAAGGCAGAATGTTGTTCGTTACGACAACTGGAGAGAAAACTCCAGCAAAATTCGCCAAGCTGGAGATAGATGTTGAAGGGACAGTAATTGAAACCGTAACAGGAGTAAACGGAGAATTTTACTTTGAAAACATTCTACCGGGCAAATATCGGGTAAAAATACTGGGAAGAGATGGAGAGTGTGATTTCGATTTGGTGATGCCTAAAAGCGATAAAATGATATACAATATGGGGGAGGAATTTTGTGAAATACATTAATGTTCTTCCGGTTATAGCGTTGCTTCTGTTGGTCGGGCATGGAGACGATGACAGTGATTCCTGCACAATTACAGCTGATTCGCTGAACTTTGGGGAATATTATTACACCGATTCCAGCCCGCTTATCGTAAGCGGGAAGATAAAAGTTTCCTGCAGGAGGTCTAGGCATACCGAAGTAAAACTTGATGCTGGCCAGAATTCTGGCGGCAGTTTCTCGCCGCGGCAGATGGATTCTGAAGGGAATAGGCTTAGCTACAATATATACACAGATTCCAAGCAGACCGAAATATGGGGAGATGGTACCGCAGGTACGGTGGCCCAGTTTAGCAAAAAAAAGAAAACCAAGTTTAAATACTATTCGAGTATTCCGCCGGGGCAGAACCTGCAAAGCGGCCTTTATGCAGATATGGTCATAATTACCGTTAACTGGTAATGCTCTTTGACCCTTTAGTCGTGCCTTGTTGTCTGCATAAGCTGGAGCCAGCCATTAAACTGCTTACAGCCTGATAAAATGGATGCAATTTCCTCTTACGATTGTTTTGCTTAACTTTGCTCCAGTTTTTGAGTATCGTGGGAATATGCTAGAATTTCAGCGAAGCTGGTAAAAAATCACTTTCCTAAAGAGGGGAAATAGCAGTATCATTAGCGGTTTAATAATTTAACTTTTAAGGGGAACATAACTATGGCTAAGAAACCTATGACAAAATCTCAAATTATCGATCACCTTGCGGGCAATGCCGAGCTTTCAAAAAAGGCGATGGTAGCGATTATTGAGGATCTTGTTGGCCTAGCCTACAAAGAGGCGAAAGTCGGCTTTACTATTCCAGGGCTTGGTAAGCTTGTGGTGAATGACCGTAAAGCTCGTATGGGCAGAAACCCTGCTACCGGCGAAACGATTAAAATAAAAGCCAAAAAAGTTCTTAAGTTCCGCATCGCTAAAGCCGCTAAGGATGCCGTCGTTCCTACTAAGAAATAACGGATATTAGAGCAAGGCCGGGTACAAATGATTACCGTGGAAGGTAGCTAACTGACGGCGACTCTGTTTAGCTGATGAATGACTTAAAGGTATAGCTTTGAACTAAGCCGTATAGCTGGGCGAAATGGTGGCTCCGGCCAACGGATAAAGAGTCTTAAAGGTTGAACTGCGCTAAATCTGACACGGTGGTGGAAGGTGATAAAAATTCACCTTGCCTCCAAAAGCGGAGTAATAGAGTGTAGCGAAGGGGATTTTGCCGTAGTTCCAAAGACCGGCTTCCCTTTTTAAAGTATTGAGAAGAGAGCTTTGTTATGCGGTTATTCCAAATAAGATTCAATGGCGGTGGCGATTTCGCTACTGAAATTGTTAAGCACTCTGTTCATTGATGAGACTAACGCTTCGTAGCTTTTTCCATTTACGGTATCCGAAAAAGAAGATTTTTTCATAGGAGACAGCTCTTGCTCGTCTCTTTTTGAAACGGCCCAGAGCATATCCAGCACAACTTCGCCGTCTAGCTTGCCGTCAAACCGTATTACCTCTACAGCAACCTGATAATCGGCCGGCCTTGTCCCTTTTTTGGGGAAAACAAAAATATGGCCTGTAGGTAGCAGTATAGAAAGGTTTTTACCTAGAACATCTGAAAAATTATCTCTTAGAGGTTCGGCCCAATAGTTAAAATCCGATGGCTCGACACTGTTATCGCCTCTGCGGGTTAAAATATTTGTTTGCTGAAGGTAGAGCGGAAGTTCTATAAGATTGACAGTAACCGTAATATTCCTTTTGAACTTGGAAGGTTTCCCGCTTTCCATTTTATTGATTGGCGTTAAAATAAAGAAGTTGGTTTTGTCGGAATTAGCTGTGACGCATCCCCCTAAGAGCAATAACGCGCATAAAGCGGTTATCGCCCTAGTAGCCAAAAAAGAAGGAAGGCTCATCTTACTCGCTTCCTGCTTTTTTCTTTCCGGTAATCAACGAGTTTGGGTGGCGGGCAAGAAAATCTGTCAAGGTGCGGATCGAGCGTGCCGCGCGCGAGACCTCCTTTAACGCGTTGTCGATTTCATAGCGAAAGGCAGAATCATCTGAAAATGTTTTTTCCGTCGTCGAGAGAGTTTTCTGCGCTTGCGCCAGGGTGGAGTGGGCCTCGTCTAAAGTTTTTTCAAATTTTAATGACAATAATTCCATATGGCTATTCGCGTTTTGAGCAAAGTTTTTCAGTTCGTTCAGGGTTTTCCGGCTTTCTTCCATCGTTATCTTCGTCGCGATTACTGTCTCTTTTAGTTCAGGTGATTGGACAAGCTCGTTTACGCCTTGAATGGCGATGATGAGGTTTTTAATAAGCTCGTCTAAAGGGAGGTCACTGATTTTTCTAAATGCGCCAGCGGCAGATTCTGCCACATCGCTCAGTGTCAAGTTGGTACTCGCCCCTTCTGGAGGTTCGTCCAGCCCTACGAAGGTGCGCACCGTGGCAGTTCCAGAGCCTGGCTCCATACCTATGTAGGCTCCAGATATTAAAGTTTCCATTCCTGTTATCTGTGTAGCGCTCACTCGAGGTCGTACGACCCAAAACTTTGTTTTTGTCTTAAGGTGGTGTTCTTTCCCTTTTTCCAATATTGCGGTTACGATAACGCGAGATAGATCATCACTAAGCCTCACTCTCTGAACAGTTCCGATATCGACAGCCCTGTACTTAAGTTTTGTTTTTTTCGGCTCGATGCCGGAGCCGTCTTTAAAAGAAATCGTTATAGTGGCGCCTCTTCCAGAAATGGTTTTATAAAGAAGTGAGCCTCCTATTATCATCGCGATTAGCGGAACCAGCCATATAGCAGAAAATCTGGTTTCTTCTTGGACTATAGCTTTTGGCAGGTTATCTTTCAAAACGGCTTTGGGTAAATCATCAGAGAGGTCATTGTTGTTTAGTTCTTTACTCATCTGTTACTTTCTTCAAAGGAGTCCCATATTAACCGCGGGTCAAAACTGATTGAGGCGAACATAGTTATGACAACGACAGACGCGAAGAAAACCGCTCCTAACTCTGGTTCGACAGTAGCTACCGCGCCTAACTGAACCAAAGCGACCATGATGGAAATTACATAAATATCGATCATCGACCATCTGCCGACACCTTCGACGACTCTGTAGAGCATAGTTCGGTCTTTTGGACACCACGACGATTTTATCTGCACAGATATTAAAAGGAATATTAACGAGATGATTTTCAGCATAGGGATAAGTATGCTGGCGACAAAGATAATTAAGGCTATCAGCCACATCCCTTCTTCCATCAGCCCCATAATGCCGCTCAAAATCGTATCGGAATCGCTTCCCCCTTTCCATGTGACTCTCATAACAGGAAGGATGTTTGCTGGGATATAAAGAATTGATGCCGCCAAAATTAACGCCCATGTCCGTGAAATGCTGTTCGGTTTTCTAAAATGTAAAGTGCCTCCGCAACGCGGACAGGCAGAATATTGTTTGGCGGGGAGGTTCTCGCTTTTAGAGAGTTGACAGCAAAAATGACAGCTTGCCAACGATGCTTTTATCGCGGAGAGATTATTCATGGTTTTTTTCCAGCTTGTTCCATGTTTCATAAGGATCCCATGACGCGTCCGCGGCAACCATAAACAGAATTGAGGCGATAAATGCGTATGCCGCTATTCCGATGTTGATAGTTGCCATGTCGGATAGTTTGACATAAGCGACAAAGATGCCTAGCAAATATATTTCTATCATGCCCCACGGGTGAATGGTTTTAAGGATTTTGAAGATAGGTTTTGTCTTCCATGTAAGCCGGCTGAATTTCAGCGGCATGAAGATATAGGCTGTTCCTATAAATTTTAGAAAAGGCATAAGAATGCTTGTGGCAAATACCAGAGCTGCTAGGCTTAACATTCCATGCCGATAGAGATCGACGCAACCTGTTATCAGCCTGCTCGTCTGAGTCCGTCCTTGAATATCGAGGCTTATAAGCGGAAAGGAGTTGGCTAGGATAAAAAATATTAAGCCTGCCAGAGTGAAAGAAAGGGTTCTATTCAGGCTATCTTTTTTTGAACGGTATAAGATGGAACCGCACCTAGCGCATTTCGCGGTCTGGTTAGGCTCAAGAGACGGTATTTTTTGAAGCAGGTCACAATAATCACACGCTATTAATGACTCGGTCATATACTCCCCTTTATCATTATTTCCCACCTTTTCAGCATACCATCAAAATCAGCCTTGAAGATGGAATAGACGCGGGAGGTAACACCGGAGATGGCTGTTTCTGCCATGATTGCTTTTATCGTATTTGGTAGCGGAATTGCGGTAGAGAGGGTTGGCTTAATTTTTTGGCACAAATAGCTGGCTTAGAACTGTCTGAGAATATCAGCCTGAAGGCTGAAGAGGTTTTGTCTGGAATTTACAAGAGTTTACAATCTTGCTAACGAAGATGTAGAAAGCACTTTTGGAAAAGAGTTTTAAAGCTTTCCCGGCCCGCTAAATAGACTTTAGCGAACCGGGAAAATAAACCAATAAGATAAGCTATGTCAGGTTGCGTCTACTATTGCGTTTAAAGTCGCGCTGGGGCGCATAGCCTTTGACGCTTTTTGCGTATCCGGCATAAAATATCCGCCGACATCAACAGGCTTTCCCTGCGCGGCGTTGAGCTCTTCTACAATATTTGTTTCGTTATCTGCAAGTTCCTGAGCCACTTTGACAAAACGTGCCTGAAGTTCTTTATCTTCCGTCTGACCGGCCAGTGCTTCCGCCCAGTATGTGGCAAGGTAAAAATGGCTTCCTCTGTTATCAAGCTCGTTAACTTTTCTGGAAGGCGACTTGTTGCTGTCCAAAAATTTACTATTTGCCTCACCAAGTGTTTTGGAGAATATTTTCGCTTTTTCATTGCCGGTTGTGTTGCCCAAATGCTCCAACGATTCGGCAAGAGCCAGAAATTCACCAAGAGAATCCCATCTAAGATGCCCCTCTTCAAGAAACTGCTGGACATGTTTAGGCGCCGAACCTCCCGCGCCTGTCTCAAAAAGCCCGCCGCCGTTCATAAGAGGAACTATGGAGAGCATCTTCGCGCTTGTGCCGAGTTCAAGGATAGGGAAGAGATCTGTATTGTAGTCACGCAGTACGTTGCCGGTAACGGAAATGGTATCTTTGCCGTCTCTCATTCTTTCGAGTGAGAGCTTAGCCGCGTCAGCTACCGGCATAATGCTGATATCCAGACCGCTGGTGTCATGGTCTTTTAGATAAAGATTCACTTTTTCTATCAGCTGTGCGTCGTGCGCTCTCTTTTTATCTAGCCAGAAAACCGCCGGCGCTCCGGTAGCTCTTGCTCTGGTAACGGCAAGCTTTACCCAATCCCGGATAGGCGCGTCTTTTACCATGCACATTCTCCATATATCGTCTTTCTCTACCGCATGTTCGTGGATAATGTTGCCAGAAGAATCGACAACGCGAATCGTTCCATCTTCCGGTGCCTCAAAAGTAGTAGGGTGCGAGCCGTATTCTTCCGCTTTTTGCGCCATAAGGCCGACGTTTGGAACGGTTCCCATCGTTGTCGGGTCGAACGCTCCGTTCGCTATACAGTTTTCAACCGTCGCCTGATAGAGGCTCGAATAGCTATGATCGGGGATTACGAACTTTGTGTCGTGCAGTTTGCCGTCTGGCCCCCACATCTTTCCTGATGCTCGAATCGCGGCAGGCATTGACGCGTCAATAATAATATCGCTTGGCATATGAAGGTTTGTTATTCCTTTGTCGGAATCTACCATCGCCATTTCGGGGCGGTTTTTGTAAACCTCCTCGATGTCGGCTTCTATCTCGGCCTGTTTTTCGTTCGGCAGGCTCTTCATTTTTGCGTAGAGGTCGCCTAATCCGTTGTTAACGCTTACGCCAAGCTCTGCGATGGTTGACGCATGCTTTTCAAAAACATCTTTATAGAAAACTTTGACAGCATGACCGAAAATGATAGGGTCGGAAATTTTCATCATCGTTGCTTTCATATGTAGCGAAAAAAGCACGCCTTTTTCCATGGCATCTACTATCTGTTCTTCAAGGAATTTTGCCAGAGCGTTCTTGCTCATAAAAGTCGCGTCAACGATCTCATCAGCAAGAAGCGGAGTTTTTTCTTTTAAAACAGTAATACTTCCGCTCCCGTCAACAAACTCTATTTTTGCGTCTGTCGCTTTTGGAATAGTTGTAGATTTTTCGTTGGAAGCAAAATCGCCGCTACTCATGCTCGACACATGCGATTTTGAGTCTGAACTCCATTTGCCCATACTGTGCGGGTTTTTCTTCGCATATTCCTTTACAGCTACCGCCGCTCTGCGGTCGGAGTTTCCTTCTCTTAAGACAGGGTTTACAGCGCTTCCCAAAACTTTGGAGTACCGTGTTTTAATCTCTTTTTCAGCGTCACTTTGCGGGTCTTCCGGGTAGTCGGGAACTTTGTAGCCTTTATCCTGTAACTCCTTTACCGCCTCTTTTAGCTGTGGAATTGAAGCGCTGATATTCGGCAGTTTGATGATGTTTGCTTCGGCTGTTTTTGCCAGCCTGCCCAGCTCAGTTAGTTCGTCGTTTATTTTTTGTGCTTCGGTTAGGTTTTCAGGAAAGTTGGCGATGATTCTGCCCGCAAGCGATATATCTCTCGTTTCAACTAAAAAGCCAGCCCCATTAGTAAATGATTGAATAATAGGGAATAAAGAGTAGGTTGCTAGTGCCGGTGCTTCGTCTACGACAGTGTAAATAATCTTTGCTGTTTTTGTTGTCATTCTTTCCCCCTCACAGAAAATTCTTTTTTCTAAATATAGATACCTCAAAATTAATGAAATATCGTTTATGAACAATGAGGCATGTCATCATGCCCCCCACTCCTGTCAACAAGTGAGTATAGGGATATAAGAGGCAATAAACAAGGGGATTCGGCTTGCCGGGCATCTATATTTTCCGTCTATTTTTAGGATTTTAAGCTTCTGAAAAAGCAGTACTTAAAACATGCCGGCAAGCATCACCCGAGGTATCTTTCCAGCTGTACGGCAAAGATGGAGGCATGCAAAAGAGCCTAGCCTGTTTTTCTACTTCTCTTTGTATTTGCATCTACAGAGCTTGCGGATATATTTGACAAGGCCGTTTATATCTTTTTTAGATATTACTGTTTTATGCGGCGGCATATTCTCGTCAAATCCGTTCGCTTTGCCGCCTTCGCTTATCGTTTTAAAGATATGCCTGTCTGTCCGTTTGCTCATTATCGAGGCATCTGTATGGTCGCGTGGAGGAACTTCTAAGGTTTCCGCAAGGTCGCCGTTGCCATCGCCTCTTGCCCCGTGACAAGAGCTACAGTAGAGCTGATAGTTTCCCTCAGCGGTACTTAACTCATCGGAATTGTCTATGCTCTGCCATTTGGCTCTATCTTTTGGGCTGTTCCACTTGGCGCTTTGCCAATCTTCGGCCAAAGTACTGCCTCCTGAAACTGAGCCGGCGAAAAACAGGAAAGCTATAATAAAAACAGGCTGAAACAGTTTTCTTTCGACATTCTTTTTCATAGCCTCTCTCCAAAAAAATATGGCTCTTAGCTTTCCATTCTAGCCGATTTTTCTAGCTTTGTGCCTCTTGCGGCAAACCATTGCCATATAGGCAACCTATGTCGTAAAATCGGCTGACTTTAGTAACGCCTAAATTAAGAAGAGGAGATTCAAAATGTCCGGTTTGCGCTCCATTGTAAAAGTATCGGTCTTTATTTTTTTACGGGGCTGTTTTTAATCTGCCCGTCGCTCTCTTTTGCCGAAGATAGTTTCGAAGATGAAGTAGCGCTGTTTTCCGCCGTAAAGGGTGATGACGAGGTGGCAGGGAAGAAAAAGATGAATCATTTTTTTAGAAGCAGTAGATACATTATGGCCCAGATGCGGGAGCAGAAATCTGCTTTTTTGAAGAAAAACGGCGGCGACAGCTCTAAAGTAAATAAGGTTTCCTTAAAAGCGGAAGGCTTAATGAACGAGGCAAGCATGATGGCGAGCCAGGGCGAACACGAAGAGGGGATAAAGCTTCTTGTAAAGGCTTACGAGGTATTAACCGCGTCGTTAAAGAGCATCGGAGTGCGCTGAGCCTCTGCCGCCGTTTGTGCGCAGCCTGCCGAAAAGGTAAATACGGTAAAGCTTTAATGCTATAATCCCGCTTCTTAAAACTACTTGCAAAGGAGAAATAGATTGGAACTTATTGATTTAAACGAAAAGGCGCGTTTTGCGGAACAGTTTGCGCCGCAAATCCTAAAAATGACCCAAGGCTACAAAATACCGCTTATCTGCATGGAGCCGGGGCAAGAGATACCGCCGCACCCAAGCGGAACCGGCATTTTTTATATCGTCAGCGGTAGCGCGGTTATGACTGTGGAAGATAAAGAGATTGATGTAAAGGCCGGCAGTATGATTTTTATAGAAAAAGGGGAATCAAGAGGCATTCGGGCTGTCGAGAAGCTTGTTGCTTTCGCCGTTCATCTGACCGCTTAAAACAGAGGCCTCTTATAAGAGGCTTTCGAGTATCGGAAGTATGGAGCTGATACCGTCGTCGGCTGTCGGCTCGTTCTTCTTTTTTATCCGCACGCAAGGGGCCTTTAGCTCCTTATCTATATCGAGATGCAGTTTTTGGTTTCCCCCTTTTATAAACCTTACCGGCCAAACCGAGCAGGGAAGCGGCTTTAGCGAGGCTGGCTCTACCTTCAGCTTTAGCGCGGCACTATGAATCCCGCATCTCAAAAGACCGGAGCTGTCTCTGTATGTAAAGAAACAGTCGCCGTTCTCTTTTTTGTCTATCGTGTATCGTCTATCCTGCTCGGAAAAAGGGAGCCCGTAGCTGTTGCCTTCTTTCAAATTCCGGCAAAAGCCGGCTATCACATCGAAGTGGTTGATGATTTTGTCCATCTCTTTTTGGGTAACGTCGATATCAAAAAACCGGCAACAGAATTTGTCTTCCTTTTCGCACTCTTGAGGCACGCATTGGAACTGATAGGAAGAAAAATCTTTTGAAAAAGAAAAGGTTCTTTTTTGCGGTTGTCTGCCTCTGCTTTTATTTGTCATTTATACCGCTGCTTTATTTTCTGTTTTTGCCCCGTTTTGGCCCTTTCTCTTTGTCGTCGGCCGGTTTCGCTTCTGCCATTTGCTGTCGTTCCAACGCCCTTAACTTGCGGGCCTCTTTTTTGCTTATCTGTTTTTCTACCTTTTTCTTTTTGACAGGTTCCCCTTCCCATCCTATTTTTTCAAGGAAGTCGTCGTAGCTTCCGTTAAAATGCTCTGCTTTGCCGCGGTGGAAGATAATAAGGCTGTCGGCAAGGCTTCTAAGGAGAAGCTCCGAGTGGGTAACTATTATCAGAGCGCCTTGATAGCTGTCTAGCTCTTCGGTCAACGATTCTATAGATTCGACATCGAGATGGTGCGTAGGTTCATCGAGCAACAGCAGGTTGGTAGGGTGCGATATTATTTTGCCGAGCAGTACCCTGCTTCTCTCTCCGCCGGAGAGTACCGTTACCTTCTTTTTGCCGAGGTCTCCATCAAACATCATAGCTCCGCAGATGGCATGGGCCGCCTGTAGCGATAGATTCGGGTTGGAGCTTTGTATCTCGTCAACCACACGGTTTTTGGGGTCAAGGCGGTCTATATTCGTCTGCCCAAAGTGGCCGATGTTGGTTTCTGGATGGCTTGTTATTAAGCCGGAGTTAGGTGTCAGCTCTCCGGCAAGGCAGTTAAGAAGGGTTGATTTTCCCTTTCCATTAGCACCTATAATGGCTATCCTGTCGTTTCGCTTTATCTGTAGCGAGATATCTGAAAAAAGGTTGTTCTCCGGCTTTCCATCGTACGAAAAAGAGATGTTTTCTATGTTCATCAAGGTTTTTGCGGGGCATTTGAGATAGTTGAACCTAAAGCCGAGTTTTTTTTCGTCTTCCAGTTTGTCCATCGTGCCGATACGGGCCATCATCTTTATGCGCGACTGCGCCATAGCCGCTTTCGATGCCTTTGCCTTGAATCTATCGACCAGCGCCTGCATCTCTTTTTTCTTTTTTTCAAGGTTTTGACGGGTTTGCTCGTATGTTTCCTCTTCCTGAATTATCAGCTCATAAAGTTTTATGGTATCCCCTTTTACTTTTTTTGCCTGCCGCCTATGTATCGCCATCGAGTGCGTGGTAACTTTGTCCATAAAATCACGGTCGTGGGTTATCAGCATCATCTCTCCGGGCCATGTTGTTAGGTACCCTTTTAACCACCTAAGCGAGATGATATCGAGATAGTTGGTAGGTTCGTCGAGCAGTAGCATATCGGGGCTTCCCAAAAGCGCTTTGCAAAGGTTCATCCGCACCTGATACCCTCCGCTGAAACTGTTTGGGTCTCTTTTAAAGTCGTCTTCTGTAAAGCCGAGGCCGGATAGTATCATCTCGGCTTTGTAATGATCCCACTCCTCTTCGGCAGGAAGAGCTTGAACGCACTCCTCCAGAACGGTTGGTTTCGTGAAATGTATATATTGTTCCAGAGTTCCAATTTTATAGCCTTTAGGCTTTGATATAGAGCCGGAGTCGGCATGCTCTTTTCCTAATATCATTTTGAACAGAGTGGACTTTCCTGTGCCGTTGCGCCCCACAAGGCCTAAGCGCTCCCCTTTGCTCATAAGGAACGACAGCCCTTCAAAAATCGTCTGGGCTCCGTAGGCTTTGTCTAGGCTGTTTGCTTGTATCATTCTTTAGCTCCGTGAGGTTTTCTTGAAAATCTGGATACTATAAAGGAATGCGCTCAATGATGCACGAAAATAGAGACAGTTTTCGGCAAATGGCACAACGGTGCTAAAACAGCTTTAGCACTTGGAAAAAGCGGAAGTTAAAACAACAGGTTACGAGAGAGCGTAGAGAATGACAATTCAAAATATCTCGTCAGTTATAAGCCGGCTCTTGGAGCTTTTTCATTTTTGCTTTACTATTGTCTGGGGAACCTGCTGGGTGTCTGGCTCCTCGGAGGTAATCTTATATTTTTATTGCGCGTTTTTTTGGGGTCGGTATGTTTAAGGTTCGCCGTGTCAGGCTGTTTTTTGCCGTTATAATCTTATCTTTTCCGTTGTCTTCTACCGCTGTAGAGCGGTTTCACGTTGAGGACAGGATGGAGATGAGTGTGGGCGTTTCGTATACTCTCGCTGGCGAGAATGAAAGAGCGAAGAAGGTTTTTAGCGACTTTATTGAGAACCATCCAGAACATCCGCAAGGCTATTTTTTCATGGCAGGTATGTATGCCGAGTCTATTACCCTTAGCCACGATTGGTCGGGGATGGCAAACTTCGAAAAATACGCGGACCTTACGATCAAAAAAGCGAACAAGCTTATAAAGTTAAACAAGAAAGACCCTACCGGATATTTTTATCTTGGAAATATACATGGTTACTACGGGCTGTTGCATGGGCAGATGCAAAATTTCTTTAAGGCTTTTATCAGCTCCGTAAAAACCGTGAAGAACCTAAAGAAGTCGCTGGAACTTAACAAGGAGCTTTACGATAGCTATTACGGGCTTGGCACAATTTACTATTACGCCAGCAAAAAACATATTGAAAGCGGCGGTATGGTTGGCTGGGTGGTCAAGAAATTTATAACCGAAGGAAGAGACATGAGGGCGGAAGCTTTGGAGATGCTTAAAAAAGCGGTTGCCGGAAAAGGCATTACGGCCGATTTTGCCCAGAGTGTTTTGATGTGGATAGCGATAAGCGAAGGAAGAGACGACGATGCTAAAACCATCGGAATGCGGATGTCAAAGAAATACCCTTTAGATAAAAGGCCGCGCTGGGGGCTTGGAAGAATAGCGCTTCTTCAAGCCGAGTGTGGTAATGCCGGCAGGCACTTTGATAAAATAGTTCAAATGATTAACCGCGAAAACCTTCCGCCTAAAAGTTTTCCAGAGGTGCAAAACGCCGTTGAGATATCGAGAGTCTGCTTGGAGATTAATTCACTAAACCCCAAAGAGCTTAAAACTTCCATCAAACGCCTGCGTAACAAGATTCGAAAAGATAAAATAGTATGGCTGGAGTATTCCAACGCGGAAGATGTCAAAAAGCACTGGTTTTTCATGCTCGACTCGTTTGAGAGCTGTTCCGATAAGCGCAAAGATACGCCGGATTACTTTTGCGAAAACTACCGGAAAGACTGGAAGAGCGGTTTTTAGGCGGTTTTATTTAAAACCTTTTTCATCGCCTGTGCGAAGGAACCGTTGTTATGGAACTGGAGGTAGTTATCCCTCATTACTTTTAGTTTTTCCTTAGCCTTAAGGTTGTTCTTAAGGTTTAGAACCCTTTCCCCAAACCGTTCCATGCTCCAGTCGAAAATAAATTCCTCAAGGTTGTGTCGTCTTAGCTCGTGCGCCATCCATGTGCCGTCCGTCGTAAGCGGTAGTTTGCCGGCACAGACAGCTTCGATGAAGATGCCGGATGTTCCTTCCATATATTCATAAGGAATGTAAGGCATAAGTATGATATCGCTGGTCGCGAGCCACTTGAGGTAATCTTGCCGTGTAAGGGAAAGGCTTACCTCCTCTACGGTTATGCTCCCGCCGCTTTTCTCGGTTACGGCATTTTTTGCCAGCACAAGTTTTAGCTCGCTAAGTTTTCCTTCCGTCGATCCGCAAAGTTTTTTTATTACATCAAGTCCTTTTGCCTCTCTCGGCGGGCCGGGCCACCAGCATACGGTTTTGTCGTCATCTTTTGGAAAGGCGCCATCGCTTTCTAAATCTGTGTGGGGAACCGGAACAAGGTTTACATCTATACCGAAGAATTTAGATTGCGACCTTGTCAACAGCTCGCTGTCGGCTATCAGCTGAAACCTTTTGCCCAAAAGTTTTTTAAACAGCCTGCAAAGGAGCCGGTAGGCGTTGCTGGAAGAGCCGTACTGATGCGGGGAGTATCTAAAGAGTATCCAAAGGGAGAGGTTTGAACTTGGCAGAAAAATGAGGGAGTAGAGTATAGCTACGATGTGCGATTTCTGGAACGACTCTATAAAAAGAACAGGCTTACTGTTTTTCTCTTTTAAGATAGGTCTCAAAAACCGGAAAAGCGATACGGCGTAGCGAAGCTGAGCCAAGCTTTTATTAAGTCCTTTAAGCCCCGCGGCAGGGTCGTGGCTTTTTAAAGATTTATGCCACTTTTTCGGGAGGTTGGTCAGTTCTGCGTCGTCTGGTATAGCAGCGGTAAAGCACCATCCGTTTGCCTTAGCCGCGCGCTCTATCGAGAGGTTGTATTCGAATATATGTCCCGCTTCGCCGCGTAGATTCGGTATTAGTGAAACCACTTTTATCATCCGCACGATTATATCAGCTGAAGTTGAAATAACGATTAAAGGACGCGAATCGTGCCGTGCCTGTTGTTAGATTTCTTTTATTTGTTCTCCATATACGTTAGAATTGCCCACTTGATGGCGATAAAAGCAGTATTTCTAGACCGCGACGGAACGATAAACGAAGATACCGATTACGTTCATAAGCCGGAAGATTTTCATCTTTTGGCAGGAGTTTTAGAGGCTCTAAAGCTTCTCACGGAAAAAGGAGTTAAAACCTATATAATCACGAATCAGGCCGGAATAGCGAGAGGCTACTACACCGAAGATGATTTTAAAAACCTTACCGAATATATGACAGAGCTTTTCTTGAAGGAAGGCATAAGAATAGACGGAGTCTTTTACTGTCCGCACCACCCTGAGGGGAAGCTGGAAGAGTACAGAGCAAAATGCTCCTGCCGCAAGCCGGCAACAGGGATGCTAGACAAGGTTATAGCTAAAAACAGGTTTTTGCCAAACGAGATGGTTTTGATAGGCGACAAGAATACAGATATAGAGACAGGCAGAAAGCTTAATATGAAAAAGACTTACCTTGTGGAAACAGGTTATGGGCTAAAGGAGAAGGCAGATACCAAAGCAGATATGGTGGTGCCTAACCTTTTGGCCGCCGTAAACGATATTTTGGAAAACCTTTAATGATTATTTCAATGGCTCCGGTACGCTTAAGCCTGTTTGGAGGCGGAACCGATTATAGCGGCTACTATAAAAGAAAAGGCGGCGTTGTTCTTGGAACCACGATTAACAAATACACCTATGTAAGCGTCAATAGGCTTAGCGATTTTTTTGAGTATAGCATTCGTGTCGGCTATTCAAAAGCTGAGCTGGTAAATAACGTAAACGATATAGCGCATCCTTCGGTAAGGGAAACGCTTAAATATATGAACATCGCGGGGAATATGGATATTCACATCTTTGCCGACCTGCCGGCAAGAACGGGGCTTGGCTCCTCTTCATCTTTTACCGTCGCTTTTCTCAACGCGCTTAACGCGTTAAACGGTAGACAGGTATCAAAACAAAAATTGGCGGAAGAGGTAATTCATATCGAACAAAACCTTATAAAAGAAAGCGTAGGGTGTCAGGACCAGATGCATTGCGCGTATGGCGGGCTTAACATTATCAGTTTCGAAAAGTCCGGCATTGCGGTAAGAGCGGTTGATATCTCCGCTGAAAAAAAGGATTACCTGAGCAGTTCTATGCTGGTATTTTTTACAGGCCTTACCCGTTATGCCGATGAGATAGCGA
Organism: Nitrospirota bacterium; assembly: GCA_024275955.1. Lineage (GTDB taxonomy): Bacteria > Nitrospinota_A > UBA7883 > JACRGQ01 > JACRGQ01 > JAJRYD01. The sequence continues at coordinate 40,402 of JAJRYD010000022.1, forward strand.
AAGACAAGGTTAAGAATATCGAAACAAAGAGCAACGATTCGTTTCTTGATAGGATGAAGGAGATGGTTTGCGAGGCGGAGGAGATTATCTTAAACGAGCCGAAAAAAAAGATGGTGGAAAGGCTCGGCACCTTGCTTGACGAAGGGTGGGAGCTTAAGAAAAAACTGTCGGACAAGGTTACGAACAGTGAAATAGACGAGTACTATAGCAAAGGGCTTGAGGCAGGGGCGTGGGGAGGCAAGATAGCCGGCGCGGGTGGCGGCGGTTTTCTTTTTTTCCTTGTTCCCGATGGTAAAAAAGCGGATGTAAGAAAAGCTCTGGGACACCTTTTGGAGGTTGATTTCGAGTTTGAAAGTGACGGTGCTAAAATAATATTCCAGACAGGCTGATAATTTGGTGGAAAAGATAGAGGCGGTAGTGCTGGCTGGCGGGCTTGGCACAAGGCTTAGAAGCGAACTGCCGGAAACACCTAAAGTTCTGGCTCCTGTGAACGGCAAACCTTTTTTGGATATAGTGCTTAAATCACTTTGCGCCAGCCGGCTGTTTCAAAAAGTGATTCTCTCGGTAGGGTACAAGGCCGAGATGGTTATCGAAAATTACCGCGGCGATTCTAGCTTCGGGTTTGATATAGATTTCGCCGTGGAGGAAAAACCGCTTGGAACCGGCGGCGGCATTAAAAATGCCATCGGCATGATAGAAAGCAGGCTGGTAATGGTTTTAAACGGCGACAGCTTTGTCGGTGTCGATTTAGCACGGTTTGTAGAGGCTCATATTGAAAAAGGCGTTTTATTCTCTATGGTGTTAAGAGAGGTGAAAAATGCTAACAGGTACGGGCTGGTAAGCATAGATGCCGGTGGAGCGATAGAGCGGTTTGAGGAAAAAAAGGAAGTAGACGAAAAAGGGATGATAAACGCCGGTATATACCTTTTTGATAAAAAACTTTTTGACGGGGTAGAGGAAAACAGGGTAGTTTCATTTGAAAGGGATATGCTCCCCGATATTATAAAAAAGCCTGCTTTTGGTTTTGTGACCAACGGAAAGTTTCTAGATATAGGCATACCGGAAACATACAAGTTAGCGGAAAGATACTTGAAAGGATTGTGATTTAATGGCTAAAGAAAAAATTCTTGTTACGGGTGGTGCCGGCTATATAGGCTCCATTCTAGTGCCTTTGCTTTTGGAAAAGGGGTATGAGGTAACAGTTTTTGACAACCTGATGCACCAGCAGACATCGCTTTTAAACTGCTGTATTTACAAAACATTTGATTTTATAAAAGGAGATATATGCGACGAACAGCTTATCTCCGCCCTTGTGCCTAAGTTCGACGTGGTAATTCCGCTCGCCTCTATAGTCGGCGCGCCGGCCTGTAAGGTAAACCCATCGCTTACAAAGCTTGTAAACAACAGCGCCCAGAAAAAGATGGCGGAGCTTTTTTCCGCTAACCAGAAAATAATTTTCCCAACTACCAACTCCGGTTATGGAATAGGAGAGAAGGATAGCCTCTGCACGGAGGAGTCTCCTTTAAGGCCGCTTTCCGAATATGGTAAGGACAAGGTGGAGGTGGAAAAGGCGCTACTAGATACCGGCAAGGCTGTAACCTTAAGGCTGGCTACCGTTTTTGGCCTTAGCCCTCGCCCGCGGCTTGACCTTTTGGTAAACGACTTTACGCATAGAGCCTACAGAGACAGGTTCATCGTTTTATACGAAGAGCATTTTAGACGAAACTATATACATATAAGAGATGTAGCGTCTGCTTTTATCTTTGCTATAGATAACTACGACAAGATGAAAGGGGAGCCTTTTAACGTCGGTCTTTCTTCGGCGAACATAACCAAGCGCGAGCTTGCGGAAAAAATAAAAGAGTATCTGCCGGAGTTTTATATACATTCGGCCGAAGTGGGCAAAGACCCCGACCAGAGGGACTACCTCGTAAGCAACGACAAGATAGAGGCGCTTGGCTGGAAGCCCAGCTATTCGCTGGATGACGGTATAGTAGAATTGCTAAAAGGCTTTAAGATAATGAAAACCGGAAACTTTGCTAACGTTTAAACTTTTATGATATGCAGGGTGTGCGATTCTAAAAACCTTGAGCAGGTTCTAGACCTTGGCGAACAGCCGTGGTGCAATAATTTTTTAAAAAAAGAGGAGGTAGGCAAAGAGCCTTTCTACCCTTTGCGCCTGATCTATTGTAACGACTGTCATACAGCCCAGCTCGGCTATACGGTGAAAAAGGAGATAATGTTTGGCGACCATACCTATCTCTCCGGCATAACAAAGTCTCTGGCCGAGCATTTTGCCGATGTGGCAAAAAAGGTGGACGACGCTTTTTTTGCAAACCGGAAAGAAAAGTCGATTCTTGATATAGGCTCTAACGACGGTACTCAGCTAAAGCAGTATGGAAAGCTTGGGTACGATATTCTTGGAGTCGAATCTTCCAAAACTACAGCTGGGATAGCGAACGCAAACGGCATAAAGACGGTTAACGATTTCTTTAACTACGAGCTTGCTAAAAATCTTGGCAGGAAGTTCGATGTTATAAGCGCGTCCGGCATATTTTTTCACCTTGAGGAACTGCATTCGGTTACAAAAGGGATAAAAGAAGCGCTAAAGGATGACGGCGTTTTTGTGGTGCAGTTTATATATATGAAAGGGATAGTGGAAAATCTGGCGTTCGACCAGATATACCATGAACACCTTTTGTACTACACGCTTAAAAACATAGAAACGCTTTTAAACCGCCACAGCCTTTCGATGTTCGACGGATACCTTGCTCCGGCTCATGGCGGTTCTATAGTCGGCTATATAACGCATATAGGAGAAAGGACGGTAAGCGACAGGCTTTTGAAGATGAGGGACGAAGAGGAGGCTTCCGGCATCAACGATATTTCTACCTACAGGGAGTTTGCAAAACGGGTGGAGAAGATGAAAGAGGAGAACCTTGCCTACCTTAAAAGGGCGAAAGCCGACGGCAAGACGGTGTACGGCTTTGGAGCGCCGGTAAAAGGGAACACGATGCTTAACTATTTCGATGTCGGCGTGGAGCTTATAGAGTGTCTTGTCGAAAAAAATGAATTAAGGCGCGGCCTTTATTCGCCCGGAAAGCATATACCTATTTTGATTGAAAAAGAGATTAAGGAGCCGCCGGATATATACTATGTGCTGGCGTGGAACTTTAAGAAAGAGATACTTGCCAACAATCAGCATCTTATTGAAAAAGGGGTTGAATTTTATTTCCCCGTGAACCCGAAGGGAAACTGACTTATGAATATATTTGTAACCGGAGCTTCTGGTTTTTTGGGAACCAGCCTTTGTAAAAAGCTTGAGAGCGGTGGAAATTCGCTGGAAAAGCCATGTTCAAAAACCTGCGACCTTACCAAACAAGATTCCCTAAAAAAGTTTGACGGCATAAAATACGATAAAATTATTCATCTGGCGGCATGGACGCAGGCGGGCGACTTTTGTCTCCATCACCCGGGAGAGCAGTGGGTGATAAACCAGCAGATAAATACGAACATACTTTCGTGGTGGCACGATAAACAGCCACAGGCAAAGCTTCTCTTTATGGGTACAAGCTGTTCGTACGATCCGTCGATGGAACATGCGGAAGAAAATTACCTAGCTGGCGTGCCTATAGACTCGTTGTTCACTTACGCGATGACCAAAAGAATGCTTTACGCAGGCGCGCTTGCGCTCACAAAACAGTTTGGCCTCAAGTTCAACTGCTTCGTGCCGTCGACGCTTTACGGCCCCGGCTACCATACCGATGGCAGGCAGATGCATTTTATATTCGACCTTATAAGAAAAATAATTAGAGGCAAGCTGTACGGCGAGACGGTTACCCTTTGGGGCGATGGTTATCAAAAGCGCGAGCTTGTTTATATAGACGACTTTATACGGATAATGCTTGAGCTTGACGAGAAGTATGACAACGAGCTGGTGAACATAGGCGCGGATGGAGAATTTACGATAAGAGATTTCGCGAAAGCTATTTGCGAAAAGGTAGATTACGATTTTGAGAAAATAGAGTTTGACACCTCTAAATACGTTGGTGCCAAGTCGAAAATTCTTATCGTAAAGAAAATAAAAGGGATGCTTCCTGACTATTCGCTCATTTCACTGGATGAAGGCCTCTCAAAGACGATAGACTGGTTTATGGAAAACAGGGATAAACTGGTTTCGCCTGTCGGTTAGCTCTCCTTTTCCCGCCATAACTTCAGCAGGTAGTCTTGTCGTTTATAAAAAAACCATGCGTCGGTAAAGGCGAGGCAAAGGCCGTAGTAGCCGTCGAGAAAGCCTTTTCTCGTGATGTACGATTTTAAGAACATAGCAAGGCCCGAAAAATATTTGTAAAGAAAGGTTCGTTTTTCGCCAGCGGCGAATTTTTCCTCCGCCGACATCTTCGCGTATATAAGCCCTTTGTCCATCAGCTCACTCACCGTTCCCTCTAGCCCGTAGTGGTTCATCGCTTCTTCGATAACGCCCATCTCTCCTTTCATCTTAGGGTATTCATGCACCTTGCCTATGTAGCGTCCGTGCGATTTCCTAAAGAGGCGTATCTGGTAAGAGGGGTTGAAGGCGCAATACCGTATCAGCTTTCCGTTGTAATGCTCATACCGCCTTACCTTGAACCATGTTTTATCTGTTCCGCTTTCTAGAATTAGTTTTATCTTTTCGATTAGTTCCGGCGTTGCCTCTTCGTCGGAGTCTAATGTGAATATCCAGTCGTGTTCGCATTTGTCGAGTGCAAAGTTTCGTTGAACGGAAAAGTCTACCCAGTCGTTATGGTAGATTTTGTCTGTATATTTTTTTGCGATTTCAACTGTGCGGTCTTTACTGCCGGAATCGACGATAATTATTTCATCGGCGAACTGGAGGCTTTTGAGTGCCTTTTCAATTTTTCTTTCTTCGTCTAGGCAGATTATATATGCTGACAGCTTTTCTTTTTTGCCCATATTTCCTTTTTTTGTTTGTGTTGGTTGAGATTATAGTACAGCTTTGCCGGTTCCTGCCTGTCTGGTTTGTAGCGCAACAGTTTGAAAATTTCAGTCGTTTTCCCCTTCCCTTGTGAAGTGGAGGGGGGAGGTCTCTCCCCGCAAGCGCGGGAGGCAGGGGGCTACACTTCTGACCTATTCTTTAAGGAAGGATGGAAAGCTACTGGAATTCAAACTGACAGACTACTGTCTGGTTTGGCAGACTGTTTTTAAGAATGTTAAAGTACCAGCTGGAGGGCGATGATATGGAATGTCCGAAATGCAGGGCCGAGATAGATGACGGCAGTGCCGAGTGCGCCGAATGCGGCATTATAATAGAAAAATTCCTTAAAAAAAGGATGCAGGCAGGCAGAGCGGGACCTGTAGGAACCGCGCATACCTCTCAGCAAAAAAGGGGGCTGTTTAGCCCCGCAATATTTATCCTGCTTGCCGTTGTCGGCGCCGCCTACTGGTTTTACCTCTCCGGCAAAGCAGAAAAAGAGTTAGATGTAAAGCCTATCGAAGTTTACGAAGCGAAGCCTTTGAATGAAGGAACGGTGGAAGATTTTGCAGAGGAGAAAGCAAAAGAGAAAAGAGAGGTGGAAGAGGCGACCAAGAAAATAAACAAGCTTGTCAATGTCGTTCCCGGCGGCGGTATGAAGCGGAAGATGGCGGGGGAATAAGGCCGACTGCTGGTTCCACGCCTTAGCACTGGTTAAAACGGCAGGTCGTTTATCGACACTATAGCGGAGAGCATCGAAACGATAACAAAGGCGACTACAAGCCCCATAAGGAGAATCATTGCCGGCTCGAAGAGGGTGAGGATTCTTTTAACAGCTATATCTACTTCGTCATCATAGATATGCGCCGTTCTTAAAAGCATCTCGTCTAGGTTGCCGCCTTCCTCGCCGACCATTATCATCTGAATAGCAAGTTGCGGGAATATGCCGGTGCTTTTTAGAACGCTCGACATTCTTTTACCTTCCTTTATCGCCGAGGCGGTTTTCTTTAGCGCGTCGGCCAGCGGAATGTTGCCTACAGTTTCTTTTACTATAGAAAGTGCCCGCACTATAGGCACCCCGCTTTGAAGGAGCGTGCCGAGCGTTCTTGTAAACTGTGCCACGGTAGTTTTTCTAACGAGATCCCCCACGAGCGGGAGTTCCAGCAGGACGGAATCTTTTGCCCGCTTTCCATTTTCGGTTCTCAGATAAGCTTTTAAAAGAGCTATAACAGCAACGGTAGAGACTGCCATTATAGGCCAGTAGCCAAGCACAAAATCGCTGGTGCCGACCAGAAAACGGGTCGAAAGCGGAAGTTCGCCGCCCATCTGTTCAAAAATCGCTCCAAAGCGCGGGATAACATGGGTTGTAAGTATAAGTAGCGCCGCTATCCCTGTTAAAAATATAACGGCAGGGTAAACCATAGCGGAGCGGACCGATTCTGTCATTTTCATTCTGCTCTCTAGGTACCACGCAAGCCTGTCGAAAGCATTTTCCAAAAATCCTCCGGCCTCTCCAGCCTTTACCATGTTTAGGTAGAGAGGAGAGAAGGCATTCTCACGTTTTGCCATCGCGCGGGAGAGTGTTTCCCCACCAAGCAGATCTTCCCTCACCTGTTTTACTACTTCTCCAGTTTTATCTTTTTCCGTAAGTTTAACCAGAATTTCAAGACATCTATCTAGCTCAAGACCTGACCTCAAGAGGGTCGCCATCTGCCTTGTAAAGTTCATCAGTTCTTTTTGCGGAATCGCGCTACGCTTAAAGGTTATGCTTATTAAAGCCGGTTTTGCTTTTTGCTCCGGCTCCACCTGTATCGGGAAATATTTTTCACTTTGCAGTTTGGCTATTACGCCGGCTTTGTCTTTCGCTTCCATTACTCCGGTAATCATTTTCCCTCTATCGTCGGTTGCCTGATAGCTGAAAACCGACATTAAAGAACCTCTTCGGTGGTAACTCTTACCACCTCCGAAATTGAGGTAACCCCGTTAGCAACCTTTTTCCAGCCGTCTTCTCTTAATGTTTTCATGCCGGAGGCTCTCGCTTTGTCTTTTATGATATGCGCGGCAGTTTTCTTTAGAATAAGGTTTCGGATATGCTCGTCTATATTAAGCAGTTCGTAAATTCCGACACGTCCCCTGTAGCCGGTTTGTGAGCATACTTGGCAACCGGCCTCTCTAAAAGCGGTAACGCCTCCAGCTCCTGCGCCGATCATCGTCAATGTTTCGGCGTTCGGTTCGTGCGCTTCCCTGCATTCCTTGCAGAGTATCCTTACAAGCCTTTGTGCCAGCGCCCCCACAAGGGCGGAGCTGATAAGGTAATGCTCTATTCCCATATCCAAAAGCCGTGTTATAGCTCCGGCGGAATCGTTCGTGTGGACAGTAGAAAAGACCAGATGGCCGGTAAGCGCCGCCTGTATAGCTATCTCGGCGGTTTCGATGTCGCGTATTTCGCCTACCATTATGGTGTCTGGATCTTGACGGACAATCGACCGCAGGCCGTCCTGAAAGGTAAGGCCTATGCTGGGGCGTACCTGTATCTGGTTTACTCCTTTTAGCTGATACTCCACAGGATCTTCTATAGTTATTATCTTTTTATCCGGGCTGTTTATTTTGTTTAGAGCGCCGTACAGAGTGGTGGTTTTACCGGAACCTGTAGGGCCGGTGACAAGCATCATGCCGTACGGCCTTGCTATAATTTTGTTGAATTCTTCTAGCTCTTTATCGGGGAAGCCTAGTTCCTGAAGCCTCAGTATTATCGAGCCTCTGTCGAGTATTCTCATTACGACAGATTCTCCAAACACTGTCGGGATGGTAGAGATGCGCATATCAATATCGTTTCCGCCTGTTCTTGTTCTTATTCGTCCATCCTGCGGGAGCCTTTTTTCCGCTATGTCGAGTTTAGCCATTATCTTTATCCGCGAGATTATCGCGTCCTGCATCTTCTTTGGCGGAGCTTCCATCCGGTGGAGTATGCCGTCTATTCTGTAGCGGACGAAAAATTCGTCTTCAAAAGGTTCTATATGGATATCGGACGCTCCAGCGTCAATCGCCCTAGAGACGATAAGGTTAACCAGTTTTATGACAGGCGCGTCGGAGGCGAGGTCTTTTAAGCTGTCAGGGTCTTCATCGAGGTCGTGCGTTGTTTCTGGAGCCTCAAGACTGTCCATCCTGCCGGCTATCGATTCCATAACAGTGACTCCGGTTCCAAAATGTTTTTCCACCGCGTGGTGGATAGCCTCTTCCGTAGCGAGGCTAACCTCTATAGTCTTGTCACTCCCGACGAACATAGCTTCAATCAGCGGTATAGAGGCAGGGTCGCTTACCACCGCTTCGCACCTGTCGTCTACAACGCTTACCGGGTACAGCCTGTTATCGGCAAGGAACTTGGCGGAGATATTAGTTGCAGAAAGGTCGAAACTGCTTTCCGGTATTTCGCCTGCTTCAAGCATCAGCAGGCCGAATTTTTTGGATATTATTTTTAAGACCTCGATTTCCGAAACGTACCCAAGCGCTACCGCTGTTTTCCATGTCGAGCCTCTGCCTTGCTGAGCTTGGGATTTTATAAATTTCCATGACTCTTCCGATACATTTCCATTCTCAAGTAGGGCCTGCTCTATAGTGCCAAGCTCTGTTTTCATCGGCTAGCTCCGCTTATATGAAGGGCTGTTCCATCTTTTCTGGTTTTGACAGTACTTTTGCCAGCTAATTTCTTTTTCATGCTTTGCTCGTGTTTGCCAGCATCAAGAAAGAAAGTAAGCCTCTTGCCGTTTTCAAGGTTTATAAGCTCTATCCCATCTTCAAAAATATGTTCAAGCAGATAGCCGGAAATTACCGAGCCTTCGTAAAAGGTTTCTCCTACCAGTTTTTCGGTTCCTACTTTCGTAATTCTGTAGTCGAGGCCTTTCGTTTTAAGTTTTAAAAACTTTGCGCCGCTCACATCCCAATCGCCAGCGTTCATTTTGGTTTTAATAAATTTTTTCACATCGCCGTCCACTATCGCCATTCGATGGTCGCCGGATATTATTATCCCCCTTAGCTCTATTTGGGGAACTTCGTCGCCATCTTCCGGCTTTTCCAGCTCTGCTGTATGCTTTGTGGGCGGGGGGGGCTTGTGGTTTTTACGCTCGGTTCGGAATATGTTTCCATCACCTATAACGGCCGGCAGTGCGACCTCTTTTCTATCTATAAAGGCACTGATTTCCTCCGCTGGATATGCCACTTTTGTCTCGGCCACTTCCGGCACGATTTCCGGCCGGCTAACGACAGTTTCGGTAATGCCGCCGATAACGGAGATGATGGAGATGCCGGCAACCGTGTACCAGTATTTGGCAGGCACAAGATAGAAAATTCTTCCAAACCGCTCAGATAAACTGTCAATCATCTTACCGGAAGATTCTACCATCAAGTGCCGTAAACTTCACCCCCCGTATATGAATCTATTTTTTTGGTTCATCGGACAGCTTGGAGCTTTAACGCAACACTCACTTTTTAAGCATATCCCTTATAAGAATAGCGGTATGTGTAATTTTAATTCCGGGCGCGTATCTGTTAAGCAGTTCCGCTATCTGCATTCGGCATGAGGGGCAGGCGGTAAGCGCCACGCCGGCACCGCTTTTCCTGATAGATTCCGCCTTTTGACGGCCTATTTCTAAGGAGTCGTCGTAGTATTTTATCCCGAAAGAGCCTGCGCCGCCGCAACAGCTGTCGGCCTCTTCCATTTCGACAAACTCCACTCCGGGGAGTTTTTGCAAGATTTCTCTTGGCTCGTTCCTTACTTTCATGCTTCGTGAGAGGTGGCATGGGTCGTGATATGTAACTTTTATAGGCTTGGCGTTCTCCGTGAAAGTGAGCTTATTCCAAAGCTCGTCTACAAACAGTTTTTGAAAGTCGACAACCTTGCTGGAAAAACTGCTCGCCTCCGCCTCGCCAAGCAGTTCGGGGTATGTCTCTTTTAATACCGACCCGCAGGTGGCACAGCTTGTAACTATAAAGTCGAAATTTTTTTCGTTAAAGAGTTTTACATTCTTTCTTGCCATCACTTTGGCGCTTTCGTGGTCGCCGGCAAAATAGGCAGGCGCGCCGCAGCATACCTCCTCTTTCAGTAGATGAACCTCCGCTCCGGCAGATTTCATTATTTCAATTACCGCTTTTCCGGTATCGTGAAACACCGAATCGGCCATGCACCCGACGAAGTAGCCGATTTTTAGCGACGCTTTGCCGTCGCCTTTTATCACTTTTGGGTAAGAGCTTTTTAGCTTGGAGAATTTAAAATTCGGGAATTTTCGTTTTCTGTTCTCTTTCACAAACGGCAGAAAGTTGAGCGGAGGCATAAGGCTGTAAAGTTTTAGCGCAAACGCTAAAAACTTTGCCAAGATGGAAAGCCTTTTCGGGTTTGGTAAAAGCTTTTCAAAAATAAAGTTCGGCAGTTGTCGTTTGCTGTTTTTATATATTTCATTTCTGGCTGAGTTAATAACCTTTACAGGGTTCGCGCCTGCGGGGCATGTCTCTACACATTTCATGCAGGTAAGGCAGTGGTCAAACTTTTCCGCCAGCCTGCCGTCCGGCTTTAGCTCGCCGTTTAGAATCGCCGATGCAAGAAGCACCTTCCCCCTTGCCGCGTCGTTTTCCCTGCGGGTAAGCTCATACGTTGGGCAACCGGCATGACAGCCGCCGCACATGACGCATTTATCTATCAGCTCTTTTAGCTCAGAGAGTTTCGGTGTTTCCGGCATAGTAACAGGGTAGGGGTGATTGCTGAAAAGCGCAACCTGCACCTTGAGGGACTGTTTCCAAAAGAGTTTTTTGAGCATTTTAAGGAGAAGTTCATTTCCTAACTTCTTAAAAATAGAGTCTTTAGGGATTGGTAATTTGTAGAAAAATCAAATTTATCTCATTCGGCAACAGCCCCCTTGAGAGGCGAGGCCGCCGCCATGCGATAGGTATAGCTTTTCCCGAATTTCCAAAAAAGTTTGTCTGCCGCTTGCGAGGGTAGTATTCAGCGGTTTAGCTGGCATCACAGGCGCACCCTTGCGGGTGAAGCGGCGGTCGCCACGCGGCCACTTTAGAGCGTAGAGCCAATTTTCGTAAGGCGGAGAATGCAATCTTTGAAATTTTTATAGTTTTTGTTTTTCAACCTGCTACTGCCTCTGGTTAAATGCACGCTTATTGTCACCTATGCGGTAGAGGTAAAGCGGTTCGCTGGGAGAGAAAGATTTTTACAGCTCGCTGTCTCTTTCAAACGCCGCCGCCGGCCCTCTTTCGGCAGTTTTTTCGAAGCCTTTAAAATCGTAGCTCTCTTTTGGCGAACGGTGGATGATTATTTTGCCGTTTTCTTTTAGCAGATGTTTTGCCGCTGCAAAAACTATTTTGGGAGATACTTGGCGCGAGGTTATGACATCGGCGCATTCGAGAAATTCCGGTTTTTTAATAATATCGGTAGTCCTTTCGTTCATCACGATGACATTTTCAAGCTCCAGCTTTAATTCGATATATTTAAGGAATGAACATTTTTTTCCTCTCGACTCAATCATCTAAATGTTGCATTCCGGCAGGCATATAGCAAGTATCACTGCCGGTATACCTCCTCCGGAGCCGATGTCGAATATATGAAGCCCCTCCTTTTCGCCCAAAAGGCCTATCATAGAGAGAGACGGCTTTACCAAAATCTCCTCGGCCTTATCCTTTGGCACTGCGGTAAGGTTTCTCTTTTCGTTCCATCGGTAAAGTTCTTCCAGAAACAGGTCTATCTTTTCGTCTATAATATCTTTAGGCATTTTTCTGCTTTTTAGTCTTTAGGTGAACCATAAGTATAGAGAGTGCCGCCGGCGTTATGCCGGAAATCCTCGAAGCTTGCCCGAATGTCATAGGCTTTATAGCGGTAAGCTTTTGGGCAAGTTCTGTCGATAGCCCCGATATGCCGGAGTAGTTTATGCCGGTAGCGATAGGAATGTTTTCTATTCCCTCAAGCTCTTTTATCCATTTTTCCTGCCGTTTTATGTAGCCTTCGTACTTTATTTCGATTTCCGCCCGTAAGATTACCTCATCCGAAAATTCCGACAGATCTCCGAAAATACGATTTTTTTCTATCGTAACATCTGGCCTTCTTAAATATTGCGCCACGCTTACCGGGTCGTTTATTTTGGGCATATTATGCTCCCTCAAAACAGCTATCGTCTCCTTATTGGGGGCTATCATCTTTCTGTTTAGGTTTTTAACGAGCAGGTTTATCTTTTCCTGCTTTTTTTTGTAGGCGAGGTATTTTGGTTCCGGCAGTAGTCCTATACGCAATCCTGTTTCGCAAAGCCTTGTGTCGGCGTTATCTTGCCGCATAACGAGCCGATGCTCCGCGCGCGAGGTGAACATCCTGTACGGTTCCTGCGTGCCGAGCGTTGTAAGGTCGTCTATCATCACCCCTATGTAGCTCTTCGAGCGGTGGAGAGTGAGAGGTTCTTTTTCTTTCACTTTTCGTGCGGCGTTAATGCCTGCAAGCAAGCCTTGCCCTGCCGCCTCTTCGTATCCGCTGGTTCCGTTTATCTGACCGGCAAAGAAAAGACCGCCCACCTTTTTTGTTTCAAGTGTCGGGTAAATTTGCGTCGGCTGGGCAAAGTCGTATTCCACGGCGTAGCCGGGCTTTATGATCTCGGCTTTTTCCAGCCCCTCAACTGTTCTTATAAAATCCAGCTGTACGTCGGCCGGCAGTGAGGTGGAAATTCCGTTTGGATAAACTTCTGGCGAGTCGAGAGAGACCGGCTCTAGAAAAATGTGGTGCGAACTTTTCTCTGGAAACCTTACTACCTTGTCCTCTATAGAAGGACAGTACCTAGGGCCTACCCCTTCTATCACACCGCTAAAAAGCGGCGACCTGTGGAGCGAGTTTTTTATCACTTCGTGCGTTCTTTCGTTCGTCCATGTCAGGTGGCACAGCTCTTCGGGGCGTTCCAGCTTCTCTGTAAAGTAAGAGAACGGCTGGGGCGGGCTGTCTCCCTTTTGCGGTTTTAGCGCGCTGTAGTCGATGCTGTTTTTATCTAGCCGCGGCGGTGTGCCGGTTTTGAGCCTGCTTAGTTTAACCCCAAGTTTTTTTAAAGAGCTAGAGAGCTTTGTAGATGGAGCGTCGCCAGCCCGTCCGCCTGGGGTCTGCTCCATGCCGGTATGCAGTAGGCCGTTTAGGAACGTGCCGGTAGAAACGATAACGCAGGAAGCTTTGAGTTTGTTTCCGTTGTTCAAAACAATGCCCTTAACCTTTCCGTTGTCGGCTTCTATTTCGTGCGCTTCTGCTTCGATGATTTTTAGGTTTTCGGTTTTGTCTAGTATGTTACGCATAACATATTCGTAAACTTTCGTGTCGGCCTGCGCCCTGTTTGCCCGCACCGCCGGCCCTTTACTTGCGTTAAGGGTTCTAAACTGTATTCCGCTTTGGTCTATAACGGCCGCCATCAGGCCTCCGAGCGCGTCTATCTCGCGCACTATCTGGCTTTTGCCGGGGCCGCCTATAGCCGGGTTGCACGACATTTTTGCGATTGTGCTTATGTTTGGAATAAGCATAGCGGTTCTGCACCCAAGCTTTGCGCTGGCGTACGCCGCCTCGCATCCGGCATGCCCGCCGCCTATTACTATTACGTCAAATTTTTCCATGTTTATTTTTCAATACCGCATTTTTAGATATTCCGTTGTGTTTGGTTCCAGCGAGCCATAATGACTTTTGTTGTAACTGTTGGCGAACCTGAGCGCAGAAAAATACAAGCCCTTAAATGCACTTGATGAGATACCTTCAGGGTACTTAAAATCGTTCATTCTATTTGTCGGCGACCTCATATAAAGATGGTTAGCAAGCCGATTTAGCTCAGTAAAATAATTAAATAACATCTCAATCAAATATGATGCATGGTATATGGTTCTGTTTTCTTTGAGCTCCCCAAGAAATGGTTCAACTAAATTTAAAATATTAAAATCTTCAACATTTGAATTGTTTTCTTTAAGATTCGATTCAAGCTTGCTCATAGTTCTTGTTAAGTTAAACAGGTTATGTTTTGAAAATAGTTGAGCGTAGCTCAATGCTTCTTTTCTTGACAGTTTTAAGACGACACGTTCATTAATATCTGGGCAATCAAAGGAAAACGGAGGCTCTTCGTTAAGCCAAGATTCTAAAACTTTTATTGAATTAAGTAGATTGGAAGCATCAATGCCCTCTTTTTTATATTTTAATGCAAGTTTTTCTCCTCCAGAGAAGAGTGATTCCTTTGTATTAAACACTGTAGATTCGGCAAATAACTCAGAAACATGTATGCAAAATAAATTGAAGCACGAAGAATTATGGAAGTAAATATTTTGGTGGGGTGCCTCGCCATAGACCGAATATAAATCCTTGCTGATTATCGAGGTGAAAGCCTCCATGCTCTCATGAAATATTACAGCTTCAAAGTCTCCCTCGGTTTTAATCAAGTTCTTATCGCTCATTTTCCTATGCAGAACTCGTCAAAAATTTTGGAGAGAATTTCGTCGGTGTACGATTCGCCGGTGAAACGCTTTATCTCTTCAAGCGCGTCCCATACTCCTGCGGCTGACAGCTCTCTGCCGATAGCCATTTCATCTTTCGCACGTTGTATGTCGCTTGCTATTCTTTTAAATATCTCTAGGTGTCTTGTTCTTGTAACGACAGGCTCTTCCTGCGAGATGTTTCCGGCATCGCTTACCACAGTTTTTATGCTTTCAAGCAGTCCGTCTATTCCTACTCTTTCTTTTACCGAGAGAGGAAGGGGGATTATAGAGGCGTCTGGCCAGTTAAGCTTATGCGTCATATCTGTTTTGTTTATTACCGCTATCGGTATCTTTGCTTTTTTTAAAGTTTCTAAAACCTGTTCGTCCGCTTCGTCCCATTCGCGCGACGCGTCAAAAAGGGCGATAACAGCGTCCGCGCTCTTGGCCGCTTTTAAAGCTCTCTCTATTCCTATAGCTTCCACCTCTTCTGGCGAGCAGTGAAGCCCCGCGGTATCTATAAGCTCCACCGGCAGTCCGGCAAGCTCTGTCTCTGCCCGTATAAGGTCTCTTGTCGTTCCCGGGTGGCCGGTTACTATGCTTCGCTCCTCTTCTATAAGGGCGTTTAGAAGAGACGATTTACCTACATTCGGTTTTCCTATTATCGCCAGCCCCATTCCATGTTTTAAAAACTTTCCCGATTCGTAACTGCGAAGGAGAGAGTTCATACGGTCTGTTGCTTTGTCGAGATGCTTTATAAGCTGTTCGTCTGTTTCTGTCTGGAACTCTTCGTCAGGGAAATCTATAGAAGCTTCGAGCTGGGCGAGGGTATGGACAAGTTTTTCCTTTACCACGTTTATGCGTGAAGATAGACCGCCTTCCATCAGCTTGAATGCGGCGTCTGCCGCCCCTTCGGAACGTGCTTTTATGAGATCTATCACCCCTTCTGCCTGAGAGAGGTCTATCCGCCCGTTAAGGAACGCCCGTTTTGTAAATTCTCCCGGCTCTGCCATTCTTGCTCCGTTAGTTATGAGGCATTTAAGCGCGCGTCTAAGGACAGCGGGCGAGCCGTGGCACGATACCTCTGCCGAGTTCTCTTTTGTGTAGCTTCTCGGCGCTTTCATATAAACAACGCATACTTCGTCTATCGTTCCGGTCTTATCTTTTAGCTTTCCAAAATAGAGCCGGTGCGATTTCAGGCTGTCACTTTTCAGCTTGCTCTTAGGTGTGAACGCCTTTTGTATGATTTCAAGAGAGTTTTGCCCCGATAAACGTATTACGCCAAGCCCCCCCTCGCCTATAGGGGTTGCTATCGCCGCTATCGTGTCGTCAAGTTTCATTAGGAGTAATTTAGAGTGATGGGGGCGAATAAGCAAGAAGCTATAGACGATTCCTTTCGATTGTCAGAAGCACGGCACTCGGTATCACTTAATATTCGCTACAAGGTTTAAAAAATGTTTGTCGCACATTAGCGGCCTGTTGCCGAAATAGGTTTTGAAGTATTTGAAGGAAAGACTCGTCTCTTGCCTTCTTTAAAATAGATGTTTTAGCGATCGGCAATTTTAAACAAAATCAAATTTATCGGATTTGGCAACAGCCCCATTAGATGTGCATACCACCAAAGACGAGACTGGATAGGAACGAGGTTTTAAAAAATAGAGAGTAATCCGATATCCTGCCACCGCGCCATCGTTTCTTGTCAGTTGAACAGCTTTGGAAGTTGTTGCCGTATTTGGTACGATTGCGACAATGGGTATCGGTAAAATATGGTCGAATGTCGGATGCTGGCTTAAAAAAGATTTCAGCTCGCTTCTGCTTCTTTTTTTCTTTGGGCTTTTTCTTGTCTGGCCTCTTTTTCAGGAAGGCTATTTCGCTTCGCATGAGAGGTTTTTCTCCTACCTTAGGTTAAGGGGAATAGATTCCGCCCTAGCAAGCGGGCAGTTTCCTCCGCAGGTTTTCCCTCATCTTATAAACGGTTTTTCTTACGGCTACCTGATATTTTATCCTCCGCTTTCCTACGAGTTCGGCTGGCTGGTTTTTAAGGCGACAGGGCTGTCCATTTTCGAGTCGCTTAAAGTTGTTCATTTTCTTTCGATTTTCCTTTCCGGTCTTACTATGTTTTATTTTGTCAAAGATGTTTCCAAAAACGGTACTGTCGCCGTTCTTGCCGCCATTTTTTATATGTCGGCCCCTTATAGGATTGTCGATATATATGTGAGAAACGCTTTTGGGGAGTCTTTCGCCTATATTTTTATGCCGGTAATCTTTCACGGTGTTTATAAACTAATGTTCGGAGATAGGCGTTCTATATGGATACTTGCGTTCGGGCTTTCCGGTCATATATTGGCCCACAACATTACCGCGTTTTATCTTGGGCTTTTTATGCTTGCTTTTGTTTTGGCTTATGGAAAGGTTTTTGTAAAAGAGCATGATAGAGTTACCCCGCTTTTTAAGGCGGGCGTTCTTGCGCTTGTCATAAGCGCGTATTATGTTTTTCCTTTTTTCGAGTATGTAGGTTCCGGCAGGTATGGGATAAGCAATATGCCGGATGTAACGGAACTGGTGGCGTTGCATGCTTTGTACCCAAGCCAGCTATTGGGGTCGGAATTCAATCAGGCAGGCTTTAGCGCGCTTCTTGGCAGTCCGTTAACGGAGATGCCGTTTATGCTGGGGCATCATCTTGCGGTTTTTTGCGTCGTTTCCGTTTTACTTTTCCGAAAGCTTGCTGGAAGCAGGCTTTTCGTTTTTTCGTTTATCTGCGGAATAATATCTGTTTTTATGACTACCTACTGGTTCCCGTGGAACAGCATGCCAGGTTTTATGCTTTACATACAGTTTCCATGGCGGATGCTTATGTTCGCTGTTTTTTTTCTTAGTATCAGCTCGGCCTATGTTTTTACGCTTGTAAGATGGAATAGTTCGGTTGTCATTATGCTGGTGGTGTTTTTTTTATGCCTGTATGTAAACCCGTTTCTTAAAAAAGTCGACCACATCTATGTGACGGACGAGATGGTTTCCGAGCCGCGCGACGTGCCGATAAAAATGATGGACTACCTCTGGTTCGGGTTTGCTTCCGCAAAAATCGGAGGGTTCAGTAGCGGTTATATTACGAACCGGCAAAAGGTTCCTTTGGTATTAAAAGGCGATTCGGAAATAAGCGGTTTTACAAGAGATGGAACCAACCTTTCATTCAGCGTTAAGGTGGGGCCTCAGCCGGCATTGGTGGAACTCCCTCTTTTGTATTACGACGGTTACGAAGCGGTTATGACAACAGATGACGGAGAGAAAGAATTGATGTTTGTTTACGAGTCGCCGGCCGGCTTTTGTCTTTTACGGTTTACCGAAAATGCCGAGGTTAAGGTGAGGTTTAAAGGGACAGTTATAACCAGAATTTCGACAATTCTAACGCTTCTTGGTCTTGCGGTTCTTTTGGTGCTGATTGGCAGAAGTTTTAGAGAGAGCCTTACGGCACCTAAGCCGCGGTCGATTTGTTGACAGCGGTTTTGAAACGGTCTAAATTTAGTCGAATCTATTTGAACTTTTACAACAAGGAATGCTCTTTTGATTGACATGCGTATGATTGCCGCTTTGTTCTTTTTGTTGTTTACATCTGCTTGCGTTTCTGAACCGCTTGAAAAGGCTTTCGACGGAAAACTGGAGCCAAAGGAAAGTAACGCGGTAATCTCGGAATACTGCGTCAGCTGTCACCTGCATAGCGAGTTCGACGCGGAAGCGCATGTTTTTGAGGTGAAGTATAAGTATGAAAATAAAAGGTACGCTGGAAAAACCGAGTGTAATATCTGCCATACCTACAAGCGCACCATTATGTTTGACATAAGGCGCGGCACCCACTGGCCGGTTGAAGATGATGAATAATCACCCTATCTTCTAAAGCAGTATCCCTTTGCTGGGGGTTATTGACAAAGTTTTAACCCTTTGTTAATATTGGCGGGAGAGGTCAAAATCTGAATTATGGCTCAATTAATTGAAGTTATTTCCGACATAGTTTCGGGTGAGCGTCTGGATGCCAGCAGGCTTTCCGGCTTTTCGGATAGTGAATGCAGGTTTCTAACAGAGTGTGATCGCTTTGGCCGGTGTTGCGGGTTTGGTTCATTTTTTGATGGTGGTTTGCCGGCATCCTGCCACGAAAATATGGAGACTGTCGCTAGCAACCTTTACGACATCTACATGCTGGAGTCTGGACAGGCTCAGCTCTGTATAGATTATTTCAGCGTTAAAAACGCAATTCTTGAATCTATGGAGGAGTTTCACCAGCTTGCCAGAGAACGTAATATAAGGCTTGTGACAATGATGGATTCCCAGCAGTTGAAGGTTTACGCCGATTCGGCGAAGATACGGCAGGTTCTATCTGTGTTGCTAGATAACGCCTTGAGGTTTACAAAGGATGAGGGGGTTATAGAGATCCTTGCCAAAGGACTTCCTCAAGAGGTTCTATTGAGCGTTGTAGACCATGGTGTCGGCATAGCTCCTGAGAGACAAAAAACTGTTTTTGACAGGTTTGCCGGCTTTTCCTCTATGCCCAGAGAGCTACATGGCACCAGCATACAGCTTAATTTGGCCAAGCTGATTATAGCTACGCACGGTGGGAAGGTGTGGGTGGAAAGCACTTTGACCTACGGCAGTAGTTTTAGTTTTTGCGTTCCGCGCGAGATGCCTTCCCACTTTCGCAAACCGAAGAAAGCAAGTTCTCTTTTTTCCTAATAGCTTCTCTTTCTCGGCCGTCATCCAGCCCCCTGTTTAAGCCTTTTTAAAGCGGTCTGGCAAAGGGGCTTTTCGGTCTCGTTGACATTGCTGTAAGTAGGCGTAGAATGAGCCTCGGAGAGCGGCTTGTTTCCCTTTTTGCGGAGGAGTTCTGGAAGTTTTGAAAGTAAAGAGAAGTTTTTCTCTTTTTCTTCTTGACAAAATAGCGATTCAGAATAGAATCACAGTTTCCACTTTTGGTGGAGAGAGTACATTTACATAGTAGATTGAAAGCAATCGGTCATGTGGGTCCCGGTGAACCTGCTAATAACAGGTTTGCCACGTTAATGAACAATGACCCTCGTTTTGAGGGTTTCGAGCTTTCTTTTTGGAGAGTTTGATCCTGGCTCAGAACGAACGCTGGCGGCGTGCCTAACACATGCAAGTCGAGCGAGAAAGTACCCTTCGGGGTGCGAGTAAAGCGGCGAATGGGTGAGTAACACGTGAGTCATCTACCCTTGTGCTTGGGATAACACACCGAAAGGTGTGCTAATACCGAATAGCATCATCCTTGGCTATTGGATGATCAAAGAATGCCTCTGTTTCAAGCATTCACATGAGGAGGAGCTCGCGCAACATTAGCTTGTTGGTAAGGTAACGGCTTACCAAGGCTACGATGTTTAGCTGGTCTGAGAGGATGATCAGTCACACCGGAATTGAGATACGGTCCGGACTCCTACGGGAGGCAGCAGTGGGGAATATTGCGCAATGGGCGAAAGCCTGACGCAGCAACGCCGCGTGAAGGATGAAGGCTTTAGGGTTGTAAACTTCTTTCGGGCGGAACGAACCCCTGCGAAATGAATAAGTTCGTAGGCTGACGGTACCGCCATAAGAAGCCCCGGCTAACTCTGTGCCAGCAGCCGCGGTAATACAGAGGGGGCAAGCGTTGTTCGGAATTATTGGGCGTAAAGCGAATGTAGGCGGCCGGATAAGTCAGAAGTGAAAGCCTGTGGCTTAACCATGGAAGTGCTTTTGAAACTGTCCGGCTTGAGTACGAGAGAGGAAAGTGGAATTCCCAGTGTAGCGGTGAAATGCGTAGATATTGGGAAGAACACCGGTGGCGAAGGCGGCTTTCTGGCTCGTTACTGACGCTGAGATTCGAAAGCTAGGGGAGCAAACGGGATTAGATACCCCGGTAGTCCTAGCCGTAAACGATGGATACTAGGTGCAGGAGGTATTGACCCCTTCTGTGCCAAAGCTAACGCATTAAGTATCCCGCCTGGGGAGTACGGTCGCAAGGCTGAAACTCAAAGGAATTGACGGGGGCCCGCACAAGCGGTGGAGCATGTGGTTTAATTCGACGCAACGCGAAGAACCTTACC
>JAJRYD010000023.1 GCA_024275955.1 Nitrospirota bacterium
CTTTCAATTCTACTATTGCCATCAATCTTCTTTCCGTTTACTCTGTCCATGTTGACCTCCTTGCTATTTTTTGTTCTTTCTCAAACATATCTTAGCAGGTGAGGTCATACCTTAATTTCAACTAACTTTAGGACAATTTCGATATTGCCTACTTCAATGTCTTTTGTGGTTAAAAAAAACTCAGTCAGCCTGTCTTCATCGTTAACCTGTGATATCAAACTTGCCCTCTCGTCTTTAATTTCTGATAGATAGTGACCACGATTATTTTCTGTACTCCATTTAACTTCTTTGATGTTATGTAGGAACAATAGTGACTCAGATTCTAGACTTTGCAGACGATTGGCAATTTGCTCGTAGGCATTGCCAGCTGTAATATCTGGGTGACCAAATGGCAGGATAATTTTCGTCAGTTGCTTTTCAGTATTATCTGATGGTATTTCTTCTGGAACAATAAAATCACTAATTTTAAAGTGATAGTCACCTGAGTGAATACTTGGCGTCTTTGTAATTGCAAATACAGACTTAAAGCCTGCCCCAAATGTGCCAATTGAATTGACATCATCCTTTTTTGTTGACGACCCAACGGTTGTTATTGAATTAACATCCTCATAATTAAATAGTTTTTTGCCATTGTGAGTAATTGATAGTTTATTCGACGTCAATTGGAATGTGATTTTTGATGCACCTGCATCATCAGAATTTTGTAGAAGCTCATAAATGAAATGGGAAGGGTCTGAATACATATTAGCGATTATTTCATGTGAACTATCCTTATTATCACGACACGATTGAATGTGCTTGCGTCTCTTTTGTGTTAAATCTTCTATCACCTTAATTTTAAGGTACCATAGGACTGTTGGCATCATACATAAAAATATTATTAATACCCTTCCACCTACCCCCTACCTACGGCTATTCATTTCCCAGCAATGAGTTGACCTCATCACGCAGTTGAGGAAGGCTTGATTGAATTATTCCCCACACGGTTTCATTTTCGACAATGTCATATCCATGAACAATAATATTACGAAAGCCAATTATCTTTTTGTAATCGGTAAAGTTAGATATCGATGAAGTGTCAACCTTACTAAGCCGGTTTAAAGCCTCGCCGACAATAATCAACTGCCGTTCAACGCCAGATTGCAAAAGAGGGTCGCAAGAATAATCACTGAATGTTTTGGAGTCCAAAAACTTTTCAATAAGGTCAACCGCTTGCCGGATATCGTACAGAAATTTTTTGGATTCAAGATTCATAGACCAAAATTCTACTTTTATTTACCGACTCAAGGAAATATGGATTTTTGATTGCTTTGGTTTCAACAAGGTCAACTGGGTATCCGAGAGCTGTTTCAAGCTCCTCTTTCAAACCAAAGTAGGCATCCGAATGTTCAATAAAACCAACCTCGTCTAACTCAACCAGAAAATCAATATCGTTAAGAGTATATTCTAAACCATCTTTTGTTGCCGAGCCAAAAAGCTCTAGACGCTTTACCTTAAATTTAAGACAGAGTTTTTTTATCTCTTCGGATTGATTTTCAACAACACTGTTCATCATGCTTCCTTTCTAGTATGGGAGGATTTTACCATATATTTTTATAAGCAATGAATGGCAAAACCTTCAGGCTCCCTGAGACTCATTGAACAGACGAATCAGATATAAGCCTATTTTTACCCACTCTACCGCCTACCATACGCCTACCAGAAAGAATTACTGGTAGGCAGAAAACTATAACTCGTTGCTTTATTGGAGCCGATGAGCGGAGTTGAACCGCTGACCTACTGATTACGAATCAGTTGCTCTACCAACTGAGCTACATCGGCATCTAAAGAAAATAGGTTTTGAGAGGTATCACAAATCACGAAAAGCAGTCAATATGCCTAAAGCCCCCACTGGCGATGCTCTTTCAAAACGGTTTCGACAAATTCCCTAACTGCTCCTTCGCCGCCATTGAAACGGCTGACAAAATCTACCTTCTCTAAAACAGATTCATCGCCATCTTTCGGCGCGGCAGAAAGCCCTGCAACCTCTATTATCGGCATATCGTTTATATCGTCCCCTATGAACGCCGCTTCTTTTGCTTCAAGCCCCAGCTTTTCTAAAACCTCATAAAACTTCTTACGCTTGTCGCTGACGTTCTGGTGTATCTCCTCGATGCCGAGTTCGGTTATCCGATGCTCTACCACTTTGGAATAACGCCCAGAGATAACAGCAAACCGATAACCTTTTCTACGCGCAATCGCCATAGCCATGCCGTCGCGGACGTTGAAATTTTTCGACTCCACCCCATCGTCGTTAATAATTATTTTTCCGTCGGTCAACACTCCATCGACATCGAGAACGAAAAGTTTTATAGCTTTAACTTTTTTTTGAGCGTCGGGCGACAGAGCGAAGCTCATACAACGCCGGCTTTTAGAAGGTCGTGCAGATGGACAACCCCTTCCGGTTTATTGTCGGCTGTTACAATCAGGAGCGATGTTATTTTATTATCTTCCATAACCTTTACCGCCGCTCCGCCCATAGCCTCTTTCTCTATCGTTTTACCTGTAGATGAAACAAGTTCAGAAACTTTTTTTGCCATAGGGTTTTCAATCTTCCCGAAAATGCGGCGCAAGTCGCCATCAGTTAGTATCCCTTTCAGTCTTCCATCGCCGCCGGTAACAACCGTCATGCCGAGCTTTTTAGAAGATATCTCCTCTACCGCTTCAGCCAAAGATACATTCTCATCAACAATCGGCAAGCTATCGCCGGTCGTCATAAGGTCTTCCACCTTTACCAGCATACCCCGTCCTAAACTTCCGCCGGGGTGGCGCTTGGCAAAGCCTTCCTGATTAAAGCCTCTTTTCTCCATCAACACAATCGAAAGTGCGTCGCCCATAGCAAGCGCCGCCGTTGTAGACGAAGTCGGGACGATATCCCACTGGCATGCTTCGGCCTTGACCGAAACATCTATAAAAACATCGGCCGATTTTGCAAGCGTAGAATCTTTCCTTCCACAAAGAGCTATCATCCTAAGCCCAAACCTTTTAACGATTGGGATGAGACGGGCCATCTCCTCCGACTCACCAGAGTACGAAATCGCAATTAAGAGATCATCGCCATCTAACATACCGAGGTCTCCATGAATCGCCTCGGCTGGGTGCATGAAAAAAGATGGTGTTCCGACAGATGAAAGCGTAGAGGATATCTTTTTGCCTATTATGCCGGACTTTCCCATTCCGCTAACAACGATACGCCCCTTTGCCTTTGTCGCCAACATCATCATCCCGATAGCCTTTTCGAACTCCGTGCCGATAGAATCTACAAGGCTGGTAAGCGCGTCCCTCTCCACGCCTATTATTTCTCTTGCTCTTCCTATTATATCCACAGGGTAAATTCTACTTTGCCAAGATGTTAAGGGCAATATCACCATTTCAAATAAAAAAGGGGAAGCAACAGGCTTTTGCACCTGCCGCTCCCCTCAATAACCTTTCGTTCTTTACTAGGAAAACTGGTCCGGCGGTTCTTTAAGAAAGTTAAGGAACCTGTTTTTCTCTATCGCCTTATCGTACGCCTCTTCCGGCGCTATCCACCCTTTTTGCAAAAGGTCAAGGATGGCATCGTCGAGCGACTGCATGCCGAACTTCTTACCTGTCTGTATAGTTGATGGTATCTGAAACGTTTTGCCCTCGCGGATAAGGTTGCCGACCGCGGAGGTAGCTATAAGAATTTCCAATGCCGCGCACCTTCCCTTTTTATCTACCCTTTTAAAGAGGTTTTGCGCCGCGACAGCTTTTAGAGCTTCGGAAAGGGTGGTTCGTATCTGCCCTTGCTGGTTTGCCGGAAAAACATCTATAACACGGTCTATCGTTTTACCGGCAGACTGCGTATGAAGCGTTCCGTAAACTAGGTGGCCGGTAGCCGCCGCCTCGAGAGCTAGGGCTATCGTTTCGAGATCCCGCATCTCTCCGACCAATATGATGTCTGGATCTTCACGAAGCGCGCCTCTTAAAGCCGAGCTGAAAGACTTGGTATGCTTACCTACTTCGCGGTGGTTGATAATACAGCCCTGCGACTCGTGGACAAACTCGATAGGGTCTTCAATAGTAAGGATATGATCTTTTCTCATTTTATTAGCATGATCAACAATAGCCGCCAGTGTGGTAGATTTACCAGAACCTGTAGGGCCGGTAACAAGCACCAGCCCCTTTTGAAGCATAGCCATTTTCTTTAAAATTTCCGGCAGGCCGAGGTCGTCCGCGGTGAGGATTTTGCTTGGTATTTCACGAAAAACAGACGCGATACCGTTTTTCTGCTGGAAAAAGTTAGCACGATACCTGGCAAGGCCCGGAATCTCGTAACCAAAATCCAAATCTCCTGTCTCTTCAAATTGTTTGATTTTGTCTTCTGGGCATATTTCGTAGAGCATCGCCTTTAGCTCGTCATCTTCCAGCTCTTTGTACTTGACCCTCTCCATCTCGCCGTTTATACGGAGTATCGGCTGGTTGCCCGATGCCAAATGAAGGTCGGACGCACCCTGCTCATTCATCAGCTTAAAAAACGCATCTACTTTGGCCATTCATGTTCCCCTAGATAAAAACTTATTCAATCGTTTTAAAACTTTTTCTTCTGGAAATCTTCTGCCTGTCCAAATTTTAAACGACTCGCTCCCTTGATAAAGCAACATACCAAGACCGTTAATCGTCCTAGCTCCCCTTGCTCTTGCATTTTTCAAAAACCTAGTCTCTTTTGGAGCGTAGATTATATCATAGAGATACTGCCCTTTACGCAAATTTGCCCCGGCCAGTGGAAGCGGGTCGGACATCTTCATACCTAGCGAGGTGGTCTGTATCACCAAATCGCTACTTGATACAGCTTTTAGAGCCTCTGCGGATCTGGAAGAAATAAACCTGCATTCTCCTATATTTTTCAACGCGTTCACAAGGTTCTTCCCTCTTGCCCCGCTTCGATTGATTATAGAGAGGGATGAAATTCCAGCTTTGAACAATGAAACGGCGATAGCTCTCGCCGAGCCGCCGGCCCCTATCATCGCCACAGATTTTCCCCGTGGGCGAAACCGAGATTTTTTTAACGAGCGGATAAACCCTATCCCATCGGTATTAGAACCAAACAGCTTTCCACTTTTGAGAGTTATTGTATTCACCGCGCCTATCTGTATCGCGTTTTCATCGAGACTATCTAAAAAAGGAACCACCTTTTCTTTGTACGGCACAGTTACGTTTATTCCGGCTATCCCGATAGCCCTCATGCCGTCGAGAGCTTTTTTAAGGTTTGCAGGCTCGACATCAAACGCGTTGTATGTGTATGGAAGAGATAGATACTCGGACGCGCTATTGTGCATAAGCGGCGAGAGCGAGTGCGCCACAGGGTGGCCGATAATTCCAAGCAGTTTCTTTTGCTTATCCATCTGCTAGTCTGCTTGGGGTAAAGGTATTTTCCAATTTCTAATAACTCCGCTTGCAGGAACATCCATTTTCACTTCCTCGCCATTGAGGATAAGTTTTATATGTTTTGCATTGCCTGTCGTAAACAGATAACTTTTATTCCCCCTTATAACTATCCTCTGCCCTGAGCGGACAAACATATTCCTCACTCTTTCGTCGTCAACCAAAACCAGCACCCATACATCCTCCTTGCCGGCGATAAGCTCTAGCCTGTATTTGCCTGTCGGGAACTTAAGCGCCTCCTCGGCTCTCTTAATCTTATCTTTTTTATTAAAAATCTCCAGAACAGGTTTGGGCTTTTCGACAGGTTTCTCCGGCACCAAGCCGGTTTTTGGTTTTTCCACGGCAGGCTCTGCTTTCACCTTATCTGGCAAAGGCTTTTGTTCCGTCTCCAGATTAGCAAGAGGAGGCTGTTCCATGTCGGCCGACGGCATCGCTCCCTCATCCGGCAATGGCACCGTTTTGGCAACCTCTGCCGTTTTAGCTTTTGCCGGCTCAAGAACCTTTTTTAGAGCCTTAGGGGTTGCCTTTTGGCTAGACCTTGCCCCCACCCTGTTAATTCCAGAATTAATTGTACTTTGGTAAACGACGTAGGCAGTCGCGAACAAAAACAAAATAACGACAAGTACAATAATCGTTATATTGTTGCCATCAGTCTCTATACGCTCGGTATCGGCTGTTTCCGAACTCTTTTCAGCTTTGGTAGATTCATAATCCAAAATTACTTTTTCGGAATCAATACCGAGATGATTGGAATATGACCTTAAAAACCCGATTATAAAAACTTCTGCTGGAAACTCTGAGTAGTCGTCATTCTCAAGCCCTTCAAGAAAGCTCATGTTAATGTTGGTAGCGTCTGCTATCTCCTTTATCGAAACCCCACGGCTCTCCCGCTCCATTTTCAGTCTTGCGCCAAGTGTAGCCAATTTAGAAAGCCTTCCTTTAAAAACGTTATTTTACAATTCCTTAAACCTGCTCCACCAGAGTGAAGCCAGCTTATGGTGTCGATATTTCACCGCAACATACCTATTCTACAAACATTCTTTGACACAAAGTCTATAATTATCTACCAAATGATAACTTATGAACGTTGAAGGGGCGCTTAAAAAAAATTCGATGATTTTACCTGTTCTCTCTGGCCTTTTGCTGGTAGCCGCTTTTCCTCCATTCAATCTCGGCTGGATAGCATGGGTAGCTATGGTGCCTTTATTGGTATCAATCTCTCAAAAAGAGAAGCTGGAGGCTTTAAAAGCCGGTTTTATCTGCGGCGTTATCTACTTCGGCGGGGTTATACCGTGGGTAGTGACCACTCTATCCATCTACGGGCATATATCGTTTCCGATAGCTGTTTTTCTAGCGCTCCTGCTTATCTGCTACCTTGCCCTCTATATATCCCTTTTTGGCTGGCTGATACGGTTTTTCGGCCATTCACCAGAAGCACTTCTCGCGTCTGCTCCGGTTTTTGTCTGCCTTGAGTATGGCAGAACATATTTCATATCAGGCTTCCCCTGGGCTCTTCTCGCGCACTCACAAGCGGAAAACCTCTCTGTTATACAGATAGCAAGCATTGCCGGAACCGCCGGAGTAACCTTTCTTATCGTTCTTGTAAACAGCACTATCGCATTTTCTATCCTTAAATTTAGAGAAAGCGGAAAACTGCCGATAGCTGTTCCTTTGGCGGCGTTAATCGCGGTTTTGGGCAACTCCGCTTGGGGCAATAGCGAGATAAAAGCTATGGAGAAAGCTAACGCTAAGGGACAAAACTTCCAAGTCGCCGTTATACAGGGGAATATAGATCAGGATAAAAAGTGGGACGTAGCTTTTAGGGAAAAGGTAATCTCGACCTACTTTGACCTGACCCGAAAAGAGGCGACAAAAAACCTAGACCTTATAGTCTGGCCAGAGACTGCCATTCCGTTTGTTTACGGCAAAGACAAAGACCGCACGAATAGGCTTTTAAAACTGACGGAAGAAATATCTACGCCGATTATTTTTGGAGGTATCGGAGTGAAGGAGAACGGCGAGGAAAGGCCAGACTTTTTTAACCGAGCATACGCAATAGACAGATACGGACTTGCCGGACAGTATGACAAAATACATCTCGTTCCGTTTGGTGAATATGTTCCTTTTAGAAAACTTCTCTTTTTTGTAGATAAAATCACCGATGCCGTCGGAACAGACATAAACGAAGGAACAAGCGTGGAACCTATTTTAGTAGGCACTGTTCCTATAGGCATGCAGATATGTTACGAAATTAAGTATCCAGAGCTTACAAGAGAGTTCGTCAAAAACGGCGCGAAACTTATCGTAAACATAACAAACGATGCGTGGTTCGGAAAATCTGGAGCATCGGCACAGCATATGGCATCGCTCCCGTTCAGGGCTGTCGAAAACAGAGTACCTCTGGTACGCTCCGCCAACACCGGCATCTCAGGCTTTGTGACAGCTGCAGGTAAGATGGTGGCAAGAACCGATATATTCAAAACAGCTTCTGTCACGCATACGGTTAAAATCCCTCAAACTACAGGAACCTTCTACACAAAGAATGGCGACCTTTTTGCCTTTTTGTGCGCGGTTTTTTCGATAATCGGCCTTTGGTATTCAAGAAAGAACAGAGGCTAAAACTGAAAATCCTGATAACAGGCGTTACCGGACAGATAGGATCTAGACTGGCTGAAAAGCTTGGTGAGAGGCATGAAATTATAGCGGCAGTACGAGACAGAACAGGTTTCAAAGGTAGATACAAAACCGTTCTACTAGATTTAAGCGACCCGAACAGCACTAAAAAAGCTGTAGAGCTATCGGCTCCAGACCAGATAATTCATTGCGCCGCTATCACCTCGCCGGAGAGTTGCGAAAAGAACAAAAAACTCTGCCAAAAAGTCAACGCAGTGGGAACCGCCGCCATCGCCTCGGCCGCTGTCGAAACAGGCTCAAGGCTTATTTACCTTTCTACAGATCTTGTTTTTGACGGCAAAAAGCGCTTTTACAATGAGAACGACAAACCAAACCCGCTTAGCTATTACGGGTTTTCAAAGCTGGAAGGCGAAAAAGCTGTATCTGGAACAATGCGGAACTATCTGATAGCTAGAACCGCTATCGTCTTTGGCAAAGGGCTTTACCGGCCTGAAGGCGGGTTTGCCGATTGGCTGATAAAAAACCTTACCGAGAAAAACAGATTGAACCTGTTCACCGACCAGTTCAGGTCGCATTTTTATCTTGGTGATTGCGTGCGGGCTATAGAACTGCTGGTCGAAAGCAGGGAAAAAGGACTGTTTCACATCTCTGGCGGCAACAGAGAGTCTAGGTATGATTTTGCTATAAAGCTCGCAGAAAAACTGGGGCTAGACAGGCGGTTGATAACCGCTACCAAAATGGCAGGTATTCCGTCGGTAGCAAAAAGGCCGAAAGACTGCTCTTTAGATAACAGCCTCTTAAGCAAAGCAACAGGCTTTGTACCTCTACAGATAGAAGAAGGACTAGAAGCGATGAAAATGGAGTTGTAGGGACTGTTTCCAAAAGAGTTTTTTAAAACATTTTAAGGAAAAGTTTATTTTCTAACTTCTTTAAAATAGAACCGTTAGAGAGTGGCAATTTGTAGCAAAATCAAGATTGTCTTATTGGGCAACAGCCCCCTTGTAGAAGATATTTCGGCTACCTGCCCTGAAAACCTTAAAAGATTAAAAAAAGAGAAACAGACTCGATCATTTACAGGCTCGGCTCCAACGGCCGGTATGAGCCGTGAAGCAGACAAACCGGAAATATTTCCAGCTTAGCTGTTTACTGTTTCGCGGAAATCTTTGCCGGTTTTAAAAAAAGGAACTTTCTTAGGCGGGACAAAAACCTTCTCTCCACTTTTAGGGTTTCGCCCTTCCTTAGCGGCACGATGCCTTACCCTAAAGCTTCCAAAACCCCTTATCTCTACCTTATCCCCTTTGGCAAGCGCTTCGATAATGGAGTGCGAAAAGATGTTGATAATCCCCTCTGCCTGCTGTTTGTTAACCTTTATTTTTTCGGCTAGCTTTTCGGCCATTTCAGATTTAGTCACACACTACCCCTCACTACCCCTCACTACCCCTCAAATCAAAAAAGAAACAGGTAACTAGCTATCTTTTCTGAGGTTATCAAAAATGCCTCAGCCGGTCAACTAATTATTCAAATAAATCAATTATAGCTCTCTTCCGACGAATCCTCGAAATGATGTTCAACATAGTCGTCAATCATGTCGTTTACTTTTTCCTGAAAAATATCAATCTCCTCAATCTCTTCAAGACGGTCGAGAAGAAGCCTTAAAACTATCTCAAGAATCGACTCCCTGCTTTGGGTAGGGAGGTCATTCTCGAGAAGGAGCCTGCTTATCTCAGAAAAAACCTTATCCTTTTGTTCTTCATCCATATCCATACTGAAATTCCGCCT
Organism: Nitrospirota bacterium; assembly: GCA_024275955.1. Classification (GTDB taxonomy): domain Bacteria; phylum Nitrospinota_A; class UBA7883; order JACRGQ01; family JACRGQ01; genus JAJRYD01. The sequence continues at coordinate 9,859 of JAJRYD010000023.1, forward strand.
CGCAAAAATTCTACTACATAAAACCGGAGTAATATCACAAAAATGAAACTCTCTAAATCAACCCTTGAGAAAACTTGAAACCTGCTATATCAGCTGTCTGCTTCACTATCGAGATGTCTCTGCAAAATAAGCTGAGCCGCCATCATGTCGATAACCTGCTTCCTCTTTTCCCTTGGTATGCCGGCCTCTTTCAGCACAGCCTCCGCATCCTCGGTTGTAAACTTTTCGTCTAGGTATCCGACAGGTTGCCGGCAGAGAGCCTCCAAAGCCCTTCCAAACTTTTTAACCTTCTCGTAAATGGTTCCCTTACTGCCGTCCAATCTCATCGGAAGACCTATGAAAAGCTTTTTTACGTTCTTTTCCTCTATAATTTTTTTTATAGTCTTTAAATCTTTCTTCTTCCCCTGCCTCTCAAGAGTGCAGACAGGCTGTGCCGTCAGCCCCAAAGGGTCGCTGATAGCAATACCTATCCTCTTCTCTCCGAAATCGAGCGCTAAAATCCTTGATTTCTCTTTAATTTCCATACCTTCTACCAGCCTATTGTAGATAAAACAGGTTGACTTGACAAATGGGATTTGCTAGCTTTGTGGACTGAATTCCTGTCAGAAGCTATCTACCTTTGACGGAATAAACGTTTGATTTTACTAAACTTGGAGGAATCTTGGGAAACTTGCGTGAGAAAATTTTCTCTTATTCAATTAATAAGGCGCTCGACAGCCTCAGGCTGGAGATGTGCAGAAAGTACAAACCTAAAAAAGGCAACCGTTTCTTTACGGATGATATCACCTACGAAATAGGGGTGGGCAAGTTCGTGCCGGGCGGAGTTCAGCTTGAAATAAGTTCAAAAATTCCGGCAGAAATTTTTGATAAAAAGGGTGTGACCGATAAATACTTCAAGGAGGTCAAGAAGATTATGACCTCAAAGACAAAAAAACCGGAAGATATCAAAATGGAGAATATAGTCCACTCGACTACGACTAACGAGATAAAGGAACGCGATTACATTAAATGTATCTACATTTACGAAGACAAGGAACTGTTCAGCGATGACGAAGTCGACCAAATTATCAGCTTGGCAAAAGAAAATAAAGTAGACCTCGACCAGATAAAAGGGGCCAACACCCTTGCGGGGAGGGCTGTTATATATGCCTCTATGGAGAACATGGGTAAGTTAGCCAGTGAAAGCGTTACCGACCTAGTGCAGACTAACGCCGAAACGATTAAGAAATATATGTAGATAAAATGGGAGAAGAAAATGGAAAAAGAACCGACGACGAGATAAACGAAATTCTCGTCAGTCTATCTTCCCGTCTACAACGGCTCCGAGGTTTTCTTTGACCTCGAAAACAAGGAAAAACGGTTAGCCGAACTTAAAGAGAAAATCGAACATCAAGATTTCTGGAATGACCACAGCTCGGCACAAAAAACTCTAAAGGAAAAAACAGCCTTAACAAACCTGATAAACCTCTACAAGGAATTGCACTCCCGCGTTGACGACAGTTCCGAAATATTCAGCCTTGCTCAGGGCGAAAATGACGAAGAAACGATAGCAGAAATAGACAGCGAACTTAATACCATCACCAAAGAGACCGGCTCCCTTGAAATAAAGCTTATGTTATCGGGGCCGTATGACCAGGGAAACGCGATCTTAACTATCCACCCAGGTGCTGGCGGTACCGAATCTGCCGACTGGGCGGAGATGCTTTTGCGTATGTACTCACGTTTTGCAGAGAAACAAGGGTTTAAAGTAAATCTGGTAGACCTCCAGCCCGGAGAAGAGGCAGGAATAAAGAGCGCCACAATAACGATAAGCGGAAGTTATGTTTATGGTTATCTACGGGGTGAAGGCGGTGTTCACCGTCTGGTAAGGATATCCCCCTTCGACTCCAATAAGCGCAGACATACCTCCTTCGCATCGGTATTCGTTTTCCCAGAGCTGGACGACGACGTAGAGGTAGAGATAAACGAAGCCGACCTTAAAACAGACACCTACCGCGCATCGGGCGCAGGGGGCCAGCATGTAAACAAAACCGATTCGGCTGTGCGGATAACACATCTGCCGACAGGCATTGTGGTGCAATGCCAAAACGACAGGTCGCAACACAAGAACAGAGCTACAGCGATGAAGGTGCTAAAAGCCAAGCTTTTTGAGCATGAGGAAAGAAAGAAAAAAGAGGAGATGAACTCGATTTCAGGAGACAAAAAGGAGATAGGCTGGGGAAGCCAGATACGCTCCTATGTTCTTCACCCATATAGGATGGTAAAAGATATCCGCACAGGCTCCGAAACCAGCAACACCGAAGCGGTGCTGGACGGTGATATAATGCCGTTCATAGAGGCTTTTTTAGCCAGCTCTGACAACCGCTCCGGCTAGCTTGAGGAAAGGGAGGGGCATTGTTCTCTTCAAAAAAAAAGGTACAAAAGAAGATTCGGTTAATTTCCAACAGACACCACTCCGCCCGTCCCAGAGGCAAAAGGATAGTATTTAGGGCAGACGGTTCTAAAAAAATCGGCTTCGGCCACCTTGCCCGCTCTGCCACGCTGGCACTTGAGCTTAGAAAAATCGGGTATGAAGTCCTTTTCCTAACCTCTGTTCTGGACAAAAATGTGGTGAATTTTCTAGACAGCTACAAACTCGATTTCATGGGGCTGGCTCCTCCATCAATAGATTTTGCAATATACAACCACCTAAACGTCATGGATATGTTTGGGGCTGTTACCACCGTTCTAGATTCGTACACGATTAACGATAAATACCGCAAAGGACTAAAAGATGGAGAAGCGAACATCGCCGTTATAGACGATGTTTATAAGCACTACTCCTATGCCGATGTTATAATAAACCACAACCCAAGTGCCGACAGCCAGTGCTACAAAGGCTTTGACGGAGAGGTTTTATCTGGAACCAAATATTCGCTAATAGACAGCAAGTTCGCCTCCGCTAAACGAACAGCTAACGATAAACCGAACATAATGGTGATGATGGGCGGATCTGACGCTGGAAACCAGACCGGCAGAGTGCTAAAACTTCTCGATTCTGTTGATGCTGAGTTCCGCATAACGGCGCTTAAAGGTTTTTATCCAGATGGAGATATTAATAAAAACCTGAAGCATGAGACAGAGTTTATAGACGCAAGCCACGATATTCCAGCGATAATGGCAAAATGTGACGCGGCGGTAACGGCAGGCGGCATAACCACTATGGAGCTTGCGGCATCCGGGGTGCCGTTCATGCTGTTCCTTACCAATTTTCGTCAGCTCGATAACGCCAAAGCGTGGGGAAATTCCGGCGCAGGTATCTACGGCGGAGATACCGAAAAGATTTCTGACGAGGAGATGCTCGCATCGCTTAAACTTCTGATATCAATAAAAGATAGATGGCCTGAGATGGGCGATAAAGGGAAACAGGCTGTCGACGCGCTCGGCGCGACAAGAGTGGCGAGAAAACTAGACCAGCTTGACAGCTCAAAAGAAAAAAACCTGTCTGGAGAATGAATATATGAGTTTTGCCGATTCGAAGCCGAAACTAAGAATGCTCGAACCGCTTCCCATTAACCACGAAGGAAAGAACCTTGTGGTTTTGCGCGACCCGACCAGACTATCCGATAAAAGCTTAACCGTTTCACCGGCGGCATACTGGATTACCACCCTCCTAAACGGTGAGATAAGCATGAAGGAGCTACATGAGAAGTTCAAACAGCAGTTCAACACGGAAATCCCGCTGGGAGATATTGAAAGCCTTGTAGGCCTTCTCGACAAATCGTTTTTTATTGATAACGAGAACTTTGAAAGCTATAAAAACTACATAACCTTTCTCTTCCACGGAGAGACCGTAAGAAAATCGGCTCTTGCCGGAACAAGCTACCCCAAAGACAAAGATGAAATATCAAAGGAACTAGACGGTTACCTTGACGGCCACGATTCGCCGGCAAAAGCTCCGTTCGCGATAGTCGCCCCGCATATAGATTTGCAGGTCGGCGGCTCTACGTTCGGCCCCGCGTATGCGGCGATTAAAAACTCGCAGGCAGAGACATTCCTTATACTGGCTATCGGTCATACCCTTTCGGGCGACTTTTTTGCCTGCATTGATAAAGATTTCGAAACACCGCTTGGAACAACAGAGACCGACTCCGGTTTTTTAAAAAACCTTAGGGAAGATTTTAAAGAACCTATATTCGAAAACGCTTTCGCGCACAAAGACGAGCATTCCGCCGAGTTTCAGGTACTGTTTCTTCAAAAACTTTTTGAAGAGCGCAAACAACCGTTTAAAATCGTTCCTATACTGCTTTCTTTTCCCGAAAATATCGACGAGATAGACCACCCTCTTTTTAACCTTAAACGGGTAGAGAGGTTTGCGAAAGCACTTAAGAAAAATGTGGACGCTATGGGAGATAGAATATCCATAATAGCCGGAATAGACCTTTCGCACGTCGGCAAACGGTTCGGACAGCTGGAGGGAGCTACCAAAAGCCTTCGTAAAAATGTCGAAAAAGATGATAGAGAGGTTCTCAGCCTCCTTGCCAACAACGACAAGGACGGCTATATAAGGCTGATGAAAAAAATAAACCAGAAAAACCATATCTGCGGGTTTCCGGCTATGTATCTCCTCTTTGACCTGCTTGATGGGAAAAAGGGAGAACTTTTGGGCTACAGCCAAAACGTAGAAGGAGACAACGATTCAATGGTTTCCTTTGCCGCTATGGCTTTTTAGCCAAGTTTTAACTAAACAGAGCTATTGATTTTGGGTAGCTAATCAAATAGATTTTCTACCTTACATACGGTTGCAAAAATTTTTGGATATGGGAGTAACTGACCAATGGGCAAAATAGCGATTGCCAGCGACCACGGCGGGTTCGAGCTTAAACAGGAAATAGTAAAGCACCTTAGCGAAAACGGTTTTGAAATGGACGACCTCGGCACCGACTCGCCCGAATCTGTCGATTACCCTGACTTCGCCCATCTGATTGCCGAAAGGATAGCAAACGGACAAAACGACCGTGCCATACTGGTCTGCGGTACCGGCATAGGAATGAGCATTACCGCCAACAGATATACGCATGTGCGTGCCAGCCTTTGTAACGACATCTACTCGTCCAGAATGAGCCGTCTCCACAACGACGCTAACGTGCTGGTGCTTGGAGGCAGGGTCATCGGCTCCGGCCTTGCTGTAGATATAGTTTCTACATGGCTGGGAACAGAATTTGAAGGCGGACGGCATACGCGAAGGCTAGACAAAATAGAAAAGGAACATCTTGAAGACGTTATCCAAAAAGTTTTGGCAAAGAAACTTGAGACAAGCGGAACGGTAACCAATGAGATGATAAAAAGCATCGTTGTCGAAACGATAGAGAAACTGCAAATCAACGGCAACTCAAAAAATAACAAGGAGTAACTATGTCCGCGCTTTCCGATACCGACCCAGAAATATACGAATCTATACAGAGCGAAACAAAACGGCAGTCATCCACACTTGAGATGATAGCATCCGAAAACTTCGTGGATGAGGCTGTGCTGGAAGCCCAAGGGTCGGTACTTACAAACAAATATGCCGAAGGCTACCCCGGCAAAAGGTACTACGGCGGATGTGAGCATGTAGATGTGGCGGAAACTTTCGCGATAGAAAGAGCCAAAGAGCTTTTCGGCGCCGAACATGCCAACGTACAGCCGCACTCCGGCTCGCAGGCAAACACCGCCGTTTACGTTGCGACAATAAAACCGGGCGATACGATAATGGGAATGGATCTAAGCCACGGCGGACACCTTACACATGGACACCCGATAAGCATCTCCGGCAGGTATTTTAACGTGGCGAGCTACGGAGTGAACCGTGAAACGGAAAGAGTGGACGAAGCTGAAGTTTTAAAAGTAGCAAAAGAAGCCAAACCGAATATCATCATCGCCGGCTGGTCGGCATACCCGCGGATACTCGACTTTGCGGCGTTCCGCCGTATAGCCGACGAAGTAGGCGCGCTCCTTATGACCGACATGGCGCATTTCGCTGGGCTGGTCGCTACCGGACTTCACCCAAGCCCGGTGCCTTACTCTGATTTTGTAACAACTACAACACATAAAACATTGCGCGGCCCCAGAGGCGGGATGGTGCTTTGCAAAGAGGAACATGCGAAGGCCTTAAACACCGCCGTATTCCCCGGCATACAGGGCGGGCCGTTGATGCATGTTATCGCCGCCAAAGCAGTTGCCTTTAAGCTTGCGCTACAGCCGGAGTTCAAGGAATATCAATCGCAAATTCTTAAAAACGCAAAAGCTCTTGCGGTAGGCCTTACTGATGCCGGCTTCCGCTTGGTAAGCGGCGGCACCGATGTACACCTTGTGTTGATAGACCTTACCGAAAAAGGGGTAAGCGGAAAGAAGGGCGAACGATTGCTAGAAGAGGCGGGAATTACGACAAATAAAAATACTATTCCATTCGATAAAAAAAGCCCGATGATAACAAGCGGCATCCGCATCGGCACCCCTGCTCTTACAAGCAGAGGGATGAAAGAAGCTGAGATGCAAAAAATCACTGGATGGATTAGCGACGTTATTTCCGACCCCGAAAATGACAGCAAGCGTGCCGGCATACGCAAAGAGGTGGAAACGCTATGTGAAGGCTTTCCTCTTTATGAAAGCAGGCTGGACAGGTAGCCCTGCCTGCTAAGCTTCGCAACCATCGCTTCAGGTTCTTTAAATCTACCGTTTGACATTTATGGCTGAACGATATCATCTCTACAGGCTCATAGTTTTATCGAGCCGATAGGTATGAAGCTATACAGCCACCTTCGGATACTTTGTTTTAATCGCCTGTCTCTCGGCTTCCAGCAATTCCAGCCCACTGCCCGCAGGGATAGTTATTACCTTCAAAAGCTCATCAACAAGCTCTCCTATAGCTGGATATTCACTCGCCCTGTTCTCTGCGTAAGTCGGCAGGATTGTAGGGTCAGCTGGGTCGGGGGTGTTGCCTGCTATAACCCAATCTTGGTATTCTTGCCAAGCTGTACCATTTTTAGTTATGTCGGTATGCATGCCATTCTCTATTTTAACTACACCTGTTTCATTCAATTTATATAAAGCCATTTTATAACTCCGCATTAAGTTCTAAGTATTCACCATTAACATTAGGATAAAACCCACCAGCATTGTTAGCTGTTGCTCCGGCGACTGTAGGTTGTATTTCTATCTCTGTAATACTTTTTTTGTATGTAATACCAGATAGAGTTAATGCACCACCACCAGTTTGATACCGCCAATTAGCTATAGTTATAGCTGTTGAGTATGTATCAGTTCTCATAGGGACAGGGTGAGATAAAAGACAGCTACCTTTAGTTGTACTTGAAGTCCACCCGTTAATAGCTTGGTATTGCACTCCGCCGTACCGCCAATAATACCTTTGACATAAAGCTAACTCTTGCCCATAAGGCCTATGCTCAAATGAAGTAGCTACGGAACCTGCTTCAACTTGGATTAGTTTCACCGTGCCAGCCCCGCCAGCACTGGAAAATTTAACCGTTGCATCTGTACCGCCTACAAGAGTGAACGTATCACCGCTTGCTTTGGTTACCCCATCAACAGTACAAACCGTATCGCCGGTTGCTGTGAACGAAATTACATAAGTACCACTTTGAATGTTCAAACCTTCGATAACCTGCTCGATACCGCCGATAGGAAGCGTCATGGTAACGACATTATCCGTAGTGCTGAATGTAAGAGCTTGACCACTTGTAACTACTCTCCATCTGTCAAGAGTGTACTGGTTCGCTCCTGTTGTAACTATGGTGCTTTCATAGGCTCTTTGATTCACGAGAGGGTTGCCGTTGATGATGAGGTTTTTCCTAGCGAGATTCGCAAAAGCTTTAACCGATTGCTGACTAGGTGCTTTTGCAGATGAATCAGATGCCATATCATCTTCGTCTAACAAGAAGAAATGCTTCGTGCCATCGGCTAAATGGGCATCTACTTGCGCGTGACTGTTTGTGCCGATATTTGACAACCCTGCATGATTTACCTGCGCTCCATCACCACCTGAATGGTCGTGGCCATCGCCGTTGGTTACCCCTTTGGCTGTATCCGAAACAGCTACCCACGATACTCCATTGTCGTAATAGAGAGCTTTGCTATCCGATGCGAAATAAAACCTCTCGGCCGTTCCTGCCGCCGGGCGGCTTGCGAAGGTTCCAACCGTCAGCCTGTTCTTGTCTAGTAGAGTCAGATTTTCGTCATACTCGGTTTTATAGTTTGAGCCGAGCGCGCTTGTTTTAAGACCGTGTGTGAGTATATTTTCAACTGTCACGATTAACCTCCAAAGTTATAGCCAAAGTCAATGCCGAATCCGTTTGTTAGGGACGGCCTATTTGTAATAAGAAATTTTGGGTAAATAGAATGAGCTGTCGCTACCTGTTGCGGAATGTTTATCCTTAGCTGGATATGCCGCGCCGTTCCGCTTGGTATAACACCAACCGAGAGACCGCTGGCAACGGGGTTGCCGCCTACCGGCGTGAACAAAGCTTGAACGTCATCGACGATACTGCTACCACTAACGCCGTTACTTTTAAGCTCTAGCCATTTCGCATCCAGCATCTCCTGCCCATCTTCGTTCAGCCCTCCAGCGAAGCTTCGGTCAACAAGGGAGAGAGAAAGAAAAACTTCGGTCATCGAAAGAGTTTTAAAGTTCCCTAACCTGTTATTCCACAAATGAAGCTCCACCTCTTTTGAAACTTCGCCGCTGTTTAAAAGGCCGAGCCGGACATTCTCCAGCCTATCTCCAGATGGTGAATATATTTCGACAACCGGCGGAGCGATAAAATAGAAACCGAGAATAGATTTTTGAGAACTCTGATAGGAGTGATAGCTAGCCATCAACGACCTGCTTTGACTGGTGGGGTACGAATATCTTTGCACTACCTTCTTCGTGGTGCCGTTCCTTGAGTTGTAGGTCGCACGCGCAGATTTAAGAAGTGGGATCTTTCCCATCATCTCTATCTCTTTTGCGCCGGCGAAGTAACCGCTAAACGGACTGTACCAATGATCTATTATCTCCAATTTATAATAGAGATAACTGGTCGAATTAGAAAAAGTAAACTCGTACCATTGGTCGGTGTTAGACGATGTCGCACTCTCAAGCAAAAGGCTGTAGACCGAATCATCGTTGGAGCCATAAAGCTTAAAATTCTTTATAAGCAGATAGCCGGTATCGTAGTCTGGCCTTAGTCGTAGCTTCGAGACAGCTTTTGCGCTGACAAGCTGATACTTAATCCATTGCGGAGAGCTGGTAGAACTCGCCTGCCAAATAGTCGAGACACTGTCGTCAAACGCGTTAGACGGGTACTGACTTCCGTTCGTGCTAGAAGCGGTAACGATGCCGCCTATACATAAATCGCTAGAGTAAGCCATAGTCAAACAGTATCGGCCTTAAAGGTAAGCGAAAAATAATTCTCAGGATAACGTTCGGTCGTCGCTGTTACGACACGCTTTATCCAGACCCCGTAGCTACCGCCGCTCGCAAGGCTACCTATCGAAAGAGCGTTTGCTTCGCTGTTTGCCGTGGAGAAGGTCAATGCTGTCGGCACTGTTGTTTCATTTGCAACGCTCTGTATCGCTCCAGCCGATGTAGCCTCTATCGCTATCTCTACAGTATCGTCCACGAACGGGGTGTTGGTATCTATCCAAACTTTCATTGCGCCCATCGAGAAGGCAGAATCGTTTCTAACTATTAAGGCACGGTACTCCGTACTGCCTGCCTGCGCTTGGGTTGAGCTGACAGAATCGAAAAGATTTTCCATAAGATTAGAAAGGGTAACGCTGTCCGACTGACTGGACGACGGCAGGCTTGCAGAGGTTACGGTAACTACCGCGTACTTTGTCGTGTCATTAGAGTAAAGCTGATACGTTCCATCTGTCGAGACATCGGCCGCCGCACCTACCGTATCTCCGGGGGCTGTGTAGCTTAACGTCGTTGCGGCAAAATCGAAAGAGAGCGTTGCCGTTCCTATGCCACTACTAGACGAGACATCGTCAATCAGAACGCCTGTTACGTTTGCTAGAGCTGTTGTCGAGAGCGACTTTAGAACCGTGCCAGAGCGTTTCCCGCCAAGTGATGAGTTTGGGTCGCTTTGCGCGTCACCATCGGTTGCCACTCCGGTAAGGTATATGCCTATATCCATCTCCGCCATTACTTCCTCCTATATTGTTAACTGTCTGCGTGCTTTTATTGTCATCCGTTCGCTTTTCGGCATGACGCGCCAGCCTATTTCATAGACCTCTACTATTTCGCTTACCACCCCGCGCTGAAAATCAAGTTTTAGCCTCATGCCCAAATCTATATACGGATTAACCAGCGGGAGAGAAAAGCGGACTGTTTTGGAATCGACCAGTAAACCATCGACAATATCGCCGCCATTAAATGCAAACTGAAAATCGGCGGCGGGATAGCTTGGCCTAAAAGCCTTTCCCGCGTCTGGTTCCTGCGCGAATGTATAAACTATTTTCCCGTTGCGGTCGCCGTAGCGGATCCTCTTCTCTCCAGTAAGAGGAAGTAGTTTGGCCTGCTTTTTAATAAGCACCTCATCGGCCGCCATAAGCGCGTTTGGAAAAATTTCGTTACAGGCGGAGACCTTTTCGGTATTAAAAAGAATTACAGGCTCCAGAGGGTTAAGAACGGCATTGGCTACAAGTTTCGCCTCTACTGTTTCGGTAGAGGCGAAAGGGGGCAAATAGCTTGTAATGCGGGACGCGACTCCTGTTACATCTTCGACTTTTATTTCTATAGTACCGGAATTGGCCGTATAGCTTTCCCGCACTCCCTCCGGTGAAGGGACTCCGGTAAGAAGCGGTATTTCTTTATCGCCCGAAGCGTTGCCGACAACGGAAAAAACTTTGATGCGTAGGTTGTCGTTAGGCACAAGTATCTCTTGCCAAGCTCCCACGGTTCTTGGATTTTTAATTTCCGGCCATGCGACGGTAAGAGTTGCCTGACTGCCTCTATATGAAACGGTTCCGGCAAAGCCCGCTATATCTTCCAGCTCGGTTTCTACATTGCCGTTTGCCCATACAACGCGAAGCCTTCTGCCGCCTTGAGAGACCGGCCCCTGATAGCTAGATGACAAGAGGCTTTTGAGCGCCTCGCTGTTAGAAACGGCAAGCGTCATATTAAAATGAGAGTTCACAATTCACCCGTTACCTTGAAGGAGATCTTTACGTCACTGTTTCCGGTTTCGTTTAAAATTGATTCGACAGATTCAAGCAGTCCTTGATAGGAGCTTCTCGAAAATGAAAAGCCGACAGGCTTGCCGTTGGCTAGAACCGCTATCAACGACGCAAGCCCGTCTTGAGGTAATTCTGCTTCTACAATCATTTCGATATCGGACGCGTATGAGCCTAGATCGCGCGACCGCGACCCTTCAAGAGTTTCCACCGTTGCCACTCTTCTTGGGATTTTTAAAGGTTCTTTTGTTTTTAGTTCAAGGTAAAAACCTGAATCGGTCAATGAAAATAAAACTGCCATTACTATTCTCCGTAAAAAAATTCGATACGCTGACATTCAAGCTTTGCAGGGTTTGGATAGTATGGGTCAAACTCGCCGGAAGGTTTTGCCACGTTTCCCTGTAGATAAAATGTGACTAAAGAAAGAGAGGGAAAGTTGCCCTCCAAGTTTATATCGGGATTAGCCATAAACGGAAACGCCGCTAGAAAATCGCGGTAGATATTTCTGGTGACGGAAGTCTGCATTCCTATTTCAAAATAACCTGGGTGCAGACCGTAAGACCACGGCGCTGGGTTTGCCGGAGTGATGTCCGCGCCGTCGTAATTAAAGCAGCGGTAATGAAGCTCTCCTGCCTTGCCGAAAGATACAAGGTCGTCATCCATCGGCACGTTGTACCAGAGCCTGCCGGAAGGCGGAGGTGAATTTAGATAGCTTCCCTCTGCTGTCCTTATCGGCGTCGGCCTAAAGAGGGCGTGCTGTTTATCCCGCGAAACACCGGGGTAGGCCCCCCTTGCGTATGAAAAATCCTGCGTGCCGGGAGCTGTGTAGACGAGTTTAAAATTTCTGTCGAGGTTATTTTCAAAAACGGTGCCGTATTTATCACTGCCGTTAGGGTAACTGTAAAGAGATGAATTTATCCGCGAGCCGTCCAGATAATCGGGCCATGGAGATTTATTAAAGATAAGTACCATACATGCCGGTAGCTGTAGTTTCGAATCGTATCCAAGCCCTGCTTCGTAATCGAACTGCGTCAACAGGTTTACCGACATAAAAAGCTCCTTCTCTCCGCAGAGAAGCGGGCGTGATATTGACTTTTCCGTTACGACCGGCGGAGAGACTATCAGCGGGTCCGCGTCGTATTTTCTCTCAAGCATAGGGGCTGGATAAATTAGCCGGAGGGCATCTTCCTCAACTGAGGATATCCCATTTGCTTGAAGCGGAAGCGACCGCATCCGAAGGGCGTCGCCTGCCCATACCGTGGCTGGAATACCGTAGGACATCCCTTCATTTATATAGACACCGGCTGTTTTGGAATTCCATGAATCTATCTCATTTTTTTCCGGAGCTGTTTTTTTAAAGGTGAACTTTCCATCGCCAGAGAGGTCGGCGGAAGGTGTCAGATAGTTGCGCCAGAACTCATAACGGGAAGAGCATCTTCTTGGAGACTGCGAACAGCCAAACCCTGCTACCCACGGCTCTGCGTTTCCACTTAAGAGGCAATCTGGGTCAAGCGGGTCTATCTTATCGTGTATAACGGCAACGCAGTCGCCAATCTGATAATCGACAGAATCGTTTATCGACGCGCAACCACCCCCGACAAAACTAAGCCTGCCTTTCTTTACACCGCTTACGACCTTGCTTAAATCTTGCGATTCACTTTTGAGCATTTTGTCGGAATAAAAATAGTAGCCGACAGCTGTGGCAGGATTCGCTTTGGCAAGCAGAGAAACATCTGTCCATCTTCTAGATGTTTTGTACGGCAGTAGCCTGAAACTGCACGGCTTATATTTGCCGTTGGGCGTAAAGAGGCGGTACTCTACGCCGGTTTTATATTCATACCCTTTAATTCCCGACTGAACCTTATGCGAGACCCCAAGATCGTCCTCAACAAGGTACCAATCCGGCCTGCCCTCTACCATTGAAATTACTTTTGCTCTTGCCATTTATACGTTTGTCACCGTTAAAAGGTTTTCCTGTTTTATTCTGATAATCACTTCTTCCATCACTCTGCTTACGAGGTCGTGTATCGCTCCGTCGGCACCATCCACTTTTACCTCTACGCTGTACTGTTTTTCGCTGAGCAATGCTCTGTTAAGAACCTCTAGCTTCGTGGATAGATCTTTGACTGTCGCGGAGAGTTCTAGAAATATCTGAAGGTCAGCTCCGCCCTGTCGCCTAGCTATAGCAGAAAGATTTCGGTTCACCTCAGTAAGCTCTGCTAGTATTTCGTTATCTATCGCTATATCAGAATTTTCTTGTGCCATTACTCTCTCCTTTCTAAACGGTTTCTACCGATGGTTTTTGACAGGGAAGAAGATTTATTTCTCCCTCCATAACCGAGCCGGGGCTATAGAGAGCCGAAGTTTCGAGATGAGCGTAGTAAAGCTCTTTTCTGCTACCTGACGAATCCGGCATAAACTCTATAAAGCGGATAGTGCCGTCTGCCCTCCTTATGAGGTCGGCCTGCTGGGCGGAAAGATTCAGCTTAGTAAGACCGCTTTTTACCTTCCCTGCGGAAAGTTTTCCTATTGCAAAATCAAACTCCGCCGCCATTACCGGAGGCCTGAACGAAACAACATCGAGAAAAGCCAACTGCGGTTCGCAGTAGGTGATATATACGTTCGCCGTTACTAAGCCTGTATGAATGAGAGGGAGTCCGCTTCTAAAGCGTACCTTAGCTTTGTAGGGAAAAATTTCGGCTTCCGGCATATGCGAAAGCTCCGGCTTGAAAGAGATTTCCTTATCCAAAATCTTTGCCGAAGCAGATGTGAGCAGTGTAATAGCAGCCAGCTCCACTTTGCCAAGCGGGATAAACGGAGGGCCTCCATTGGCTCCTCTTACAGCAGATACCGTTGCTCCTTCAGCTCCGTCCAGCGTTAAGAGTGTCGCTGTTGCGTCTGCTATTATGGAAACGATTTTAACGTTTGACGATGATGGGCGCGTAACGGCAAGATTGCTAACGGCATTTACCAAAACCACAGCTCCGCCTATGCATATACTTCCTCCGCATATATCGACGGCATCATTCACCCCAGATAAGGCTGGATAAACGAGACAACCGTTTCTCAGGCCATCTGGTCTTACTACCGGTCTTCTGTCGATACCGTTCTCATCTTTTTCGCAAAGTGAAAAGCGCGTACCTGCGGTGGTAAAAGTGAGATGGTCTCCAGCGTCTGTCATTAGCGAAGGACCACTGGAGATATATCCATCTTCCAGCTTCAGAGAGATATTTTCGGCGGTTGGAATTTTTACGTTCATTTATTTTTCCCTACTCAAATGTTTCGATTTTCCATTCCTGTCTGTAAACCGATTGGCGCGCGTTTTTGGCGTAAGGTTTTTCCGAAACTCTTTCCATAGGCTGGATGTTAAGCCCGATAGTGCTACCGGAAAGAGTTTGACGCACCGTTTCCATCGCATTAAAGATTCCCGCGGTTCCTGCGTCGCCCTTTGCGGCGGAAGAACGCGAGCGAAGGTTGCGGGCGATAATGTAAATATTAAAATAGAACTCAGATCCTCTAAGTGACACTGTCCTCTTTTTTGAATCTACAGTCCGCTCGAAGGAGACCAAAACGAGTGGAGGTTTTGCCACCTCTTTTAAATAGGCATCTTCTCCAAGTTCGCCGTGAAACGCTTTCGCGTTAAGAGAGGCAGAGCTTAGCGCGGCGACGATAGCATCTTCTATCTGTCCTATCGAATACATTACCAACCCTCAAGTTTTTTGCGGGAAAATTTTCTATCTTCCGATGAAAAGCCAGCAATATCTAAAAGAGTTGCCGAAAGTTCCGGCTTTGGCGCTATTCCTTCAAGCGTCGCCTTCCCCTCGACGAGCCGTTGAAAAAACTCTATCGCCGATTCGTAAGCCTGCTTCCATACGCCTGGGTCTACCGAACGGAAAAGGTGTATGCGGTAAACCGCTATCGTTACCGAATGTTCCCTTATAACTTTCGGCACGTTCGCCAGAGGAACCAGATAGATAGGCGAAATGAGACTGTTTATAAGCGCGTCGGCGCCTTCTATAGCACTTGCCACTATTGCCGAGTCTACCTGCCCTGTTTCGTTTACATCTGTGAGCTGTATGAGGGTTGCCTCTTCCAGCCTTTGGACGATATCCGATTGTGTTGAGTAAGCCATTTTTTCTCCGGTTAAATTGGAACCATCAGGCGCGTCCGGCTTAGAGCCGGACTACGCCTTGATAGCTACCTATGGTTTTAAGCGCCGCCTGTTGAACCGAAGATAAGGTGGGGCAGGCCGTAACCTGCGTTGCCTCTGTAATCGACGCCGTAGATATATTCCTTACGCATGAAAACATTTTCATCCTGCAGATTGTCGAGACCGACGAACTGCGGATCACGCCGCGATTGAAAGATAAACGGCTTGGCGGCGCGGCTGGAATCTGCGAGGAACCAATAGGTAGGATTTGCCGCAAGTTCCGGGGCTACCAGCAGGTCAGCAGAGTCTTTCCAGATATTGGTTTCGCCGTTGGCCGATTTATCGGCCCGCAGAATAGCCCTTGCTACCGCTTCGAGCTGAGGCGGAACGATAAGCATCGCCGGTGTTACCCTTAATGGACGGTTCTCTTCGTTTACGAGAGACATCATCTGCGAACGCGCGTTCTCGTATTCCGTGGAGCTAAGGACGGCTGTTCCTCTGTTGCTCCATGCCGACATATCTCCATTTGGATGGTCGACAGCGAAGAAGGTTTTACCGTCAAAACCGTTCGCTACAAATCCGTTCAGAAGCAGGTCGAAGATAAGCTCATCGGGATGCTGTCTTGCCGATTCGCCAAGCTGTTCAAACATCGGCCTGTAAAGCCCTATCGCGTCGTCTTCTAGATCGTTTCTATCTACAGAGACTGTCGCCTCGAAATCTCTATTCTTTATAATAAAGCCATCGACGCTAAGATCTTTGACCGCTCGCTCTCCTATCCACTCGCGAAGGCCCGGGAACTGCCCGAGCCACTTATACTCCTCTTGCCTTGCGGATGAAGGAACCAAAACCGCAAGCTTATTTACCGCTGTTGCGGCACCATCATACGCCTGCTGAAAAATTGTCTTGAAACCTGTGTAGGCAGATTCTAGCGACGACTGGTTTACAACGACGCCTAAAAGAACAAACCTTTCGAAAATATTCGCTGAACCGCCGTTATCGGAAAAGATAGCGGTCAGCGCTCCTATTAAAGTTATTATCAGTTTCATTTTTACTTTATCTCCTTTTTAAAAATTAAATTTTTGCCGTCTGCGGGCTTGGGGTTTGCCCGCAGACGGCGCGCGCGAAACAGCGTGGAGCAACGGGCGGACGTCCGTTTAACGGTATTGAGGTGGGATGCTGGGGTAGGTATAGCAAACCGCTTAACTCCTCGCCGCTGTTGAGATGTCGATAAAGACCGAACTTGCGGAAATATATTCGATAACCCTTCCGGCTTTTAGATGGCGCATCTGTATGTTATCGCTCTGGTCGGCAACCGGAAGCGAAGCAGAAGTTACCACAACCTCTACCGTTGAACCGTCTGTAGCGGTAAGCGTGTAGCTACCATTTGTCGAAACCGTTACAGCTGTTCCGCCTCCGTAGGCGATCGTCGTACCTGCCGCTATAAAAGCTAGGCTTTTAGTGCCGCCTTTTGTAAGCGCTGTCCTGTTTACTACTACGCCGGTGATGTTTACCGGCTGGGCGACTATTCCGTCACCGACGGTATTGTCGTCGACCACATAAACATCTTTTGCTAAGTTTGCCTGTGTTAGACCGGCGCTGTTCATCTCGAAAAGGCCGACCATATAGCCTTCGGCCGTTTTCCCGCCGTTGGCGCCGTTTGTGTTGTCGCTCTCTTTTCGTGAAACACCAACAAAGCTCTCGCCTGCCGTATCCGATGCCGGCACCATGTAGCCGTTGGCATCCGCGCTGACCATCGCCCCTGAATAAATACGCGCCGTTGCCGCTACCGGAAGGGCGAATATTATTCCCTGCTTTCTCTCTGTCTTTCTATCTGCTGTTAAAACTGCCACAATTTCTCTCCTTTACTGGTTAAAACTTTCAAAAACTTTTCTCGATATCCCTAGAAGCTTGTTGATCTTTTCCTGCGTTTCGCTGAGTGGAAATTTTCCATTCCCTTTCTTTGCAATTTCGACAAGCTCTCCCATCTGCACCATCGGCCTGCTGTTGACAAGAAAACTGCCGAACCCTTGAGGGTCCGACACTGCGTAGGAGACTGCCCATTCCTTCTGGGCTGGAAGAATTTTCCCTTCGGCTATCGCAGAATTAACTTTTGCTTCGAGATCTCTTTGCTTTATTTCCGCAAGCTCTACTTTAAGCGTCTGCCACTCCTCTACCGTCGGCCTGCCCTCTTCCTGCTGTAAACGGTTCGCATTTTTTTCAATGGCGGCGGCAACCTCTACCGTAGATATTTCTATAGGCAAACCTGCCGCCTCTTTAAGCGCGGCTAAATCCTTTTGGAGCGATTCCACTTCGCCAAGCCTCGTAAAAAGGCTTTCCGACAGTTCGGAATTTCCTGCGTCATCAGGAAGGCCAAGAAACTCCTTTAGCCGTGTTAACAATTCATCCATTTTCTCCTCCATCTCAAGTTGATTAAAAAGCGGCTTCATAGCCGGTATGTTTGGGTGGTTGGTAAGACCGAGGCTCACCAACTTTTCTATATAAAGTTTTCCATCTTTTGACTCTTCCGGGCTGAACGTGAAGACAGGCGAGAGGTAGCGAAACTTTTTTTCCCGTATCATCGCCTCTGCTTCTTTTGTCCATTCCAGCTCTCCGTAAAGGCCGTCCGGCTCTGCCTTTAGCGAATCTGCCAAGAGCAATCCTGCCGTTTGCGCATCTTTCGATTCGAAAGATGCGTGCGCAAAGTCGACAGGTATGCCGGCCTGCTCCGCTTTGGCTATTTGCAAAACCCTTTGCAAGGTATCTTCGTTTATTATCTGTAGGCCGCGCTCATGCTGAAAGTTTCCGAGTGGAACTGCAAGCACTCTTCTTTTCATTTTGTCACCTCAGAGAGAAGCTGGTCGTTTTTTGCCGGTTCGCTTATGCCGGCCGCACCGTAAACCTGCGAAAGAGAAACAGGCACGCCCATCTCATGGAGCTTTTTGAGGCTATCGAGTTTTTCCATACGAGAAGAGCCGTCATCAAAATCGGTTACGAACGACGGGTAGCTTTTCATTTCGCCGAAATTCATTTTTACAAGCGGGATTATAAAATCGCGGGTTAAGGTTTCATCGAGAGAGGCACAGTCGAAACGGACTATATCCCGCCTTACCATGTCGTGAATATTGCCGAGGGAGTATGAACCGCTTTTGCCTTGCTCTGTTGTGAGTGTTTGGCCAAGCACACGCTTGCTCTTCTGCGCGTTGAAAAATTCGACGGCATTTTGAAAAAGATCGTGGCTACCGCTTAGTTTCGATTCTATAAACTCAATCGTGGTATCATCGCTAATAACCGCCGCCGCATCGGAGCCTAGATTGTAGACAGCTTTTTTTAATATCTCCCGCGATTTTTCATCCGCTGTCGGCTTGAACTTCCCTAATCTTAACGGAATGCCGTAAATATCCATAAACGACATCCAGTCTTTCATCGAATAATTTGTAAAAAGAAAGTACCACGCGAGGCCACGGTAAAGCCCGCCGCGCAAAGGGCCGCCAGCGGAAGCGCGGTAGGTATGATATATGAACTTTTGCCGTGGAAGCTTTTGGCCGTTGATCTCACCGTTTGGCAGGTAGTTTGGAAAGCCTAGTACCTCTTCCGGTTTTTCAAGGCTGGCAAAGGTAAAAAGCGACTGCGGGCAGAAGTTTATTTTTTCTATTACCATTAACCCGTCTACCACCTTGTAGATAAGCTCGGCTATGGAAAAACCTTTGCCTATCGCTGTCAGCAGATCGTGCATAATCTGCGTGCGGCCTTCAAGGTTTTCCCACACGGATCTTACAAACTCCGCCTGTTTTTTTGCTTCCGCCCTATCGGAGGCTGGAACTACTCTTCTTAGTTTTGACGCGGCGGACGATATCCGTGTCTGCATGACGGTTGCGAGATGAATATCCTTTTCTTCCATCTCGTCAAAGAACTCCATCGCATTTTTGCACTGGCCTGAATCCAGCTCCCTTAAGAGCAAGGCAAGCTTTGCCGGCGTAACGCTTCCCGAATAGCCGCGCCTCCATACTGCTTGCCCCGCGTTTATAATTCCGACATCCGGTTTGAACTTTTGTAAGCTGTTCATCGCATTACCATCTCCATTTTTCTGTTTTGGTGAAATTCTTTTGCCTTGTTGAAATTGACTCGTATGAAACGCCTGCCTCTTCTGTCTGACGCGAAGCGTGGCAACAAAGCAGTATCGCCCACGCTATATCGGCGTGATGATCCGGCGATGACGCTACGGTGAAGATTATGTTCCCCGATTCCGTAACTTTCTGCTCTATGCTTCCAAGCTGTGCGATGATAGATCTTTCAAGAGGCAGGCGAAGCTTTCTATCCAGCAGCATCATCCGCGCTTTGTTTACCATCTTCGATTTTATCTGCGACGTAAAATGAACCGGAATGACGATAGAGCCGTAGGCCTGCTCCAGCTTTTCGGCAAGCGGCAGGCCTATGCCTGTGGCATCTATCGCCAGCCTTGTGATGCCGTTTTGCATCGTAGCCTTTAAAATATTTTCCTGGCTTGTGAAATCTACATCTCTCAGGCGCACGAGCATCCTCGCTTCCATTGTGCCGTCAACCTTGTCCATTACAAAAAGTACCGATTCGTCTCTCTTTCTTCCTACATCGAAACCGGCTAACAGCCTTCCTTTGACGCTCTCTTTTAGCCATTGCCATTCGGAGGCAAGCGGCACTCTGCTTAGTGAAAGGAACTTCAGCTCCGCGTCCGGCTAAACGCCGAAACTTGGCGTGGCATTTTCATGTAGCAACTCCACGGTAAAAACGGAACTTTCTGAATCTAAAAACTGTAGTTCCGACTCCTGCCTGAATGCCGGTTCCGGCATTGACGAATAGATAGCGAGCATAGAGGGGGTCCCGAAACTTTTTACTCTCTTGGCTGTCACAAGTTTCGGGGCCTCCCTCTTTGCGCGGTTTATATCTACGCATAGTGAAGAGCATTCCCACCACGGGATGCTGTAAAGGTTGAAATTTTCGAGCTTGCCTTTTGATATATCGTGAAAGATTCCGCTCTTGCCGAGGGGGCTACTTTCTATTACAAGCGAGTGCGATGCTGACCTTGACGTAACGTGCAATGCTCCTTCGTATATCTCTCTGGCGGCGCGGCA
This sequence comes from Nitrospirota bacterium, assembly GCA_024275955.1. Lineage (GTDB taxonomy): Bacteria > Nitrospinota_A > UBA7883 > JACRGQ01 > JACRGQ01 > JAJRYD01. Next base: position 30,310 of record JAJRYD010000023.1, read on the forward strand.
ATGCGGAAGTTCTGAAATGCCTACGTCTCCGCCTTTGCCTCTTGGTGCTTTGGACGCAAGGGAACGGAGTACCGACCTGTTTCCATAGGCATCTTCGAAAACCAGCTCTGTTTTTGAACGGCCTACCCTTTTCTTTTTGAATCTTTTTGGGATTGATTCGTACATAGCATCGGCATACTCTATCTTTCCTTTCGCCTCTTCTAGATTTAGGCTTATGAATGTGCCTGAGTAGTTTCTTTGCAGTTGCGAACGGATAAACATTTTAAGAGTCATAACCCAGCTACCGCCGACCCTTCTGCTTTTGAGGATGGAGATAAACTTTGACTCATCTAGAAGAAAACTTTTTTGCCAATCGTCTAAAGTTACGGCACCCCCTTCCACCTTTACAAGATTTGCGGCGAAGTTTACAGGGTTTAGCAACCAGCTAAGCATATCGCCATGCAAAGCAACCGTCTTTGACATCTTTAGCTACCTTCCTTTTCCATTAGATATTTTTTATGCAGTTCCTGCATAAACTCGATTTCGGGGAGTTCCTTTTCGTCTATCAGGCCTTTAAATTTCTTAACGATTGATTGTTTTTTGCTTTTAAACTCTAAGGCGAGCGTTTCGCTGGTAGACAGCTCATTTTCGACAAGCTCTATTAACTTTAGCGCGAGTGCTGATGAGAGCTTCTCGCTTGACGGCTCTCCTTTAACAGCGCGCAGTGATGAGATATTCAGCTTTCTATAGTCATTCGTGATTTTGATTACATCTTTTATATCTAGCGACTCAAGGCCTTCTTCCTGCATCGCGTAGCGCCTGAGAGAATCGACATAGACGGCATGTTCCAGCGCCGCCTGCAGGTGCGAAACATCTTGCCCTTCTTTCGCGCCTTTTAGAAATTCGCCAACAATCTCCGCGCCGCTTTGCTTGTATGGGAATATCCTTTTAGCATCTGACGGGATAGGCTTTGCGCGCTTAAAGCTTTCTATCACTTTTAGCGTTACCTTTTCTTTGAGCTCTCTTCTTATCTGCCCTTGTATCTGCCTTCCTGTTTTGCCGTTGACCAGCCCTTTTTTGATTATTTCGATAACTGTTTTCGAGAGGCGAAGCTCTTTTTTTCTTTTAGTCGGCATCTTCGCCACCCCATGCTTCGGAGGAGCTGTTCTCGACGACATCGACACCTTTAGCGGTAAGGCGCGCCATGAAAACCTGATCGCCGCCGAGGCTGAAAGACTTGATTTCCAAAAGCTCGTTCTGCCCCAAGTACCATATGTGAAACCTAATCTCCTCTAGGAGGAGGTTTAAAAAACCTGAATCGCGAAACTCCTCCAATATCTCGGTATCTTCATTAAAAAACGTTTGGAAGGAATAGCAGTAGGCTAGGATGCCGCGCCGTATCTCCTTTTTATATTCAAGCTTCGCGAACTCTCTGCATGAAGCTTCTATGCCTCTTACTTTTATCGCGCCGTCGAGAAGATCTATCCCTTTTGTAGTTACCTGTATCGAATGTGCCGACCATGTTTTGCGAAGCGTGACGAGCCCTTTTTGCTGGAGATAATCGAAAAGCTCTCTTGCGTGCTCTATCGTTAAAGCCGAAAACCTATTTTTAAGGTTGGCGACAATCGCCCTGTCGGTTAATGGATGCAGGTAAAGGTCTGATGCCTGCTGAAGGATATGTTTTCTTACTACTTTCTTCTTCGCGACATTAAGGTTTGGTGTCATCTGATTTTGGTCCCTCCATTGTTAAGTGCTTGGTAGATGGAGTCGATCTTATGATTGATAGTCGCTGTGAACGCTCCGAACTCCTGCCTAGTTACAAATAGATTGGCATAAGCGGTTTTTTGCGCTCTTAAATGGTTTTTAATTTCATTCTTATTAAACCTGTTTTGGTCTTCTATCTTTTTGTCTAACGCTTTAATTTGACCTTCGATCCCAGTGACTATCGACCTGAGAGCAATCTTCATTTCTGCTTCGTTTCTTTTAACCATTCTCTTTAGGTCGCTACCTGTTTTATCCATCCTGCTGAAACCAGATTCCATTTTCCCATCTATTGAATGAAGGGTTCTTTTGGCGAGGAAGAAAATTACTGACCAGCCTACGCCAAGAACGAAAACTACAAACTGAGCTATTACTTTTTCCATTTTTAAATCCCGCTAGAGCAATAAGAGTAGAATCACCGCGCCGCTCGCTGCAGAGACGGCCCACGTTATAAATCTTTGGCCCGCAACACGGCGGCGCAGTGACTCTTCATTTTTTTCCATTACTTCTACGACATCATTCAGGTACTCGGCATGTGCCAGACATTCGGCTGATTCCTTTTCCAGCCCTGCAACTCTTTTTTTCGCGTTTTGGAGACGCGCTTCCGTCGCTTTGAGGCCTCCTTTCAAAAGCATGTTGATTTTGCGGCAGGTGGAGACCTCTTCTTTTAGCGACGCGTTTATCTTTTTGTACTGCTTCTGCTTTGAAGATGACGCCGCTAGAGCAACAGGCATGGCCAAGCCAAGAAAAAGGAAGACGGCTAGAACCGTGGATAATCTACGCGCCATTATCTAAGCCTTTCCAGCAGTAGCCGTTTGCTCTGCAACGTTTCTGCTTTTAATTCTAGTTTTTGGATTTTTTTCTCCAGCTCTTCTATTTTTCCGGCTAATTCTTTGTCGGTTTGTTCGTAAAGTTTTTGTTGTTCCTCATTTTTCTTTTTGCGAATATCTTCAAGCTTGGCTATCCGTTTTTTGTATGGAGAGATATCCGGCCTCTCTGGCGGCGACAAAAAAAGAGCAAACGACACGACAACAAAACCTGCCAAAAACAGCCAGATAAACGGACGGCGGATATCTTTTTTAAATCGCTTCATCTATTCCAGCTCCTGTAGAGAGGCTCCCACCTGTTTAATATTTTTTTCGGGTATTCAATATTTTCACGGCAGAAAATATCTTTCCTGAATTTTAGGCAACAGTTTAGATTTAGATCTCTGCATGAATTGAGCTCTTTATAAATCCAGCCGAGTCCGCCGTTGTAGGCTCTTAAGGTCAGTGGCCATCTTTGGTTTTTGGGCTGACCTTTTTTTTCAATCTTTTGGTAGAGGAACTCGTCGTAAAAGACCATAGCCTTTATCGACCATTTCCAGTCGTACCTGATATCTGGCCTTGCCCCTTGAGCTACTTTGAGCGTTGAGTATCTTTTTGATATCCATCGCGCGGTTTGCGGGGTGAACTGCGAAAGGCCAGCGGCATACTTTGATTCTGCCTTAGAGTTCCAGTTGGACTCTTGTCTTATCTGCGCGGCGAATATAGATACCTTTTGGTCCATTCCCCAAACGAAGCGAACCTGCTTTATGAGGAACCTTTTGTACTTGAGGTTGACTCCGTCCCGCGGCGCCATCGCAGAGGGGATGACTAACATTATGGCTAGAAGTCCGTTAATCATATTCCGCCTGCCACTGCGAATATAATGGAAACTGCCATTGCCGAGATGAGAATCGTCTGGCTCAACGCTATTAAGGCTTTGGAAAGATTTTCTGGTTTTCCGTTTTCTGCCTCCTCTAGCACTTTTTGGTAAGAGCTTTGGAGGTCTATATATGGAAACATCGATTTGCGTACAAAGTGGAAAATGACAAGGCCGGCCCCTACGACGGCGGTTTTCCACAAAATCAGCCTTATATCATTCCTTGTTCCAAAGACGAGGAACGGAATGAAACAAAGAAGATAGGTAGGAAATAGCCTCACCAGACCTAACCTCACTTTTTCTGAGATTTTCTGCTTTTGCTCTTTGTTGTTTTTGCTCTCGTAACCCATGAACCGAAATTTAACCGAAAGTTTGGCTTTAGGGAACAGCTGTTGGCCGGTTTGGAGGCTTTCTTGAATGAAGGGAGTTTTGCAGAGTTTAGTTCTTTGGAAAGCTTTGGAAGGTATGACCGATTTGGCATTTGAGAAGTGGTGGATAATTTCTTAAGGGGTAATATTGAGAATTGATGGTAATTGCATGATTTGACAAGGCTTAAAATTTGCAATATATTGTACTGGTTGCGAAAGTGGCGGAACTGGTAGACGCGCTGGATTTAGGATCCAGTGGGCAACCATGGGGGTTCGAGTCCCCCCTTTCGCACCAATAAACTGAAAAGCGATGCTCTGCTTGACTTTAAATAGTTCGGTTTTATATATGAAGGATGTTTAAAATAAAGCAGGGACTATTTTAGAAAGGAATCATTAGGGTGGCAACAGCGACAGACGAACTTAAAGTAGAGACAGAAGATATTCGGCCCTGCGTGAAAAAGCTTTCGATAGAGATAGCGGAGCCTCTGGTAGCCCGCAGGTTTGATGAACTGCTTAAAAGTGTGCGCAAGAACGCGAATGTTCAAGGCTTTAGAAAAGGGAAAGCTCCCAGAGAAATTGTTAGGAAAATCTATTCCGAATCTATCCTTTGGGATATCGGTCAAAAACTGATAAGCGAAACTTACGAGAAGGCTATCAAAGATAACAGCCTTAAGGTTTTTGGAGATCCTTCTATAGAAAACGTTAAGGTTGAGGGCGGTAAGCCTATCTCGTTTACCGCGACTATTGAAACGCTTCCAGATATCACTGTCCCTGATTACAGTGGGTGGGAGTTTGCCCGAAAGATAGAAAAAGTTGGCAAGGAAGCTATTGAAGCTCCGATAGCGGCTCTGTTGGAGAGGTTTGCCGAGCTTGTCCCTGCCGGCGACAGAACGGTAAAGGATGGGGATTTTGTAATCCTAGATTATGTCGGCCGAGTGGCAGGGGAAGAGAGTGACAACGAAAAGCTTTCCGGCAAGAATGCCGAGCTTATTGTATCTACAACAGATCAAAATGTTTTGGCAGATTTCCATGCCAAGCTGATAGGTGCGGAGAAGGACAAGGAAAACGAATTTAAAATTACATTGCCAAAGCAGTTTCCGGCACCTGACCTTGCCGGTAAGGAGGTGTCGTTTAGGGCTACTGTTCTTGGCATAAAGGAAAAGAAACTGCCGGAGCTTACCGACGAACTGGTAAAAGAGAACACTCCGCATAAAACTGTGGCGGATATGCGGGCCGGGACGAAAAAGAACCTTGAGGAACATGCCGAAAGGATGGGGGATGAGAACCTTAAATCCGATATATTGGACCGCTTGATAAAGGAGACCACGTTCGATCTTCCTCCTAAGATGATGGAATATTTTACCCAGACGCATGCCAACCAGATACAGTCCCGCTATGCTCAGGCTGGTATGCAGATGGAACAGATGCCGAACTTTGACAAGGCTGTTTTTGAGAAAGACTGCGCATCTGCCGGCTCGCGCGCGGCGAAAGAAGAAACAATACTAAGCGCCATATCGGAAAAAGAAGAGATAAAACCGGATACGAAGGAACTGATAAGCCTGCAAAAGGAGTACCTTAAAATCATCAAGGACGCTAACCCCAAAATAGACGAAAAGGAATCTAACAGCAGAGCTTTTTCGTACGCTTTTAAAGAGGTGATAAACTCTTCGGTTTACAAGCACCTCTTATCGAAGATAGATATAAAAGATAAAATTGAAGCTAAAGCAAAGGAGAATAAATAATGCCCCTTATTCCGATGGTCGTTGAGCAAACCGCGCGCGGCGAGAGATCTTACGATATATACTCACGGCTTTTGAAAGACCGAATCATATTTCTTGGTACCGCTATAGACGACCATGTCTCCAACCTTATTATCGCCCAGCTTCTTTTCCTTGAAGCGGAAGACCCCGACCAAGATATATACATTTACATCAACTCTCCGGGCGGCGTAGTGACATCCGGCCTCGCGATTTATGACACGATGCAGTTTGTAAGACCGGATATTCAGACTATCTGCACAGGTCAGGCGGCGAGCATGGGTTCGCTCCTTCTTTCCGCTGGAGCGAAAGGCAAGCGGTTCGCGCTTCCGCACGCGAGAATAATGATTCACCAGCCTATGGGCGGTTTTCAGGGGCAGGCGTCCGACATCGACATTCAAGCGAGGGAGATAGGCCGTTTAAGGGAGAAGCTTGAGAAAATCTACTCTAAACATACCGGCCATAGTGTAAAAAAGATACATACCGACTCCGATAGAGACTTTTTCATGTCTTCGGAAGATGCTAAGGAGTACAGCTTGATTGACGAGATAATCGAATCGCGGGTAACGGCAAAAAAGGGTGAGACGAAAAATAAGGATTAGGCGTTAGAAGCTGAGACGATAAATTTTTAACTAGGAGTAGATATGCCGAAAAAAAGTGACGGCCGTAACTTAAGGTGTTCATTTTGCGGAAAAAGCCAGAGCGAAGTGAAAAAGCTGATTGCCGGACCTATGGTTTATATCTGTGACGAGTGCATTGATCTATGCAACGAAATAATAGTAGAGGAATGGAACCAGGAAAAAAGCGCCGCTTTCACCACGCTTCCAAAGCCTAGCGAAATAAAAAAGACTCTTGATGATCATGTTATAGGGCAGGATTACGCCAAAAAAGTTCTTTCCGTGGCGGTACACAACCACTACAAGAGGGTGGACTCTAGTGTCGGGGTGGACGAAGTGGAGCTCCAAAAGAACAATATACTTCTTGTGGGGCCGACAGGAACAGGAAAAACGCTTCTCGCGCAGACTCTTGCCAAAATGCTTAACGTACCTTTTACTATCGTTGACGCGACGACTCTTACCGAGGCCGGCTATGTGGGAGAGGATGTTGAAAATATAATCCACAGGCTTTTACAAGCGGCCGACTACGACGTGGAGAAAGCCGAGAAAGGTATCATCTATGTGGACGAAATCGACAAGATAAGCAGAAAGACCGACAACCCCTCGATAACGAGAGATGTATCGGGCGAAGGTGTTCAGCAGGCGCTGCTTAAAATTATCGAAGGAACTGTCGCCAACGTACCGCCGCAGGGTGGAAGGAAACACCCTCAGCAGGAATTTTTGCAGGTAGACACTAACAACATTCTTTTTATCTGCGGGGGAGCTTTTGTCGGCTTGGACAAGATAATAGAAAACCGTCTTGGCAAGGTTACTCTTGGTTTTGGCGGCAAAGTAAAATCTAAAAAAGACAAGAAAAAAGACCGCATACTGCAGATGGTTGAGCCTGAGGATCTGCTTAAGTTCGGCCTTATACCTGAGTTTGTGGGACGATTGCCTGTTATATCTATGATGGAAGAACTAACGGAAACAGCTTTGAAAGATATACTGGTAAAGCCCAAGAACGCCATTACAAAACAGTATCAGAAACTTTTCGGCTTTGACAAGGTGAACCTTCGTTTTGCCGACTCTGCCTTAACAGCTGTGGCAAAAGAGGCGGTAAAGCGTAAGCTTGGAGCGAGAGGCCTTAGGGCTATTCTTGAAAAAGCGATGCTCGACATAATGTACGAGGTTCCGGAAAACCCGGACGTAGAAGAAGTGATGATAACCGAAGAGGTTATAAAGAAGAGATCCCAGCCTATTATTACTTACAGGAAAAAGGCGGTTTAGGGCGCGCCCAAAGTTTATGAAAACCAAGAAAAAGCTTGCCCCTTCTCTTAAAGGAGACAGACTGCCTTTGCTTCCTTTGAGGGACATTGTCATCTTCCCCGATATGGTGGCACCACTTTTTGTCGGCCGCGAAAAATCAATAAAGGCGGTTGACTACGCTATGGCGCATGGAAACCTGATTCTGCTTGCCACCCAAAAATCGGCCGGCAACGAAAACCCTACTGCCAAAAGTATCTACAAAACAGGATGCATATGCGAAATAATTCAGGTTTTTAAAATGCCTGACGGTACGGTGAAGATAATGGTAGAGGGTTTGGCCCGTTCTCCGATTATAGAGTATCTGTCTTCTTCTCCTTTTTTCATGGTGAAGGCGAAGCCTGTTTTTGCTCAAGCCTTAAAATCTGATTCTCTTAAATTTGAAGCTGTTATTAGAGGCGTAAAGTCGCTTTTTGAGAAGTATCTCAAGATGGAGACAAGGCTTCAGCCTGAAACCGCTATGCTTATAGGCGAGATAAAGGAACCGGAAGAGCTTAGCAACGCGATAATGGCTCATCTCGTTTTGGAAACACAGCAACGCCAGTCGGTCTTATCTGAAACCAACCTTGAAAAAAGGTTCGGCATGATCGCCTCCTTCCTTGAAAAAGAGGTAGAGATACTCCATATAGAGAAAAAGGTAAAGGGCCGCGTAAAGAGACAGATGGATCAGAGCCAGAAAGAGTATTACCTTAACGAGCAGATAAAGGCTATTCAAAAAGAGCTTGGACGGGCCGACATAAAGAACGAATCGGAAGAGTTTAGGGAAAAAATAGCGCGGGCCGGAATGCCCAAAGATACCGAAACGAAGGCGCTAAAGGAACTCTCGAAGCTGGACCAAATGCCGCCGATGTCTGCCGAAGGCACAGTGGTAAGAAACTACCTTGATTGGCTTACCGATATTCCATGGAAAAAGAAAAGCAGAGACAGGCTTGATACGCTGGAAGCGAAAAAAATACTGGACGCTGACCATTACGGCCTCGGCGACGTGAAAGAACGGATACTTGAGTATCTCGCGGTAAAAAAACTTTCGAAATCGGGCCGTGGGCCGATACTTTGTCTTGTCGGCCCTCCGGGAGTAGGTAAAACTTCGCTTGGGAAATCTGTCGCGCGCGCGCTTGGCCGTAAGTTCATACGGGTTTCGCTTGGCGGTATACGCGACGAGGCGGAAATACGCGGCCACCGGCGGACATATATCGGCGCATTGCCAGGCAGGATAGTGCAATCTATGAAAAAGGCTGGCACTATAAATCCTGTGATGATGCTTGATGAGATAGACAAGATGAGCATAGATTTTCGCGGGGATCCTTCTGCCGCGCTCTTAGAAGCACTGGACCCAGAACAAAACAAAAACTTTAGCGACCATTATCTGGAAGTAGACTACGACCTTTCTAGCATTCTTTTTATAACAACCGCCAACCTTTTACACCCGATACCAAGCCCTCTTCGGGACAGGATGGAGGTTATAGAAATAAGCAGTTACACGGAAGACGAAAAACTTGGGATCGCCAAAAATTTTCTTGTGCCAAAACAGCTTAAGGAGCATGGGCTTTCTAAAAAACAGCTGACGTTTGGTGACGAGCTTCTTGGCAAAATCATATCTGGCTATACACAAGAAGCTGGTGTTAGAAACCTTGAGAGGGAGATTTCCAGCGTATGCCGAAAAGTGGCAAGGAAGGTGGTTGAAAACAGACAATTCAACTCTATGCCTACCGCTGACGCCGCTTGCGAATATCTTGGGCCGGAAAAATTCAGACAGGAAAAAGCCGAAATGCACAACGAGACAGGTTTTGCTATCGGCATGGCATGGACGCAGGCGGGCGGAATGATAATGCATGTCGAGGTGAGCGTGGTGCCGGGCAAAGGTAAGCTGATACTTACCGGAAAGCTTGGCGAAGTTATGCGGGAATCGGCGCAAGCGGCTCTTTCGTACATCCGGTCCCGCGCGAAACGGTTTGGCCTTAAGAGCGATTTTTATTCCAAGTCCGACATACATATACATCTTCCCGAAGGAGCTATTCCAAAAGACGGCCCATCGGCGGGGATAACTATGGTATCGGCTATGGTATCTGCTTTTTGCAATACTCCTGTGCGGCATGATGTTTCGATGACAGGCGAAGTTACCTTAAGGGGGCGGGTGCTTCCTATAGGCGGGCTGAAGGAGAAGGTTCTGGCGGCGCACAGAGCCGGAATTAAAGAGATAATTTTCCCTAAAGAGAATGAAAAAGACTTGAAAAAAATTCCAAAGAAAATTCTTAGCAATATTAAATTCACGCCTGTCTCATCGATGGACGAAGTATTGTCGGTAGCTATGGTGAAGCCTGTTTTTGTTAAAAGCAACGGCGACAAAGTAAGGAAAAAGAAAGCTCCCTCTGGCGGCATAGGTCACCAGCCGGGCATAAACTGACGTTTTAAACAGGCCTGCCATGCTGTTAGAGAGCGGCTGGAAGGTTTAACTTGGTCTTTATTAGTAAAGGTTTATCCTGATGGTTCAAAAGTCTATTACAAAAGATGTGCTGAATCAGGTGATGGAGCGTTACGGCTGTAGCGAAGAGGACGCTATACGGGCCTGCCTTGAAGCTGAGAACAGTTACGAAGAGGCGCTTGACAGCATGCTTGGCGAAGACTCCGGCACAAAGGCCAAAGAGGCGCCTCTATCGCACACACCGATGGAGATAAAAACCTACCTTGATAAGTTTGTAATAGGACAAGAGACATACAAAAAAAGGCTGGCGATAGCGGCGGCGTATCATTTCGCCACGGTAAAGGCGAAGCACGATAATCTGGAGGCGATTAGAGACTTTAACGTAAAACGATTCCGCAAAAAGAACACCCTGATAGCAGGGCCTTCCGGTAGCGGCAAGACATACTGCGTGGAGGTGCTGGCTGACCTTCTTGGCGTTCCGGTAAATATCGTCGACGCTACCGATTACACCGAAGCTGGGTATGTCGGCAAAAGCGCTGACGATATGGTGAGGGAGTTGATCGCTATGGCCCCGGGTGACAGCAAATCTGAGAAAGCGGATTTTATAAACAGATACGGCGGACTCATTTTCGTGGACGAGGTAGACAAGAAAGCTAAAGACGGAAGCCACGCGGGAGCCGACGTAAGCAGAGAAGGCTTTCAAAGAGCTGTTTTGAAGCTGATAGAGCGTAAAGCTGTATCAATAGACGACCCCAACAGCCCTGCTTCGCAGATTCAAGGCCTTGTAGACCAGCAAAGGGGAATCTCCGGCAAGAAGAAAGATACCATGCTTGGCACCGAGAATATTCTTTTTGTTCTTGGCGGTTCTTTTCAGAGAGCGCACGACAGCATGGAAGCTATCGTAAAGAAAAGAATGGATAGTAAAAGCGGGAAGCTAAAGGAAGACGGAAGCCTTAACATCTCTGGCTTCGCGTCGCCTTCGAACGATTCAAGACATAAAGAGTTCCGCAACTACTACAAAGACGCGATTGATGACGACTATATACGTTTTGGCCTTATACCGGAGCTTGTAGGCAGAACGCCTATTAGAACCTATGTAAACGCCCTTTCCAAAAACGACCTTGTGCGGATAATGACTAACACCGAGGATTCTATCCTCAATCAGTACAAGATGGAGTTTACTCTTTTTAATATTGATATAGATTTTGCTTCTGACGCTATAGAAAAAGTTGCCGAGAAGGCGGAAGCAAAAAAGACAGGGGCTAGGGCACTCGTAAGTGAATGGGAATCTATACTTACCGATTTTCAATTTCAGCTTCCCGGACACAAAGTGTCGGCCTTTACCGTTACCAAAAAGATTTGCGAGCATCCACAAGACGAGCTTTTGAAGATTCTTGAAAAATCTCCGGTTTTTGATTTTGCAGATAGATTTAGACAAGAACATGGCGTTCAGCTTCGTTTTACCGATGAGTCGGTCGGGTACATTGAAAATTATGCCAAGAAAAACGGGATGCAGGTATCCGACGCTCTTGGAAAGCTTATGGCCGGAGCGCCGGCTCTTAACTATATGAACCACAAAGGAGAGTTTGTCGTGGAGCCGAAGGCTCTTAAGGATGAAAAGTATTTCGACAACCTCTATGTGGAATGGCACAAAAAGCAAATAAAGGACCAGCCTCTCAAATAGCCTCCTCCCCTCCAGCCTTTCTTTTATCTCTGTAACTTAAGGCCGGAATGTGGTAAAAATCTATGAACATGATACGGATTGGCGGCATTTTACTCGGACTACTGCTTATCAGCAGTTGTGCTGGAACAGGAAAGATAACAACTGGACCTGTTACCGATACCGCATACTTTGACGGCAAAATAGAGCTTTTGGCGCAGGAGCTGGTAAGCAATTCATCAAAACCTCTTAGGCGGGCGGCGGTGCTCGGCTTTACTAACCCGGACGGCAGAACATCCCAACTGGGGAAATATCTATCTACTAAGTTCTCGATAATATCTACTAAGAATAGACTGTTCATTGTCCCGTCGGCGGGGCAGGTTTTGGAGGCGATGAAAAGCGAGGGGATAAATTACCGTGGTTCGCTAGACAAGGAGCAGGCGGTAAAGCTTGGAAAAGCATTAAAGGTGGACGGGTTTGTCGTCGGCGTGCTGTCTGACCTGCAAAAGGGAAGCGATATTGACCTTATGGTTAAGATAATAGAAACAAAAAACGGGAACATGGCATCGGCCGCCAACATCAGCATCCATAGAAGCAAGTCGGTAAGCACTCTTATGCAGTTGTTTTAAATACCGCGTGGCAAGCATCTGTGGATGAGCTTTCATCAGTCGCGCCGTTCTGCTAGAGGCATGGATATGAAAATAAAAATCTGCGGACAAACGAGACTAGAAGATATCGAATACTCTTTTGAGAGAGGGGCCGATTTTTGCGGTGTTGTTATCGAAGTGCCGTCTTCCAAACGGTCGATGACAATTAAAAAAGCAAAGCCGTTGTTTGAGGAACCTCTTATGGGGAAAATGGTAGCTCTTACCGCCGATGCCGACCACTCTCTTTACAAAGAAATTTCTGATGTTTTAAAACCAAACGCCGTACAGCTTACCGCCAATGAAACGGCTGAGGATATAAAAAAAATTAAAGAAAAGTTCGGCTTTAAGATTTTCAAATCTCTCCACCTGCCTATGGAAGGCGGGCGGGCAAGTTCTCCAGAGAAATTTCTTGATAAGATGAAGAGCTATACAGACGCAGGGGCCGACGCTTTTATCCTAGACACTCTTGTGCCGGAGATGCACGGCGGCTCTGGAAAAAAGTCTGACTGGAAACTGGCTGGCAAAATACTTTTAGAATCAAGAGCCGATACTTTTCTCGCGGGCGGTATAGGCCTTGATAACGCTAAAGAAGCGGCAGAGCTTAAACCGTACGGGATAGACCTTGCCAGCGGGGTGGAGATTTCTCCCGGTGTTAAATCTTGGGAAAAGATAGACCTTCTTTTTACGGCACTTGGGAGGTAGCTTTGTGAAACTTTTATCTACTGCTATCTTTACCCTGCTTCTTTTGGCATCTGCCGGTTTTGCCGAGGCTCTGCCCAGCTCCGCTCTCGAAGCTCCGATACTAACAAGCGTGGTAGCTGGTGATTCCTACTGCAAAATGGAATGGAACGAGGCTGAGAATGTTTCCGGCTACAACGTATACCTTAAAAAAGAAGACGGCAGTTTTGTGCCTCTTAACTCCGTACCTATAAAAAACGAGTGGATACTGGTGAACGACCTTACAAATGGAGAGCCTTACCAATTTGGCATAACCTCTATCGGAAATGATCGGCATGAATCGGCGGTAACTATAACCGGATTGGTAGTGCCTACTGGGTATTCGCACTCCGTTCTACAGCTAAAGGGAGGGGCTAAGGCGGCCGACTATCAGCTTTTTTCCTCTCCTTTTATAACAGAGAGAAACAGGCCGGAAGATATTTTTAGCTACTTTCCTTCTTACGATACAAGCTCGTGGCGGTTTTTTTCCGAAGACGGCGGTGAGTACAAAGAGTTTGGCGATATTAAATCGGTAAAACCCGGAAAAGGCTACTGGTTTTTATCCAGAAAAGATATGAAGCTCTTTCTTTCCGGCAAAACGAAAAATGTTTACGAGCCTACAGAAATAGAGCTAGACCCCGGCTGGAACGTTATCGGCTCCCCTTTTCTATTTCCTGTTGAATGGAGCGAGGTGCTTAAACATAACGAAAACCTATCGAAACAGATAGGCGACGCTGTGTGGGAATTTTCTGACGGCGGTTTTCAAAAGTCTGGGATGTTTAAACCGTTTAAGGGGTATTACATTTTTAACGGGTACGGCGAGAAGGTTTACCTTCTCATTCCGCCGATACCTGTCGCGCCAAAGGCTATAGCGGAGGTTTCGGCTAACATCGGTGGTACTGTTTCGGCAAAAGGCCCGCTTACAACCCAAAACGGTGAAGGCTGGTTTATCAATATAGAGGCGGATGATTCGGTTTATACCGACAGGTTCAACCTCCTCGGGGTGGCGCCATTGGTTGACGCGGAAAATATTGCCGCAGTGGCAGAACCGCCGGCATGGCCCCAGCATCTCTCTTTCTACTTTGTAAAAGAGGGCGAGCCGATAGAAAACAGAAGGTCGACCGACATCCGCTCCGGCGAAGACAAAAAAGAATGGACAGCATATATCGAAGGGGGAGAGACAGGAAAAGTAACTCTCAGATGGAAGGGATTGGCTGGAGATACAGGGCACCTTCTATTGATTGATACCGTTCTTAACCGGTCTGTCGATATGACGAAGGCCGGTTCCTACACTTTTACGAGAAACGATTTTTCGCCAAGAAGATTTACTATTAGATGAATATAACTAAAAGGAACGGCAGGGGAGCGCATTTGGTTTACTCCCCGCTATTGCAAACATGGAAAGCCTCTTTTGTGGTCGCTTTTAAGAAACGGCTATTCAGCTGGAAGCAAAACGGTACCTCAGTCTGCGACCTTGATGACAAAGAAGCGATAAGCGAAGCTATTACACTCTTGAGACGTTTGAGCGATGCCAAAATGCTACACCCCTCCGCACTGTTCGGCACTTTAACCATCGACCAGTGGAAAAAAATACATCTTGATCACGCGGCTCATCACCTCAGTTTTTTATTACCTAAAATTTAGAAAGAGGCTCCAAGACCGCCGGCTAAAACCTACGCTACTAAGGAGTTCGTCAACATCTAGTTGAAAAGAGACTTTGGCCTGTTAGCCTTGCTGAACATGCGGGGCATTATTTTTTTCGCCTGATTACTTCTGCTCTCCCTTGTCAAAGTCGAAGCCCATTATCTTTGCCGATGTCATGTCGTCTGTCGGCTGGTATGTGCAGTACGGCTCTTCTTCCATGTAGTCGTTCTTTTCGTAAAACGCCCGCGCTCTGCAACCTTCGCAAACGGTTTTATAATCGCATATCCCGCACTTGCCTTTAAGCAGTTCGACATTTCTCAGTTTTGCAAAAACTTCCGACGCATCCCAAACCTCTTTGAACTCCTGCTTATGTATGTTGCCGGCCTCTACAGGCAGATAACCGCAAGGGAACACCTTGCCTTCGTGCGATACAAAGCAGATAGCGCTTCCGGCAAGACAGCCTTTGGTCATCGCCGCCATGCCATGCGTTTTGGGTGTTACCTCTATCCCCTCTTCGGCCGCCTTTTGGCGCATGATGCGAAAGTAATGCGGGGCGCAGGTCGCTTTGGTTTCTATTTTCTTTTCTTTGCTCACTTCGTAAAACCAGCCTAAAACCTCCTCGTACTTATCGGCATCGAGCATCTGGTCTTCCGCTATCTGCACGCCGCACCCGACAGGAACAAGCATGAAAATATGGAGCGCCTTAACGCCGAGGTTTATGGCGTTTTGATAAATATCTTCTACCTGATCTACATTATGCTTTGCTATGGTGCAGTTTATCTGCGTATCCATCCCTAGCTCTTGCAGGTTTTTAATCCCCTGCACAGCTCTATCGTACGAACCGGGAAGCTTGCGGAAGCCGTCGTGTACTTCGCCTATGCCGTCTAGCGAAATAGAGACACGCTGTACGCCGGAATCGACAATCTTTCGCGCCATCTTTTTATCGACCATCGTACCGTTGGTGGCAAGCGCGACTATAAGGCCGACACTCTTGGCATACTTCGCTATCTCGAAGATATCTGGCCTGAAAAGCGGTTCGCCGCCGGAGAGAACAAGTATCACTTTTCCAAGCTTGGCTATGCTGTCTATCATTTTGCACGACTGCTCGAAAGTAAGGTCGTTCTTCATTAGCTGTTTCGAGACATCAAGCCTTCGGCAGTGGATACATTCGAGATTACAGCCAGCGGTTGTCTCCCAGAAAACAAGACGCAGACTGCTACCAGAGTTCATCATATATTTGTGGGAATGTTCCGCCGCATCGCCGTCGGCCATACTTTTCATCTTGCCGTATTCGTCTTTTATGGTACCGGGGTGTCCGCCGCCCGGATGCCCACCCGATGGATGCCGGCTCATCGGGTCACTTCAGACTTTTTAGAAAGAAGATGAGCCGGAACGATAAATTCCTCTCCTCTTGCTTTTAAGTCTGCCTTTTTCTCGTCGGTAAGTCCTATCTCTTCGTCTGTAAGGTAGCATGCTGGGTCCGGCGCGGATGGGTCGTCAAAAATAACATTTGCCCGCACCCTCATAGAGCCTCCGCAGGCGTTTAGCCATTTGCAAACGGAACAACGGCCTTTTAGATGGTCTAGCCTGTTTTTAAGCCCTTTCATTATAGGGTCGGATTCGTCTAGCCATATATCGCCGAACTTTCTTTCCTTTACATTGCCAAAAGAGTAATCTTGCCAGAACTGGTCGGCATGCACATTGCCGAAAAAATCTATATCGCCAAACGATACGCCGGATGAATAGCGCCCGCCGCCGTTCCATTCGAGCATTTTGAGCACTTCTGCCGCTCGCTCTGGCTTATCTTTAAGAAGCTTTAGGTAAAGGTAAATGCCGTCTACATGGTTATCTACCGTGAGGATATCTTTGTGCAGTCCCCGTTTATGAAAATCTGCCGTTCTCTCTATAATGATATCCATAGCGTCTCTGCTTTCTTCGTGCGTTAGGTCTTCGTTTGCCATATCTGTGCCTCGGCCAGCGTAAACGAGATGATAAAAACATGCGCGCTGTATGTTCTCTTTTTCTATAAAGTCGAAAATCTCGTTAAGGTTTTCGTAGTTATGGCGCGTAAGAGTAAGCCTTAGGCCTACCCTCTGCCCAAGCTCTACGCAGTTTTGAAAACCTTCCATAGCTTTTTTGAAAGCGCCTTCCTTGCCTCTAAACTTATCGTTTATCTCGCCTATGCCGTCTAGCGAAATGCCGACATAAACAAAACCGCTCTCTTTTATTTTCTTTGCCACCTCTTTATTTATAAGCACTCCGTTGGTGGAAAGGGTGCATCTGAGGTTTTGCTTTTTGGCGTGGGCTACCAGCTCGAAAAGGTCTGGCCTTATAAGAGGCTCGCCGCCGGAGAAAAGAAGCGCCGGAATGCCGAACTCGGCAAGCTCTTCTATCAGCTTTTTGCCTTCTTTGGTGGTCAGTTCGCCGGGGTAGTCTTTTGCCTCGGAATCGGTGTAGCAATGTATGCACTTAAGGTTGCATGTGCGGGTTATGTTCCATGCCGTTACCGGCTTTCGCTCTTGCGAAGTTTTGGGAACTGTGTGGGCATGCGGCATGGCGGCCATCTTTTTAGACTGATGACCGTAGCGTATTGCATCGCCCTCATTCTCAGTCTCACAATAAAGCTTTGAAATCCCTATCATTACGCCCTCCAGTATTGCTCTAAACGCCCCCGAAAAGGGAACGGGAAAAACGATATATCTCTTAATCTCATTTTGGAATTAAGCATTGTACCACAGAACCGAGCCGGTTCCAGCACCTGCATTACCGCTTGGGTTTGCTTCTCGCCGCACGATAAATTTAGTTTGCCGGATAATGACAAAGAAGAAAAAATGGCAAGCTTGAGAGAAGCCTTTTTTAAACCAGCTCTTTTTAATGAAATTCACAAACAATACAAAGAAACCCTACCAAGTGACGACAACTTACGGGCATTCCTGCTTACGGCAAAAGGGCTTTGCAAATGCAACGGCGGCAAATATATGCATAAGGGTCTATAAAGAAACTTACAATTTAGTTTCTTCCTTTGGGAAAATCTCCCCTGAAAGTGAAACAGAAAAAAAAGATGCTAATAAGCCTCTACCTTTTGACTCCTCAGAGACCGCTCTGGCGAAAGAATCACGCCAGAAAACAAAATGGCATACGGATAAACTCACCCTTCCTAGTGGGAAGTCCGCAGAAATATATATTGAAGGGGTACCTTCCAAAAAAGACTTTGAAGCTCTAACGGATTACCTCGAGTTAAAAATTAAATGGCTGAAAGAAGAGGAAGATGGCTAAAAACATGAAGATTCGTGATATCACCAGAAAAATAGAAGGTAATAGATGAAAGCTGGCGGCAACCAGAGGGAGCCACAGGCAGTACAAGCATCCAAAAAGAGCAGAGTAACATTCTGGGCATCTATCAACGATAGCCGTTGCCTCTCGCCACTGTAGGCGGTAAACTTGCCGGACTATGCGAAACTCTAAGATTACCGTAGCTATCCCTAAAGGGAGAAACCTAAAGCCGACTGTGGAGCTGTTTAAACGCGCTGGGATAGACTTTTCTCCAGCGCTTACTAACGATAGAAAACTTATATTTGACGACGAAAAAGCCGGCATCACTGGGATAATAGTGCGTGATACCGACATACCTGTATATGTAGAGGGCGGCGCCGTCGACATCGGCGTTTCCGGCAAAGACCAGCTGGACGAGCAGGAAAAAAACATTTACGAAATGCTCGACCTCGGCTACGGCTACTGCCGGCTGGTGCTTTGCGAACCGGCATCCTTAAAAGAAAATGACGACCCATCACGCTGGACGAACATACGGGTGGCATCTAAATTTACGAACCTTACCACCAAATATTTTCAGGCGCGGGGCATTCATGTGGAGATAATAAAGCTTTACGGCTCTATAGAGATTGCTCCGCTTGTCGGGCTATCGGAAAGGGTGGTAGACCTTGTCTCTACCGGAGCGACGCTAAAGGCGAACGGCTTAGTGGAAGTGGAAACGATAATGGACGTAACGGCGAGGCTTGTGGTAAACCGCGCGTCGCTAAAAACAAAGCATAAGGCTATATCTTCGCTTATTAAGGCGATGGAAGAATCGCTTTCCAAAAACCCTATAAAGGAATAACAGGATGGCGGACGACAGGCAGAGGCTTTTGGCGATACTTACCCGAAAATCTTTCATCTATTCCAAAGAGCCTACATTCAAGCTTGCTTCCGGCAAAATGAGCTCCTATTACGTCAACTGCAAGAAAACGACATACGACCCAGAGGGGATAGACCTTATAGGCAAGGCTGTTTTCGACCGGATGATAAGCTTTTCGCCGGACGCTGTGGGGGGCCTAACACTTGGGGCCGACCCTATAGCTGTAGCGGCGGCGGGGGAGAGCTTTCGGCGGGGAAAGCCTATAAAAGCGTTTGTCGTTAGAAAAGAGATTAAGGAGCATGGCACCAAGGCGCCTATCGAAGGCGACTTACGGAAGGGAGAATCTGTCGTTTTAATAGAAGATGTAATTACCACCGGCGGTTCGGCATTGAAAGCTTTTGAGGCTCTGGATAGCTTTGGCGTTAAAGTGCTTGCTGTTATCGCTCTTGTCGACAGGCAGGAGGGAGGCAGAGAGGCTATCGAAGCTAAAGGGCTGAGGGTAGAATCTATCTTTACCAAAGACAAAATTATGGAGCTTTATAAAAGTGGAGATTGCGCCTGAGCTACTTCTGGAAGAGCTGAGAAACGTGCTTGAAAAACTCGGCATCACTCTGGAGACGCGAAACCTCGACGACGAAGAGCTGACAATAAAGAGCGGATACTGCGAAGTAAGGAAAGAACAAAAACTGATAATTGACAAACGGTACCCAGCTTCTATTCAGGCAAAAACTATTATAGATTTTCTAAAAAACGAAAACCTTGATGGAATATATATACCGCCGAGAGTAAGAGAGATTATAGAATCCGGCGGGGCATGAACAAAAAACTTTAATCTAATAATGCGAAAACTTTTCGAGAAATTAAAAACCAAAAAGCCGTCTAAAGTCGGCATTCAAGCTGTCGGCCTCATCCCTTTTTCGTACATCTACAAAGCTATAACCGCTTTTAGGCTGTTTCTTTATAGCGCGGGCATCGTGCCGTCTTCCAGCGTGGAAGGTATAAAGGTGTTGAGCATCGGGAACATTACCGTGGGGGGAACCGGCAAAACTCCTACCGCGATAATGATTGCCAAAACATTGCTGACGGCTGGAAGAAAAGTCTGCGTTGTAAGCCGTGGGTACGGCAGAGAATCGCTGGAAGAGGTGCAGGTTGTATCTAACGGCGAGGGAAAGATTTTGGCGCGCTACCCCCAAGCGGCGGATGAAGCACTGTTAGTGGCAGGTGAGCTTAGAGCGGTGCCTGTTATCTGCTCTGCCAAAAGAGTTGACGGAATAAAGGCGGGGAAGGAAAAATTTGACTGCGATACCGCTATTCTTGACGACGCTTTTTCGCACTTCTCCGCTAAAAGAGATATAGACCTTTTACTGCTGGACGCATCCTACCCTTTTGGCAACGGCTGGATGATACCTGCCGGCCCTTTAAGGGAGCCTGTAGAGGCGATAAAACGGGCCGATGCCATACTGCTTACAAGGGCGAACCTTGCGGACGGCGCGAAGATAGAAAAAACGAAAAATGAGATTAAAAAAATTACCGCCGACGCAAAAATTTTTCTTCTCGATATTTTGCCCTGTGAAATAATCTTGCCGGACGGCGAGAGGTCGCGCGCGGAGAGCTTCTTTAACGACGTGGAAAAGATAATTCTTTTAAGCGGCATAGCATCGCCCAAACAGTTTGAGCTGACTGTCAAAAATCTTGGCGGTAAGGTGAAAAAGCATTTCGCCTTTCCAGACCATTACAGTTTTAGCGAGAGCGATGCCGAAGATATCTTTAAAGATGCCGAGGCGGGAACGCTGTTTTTGACGACGCAAAAAGATTTTGTAAGAATACCCGCGCCGCAAAAGGTACGGTTTCACCAGCTAACCGTAAACGCTATAGCCAGAGATAAAGAAGGTTTTAAATCTTTTCTCGCGGAATCTCTTTAAAGGTTTGCAGGCGGCTTAACCGCCGCCGTCTTGCCGAGCGATGAAAACGAGGTCTGGCCTTTTGAAAGAGCATAAAATGGAATTTCCATCTTTGTTCCAGTAAAGGTTCACGCCAAAACCTTTTAATATGGCAAGCCCCCTGCCGGAGACGCCAAGCAGTTCGTCGTTTGAAATATCTTTGGAAAATTTTTCTTCGTGATTAAACCCTCCTCCTTCATCATGCACGCCTAGCAACGCTCTCTTGTCGTTAATGCAAAAACTGATAGAAACAGGCTTGTTCTTTTTTCTCCACTCATGTTCTATATATGCTTCGTACTCTTCGCCCTTTTCTGCCCTCATCATTCTTTTTTCGGCCTTATCCATACCTAGCATGCCGTGCTCCACGGAATTTAGAACCGATTCAAGAAGGGTGGATTTGACCACAAATTTAACCTCTTTAGAAAAGCCGTGCCACGGCTCTTTTTCGAGTATCAAACTCATTATTTGAGACGAAACAGCATCAAGCTCTAAAAGAGACGAGACAGTAAAATGATACCCATCAGAGCATTTACTGCACCCGATGTTTTCCTTCATGCGATGTTTCAAAATGCATTTAGAATTAAACGGCATACAAGTTACCCCAGCTATATAAAAAACCGCTGACAGAGAGATTGATCTGTAACTGCGCGAGACATTATTTCACCATGGTAGCATAAATAAATAGTAATAGATAATAGTGGTTCCGGCTGGAAGGTAAGAGAGGGGACGGCTGGCTATCCCGCTTAAATATAAAAGTTAAACAGCTGAAAAAGCAGGCGAAAACCTTTTTGAGAAACAGCCAGTTGATAATCTTTATCTGTAGAATCATGGTACGCGAGATAAAACGGGTATAGATTGTTTTCTATTTCCCAGCTGTCTATCGAAATTTTATGTTCTTTTAAGAGCATCGCCGAGTTGACCATCGCTTCCGCACAGTTTTCATCTTCTTGGCAACACTTTTCATCTAGCCGTTTTAAAAGATAGGCAGAAAGATTTGCTTTTGTTTTGCCCAGCCCGAGGCGTATCCCCCATTTTTTTGCATACTCAAGGTTGCGTTTTAGAACTTCGTGGTCTTTTTCGCTATTGATATCGAGAAAAAGAGAGGAAACCCTTTTTTCGAATACATATCTGGCGGCAACCTTGAACTCCTCCGGTACCGGAACGCCGATATCGAGAAAATAATTCATAAGTTTTCTATTTTTCTCGAAGAGATGCCGGTAGGCATCGCTTACCTGCTCCAGCGGCTTACCGACCAGCAGTTCCATAACTTTTTTTCTATCATCATCAAACAGAGCTTCAAAAGTAAGGAAGCCACCCGGAAAATATTTTTTAACCTCCTCTATCATCCCCGGCACCGAATCTTTTCGGAATGCCGTTACCAGCTCTTCCTTCAGTTCGTCAAAGCTTCTCCTCTCGTCAACCGGCTGTATGGAGCAGTTGAAGTCGTGTCCGCCGAAATGGAGGAGACAATACTCGAATTCATTTTCCTCCATCGTGGTAAGGCAGGAGACGCGGACTCTTCCAAGCGCGAGCATAGTATCTCCACGCTTGTCTATCCATTTTTGAAATATATCTATATCGTGACCAAATACTTTTAGAGAATCTTTTTCCAACTCCAGCGAGTTGAGCATAACCGTACGCGCGATGATCCTATTCCGCCCCAGCCTTAACGGCCTAACCTTTGAAATATAGATATCGGCTCCGCTTTTGTTCTTGTCTGTATTGCTTTTAGCCTTTTCAAGCTCAGTTAGCATCTCCTCCTCAAGGTTTGCCGCGCCAAAAGCTTCCGCTATATCTATCGCCTTTGCGGCGTATTTCATAATCTGTGTCGATTCCAGCCCCGATATATCGGCAAAAAACCATCCGCACGAGGTAAACATTTTCATCGCTTCGGTCTGCATTTCCATAAGCTTTAGCACCGCGGTTGTTTCCTTTACCGAAAGCTCCCGCTTTGCGTGAAGGCCGATAAACCGTTTGACGCTTTCCTTCCCCGTTTCGAGCTTTACTTTTACATAACCGTTTCTTGCATCCCAGGGCGACTTTAATAGCGGTGAGAGGTTTGTTTCGAAAACCAAGTCGAGCTTTTCTTTGAGGTTTTCAAACGCGGTTCTCAATGGAGCCCGCCATTCCTGCGTCCATCCGTCTCTTGCGCCTGTGGAGCATCCGCAATCGGACTTCCACCTTTCAAACCCATGCGCGCAACTCCACGAACTTTCGCTCTGAATCTCCACTTCCGTTACAGGAGAAAACTCGGCAAGGTATTCGCCATAGTTTGTCAGCTTTACCTCATCGCTCTCTTCCACCGTCTTGACAGCGTACGCGAGAGCCATCTCGCCGAAACGGTGATGATGCCCAAAGCTTTCACCATCAGTCGCTATATGAACAAGTCTGCCGGACTTTTCGCAGTTCACAGCTTTTGATAAAAAGGTCTTCCCAAGCGCTTCACCGTCAAAAAGCGAGCCATCGAAAGCTACCGAATGGGCAAGAGCACCGTCGTAGAAGAAAATAGTAATGGAACTTCCGTCATCGAGCCGATAAAGATATGGACAGGTTGTGTCGATATTTCCGTTCGCCTCTGTCCATTCCGATCCGTCTGCCAGAGGCCTGAAGCTTTTGGCCTGAGCCGGAGCTAGTATGGTGAACTTTATTCCATGCTTTGAAGCAACGGCGAGGGAGTGCCTATCGACGGCGGTTTCGGCAAACCATATCCCTTCCGGCATTCTCCCAAACCTATGCTCAAAATCTGTTATGCCCCATACTATCTGGGTTTCCATGTCGCGTTCGCTATTGAGCGGCATTATGGAATGGTTGTAGACCTGTGCTATAGCGTTGCCATGCCCTGACCTTTTGCTAACGCTTTTTTTATCAGATTCGATTATCGCTTTATAGGTTTCCGGTTCGTCTCTTTCCATCCACGATAGAAGCGTTGGCCCGAAATTGAAGCTTATCTTTTCGTAGTTGCTTACTATTTTGCAGATTTTGCCATCTTTAAAAACCCTTGCGAGCGCATTGGCGGCGTAGCACTCTCTTGTTATCCGTTGGTTCCAATCGTGAAACGGGGCGGCGGAAACCTCTTTTTCCACCTCTCCAAGCCATGGGTTCTCTCTTGGCGGCTGGTAAAAGTGGGCATGAATGCAGATATGATTAAGAGGCATATCAAAAATACCTTGCCATTAACGGTTTAACTGATTATCTATTATCTTTTTTATCGTGTCCAAGTCCGGGTCGCATTCAACAGGGGCATTGGCGTAATTGCTTTTAATGCCTTCCAACGTTTTTGTATGGTACTTAAGTTTAAACTCTGAAAACTTGAGCCCATGCGCCGTCGATATCACCACAACCTGTTGACCTTTCTTTATTGTACCTTTTTTCTTTAGCTTCAAAAGCGCGGCAAGGGCTACCCCAGTGTGGGGACAGGCGTACATCCCCGTTTTGTCTGCCATAGCACAGGCATCTACAAGCTCCTGCTCATTGGCATGTTCCACTATTCCATTAAACTTTTCGAGTATATCGACAGCCTTCTGGACGCTTACAGGATTGCCTATCTGTATTGCCGACGCTAGAGTGCTTTTTGCCGTTATCGGTTCGAACCCTTTAAACCCTTTTAAAAACGAACGGTAGAGCGGGTTCGCGTGTTCTGCCTGAGCGACCACGATTTGCGGGCGTTTATCTATAAAGCCAAGCTCTTCCAACATCAGAAAACCTTTTCCAAGCGCGCTTACATTGCCCAGATTGCCGCCGGGGATTACCACTACATCAGGCACCGACCAGTCGAACTGCTGAGCAAGCTCTATAGCTACTGTTTTTTGCCCTTCAATACGAAGAGAGTTCATCGAATTGGCTAGGTATATCTGTTTATCATTGGTGATTTCCTGCACTACTTTCATACAGCCGTCGAAATCGGTATTAAGCGAAATCACCATAGCGCCGTTCGCTATCGGCTGTATAAGCTGTTCCATCGAAACTTTGTCTTTTGGAAGAAAGACAATACTTGGTATCCCTCCGGCGGCGCAGTAGGCGGCGAGAGCCGCCGAGGTATCTCCCGTAGAGGCGCAAGCAACCGCCTTGATATCTGCTCCGTCAGAAATCATCTGCTTTACAACTGAAACAAGTACCGTCATCCCCAAATCTTTAAAGGAACCTGTATGGGAATTTCCGCAAAGCTTTATCCAGAGGTCGGACAGGCCTATCTCCTTGCCAAGCCGTTCGGCCCAAAAGAGGTTAGAATTGCCTTCGTACATCGAAACAACATTTTCGTTGTCGACAGTCGGGCAGACCCACTCTTTGAGGCCCCACACACCAGAGCCGTACGGCCATTCGTTGCCATGCTTTCTTTTTTTGAAAAGTGCTTTCCATTCGTCCGAGTTTTTTTCCGAAAGCTTCGCCATGTCGTGAACAACCTGTAGAAGCGACCCGCAGGCAGAGCATCGGTAGACAACCTCCTTAATGGAGTGCCGTCCCTCACAGCCGTTAACGCACTCAAACCACGCGTTGTAGCCTTTTGCTTTTCCTTTGTCTATATTGACCATCTGTGGATTCTAAATAACCAAAAAGAAAACATCAATGAATAAGAATTAATTACGGGGCTAATATCTAAACTTTCTGCTAAAGCTCTCTTTTAAAAACCCCGATAAAGGGAGAAAAAGAAGGCAGGAAGGTAAACATGGGAAGATATTTTGGGGGAAAACGGCAAGCAAAGGCGAGTAAAAAGATAAAGACCATGTTTGATAGAAGAGCCTACTCTTTTGATGGGAAAAGTTTTACAATCCTCTGCCCACGCATGGAATATAGCGAAAGAGTTCTTAAGCGTCCAGCCGTGCCTGTCGTCTAAACAAGACAGCCGCCAGTCTAACATGCTGTTTTAAAATAGAATAGCCGGAAAACTAGCGGGCCGACTCTATATGAATGTAGCGCCTGTCGCGTCCTTTGCGCTTGATAACTACATAACCGTCTGCCCTTGCAAAAAGTGTGTGATCGTTGCCTATTCCGACATTCGTGCCGGGAAAGAATCTGGTGCCTCTTTGACGTACGATGATATTTCCAGCCTTGACCACCTCACCACTGCATTTTTTAACGCCAAGCCTCCTACCGGCGCTATCGCGTCCGTTCGATGTACTTCCCTGTCCTTTTTTATGAGCCATTATTTACTCCCTTTCCCTCAAGCCTTTGTGATGGAAGTGATTTCCACCAGAGTGTAAGCCTGGCGATGACCTGTCTTCCTACGGCTGTTTTTACGCCGTCTATGCTTCATTATTATGATTTTGGGCCCTTTTGTTTGGGATACTATCTTCCCTTCCACCTTAACAGAGCCAGCGTTAATCGATTTACCGTCAGAGGTGAGCAGAATTTCAGGAAACTCTACCTTATCGCCCTCGGCACCTTCCAGCTTTTCTATTTCAATAACGTCGGATTCGCTTACTTTGTACTGCTTTCCGCCCGTTTTAATTACGGCAAACATCGTTCCTCCAGAAATTTTGCAAAACAGTCATTCTCCATGTTCCGCAGCCTCTTGTCAACCAGATACCGCTAAGCGGTTATTACCGCAATATACGGTAATGTATCAGTTTGAAAATTACAGTCATTTTTCTCCTCCCCTCGCGAAGCTAAAGGTGAGGGCGTCCCCCGTGAGTGCGGGACGAAGGGGGCTACCTTAAGGAGTACCGCCCCTCAGTCTCCTCCTTTTTCAAAGGAGGGGAACCACTGAAATCTAAACTGACACACTGCCCAATATACGGGGCAGTTGACAATATTTATCGTGACTTGGATAATGAAGGGTAAATCAACACTTTTGTTGACCTAGAGGAGGTTTTTCAAGTTGCAGGCCAGGAACAATATCGCGCCGGCAGTCCGGTTTACTCCAAAAGAGATACAGGCTCTTTTTAAGGAAAAGCTGGAAGCGGTAGAAACATCTATAAAGGATAACTGCCAATCTTCGGTAGCTATGATACCTATGATAGGGGAATATCTAGCCGCAGGCGGCGGTAAAAGGCTCCGCCCGATGCTGGTGCTGGCAACCTCCAGCCTATGCGGCTACAAGGGAGGCAACAAAGATGTAATACATTCCACAGTTATCGAATATATACATGCCGCCACTCTCTTGCACGACGACGTGGTAGACGATGCCGATATACGGCGCGGCATCCCAAGCGTCAATGTAAAATTCGGCAACGAATATTCTGTCCTTACCGGCGACTTCCTTTTCGCGAGGTCTTTTTCGATGATGTCGGTAAACTCGACACCGGAAATGATACAAGCGTTAAGCGACGCTACCGCCAATCTGGCGGAAGGTGAGATACTGGAGCTTGTCCATAACGCCGATATGGAGCTTACCGAAGAAAAATATATCGACCTCGTTTACAGAAAAACCGGCGCGCTGATACAGGCATCGTGCGTGATAGGCGCGCATATCGGCTGTGCGGACAAAGAGAAGCTGAAGGCACTTAAAAACTACGGGGAAAATATCGGTATCGCCTTCCAGATTGTCGACGATATGCTCGATTTTACCGCCAGCAAGGAAAAGCTGGGCAAGCCGGTGGGGCAAGATCTCGTGGAGGGACATATAACACTACCGATAATTCATGCCTGCTCGCAGGCAAGCGAAGATGAAAAAAGGTTCCTTACCGAAACGGTAAACGACGAAAAACTTACCAAACAAAATATCGGAGAGATTCTTGCCGTTGTGAAAAAATATGAGAGCATCGACTACTGCCAGCGGATAGCCGAAAAATATGTAGAGGAAGCTGTAGCCTCGCTCGACTGCTTTGAGCCTGACAAATACCTTGATGCCCTAAAAGGACTGGCAGAATACATCGTCAACAGGGATACCTAAATTTACCGTGCACCCTTATGCCAAGCTTGCGGTTGAAGCGATAAGGGAAAAAGCAAAGAACAACAGAAAAACAGAGCCAGCATCGCCTCTACCGCGCGACTTCGATAAAAGAGCTGGTGTCTTTGTCTCTATAAAAAAACAGGGCAAACTGCGCGGTTGCGTAGGCACGATTTACCCTACATGCAGAAATATAGCCGAAGAAATAATCGAAAACGGCATCTCCGCCTCCACAAAGGATAGAAGGTTTGACCCCGTGAGAGAAGGCGAGCTTGACGAGCTTACCGTGTCGGTCGATGTTCTTTCCGAGCCGGAAGCTGTATCTTCGCTCGACGAACTTGACCCGAAAAAATACGGCGCGATAGTAAGCGACGGAACAAGACGGGGGCTTCTGCTTCCAGACCTCGAAGGTATCGACACGCCGGAACAGCAGGTAGAGATATGCCGAAAAAAGGGAACGATACCTGCCGGCTCTAAAGTAAGCCTCCAACGCTTTACCGTAACCCGCTACAGATAGAAGCCGTTATGGAAAATGCCGGAACCAACGCTTCGTTCTGGGAGACGGGAGAAAGCTCCGTTACCTGCCGGCTATGCCCGTGGAACTGCAAAATTTCCGAAGGAAAAATAGGTGTCTGCAGGGTAAAGAAAAATGTTGGCGGAAAACTTATCGCCACAGCTTACGGGCAGACGACATCTTTCAACCTAGACCCGATAGAAAAAAAACCGCTTAGCCACTTCTATCCCGGCAGTTCGATACTTTCCGTAGGGCCAAACGCCTGTAACTTCGATTGCGCCTTCTGCCAGAACTATCAGGTCTCTCAGATCGATGCCGCTACCAGATTTGTCTCTCCAGAACAGCTTGCCAAATCGGCCAAAGAGGCGGGCGATGACTGCATAGGGGTTGCCTATACCTACAGCGAACCGCTTATGTGGTACGAATATATAATCGACGCGGCTGAAAAGGTAAAAGATAAGGGGCTGAAAAATGTTCTTGTTACCAACGGCTATCTAAACGAAAAACCTTTCAGGGAAATACTCCCTTTAATCGACGCTTTGAATATCGACCTGAAATCGATGGACGAAAGTTTTTACAAAAAGATATGCAAAGGAAAGCTTGAGCCGGTTCTGCGAAATATAGAGATTGCCGCTAAAAGTTCACACATAGAAATAACCAACCTTGTGATACCTACCCTTAACGACTCGGACGAGAACTTTGAAAAGCTAGCAGAGTTCATAGCAGATATCGACCCGTTCATACCGCTACATCTCTCCCGCTATCATGCCGATTACAAAATGGATATAGGGCCGACCCCGCCGGAAACTCTGCTTAGGGCAAAGACGATTGCGGATGAAAAGCTGAAATACGTTTTTATAGGCAATATAAACATTCCTAAAATGGCCGACTCTCTCTGCCCTTTTTGCAAGACAGTTCTCATCTCAGGCAGGTACGGCAGTAAAGTTTATCGCCTAAAAGACGGTTCCTGCTTGGAATGCGGCAACAAGGTTCATATAATTACCTAGACTAAAAAGGGGAGTGCTTTATGACGGACGATGTCGACGATACGGAAGAAAAAGGTGTCTGGCTTGAAACCTCTTTCTCTACCGAATACCAGCTTTTGGACGCGTCGGAGATGGCCGATGCCGTTACACGGGTAACGAACCACCGCACCAGCGATAGGCTCGGCCTGCCGCCGCCTTTTGTAGATATGCCGTCCGACATAGAAACATACAGGGAGATGGAAGAGATTCCCGCGTACGCCCTTAAGATGTGGAACTCGATAGACCGAAAGCTAGATACATTACTGCGCTTTGCCAGCGGGGAAACCAACCGGCTGGAAAACTGTGAAAGCGGAATAGTTACAAAAATATCTCAAGACGGTCTAAACCTTAAATGCGCCGCAAAGGCGAAGACAGGCGACAGCTTTCTTATACGGCTGGTTCCGCCTACATATCCGGCATTTACCATAGATGTAATAGGTAAAGCAAAATCAATAACCGAAGATGACACGCAAAAGATTATTCACCTTGAGTTCTACGCCTTGAACAAAGACGATAGAGAACTGCTTATCTCTTATATTTTTAAGCTACAAAGGTCGATACTAAGAAGCCAGAGCGAAAACGACTAATTAATAGACATGAATGCCGAGAGAGAGTATCGCGGCGCCAAAAGCTAGCGCGCCAAAAAGCGTTATCTTATGCCCCCGCCATTTAAAGAGAAGCCTCCCGGATATTAAGACGGCATAGAGCAACCATACAAACACAAAAGGAAGAACCCTAACAAGATCCGGCCCGTACCAGTTGCCGAATTTTGACCAGCTCCAGATAACCGCCGAGCCGTAGCCGACAGTGATAAGCGGAAATCCGAAAATAAGCGAACCGTAGTAAAGGTTGTCGAGCGTATCTAAATCTGGCATTTTTTTGAACCAGCCTGTCAGCTGGTGCGACTTTAAACGCCTTTCCTGCATAAGGTACATAACCGATGCGGAAAACATAACCGCGAACGAACTTAGCGCAAGAAAGCCAAGAGTAAAATGCATAGTAAGCCAAAACTCCGTAGTCGGTGTCGTGCTTGGGTCTCCGCTTGGAAGAGTAAAGGAATAAAACATTATTAAAAAACCGACAGGCGACACGAACGCCCCTATATGTGTTACGCGGAAATAGAGTATCGCCGATATTAACGCGCCCATAGTTGTCCAAGCGAAGAACGATGCCTGCCCGAACGGGTTGGCGTAAGGGGCATGGCCTGTCTCGGCCGACAAGGTAAACAGCATAGCTGTATGCAGTATAAAACCGATAATTATCATAAGCGTCGCCATGTAGAAAAAACCGTTTTTCCTCACCGCCATATGCATGAAAAATTTCGTCATCCCGAGGAAGTAACAGATGGCCGATAGAATCATCAGTGTGTTCATTTTGAAACAGCTGTCTCCAGCACTTTTTTAGCCGAAAATGTTTCGCCGCCTTTTATTCTTTCGAGGATGTCAGAATTTGCTATTTCAGATAAAATCTTCATTCGCTTATCAAGGTTTGGCTCTGCTTCTATCACAAGCTTCCTCACCTCTCCCATAAGCTTTAGCATCTCGGCATATTCCGGGCCAAACTTCTTTTGAAGCTCTTTTCTTATCTGCTTAGAAAACGCCGGCGATTTGCCGGAGGTTGATATAGCAATAAGGAGGTCGCCCCGCTCCACTACCGATGGAACTATGAACGAGCAGAGATCCGGTACGTCAACCACGTTGACAGGTACCCCTTTAGACGAAGCATCTTCATAAACCGCGCGGTTGACCGCTTCGTTATCGGTTCCAGCTATTACAAGCACCACCCCGTCTATCTGCGATTTTTCGTATTCGCCTTTTAGGTGATTAACACTTCCGTTTTCCAGAAGCGGTTTAAGCGAATGGTCTATCTCCGGCGCGACAACTTTTACCTTCGCCCCGCACGAAACCAGCATCTCGATTTTTCTTGCCGCCACGTCGCCGCCGCCTACCACGAGGCAGTGGCGTTCTTTAAGGTTCATCATCATCGGGTAAAATTTAGGCATTGTTCTTTTTATCCTTCAAAAGGTCGGAAAGCTCGTCCATAAACTCGTTTACATCTCTAAAAGAACGATAGACAGAAGCAAACCGTACATAAGCTACCTCGTCCAGCCCTCGCAGTTCGTCCATTATCTTTTCTCCTACTTTGGAACCGTTTATCTCCTTTTCGCCGGATTCTCTTACAAACTGCACCACCCTTTTGAGTAGCTCCTCCTTTTTATCGACAGAGATAGGCCGCTTTTCACACGCTCTCGATATACCGCGCCTGATTTTGTCGGTATCAAAATCTTCCCTGCTACCGTCTTTTTTGATTATGGAAGGAAGAATTTCCTCTATCCTCTCATGGGTGGTAAAACGCTCCCCGCATTGCTGGCACTCACGTCTTCTACGGGTTACATCGCCATCTTTGCTAAGCCTAGAGTCGACTACCCTTGTATCTATATTACCGCAGGAAGGACATTTCATCGCTTGCTACAAACCCAAATTAAACAGCTCATTTCAACCAATCCTACCACACCCAGATAGCATCTGGAGGCGGTTGTCGCCACGCGGTAGATAAGCTTAAAAGAACTTTATAAGCTCTCGCCGTATACCACTGCCGCCTCACGCGATGCGTGGGCGGGGCGCGTTGGCTAGTTTGAGCTTTCAACTAAGAGACTGTTTGCCGCTTGCGAAAAGCAGGCCCGCAATGCAGGGCTAGCTGGCAAGAAAACCGGCTACTTCGGCTTTGCGTGTCTCTTCCGGCAGGTTGTCCCAGATAAGCTTGCCATCTAGATGGTCTATCTCGTGCATAATCCCTCTTGCATGATATCCCTCAAATTCCATTGAAAAACTGTCACCATGTTCGTCCATAGCCTCGATAAGCACCCTTTTGGGCCTTGACAGCTTTATCCAGTGGTCGGGGATACTAAGACAGCCCTCCTCGCCCAGAGCTTCGCCGAAGGTTTGCCTTATTAGCGGATTTATAAAAAGAACAGGAGTAATAGATTTTTTATCTGTCGGCTTTTTTATCGCAAACATTCTAAGCGGTACCCCTATCTGTATCGCGGCAACCCCCAATCCTCTTTTAGCCAATATGAGGTTTTTAAGCTTTTCGCCGGTTTCAACAGCCTTACCGCTGTATTTTGTAACCTTTATCGACTTACGGGAGAGCAGTTCATCAGGGAAAATCAGTATCTCATCCAGCTTCATCCATAGATTTTAATATGTTCCACAGAGCAAACCAAACCATTATCGCCAAAATCGTTGTCCGGAAGAAACTGTTTTCTGTTAGACTGTCCGAACTGGGGATTTCCGGTTTTTTACCTTTTGGGAAAACAACACCTGAATTTTAAGTCGCTCTTGAGTAATATTTTCAGCTTGGGCTTGGAGGTTTTTAAAGATGAGTACGGTTCCTACGCATGCAGATAAAGATGGTTTTATTAATGTCGGTGGAGAGATAGAAGCCGGAGCTATTCACCTTTTTTCTTCGCCCAACACAAGACGCGGCGGTATAAACATAGCCTACGAGCTAGCTTGCGAACAGCCAAACGTACTAAAAACCCATACCCATATGTCGGATGTGGCTAATGTAGGGCTTTTTGAAACCAACAACAAAGTGCTGGTATCAGTTACCGGACGCGATACGGGACGCTCTCCGTGGGCGCGCCATATTGTCGACAGAAACAACCCTGAGGAGTACCAAAGGCTCAGCAAAATAGTGAAAGACGCAGTTCGAGAAATTTTGCCTTTACCTAAAGTGGCTGTCAAATGTTTTTTCGGGCGCGGTAAAAACGCGATGGGCGAATGCGAGTTTCTCGTAACGCAAAAGTATGCCAAGCACGCGCTCGATTTCATACTAAATTTCGTGCCAGGCACAGACGAAACAAAAAGCATCTACAAAAAAAGCCGGCCGCTTAACTTTAAAAACATAAAGCTCGTTTCCTACCCCGACTGGGTAAACCCAGACTACAAGGCATGGAAGATGCGGGTGAACCCAAACGACCCTAAACAGATAAAAGACGACCCTGAACCGCCAAGAATAATGATGATATTCGACCCTGCCGACAATGTCGGTTTTCTGCTTGGAAACTACTACTTCGGGGAGTGCAAAAAGGGCGCTCTATCACTCATCTGGAGCGCGTTCCTCAATAACGACCTCGGCATGCCGATACACGGCTCCAGCAAATCGCTTACCCTTCCTTCCGGCGATGAAAAAGTGTTTATTACCATCGGCCTTTCAGGCTCCGGCAAATCGTCACTCGGCAACGCCTACCACAAGGAATTTATAGATAACGGAGCTTTGAAAGATGTAAAGCTTGGAAACGACGACGCAATAGTAATCCAGACCACCGTTAACGAAACCACAGGGCTTGAGTCCGGCCTTTACAACAAAACAGACAGCTACGCCCCCGGCTCGTTTTGGGAAAAGACAATCCAGTCTGCCGAAAACGCGATGGTATTTCAGAACCCAGACGGCAACAGAACCCCATACTACATGGACGCGTTCACCAAAAATGGAAGGTGCATATCTGCGCGGCATTTTCTGCCAGGCGCCAACCCGACATCGCTAGATACACCAGCGCCAAGCTACATAACCACTATACAAAAAGACAACACTTGGGGGCCGATAACGCTTATAGAAGACCCTATCCTACAGGCGGCGCTCTACATTACTCTTTCCACCAAAAGCACGGCGGCGGAAAATATCTCTCTCTCCGAAATAGGAAAACTGAAAATATCTCCGGGGGCCAACCCGTTTGGAATTTGGCCGCGCTCCAAAGAGATAGATATGTTCCTAAAAACAGTCAACACCCATAAATCGAAGGGACTGCTTCTCAACACCGGCGGCTTTTTCAAATCGGAAAACGACGAAAAGCAGGGAAAAGAGACCGACATACCAAAAGATCTTTCGATAATCCTCTACCCGCTTGTCGCTACCGACCAGATTGAATG
Source organism: Nitrospirota bacterium (assembly GCA_024275955.1). Lineage (GTDB taxonomy): Bacteria > Nitrospinota_A > UBA7883 > JACRGQ01 > JACRGQ01 > JAJRYD01. The sequence goes on from JAJRYD010000023.1 coordinate 64,235, forward strand.
GGTAGACTGGGATGTTATGCCGGGCACCAAAGTGCCGGCGCGGGGAAGCATGGAGAAACATTTCCCCGGCTACGAGGAGCTGTTCTCCGTGGCAGAAGCGCAAGCAGGCTTCTACCGCAAAATGTGTCGGGGGCGGATAAGCACCCGTATAAAATGGATGGAAGCCAACGGAATAGACGAAAAGTATATAAAGGTGTTCCGCAAAGCTAACGTCTAGCCCCAGCAGATATTACCTTAGCTTCGGGAGGTACTTCCTCGGGTCGTAGGCTGTCCTTTTTACCCTTACTTCAAAATGAAGGTGGTAGCCTGTAGCTCTGCCACTTTTGCCGACTGTAGCTATAATGCCGCCTTTTTTTACCTTCGCACCTTTTTTCACTACATTCTTGCTGTTGTGAGAATAAACGGTAAGAACGTTTGCGGTATGTTTGATTATTACCACAAGCCCGTACCCTGTCGGCCCTCTCCCGCTGAAAATCACTTCGCCAGAGGCGGCGGCATAAATTTTAGTCCCTTTAGGCGCGCCGATATCAAGCCCATCATGTTTGCCGTTGCTACGTGTTCCAAAATTCGATGTTATGGTAGGTTTCTTTATAGGCCATGCTAGTTTTACCGATATCTTCGGAGCTTTGGATGAAACCGCTACCTTGCCGGACCGTTTGCCTTTTTTCTTCTTCCATTTCCTTGAGGAGGTAGAAGCAGAGCTTGAAGCGATGCCGGAGAGGTAGAGCCTCTGGCCGGCTGTAATCTTTGTATTGGTAATTCTGTTTCTTTTTTTAAGGGCCGAAACGCTTACCCCGTACCTCTTTGCTATGGAAGAGAGCGTGTCGCCTCTTTTAACGACATGAACCTTCGTCGCGTGAGGGCTTTTGCGCAGTACGCGTTGGTCCACAGCACAAGCTGACAGCATAAAAGCTATGGCGAGAGCGATTAAAGCGGTTCTACGCAATGTCTTTTATTCGTGAATTTAAAAAGTCCAAAGCTTCTCCGGCAGTGCGGGCCTCTGCCATACCTTTTACTGCGTGGGCGCAGTTAAGAGCTACGACCGGCTTGCCCATTTTTAAGGCAAGAGCTATTTCGGAGAGTGTGCCGTTCCCCCCGCCGACAGCTATCATCCCGTCGGCAGAGCTGGCAAGAATAGCGTTGCGGGCATGCCCAAGGCCTGTTGGGATAACTATTTTTATATGCTTGTTGGCATCTGAATGATCATACCCAGGAAGGATTCCCAAAGTCGTACCTCCGTTATCAACAGCGCCTCTTGAAACCGCTTCCATAACGCCTCCAAGACCGCCGCATATCAACACCCAGCCTCTTTTGGCTAGTTTAGAGCCTACTTCGTACGCAAGCAAAGCCGTTTTTTCGTCGGCGGTAGACCCGCCCGCAACAGCTATGTTGACCGCTCTATTCATCGTCGTGAAGTATCTTTAGTCCCAATCTTTTTTTAGTCTGATGGTAAAGCTCTCTTACCACCTCTTCGTGTTTGCCTTCTTCGTCGGCAAGCTTATTGAAAGTTTCCTTTACTTCCGGTCTCAACGCTATTTCCGCACCGCGCCTGTATATAGCCTCGGCATCGCTTTCGCGTTTCATAGCTTTTTTGAGAATATCGAGAATCTCTTTTTCAGCATCACCGCCCATTTTTTAAGCCTCCTTATCTTTGGCAAGAAAGCCAAGCGGCTGGAAACGGCACCCCGGGCATATAAGAAGATACTTTCTTACGGCATAAAGAGCCGCTATGGCGATTACTCCTGCAAGTATTTCGTAAGCACCGTAGGAGCCTATCAGCATTTTTCTGGCCACCACAAAAAGGACGACATCTACAAGGTACTCAATCCTCCTATGGATAAGAAGTATCGCGAATTCAAGCCCAACCACCAAAAGAAGTATGTCGCTGAGTATCTGCCCTACTATGACATGAAGCTGTAGTTCATCATCCGGCACCACCGCCCAGTTGGTGGTGAGGATAAGCATTACCAGCCCCCAAGCGACGATAACGAACATAAAGGCGGCGAGGATATATTCGAACGCCCTTATCCATCGAAACTCTAACCGTTCAAATCTATTACGCTCTTCGTTTTCAGCCATACCGAGCTAGAATAGAAGATGCCGTTTAGCACAGTCAACCGATTTTCCATACACGGTATAGGTTTGTAAAGTCCCAGCTTATCTGCAATAATCTTTCCCTTATTATGAGTGGAATAGTTTACTTAATAGGAGCAGGGCCGGGCGACCCGGGCCTCCTTACCGTTAGAGCCAAAGAGCTTATAGAAACCTGCGAGGTGATAGTCTACGACTATCTTGCCAACAAAAAGTTTCTTGAATATGCCAGAGCAGATGCCGAGATTATATATGTCGGCAAAAAGGGGGGCGACCATACCCTCACGCAGGAAAAGATAAACGAACTGATAGTAAACATCGCTCGGGACGGCAAAAACGTAGCACGCCTTAAAGGGGGCGACCCTTATGTTTTTGGGCGAGGCGGCGAAGAAGCCGAAGAACTTGTGGAAGCCGGCATCAAGTTCGAAGTTGTTCCCGGTGTTACCGCAGGCGTTGCGGCGGCCGCATACGCAGGGATACCTATTACCCACAGGTCGGCCACATCTACAATGGCATTCATCACAGGACACGAAGACCCGACTAAAGACAAAAGCTCTATAGCATGGGACAAAATCGCCACAGGCGTGGGGACTATAGTGTTCTACATGGGAGTAAAGAACCTTCCATACATAACCAAAAAACTGATGGAAAACGGACGGAACGGCGACACTCCGGTAGCGATAGTAAGATGGGGAACAAGGCCGAACCAGCAGACATGGACAGGCACGCTTGAAACAATATCGGAAATAGCGAAAAAAGAAAATATCAAAGCTCCTTCGCTTATCATCGTCGGCGAAGTGGTTTCTCTGCGGAATAAGCTTAATTGGTTCGAGCAAAAACCGCTTTTTGGGAAAAAGATAATAGTTACAAGAGCGAGGGCGCAGGCAAGCGCGTTCCTCAACCGCCTTGAAGAGCTGGGTGCCAGTACGGTAGAGTTCCCGACTATAGAAACTGTCGACCCTGAAAGCTGGGACAGTTTCGACAAAGCGGTAGACAACGCCGGCTCCTACGACTGGATGATATTTACCTCCGTGAACGGTGTCTCGCAGATGCTTAAAAGATTAAAAGAGACTAGGCGGGATATAAGAGAACTGGCTGGACCAAAGATATGCGCCATAGGCAAAAAAACCGCCGAAACGCTGGAAACGCTTGGAATAAAGGTATCGCTGGTTCCAGACGAGTTTAGGGCGGAAGGGATACTAAAAAGCATCGGCGATGTGGACGGCCTTAAAATCGTTATCCCACGCGCCGAAGAGGCAAGGGAGATTCTTCCAAAAGTTCTGGCCGAAAAAGGGGCTAAAGTAGATGTAGTTACAACATACAGAACTATAAGGCCTTCCGGTCTTAAAGAAGATCTGCTCAAGATGATAAGGGATGGAGAAATTGATATGGTCACATTTACCTCTTCCTCTACCGTCTCTAATTTCGTCAGTATGTTTGAAAAATCGGAGTTCGCCGAAATAAAGGGCAAAATCAAGGTCGCGTCAATCGGCCCTATTACAACTGAGACAGCAAAGAAATTTGGGTTTATAATAGACGCAGAGCCGGAAGAATTTACCATAGACGGACTTTTGGAAAGCATTGTGGAGTTTTATTCAGATGGAAGAAAAAAATAAAGATAAGCGCCACCGCGAAAGAGTGCATTTCGCTACAGATTTCTGCCTCATCGTCGATGGAAAAGAGACCAACTATTCCGAAACGATAGATATAAGCATGGAAGGTGTTTTCGTTGTCACCGATACAGGCCTAAACAAAGGGACTAAAGGTAATTTCCGGTTCAGGCTTTCCCTCGGCAGCATGAATGGGCCGGAGATTAAGGGAAGTTTTGAAGTGGTCAACAGCCAGCACAAACATGGCGAAACGGGAAAAGACGGAATGGGAATAAAATTTACCGAACTAGATTCCGACTCCTCCATAGAGCTTTACCGCATCACGCAGTACAACAGACCTTCGCCTTAAGGCACGGCAGTGCGGCGCGTGGAGTGGCAGTCAGCTCTGCCGCATTAGCTTCGCACGCACGCGCTCCGCTTACTTTTAAATTTCAACCAAAAGCGGAGAAAACTCATTTTGGGGCTGTTTCCAAAAGAGTTTTTTTGAGCACGCTAAGGAAAAATTCATTTTCTAACTTCTTAAAAATAGAGTCTTTAGAGATTGGCTATTTGTAGAAAAATCGAATTTATCTTATTGGGCAACAGCCCCCTATTTTGCGGGAGGTACAAATGGAGTAAAATGCGGGGGAGCTTTGCGTTGCACCATCTCTAACTTTTTGAGGAGATATTGAAATGAAAAAACTTTTTACAATCACCATCGTTGCCATACTGTTTGCATCGCCTGCTTCGGCGGAAGTTTTTAAAATAGACAAAGGGCATTCGAGGGTAGGCTTTTCGGTAAAACATATGGTTATAACCAACGTGAACGGAAACTTTAAAGAGTATGAAGGCAGTTTCGACTTTGACCTTAAAAGCAAAACCTTAAAAAAAGCTACGGTAAAGATAAAAGCGGACAGCATAGATACCGGCATGGAGAAAAGAGACAAACATCTCCGCTCGCCGGAGTTCCTGAACGTAGATAAGTTTCCAAAAATCATCTACAAACTTACAAAAATAACCAACGGTAAAGATGGAAACTTTACGATGATAGGCGACCTTACGCTTCACGGCGTTACAAAGCAGATAAAGCTGGAGGCAGAGTTCTTAGGCTCGGTAACAGACCCGTGGGGCAACCTGCGCGCTGGGTTTACCGCGAGCGGAAAGATTAACCGGACGGACTACGGCATCTCGTACAATAAGCTTCTTGAAGCTGGCGGGCTGATGGTCGCCCACGACGTAAAATTTATTATTGATATTGAAGGGATTTTGGCGAAGAAGAAGTAGCCCACGCAACACATGGAGGTGGCAGTCGCTCGCGGTAGATATACCTTTTTGGTACTTCAGTGGGATATCTGCATAGCCCCGTTGCCTTTGGCTTCGCAGAAGTTCGTACTGCCGCATTGCCTCTCGCTGGTGTGGCGATTTCTCGGCTTATAAAATCAATGTTTAACGCTAGGCATTCTTAATAAGATTTTGAGTCGGGAATGACCGTTTATGACAGGTGGATGCTAATTCTAGGGCAACCAATTCGTAACCGTAGGTCAGCGGTTTCCCTATTTGAGACGGGGCGTAGCAATTCCGCTCACCGGCTCCAATAAAATAAGAGGTTGTGTCTAATGTCCATGCCTGATCCCTGTACCCCTACTAACGCTGGGAAGCAAGCAATTTCTCCATTGATATTTGCCGAGGCTTATATTTAGCTTGGTTTAAATTGCAATCGCTTATGTATTCCCTAAGGCAACAAGCGACAAACTCCGCCAATTTAACTGGTACAGCATTGCCAATAAGTTGCTCTAGTGTTGTTTTGCTACCACTCCAAGTAAAGTTTTCAGGAAAGGTTTGCAAGCAACTTCGCTCAATTGTCGTAAGTGGTCGTACATCATCCGACACTGGTGCAGAGTCTGCTGGATGCCCTTTGTACCCTTTTGGTAAGGGTCTGTTTACCCCTCTTATTGTTGAACTCGGTTCATCAATGCTAAAGATGCCACGCCTGTTATAGTTTCTAGGGTGCCTATAGTAATGCTCAACATCTAAACTATCGCCCATGTAATCTCTAACAGTCATAGGATTCTTAGAAAGATTATCTTCTAAATATGCATCTAAAAATCCACCCTTCCCATTCAGCTCACCAACCATAAAGAACCGTTTCCTCTTCTGAGTAACTCCACACAGGCTAGCATCTAACACCTTGCAAGCTGTCCCGTAACCTGCCAATCCAAATATATTACTGGCTTCTTTCAGAGCATTACTTTTGATTATTCTCTCAACATTTTCCATTACAAACCAGCGAGGTTTAACTGTTGTGACTATTTTTGCAAAAGACAATGTTAAATCTGCTCTACCTTGCGTTTCATCTCTTTTCCCTGCACTTGAAAAATCTTGGCATGGAGGACCGCCAATTATTAAATCTGGGGAGTATCTCTGAAAAATCGTACAATCGTCTTCATCTGATAAATCATATTTGATTATAGGGTGCTTGAAGTTTTCTCTGTATACAGTAATTGCTGGATCCCAATTGTCAAAAGCCACCACCACATCAAACCCGCCATTCTGAAAACCTAATGACAACCCTCCGCAACCCGCAAATAAATCTATAGCTATCATAATTACTTTTTCTGATTATTAAATAAGTTGGGAGTGTTTTGGATTATGCCATCCAAGCGTCTTTCTGGGCTAAGTAAGTTTTGCCCACCTCCAAGGATTATCTCTTTAATTTGAGTTTTCTTAATTCTTGGCTTAGTTTGTTCTTTTGAGTTTAGGTATGGATATGTAACTCTTCCACTTACGGCAAACGCTTTATCATTTCTAGTGTTGTATGAGAGTTCATCAATGATTTTTTTATGGTCTACAACAGAATCTTGTGAATAGTCTGTGAGCATCTTAGTTAGCCAAATAACGGAGCGCGCTTGCCTCGACATTCTGCTTCTATTCTTCTTTAGCTCTTTTTTCGCAACATCAAAAAACAAGCGCGTAAATGCAAAATCACTCCAAATAAAAATATCTAAACAGTTTTCAGCTAAAGTCGCAGACTTCCCATTTGTTTTCCATATTGGTTGCATGACCAAAGGTTCTTGGCGTTCTCCATCAAAAGTTAGAAGGTGATCCACTGTTTTGATCATTTCTTCTAAATATGGGAGTACATTGACTCCATCCGTCCAATCTTTAATTTCATAAAAGTTGCTGAAATGATCTTTTAGTATTTTTCGATTATTTTGAAATGCGGGAATCAAGCCCTTTCTTAGTTGAAATTTCCGGCATGACCGTCACGCTACCTTTGCAACTTTACCGGTATTCAGGATACGTTTCATAATGCTCCTTAATTCTATGAGATGTCTATAGCCGTTTACCTTTCTTAAGGAC
>JAJRYD010000024.1 GCA_024275955.1 Nitrospirota bacterium
ATAGAGACCAACAACATCAATTAACTTCTCCAGAAAGTGCGGATCGTTTGAAAGTTTGAATGTCTTAATCAGGTGTGGTTTAAGACCGTGTGCATGCCAGATGCGTTGCACCGATGCCTTGCTGATACCGCAAGCTTGCGCAGGAACTTCTTGGGACCGATGGGTTAGGTTCTGCCATGAGTCAATGCGCCTGACGGAGAAAAGACCCGCCCTAAAAAAGTGGCTTTTGAAAAACGTTGATGGAAGCCCTCACTCCCCCTGTAGAGGAGCAGGCGCAAAGTGCTGACTGCAGGGGCTATAATCCAACCGGTGCCTCACAACTGAATACTAACAGATTCAATCTAAGAGCGAGGGACGACCTCCACACCGGCTCCTGCCGGACTGGAACTTACCTTCAGTGTTCCAAAATTGGCTTGAGGCGATATCGTTAAAAACTCCACCGAGGGGGTTGCTTGGCAAGGCTGTAAGTTACAGTTTGAATCAATGGGAAAAGTTGACGAGGTATACGCAGGATGGACGGTTGCGTCTTGATAATAACCTTGCGGAAAACGCTATCAGACCTTTTGTTATTGGCAGAAAGAATTGGCTGTTCAGCGGTTCGCCGAGGGGCGCTACTGCGAGTGCGGCTATCTACAGCCTCATCGAGACCGCTAAGGCGAATAAGTTGGAGCCATATAAATATCTGCGCTACCTTTTTGAGCGTCTACCGTACGCCAACTCGGAAGAAGATTATAAAGCTCTTCTACCTCCATACATTGATAGTAAAAAGCTGGATAAGGGGTGGGGTTTAGACGCTTACGCTGGTCGGCAAGGTGTATCGAGTTCCTAATGAAATATTAACGCTGAGGTATAGACACTCCCTGTGGCAAACCTGCGGGGAATTGTAAGTTACGCTTCCTTCCGGCCTATTCAGCTCCTTTTGGGATGTTTTTCATCGGTTTTTGCCGCCCGTTAGCGTCAAATATATTTTTGAAAATAAAAATAAAAATTTAAAAACAAACAACCCAATCAGATACGGATTATGCGTAAAAAAAACAAAAAAAGATGATGAATAAAAAATCTTTAGCTGTTAATATCTTTTCTCACGAGGGGTGTAGCAGTAGCGTTTTTTTATCTGCTTTCGAAGATTTTTATTTTAACTTTTTGCGGTTGTGGCGTGTCAAAACAGATTTTTAGTTTTCTCAAAGCCTGTCTATGAAAATATCGACAAAGGGGCATTATGCGGTTCAGGCGATGGTAGATCTTGCCACTCAGCCGACCAACTTCCCTGTACCGCTTTCCAATATATCGCTGAGGCAGGATATATCTCTCAACTACCTTGAACAGCTTTTCTTAAAACTTAGAAAGGCAAAACTGGTTAAATCGGTTCGTGGGCCTGGGGGCGGGTATCTTCTTGCGAGGAAACCTTTGGATATAAGTATCGGCGAAATATTTTCCGCTGTAGATGAGAATATAGTTCTTTCCGAGTGCGTTGATAACAGCTCTTTTTGTTCGAAAACACAAAAGTGCATTACTCAGGTGCTTTGGTACAAGATTAGCGAATCATTGAGAAAAACCTTGTTTTCTATCTCTTTGAGAGAGGTGGTTGACGAGGCTGATAAAACGGACGATTTTAAATCAAATAACGAGCATAGGTTTATATATAACATATGAAAATGGAAGAATTATGGGGTAGCTGTAAAAAGGAGCTTGAGCAAAGGATTGGGTCGCCCAATTACAGCTCGTACATTGAGCCTACCTCCCCGCTAAAGTACGAAGACAATGTAATGTCTGTTCTTGTTCCATCGGCTTTTGTGGCAGACTGGCTTGAAAAAAACCAGCTTTCCGCGATTCTCCTCTTTTTGAACGAGAAGACCAATTCTAAAAACATGGTGAAGTTCGTAGTCGATAAGGCCCAGCCGAAAAAGGTTCGGGCCGCTCCCATTATAATGCAAAAGCAAAAAAAGGCGGTGGTGCCGTCGCACCATTTTAAATCGCACTACAGCTTCGATAATTTCGTTGTAGGAAAATGTAACGAATTCGCATATGCATCGGCAGTACAGTGTGCCAAAAAGCCCGGCAACAAATACAACCCGCTGTTTCTTTACGGCGGGGTTGGGCTTGGCAAAACACACCTTATGCAGGCTATCGGAAAGTATGTGATGGGCAAAAATCCCAACGCCCGGGTTTCGTACCTTTCTTCCGAACAGTTTGTAAATCAGATGATATCGGCACTGCAAAAGGGACAGATGGACCGCTTCAGGCAAAAGTTTCGGACGCTCGACATTTTGCTTGTTGACGATATCCAGTTTTTTGCCGGGAAAAGCAGAACTCAAGAGGAGTTTTTCCACACTTTTAACACTCTTTTTGAAATGGGCAAGCAGATCGTTGTTTCTTCCGATCAGTTTCCAAAAGATATTAAAAGTCTTGAAGAAAGGCTTAAGTCACGTTTTGAGTGGGGCCTTATAGGAGATATACAACCGCCTGAGCTTGAAACCAAAATTGCTATCATCAAGAAAAAAGCGGCCGCCAATGGTTATAAGGTTCCAAACGATGTGGCAGAGTTTCTTTCCGGAACAATTAGATCGAACATCCGCGAACTTGAAGGTTGTCTGGCGCGGATAGTTGCTTATAGCTCTCTTTCTGGCAAGCCGATTTCTCTTGAACTTGCAAAGGAGACAATGAAAGGCGTTTACGAAGATTCGAGAAAAAATATAACTGTTAAAATAATTCAAAAAACAGTTACTGAATATTTTCATCTTAAAATAACGGACTTAAAATCCAAAAACAGGTCGAGAAATATAGTCGTTCCGCGACAGATTGCTATGTTTCTTTCCCGAGAATATACCGACGAATCGCTTCCCCAAATAGGGAAGATGTTCGGTGGACGCGACCACAGCACTGTTATCCATGCCTACAAAAAGATAAAGGCCGATATTGAGGTTAATACCCGTCTTTACAACGACTTAACATCTATAAAAAGATTACTTGGTCTGTGAATATCTTTATAAAAAAGTTGTTGATAACCTGTTAGAATGTTTCCTTGATTTGAACATATCAACATGCTTGGCAAAAAGCCTGTTTTTCTTAACACTGTTTCATATGGGAAAGAGATTGAAATATTTAAACTTAGAAAGTTATTAACGGTTTCCACACCCCTTATTACGACTACTTCTTTTTATATATGGATAAATTAAATAATAAATACGGCGCGAAACAGATAAAAATCCTTGAAGGTTTGGAAGCTGTTCGCAAAAGACCAGCTATGTATATAGGAGATGTCTCCAATGCAGGTCTTCATCATCTTGTTTACGAAGTTGTAGATAATTCGATAGACGAAGCTATGGCAGGTCATTGCAAGAATATAGATATTGTTATTCATACCGACGAATCAATATCTGTAAACGATGATGGAAGAGGTATTCCTGTTGAAATTCATCCAGATAAAGGGATATCGACGGTAGAGGTAGTTTTAACTGTGCTTCACGCTGGCGGAAAGTTTGAAGGAGAAGGGTATAAAATTTCTGGCGGTCTTCATGGAGTCGGCGTTTCAGTGGTTAACGCTCTTTCGGAACTGTTGGAAATTGAAATCAAACGGGATGGATTTGTTTATACGCAATCGTATGAACGAGGTGCCTCTACCGCCCCTTTAAAGAAAATGGGAGAAGTTAAAAGCACCGGAACTAAAATAAAATTCAGGCCCGATAGTCAAATTTTTGAAACAACTATTTTTAATTTCGATTATCTTTCTCAAAGGTTAAGAGAGCTCGCCTTTCTTAATAAAGGGGTAAAGATAACAATTTCTGATGAAAGATCTGACAAAAGCCACGAGTTTTACTACGAGGGTGGAATCAAATCTTTTATTAAGTACATTAACCGCAACAAAGAAACGCTTTTCCCGGAGCCTATATATGTTCAAAAGGAAAAAGGCACAACAACTGTCGAAGTATCAATGTTATATAACGATGGTTATAAAGAGGATGTTTTTACATTTGTAAATAACATAAGAACTCCCGAGGGAGGAACGCATCTTGCCGGTTTTAGAGCCGCTTTAACGCGGTCTATAAATCAATACGCAAACAGCAAAAAGCTTTTAAAGAAGGATCAGTCAATAACAGGCGACGATGTGAGGGAAGGCTTATCGGCTGTCGTTAGCGTAAAAATGGTCGATCCGCAATTCGAGGGGCAAACCAAAGCGAAGCTAGGCAACTCGAAAATTAAGGGGGCGGTAGAAAGCATCGTTAAAGACGCTATAGATATTTTCTTTGAGGAGAACCCTTCCATAGGTAAGCTTGTTATACAAAAAGCGATGCTTGCTTCCGACGCACGGGAAGCGGCCAAAAAAGCACGCGAACTTACCAGAAGAAAATCTATTATGGAGTTTAGTTCTCTTCCCGGCAAACTGTCCGACTGTCAGGAGCGAGATCCAGCCCTTTGCGAGCTTTACATAGTAGAGGGAGACAGCGCGGGTGGCTCTGCCAAACAGGGACGTGAGCGCAAATTTCAGGCGATATTACCGCTTAAGGGAAAAATTCTAAATGTCGAAAAGGCACGGCTCGACAGAGTGCTTAGCTCCAACGAAATAAGAACCCTCATTACCGCAATAGGCGGCGGAATGATAGGGGCCGATTTCAACGTCGACAAAATTAGATATCACAAGATTATTCTTATGACAGATGCCGACGTGGACGGCTCGCATATCCGCACTCTTTTACTCACCTTCTTTTACAGACAGATGGAAGAGATAATAAAAAGAGGATACCTCTACATAGCGCAACCGCCACTCTACAAGGTTGCCAAAAGTAAAAAGGAAAAGTATATCAAGGACGAAAACGAACTTAGTGACTATCTTTTGAAACTCGGCACCGATCGGCGCATGGTCAAAATCGGCGCGGAAGGAAAATTGCTTAAAAGTGACGAATTTTTTAGATGCATGGTTCTTTTTAACAAATATCTGCAAACGCTTGACCGGCTGGAAGAAAAAGGGTATCCGCTCGAATTTTTGAAAGTACTTATACAAAAACAGGTATCTAATAGGGAGTTTTTTACTTCCGAAGCGAAGGTCAAGCTACTGTTTGATCCTATAAAAGGGAAAGACAAAAAATCGAAAGTGGTAAAAGATGCCGTTCATGGAGGTTACGCTATCGACTGGTTCAACCCTGTCTCGGGAGTGTTTAGCCATGTTAATTGGGATATTATCACTTCCGCCGAGTATTCAACTGCGCTGGATCTTAAAAAACAGATTGGTGAATGGGATAACGGGCCTTTTACTGTTAGCGGGGATAAGCTGGAATCGACCATTCTGGAAACTAAACGGGAGCTTATCGCTTTTGTAATGAAAACCGCGAAAGAGGGGATAAGCATGCAGCGTTATAAAGGGCTGGGAGAGATGAACCCCGAACAGCTTTGGGAAACCACTATGGACCCGCAAAAACGAACCTTGTTAAAAGTAAGCATAGATGACGGGGTAGAAGCTGACGGAGTGTTTACGCTGCTTATGGGAGAGCAGGTAGAGCCGCGCAGGGAATTTATAGAAAAAAATGCACTACAGGTAAAAAATCTAGACGTTTAGGGACTGTTTCCAAAAGAGTTTTTAAGTGTTTTAAAGAAAAGTTTATTTTCTAACTTCTTTAAAAGAGAGGTTTTAGCGATTGGCGATTTGTGGAAAAATCGAATTTATGCCATTCGGCAACAGCCCCGTTTAGCTTTCGACAACTGCTTCGTCCAAACGCTCTGCCTGCTTGCGATATTCTTTTGCCTTGGCTAACCTACTTAAAAAGAAAGGACTATAGGTTTTTGGGCGGTTCGACAGCGGTTTTGTAATTTTTTTTTACTTTTGGTTCAATTTTTGCCCCGTATTGATGGATATTGGCGTAGTATCTTATCTGCAACTGAATAATTGTTAAGGAGAATTATATGAAGAAGTCCGTTTTTAGTTTTTTTCTTTTTTTTATAAGCGTACCTATTGTGCATGCGGCTGGACCGGTTGATATCTCAATAGGCGCCGCTATCGGTACTCAGAATATTTCCGGCAACGTAAAATATAAAGGTGACACCATATCGTTAAAAGATGATCTTGGGCTTGATAAAAAACAACAGACCAGTTTTAACCTGAGAATTGAACATTCATTACCGATATTGCCGAATATATACTTCCGGTATCTTCCGTCTAAATTTGCAGGCTCAAAAACAAACACCACTACGATAGCCTACGGCGACCAGACATTCGATATTAATACGAAAATCGACACAGAATTTGAAATTGTAAGAAACGACATAGGGTTTTTCTATAATCTTCCAACTGGTGATACGGTTGATATCGACCTTGGGTTGAATATTAGGCTTCTCAGCTTTAAAGGCAGTTTGAAAGGTACCGTTGCCGGCACGACAGGAATCAGCGAAGAGAAATCGCTTTCCACTCCTTTGCCCCAGCTGTACGGACGGGTTGCCTTTAACCCTATCGACAAACTTTCCATTCTTGGCGAGCTGAGGTATATAAGCTATAGTGGCAACTCTCTTACCGACTACACTTTTGAGGCAAAATATAGGCCGGTAACACCGCTCTACATAGGTGTCGGGTATTACAGCGAGGCGCTGAAAATTGATACCAATGACGTGGTGGCCGATATTTCGATAACTGTTCCGTACTTTATGGCCGGTGCCGATTTTTAATTTTATTAGCTCTTTGATGCCTCTGCCGGTTGCCTGAAAAGAACCGTTAGAAAATCAGCAGGCCTGAGCCGGCAATCGGGGCTGTGGTGTCTGCTGACCAAAAGAGCGCGTAGGTTTATTACAGGCTGTTATCCAGTGAGATATTTAATTTTTCTATAAACTGCCAATTTCCAGTCTCTGTTTTTAAAAAATCAGAAGATACTCCCCTTTTTAAACGCTCAAAAAACTCTTTTGGAAACAGCCCCTCTTACACTGTTTTTCTACCGCTTATTAAAACCGCTCTTCCAAACTACCGAAAAACTGGGATAATAGACCGGATGCAAAAAGACGGGATTCTCTGCAAAAAGGTTACCCGAAAGTATGGCGACCTTACAGCCCTTAGAGCGGTTGACCTAGAGATTAAGAGCGGTGATTTTTTCGTCCTTTACGGGCCGAACGGTGCCGGCAAAACAACCTTAATGAAAATCCTCTGCGGCTTACTTCGCCCGACAACCGGCAACGCTACCGTGATGGGAGAGGAGCTACACGAAAGCGAAATAAGGCAAAAAGTGGGGGTCATTTCGCACAACTCATTTCTTTACAACCAATTAACCGCTCACGAGAACCTCTCTTTTTATGCCGAGCTTTACGGGGTAAAGAGCCCCGGGGCTGTGGCCGATATGCTTTTAAAATCTGTAGAACTTTATGAGAGGCGGGGCGATTTTGCCGGAACATTCTCGCGCGGCATGACCCAAAGGCTCTCTATCGCCAGAGCGTTGGTGGCAGACCCTGACTTTATTTTTCTCGATGAGCCTTTTTCCGGTCTTGATGTGCATTCGGCGACGATTTTTAGGGATCTTCTTCGTAGTCTTCACCAGCAAAAAAAAACAGTAATGATGATTACCCACGATATGGCGATAGGGCTTTCTGTCGCTTCGCATATAGGGATACTTAAAAGGGGAAAACTGGTTTTTAATGAAAAAAGTTCCGGCATGACGATTGATAAACTCAAAAAAGTGTATATAGAAAAGGTAGAGCAGTGAGAGAGCTGATAACTTCTACAAAAGCTATTTTGTTCAAAGATATAAAAACCGAACTCCGTTCGCGGGAGTTTTTGGGCAACACCTTTATGTTTGCTCTGCTTGTAATAGTTATCTTCAATTTTGCGTTTAAGCTGACTCCTGAGAACAGTCCAGAGCTTGCGTCGGGAATACTTTGGATAGCGTTTCTTTTTTCCGGTACTCTCGGTATTAGCCGGTCGTTTCAGGTGGAAAAGGAAAACGAATGTATACAAGGCCTTACGCTTACTCCGGTTGACCGCACCGCTATCTACTGGGCAAAGTTTTTGGGCAACCTTCTGTTTCTCATCGTGATACAGGTTCTCATAATCCCGATTTTCATAGTTCTCTACAATCTAAACGTGATGGAGCATTTTGGGCTGATGACGATTATCCTGTTTTTGGGCGATTTTGGCTTTATGGCCCTCGGCACCCTTATAGCGGCTATATCGGTAAACCTTAAGGCGAAGGAGCTTTTACTGCCGGTGCTTTTACTGCCTTTGCTTGTACCGCTTATTATTTTCGCGGCTGGGGCTACCTCGGCTCTTATTGACAGCGGGAATATGGACGACTATTATTCTCGTCTTAAATTGATCATTGCGTTCGATGTTGTTTTTTTTACCGTGTCGTCTCTCCTTTTTGAATATATAGTGGACGAACCATGAGTTATCTTATTTCCGCTTACGCTGTTGTCTGGTTTGTGCTTATCGGATACTTTTTTCAGCTGACCCGCCGTTGCACAAGGGTAGAAAAGGAGATTAAAGATTTTAAACAGAATCAATAGTCTTGTCGAGTCGCCCAAAGGGAGAAGCTTCATGGTAGGCTCTGCGATAATCTTTTTGATTATCGCCTCCGTTTCCGGCTTAAAGATAGCGCCGAATGCCGTCGGCGAACCGCCGACATACCGGATACTTTATTTCCATGTCCCAACGGCGATAATGGCCTACCTCGGGTTCTTCATGGTGTTTGTCGGCTCTATCGGCTACCTTTGGAAAAAGAATCCTATGTACGACCGCTGGGCGGTGGCAGGGGCCGACCTCGGCGTTCATTTTTGCGCACTTATGCTTATAACCGGAATGATATGGGGAAAGCAGAGATGGGGTGCCTGGTGGATATGGGAGCCTCGGCTTACCTCTGCGCTTATACTTCTTATAATTTTTTCTGGGTACCTTATCCTGCGCGGTGTGGTAGAGAATAAGGTTACGCAGGCTCGGTACGCGGCAGTTTACGGTATTATAGGTTTTCTCGATGTGCCGCTTGTCCACTTTGCGATAAAACTATGGGGAAGCATAATGCACCCGCCAAAGCCTGCGATGGACCCGATGATGAAAATTGCTTTATGGATTAGCATGTTTGCGTTCTTTTTCACTTTTGTTGTTATCTACCTTATGCGGCTCCGGTATGAAAAAGGCAAGGCAGAGCTTTCCCGTCTTAAAGCCGAACAGGATGACGGTTAGTTAATGCGGTTTGAGCTGGTTGCTGTCGAAGCGCATCTGGCACTTAATCACCTTCCTTTTGCCGCTCTGTTTTTTGGGACAGCTTTACTGCTGTATGGCATGTTCCCCGGCAGACAAGAGCATATAAAACTCGGCTTTATCTTTTACGTTTTTGCTTTTGTTATCACTATTCCGGTTTTCATCGCCGGCGAAGCTGGGCATAACCTTGTAGCTAACATTGACGGGGTGAGACATTCTCATATTGAACTGCATGAAAAGGCGGCAAAGCTTGCTACTGTCGTGATGTTTGCTCTTGGCGTACTTTTAGCTATCGGCCATTTTCGGTTTAGGGGCAAGGAAATACCTGGCTGGTATATTAAGGGAGTACTCGCGATGGCACTTGGCGGACTCTTTCTTCTTGTAAATACCCAAAAACTTGGCGGGGCAATTCGCCACCCAGAAACAAGGCCGGACTTTGTAATGCCGTCTTCTACCACTCACGATAAAGGCGATGGCGGGCATGACCACGACAGCATGCAGGCCGAAACAGTGCCGGCTGGTACGACTGGTCAGCCTTGCAATCCTGCTGTCAACGGGATCGATCACTCCGCTCACGATAGTATGAACCACGAACAGATGGGGCATGATGATGGGCATCAGCATTAGTCACCCCACCGAACGCACGCACGGCGTGAAGCGAGTAGCCACAACGCAGTTGGTATAGTTTACGAAAACGGAACTTTTGCCGAACAGACCGCCTCACTGCAAATGGCAACTGCAAGCGGTAGGCGGCTACTGCCCCCGCGCCGTTATGTGGGGTAAATCAGGGGAGGCTATACGGAATAGCACTCCCCATCTCCCGAAGCCTGTAATTGAAGGTTCGCTGAAGAACCTATATTCTTTTTCGTCATAACTGCCGAAAACTTTAAGGGGCCTGTTGCCGAATGGCATAAGTTTGGTTTTGTTTAAAACTGCCAACCGCTAAAATAGACCTCCCTGAAAAACTCTATTGACCCTATAGGTATTGATTTAAAGTGTGAATTCTGCCTGCTATAATTGCAAGGAATGAGCGATTAACCCTTAAAACATGGGGATTTTATGTAGGCAAAAAAGCGTGATAATCAAGGTCTCCTATCCAAAGTTCGTCTTAATCAACTCTCCTTTGTATCGCCTTTCTAATGCAATCGACTGGTCATCTTTCGATGAAACATTCGGCAAACTTTACAGCCAAGGTATCGGTCGCCCTGCCAAACCGACCCGCCTTATGGTTGGCTTGCATTACTTGAAGGATAGTTTGCGGAAGTGGCTAAAGCGCAGGTCGGCTATCGAGCCGGTGATCGGTCATATGAAAAACGATGGACGGCTTGGGCGGAACTACCTGCTTGGCGAAGAGGGCGACAAGATAAACGCAGTCCTTTGCGGTGCTGGGCATAATATGAGAAAGCTACTACGGGCTTTCTTATTCTTTCTTTTTGGCTGGCGGTTTTACGAAGATTTATCGGCAGAAAACTGAACTGGAAGGCAGGTAGCAAAACCTTGCCACGCTAAAAACCTACTTTTTTAGGAGCGACTAATTATGGGAAACCACATGACCATGGAAGTGGTTTTAGAGTTGGGAGAGATAGCCTACACTTACTATTCGAAGAGGTTTTTGATATTGATTAAAGTAACTGCGCTGTAGTCAAATCACAAAAAATTGCGGTGAAACCCAGAGATTAGAGATTCGATTCGCAAACGCCCCGCTCACGCTGTGCGTACAGGCGGCAGTGGCGCGCATTCTAAAACTTTTTCAAACTTCCCTAAACCATCTCTGCCGCTTGGCGAAAACTGTTTCACCTGATGCAAGGTGCGCGTTGCGACTACCACCCCCACACCTCTTAGGTGGCTGGTTCCACGCCGTTGCGTGGCTAGCGCTCCACCTCTAGGTGGTAGCGGTGAACATGCAAACGGTTTAGTATATGTCTACCGCGAGCGGGAGCCGACTCACCTGCAAGGTGTGTGGTTAGGTGGTGGGCCATTTGATGGTACAGCCTATCGGCGGTGTCGTTTTTACCGCCACATCTCTGCGCCCTAGAATATCTTCTATCGCCTCTTTCAGGTCGTGTCTGCGCACTCTTGTTTCGCTCTGCCACGAATCGTCTATCCTGCCGTGATAGCGTAAGACCCTTTCCTTATCTAGCAGAAAAACTTCTGGTGTATATTTGGCTTCGTATGCGCGGGCGACTTTGGCTCCTTCGTCGCGCAGGTAGGGGAAGTTGAAGCTTTGTTCTTTCGCGCGGAGTTTCATATTCTCATACGAATCTTGCGGGTAGGTTTTGTCGTCGTTGGAATTTATCTCCAAGAGGGCGACCCCTTTATCGCCGTACTCTGCCGCTATTTTTTTCATACGGTTTTCGTACGCCTTTACATAGGGGCAATGGTTGCACCCGAAGATAATTACCACGATATTTTTATCGCTGTAGCTCTCCAGCGATACCTGCTCGCCGTTTATATCCGGCAGACTAAACTCTATAGCCTTATCGCCAATTCTCATTGCTCTTCCCCCCCCAAATAACCTATTTTTCGTGTTTCACGATAGATAAGATTTGCGGATATATTAGCAAATTTTGCGATGTGACGTATAGGGGCGGGTGGGGGGAGTGGCTATTTTTTTCCTTTGAGTTTGTCGCCGATATGTTTGTACTCTTCCGGTATTTCCGGCTCCGGCATATCTTTTTTGAAAAGTATGTAAACAAAAAGGTAGGCGAATGTATAGCCGATAACTCCGGCTATAGCTCCCCTGTAAAGGGCTGGAACGATTCCAGACCCGCTTTGAAGCGCGCTAAAAGCCGCTACGGAGAGAAATATCATGCCTGCCGATACAGGGATTTTTTTGATGTAGCTTGTAATCATTTGCCGGCATGCTCCATTACATTATCCCAGCTGAACTCGCCTTCGCCTACCAGCCTTTCCATATTGCCGGTAATGTTTCTTATGCACTTGCTTACTTCCGCGCCCGGATAAAGGTCGCTAAAGAGCCTTTGTTTTCGTACCGACTGTGTTACCGATTCGTCAAAAACCATATGCCCCAGCAGGTCGATTTTTATTTTGAGATTAAATCTATCGGCCACCATTACGAGCCGTTTAAATACCACTTGCGCCTCTCCCAAGTTTCTTACGGAGTTTACAAGAAGCTTGAAGTTTTTGACGAGATAGTCCCGCGAGAGTACCTTCATCATCGCGTACGCATCGGAGAATGAGGTAGGTTCCGGCGAGGCTACTACGACAACATCCTGAGCGGCGGAGCAGAAGAACATAACGTTTGCCGATATTCCAGCACCGATATCGAAAATGATATAGTCGAAATCGTTTTGCAGTATTTCCAGTTCGGTTTTAAGGGTCAGCTTTTCTTCCGTTGTTATTTCGCTGTATTTTTTGTTTCCTGTAGAAGCTGGCAGTATTTTCATTCCTCCGGGGCCGTCTACCAGTATTTCCTTTATTTTTTCGGAGCCGGTAAGCACATGGCCTACATTATATTTTGGAGCAAGACCAAGAAGTATATGTATATTGCCAAGGCCCATATCGGCATCGAAGACAAGTACACGCTTGCCCCGTTTTGAAAGGTCAAACGCCATATTTGCCACGATGTTCGTTTTGCCCACACCGCCTTTTCCGCTTGCTACCGCTATACCCTTTAGATGCTGTCTAAGCGTTCCGCCGTCAGCTCCGTTAGCTGTTAGCCTTCTTAATGTTCCTGCCTGATCCATTTTTATTCTCCCTTGTAGAGGTAATTTACACCGCTTTTTTAAATAGTCCTACAGCCAGTTTTTGTGCTGACGCTTTCTCGATATCTTCCGGCACTTTTTGACCGTTCGTTGTGTAAACGATCGGCAGTCCGGTTTTAAAATTTTGGGATATTACTACTCCAGGTTTTTTTGTTTCGTCCATTTTCGTAAAGATAAGCCCCGCTATAGGTATGGCGCCGAAATTTTTGACAGTTTCGTCTATCGTCTCCGTATCGGCGGCGGCATTTATGACGAGATGGTTTTCTATAAGATCATTCTGGCTAAGGAAGCTTGCCAGCTCGTCGAGCTTTTCGGTATCTCTCTGGCTCCTGCCTGCTGTGTCTATAAGGATAACATCTTTGGTGCAAAAGTTAGAAATCGCTGTTTTTAGTTCGTCCGGCGTAAGAACCACTTCGAGCGGCAGGTTAAGTATTCCGGCATAGATTTTAAGCTGTTCCACTGCCGCTATCCGGTAGGTATCTATGGTGATAAGCCCTACAGATTTACCTTCGAGGGCCAGCTCGGCCGCGATTTTTGCTATGGTGGTGGTTTTGCCGACGCCTGTAGGGCCGATAAGCGAGACTATTCTAGGGCCTGCCGCGTATGGCTTTATCGGGTCGCCTATCATCATAGAATCTTTAATGTCGTCTACCACTTCCGCTATTATCGTGCGGAGGTCTACATCCCTTCTTCCGGGAACGTTGTTCTTTACCTTTTCGATAAGGCTTCTCGCGAAAGCAGGCTCCACTCCTCTTTCTACCATCCGGCGGTAGGCAAGCAGAAAGTTGGTGCCGAGGCTCATTCCTTTATGGAGGTCAGATTGCTCCACCATGAAGTTGAACATTGATTTCATGTTTTCCATCTCTTCCGAAAGCTTCGCCGCCTTTTTTAGCTCTATTCTTCCTATCGAGTTCGCTTCGGAATTTGATGTGATGATTTCTCTTAGCTCCGCTATTTCGTTTCTAAGCGGGTTGAGCGCGTTTACGACAGGTTCCAGTGCATTGAGTCTTTCCTCTGCGGGAGTTTTTTTCTCTCTTCTTTTGAGATTGCCGTGTCGTTTGCCATGTTGTCTTTCTTGGCTATTTTGTCTATTTCTTCCGGTATTGTTTTCCGCTACGTCTTCATCGAGCGCCGCTGTAACTTCGACAATCGGCCTTGCGAACATGCCGAACGACCCGTTAGACCGTCTGACCTTTCGGCTACTAAGAATTACGGCGTTGGAACCCATCTCTCTTTTCACCTTGTCCAAAGCGGCCGCCATATCGACCGCCTGAAATGTCTTAAAGTTCATTCTTCACCCCTAATCTAAAGATTGACTATTGATAATGTTTCAACTTGGGCCGTTGGGAGTATCTCGTTGTGAGAGAGTACGACAAGGTTTGGTATAAATCTTTCCGTCAGCCGTTTTAGATGCACTCTTATCGACGGAGATGTGAGAAGTATCGGCTGATAATTGAGCATCGAGAACTTATCTAGCTCGGACTTAAGTTCGTCTATCATCGACTGGGCCATGATAGGCTCAAGTGCCATATACGCTCCGTGCGGTGTCTGTTTTACAGATTCTTCCATTTTATCTTCTATAGCCTTTGTAAAGGAGATGACCGGCACCTTGCCTTCATCGGTCATATACTGTTTTGTGATAGGGCGGGATAACGCCTGCCTTACATACTCGGATAGAACGTCGGTATCTTTCGTAACATTGCCCCAGTCGGAAAGTGTTTCGAGCACGCTCTCCAAGTCTCTTATAGATATCTCCTCTTTTAGCAGGTTTTGCAGTATTTTGTGTACTTGCCCCAAGGTTAGAACGTTTGGCACGAGATCTTCCACCAGCTTTGGCGACTGCTCCTTAAAGTTTTCCAAGAGGTTGTGTACTTCCTGTCTGCCGAGGAGTTCCGGCGCGTGCTTTCTTATAAGTTCTTTTACATGCGTCGTAAGTACTGTCGGCACATCGACAACTGTGTATCCTGCCGATTTTGCTCTTTCCTTGTTCGCTTCGGAAATCCAGAGCGCCGGCAGTCCGAAGGTTGGTTCGGTTGTTTTGGTTCCGGGTATCGGTTCTACGCCTGTGCCTGGGTCCATCGCCAGCGAATGGTTCATCCATATCTCTCCGCCGGCTATTTTAACCCCTTTTAGAAGCACTGAATATTCGTTCGGCTTTAGCTGGAGGTTGTCCCGTATATGGAGCGGCGGTACTATGAAGCCTAGTTCCAGCGCGAACTGGCGGCGAAGTGATTTGATTCTGTCGAGCAGTTCGCCGTTTTGCGCCGCGTCTACCAGCGGTATAAGCTCGTATCCTATTTCAAGCTCCATCGTGTCGAGCGGCAGGAGCGATTCTACTTTTTCCTGTATAGGTGTCTCTGCTTTTTTCTTTTCTTCTTCTTCCACTTCCATAGCTAGTAAATCTTCCGCCTGATAGGTGAGGTAGGCTATTGCTCCGGCCATAAACGAGAGCATAAAAAAGGCGGTGTGGGGAAGGCCCGGAATCATTCCAAAAAACGCAAGTACAGCCGATGAGATGGCAAACGCCCGAGGGTGTCCGAGAAACTGTCTGGCTATGTCGGTACCCATGTCCGATTCCGACGCGGCGCGGGTAACTATAAGGCCGGACGCGGTGGAGACAATTAGAGCCGGAATCTGTGTTACCAGACCGTCTCCTATCGTCAGTATCGTATATACGCTTATCGCGTCCATAATACTCATATCTTGCTGGGCCACGCCGATTGCGAACCCGCCAAGCACGTTTACGAGAGTGATAATAATGCCAGCTACAGCATCGCCGCGCACGAAGCGGATAGCGCCGTCCATACTTCCGTAGAACTCGGCTTCCTGCTCGAGATCTTTTCTTCTTTTGCGTGCCTGCTCTTCCGTAATCATGCCGGCGTTAAGGTCGGCATCTATCGACATCTGCTTGCCCGGTATCGCATCGAGAGTAAACCTTGCAGCTACCTCGGATGTTCTTACCGAACCTTTGGTAATAACTATAAAGTTTATAAGCACCAGTATGGTGAATATAACAGCGCCGACGACATAGTTACCGCCGACAACGAAGCTTCCAAAGCTCTCTATCACCGCCCCTGCCGCGTGCGTGCCTTCGTTACCGTTGGTAAGTATCAGACGGGTAGAGGCGACATTTAGCGACAGCCGGAAAAGCGTGATGATAAGGAGTACCGATGGAAACGCGGCGAACTCCAGCGCTCTTTTCATGTAGATAGATACCATAAGGATAATCATCGAGAATGTGATGGAAAACGCGAGGAACAGATCTAGCATAATAGGAGGGAGCGGAATTACCATTACGGTAATAATGACAACCATGCCGAACGCAAGGCCGACATCGCTATGCTTGGCAAATCCTGGCATTGCTTCTTTATTCGCCATTATTTCCTCTCTTGTATGTCAAAAATATGGCGGTATAAGAAAGCCTTTCCTTGCCACCGTTTTTTATTTCATTTTCCATAACTATTTGTTTTGTAACTCTTTTCCTTTCAGTCTATATACATACGCCAATATTTCGGCAATCGCCTTGAACACTTCTTCCGGTATCGCGTCGCCTATACCTATTGTCTTAAACAAGATTCTTGCCAAAGGCTTATCTTCGACCACCGGAACGTCATTTTCTTTTGCTATCGCTTTAATTCTTTCTGCCACATGGCCGGCGCCTTTGGCTACTACCTGCGGAGCGGCCATTGTCATCCGGTCGTAGCTTATAGCTATCGCGAGGTGTGTAGGGTTGGTTATTACCACCTCTGCTTTGGGGACATCCGCCATCATTCTCCGCTTGATCAGAGCGAGCTGGGCCGACCTGATTCTCGCTTTTGTTTGCGGGTCGCCGTCGGTGCTTTTCCGTTCGTCTTTTACCTCCTGTTTGGTCATCTTGAGGCCTTCTTCAAACTGGTATTTCTCAAAGGCGAAATCTACTATCGCTAAAAATACTGTTATAAGCAGGACATACATCATAAGCTTGAACGCAACCCATGCTATGAAGAGGACTACCTGTTCGACGTTTTGGTCAGACAGTTTCGGAATGTTGCCCCATTCACTGCTGACGACGAGCCAACAGACGGTAGCGACTATCGCTATCTTGAAAATAGATTTGAAAAGATCCATAAATGCCTGTTTAGAGACGAACTTTCCAAAGCCTTTTATCGGGTCTAGCTTATTTAGTTTTGGCTTCATAGGCTCCGCTGTCAGGATGAACCCGCCGTTTTGCGCGATATTTACCAAAATGCCGGATAGCAAAGTAGTTATCATTATCGGTGCCAGAATTATCGCTATCATTTTTAGATAGTAGGCAAGCATAGGGCTCATGCTGTCGACCGTCAGCTCGTTATCTGGAAAAGTGGTAAAGCTTGTGGTCAGCAGTTCGGAAAGGTTTTCCCTTATATGCCCGCCGAAGAAATAAAGCGACAGCACCGCGGCAAAAAGAACTATGGTGGAGCTTACCTCTTTTGATTTAGCGGTGCGGCCTTTTTTGAAAGAGTCGCCCCGTTTTTTTTCTGTTGGGTCTTCTGTTCGTTGATCCTTATCCTCATCTGCCATTATACTCTCTCCATCTCTACATCAGCCTCATCAACAGCGTAAGGTCGGCATATAGCGCGGTGAACGAATGTTGAAAAACAGCCATAAATATAGGAGCAGTAGCGCCGAGCATCAGCAGGCCGAGCGCTATCTGTAGTGGAAAGCCTACGATAAAAACATTCATCTGCGGCACCGTGCGGGCCACAAGGCCAAGGCCGACATTTAGAAAAAAGAGAGTTGCCATTATCGGCGCGCCTAGTTTTATCGCTGTTATAAATACATTTTTAGTTAGCTCTATAACCATCTCCACAATCGCCGGCGAAGGCGAGAAAGCTAAAATAGGTATAAGCTCAAAACTTTTGGCGCCGGCGGCAAAGAGAAAGTGGTGTCCGTTTATCGCGAGAAAAATCATAAGCGCCATTATGTTTTGGAACTGCGCCGTAATCGAAATCTGCGATTGCGTCGCTGGATCCATTACGTTTACGATTGCAAAGCCCATCTGAAAACCGATTATCTGTCCGGCAAGCTGTACGGCGGTGAATATCAGTTGCGTGGCAAAACCTAGTATCAGCCCGATGGCGACTTCGCCTGTAAGCATAAGCGAGAACTTCCATACCGACATCGAAAGATCTAGCGGCGGCAGTTCGACGGTGGAAGTTATTATCATAGAAGTAAGCGCGGAAAGCCCTACCTTGGCTGGGACAGGCACTGTCGTCGCGCCGATTATCGGCATAGTAAACACAAGCGCGCTCATTCTCACAAAGACCATAGTGAAGAGAAGGAAAGTGTTGATGTCGAAGTTAAATAGATTCACTTTGCATATAATGGTATATTAATCAATATATTAGCCGTAAAAGAAAGCATTATCTGCAACATCCACGGAAGGAAGACTATCATGGCGACCATCACTCCTATTATTTTGGGAATGAACGTGAGGGTCATCTCCTGAATAGATGTTACCGCCTGAAAAATTGATACCGCCAATCCTATGATAAGCCCGAAACCGAGCATAGGGGCCGACACTAATATGGTTGTTTCCATCGCTCTTCTCGCAAAGTCGACTATAAATTCTGGTGTCATTCTATAACCCCTTTCTTACCCAAAGCTCTTAACAAGCGAGCCGACAATTAAGTACCAGCCGTCAACAAGCACGAAAAGCATAAGCTTAAACGGGAGCGATATCATAATAGGAGGAAGCATAAGCATACCCATGCTCATTAGAACCGATGCTATAACCATGTCTAGAACCAGAAAAGGAACGTAAATCATAAAGCCTATCTGGAACGCCGTTCTTAATTCGCTTATAATGAAGGCCGGTATTATGATGTGCGAGCCTACCTCTTCGATGGTCTTAGGCTTTTCTCCGCCAGCCATATTTACAAAAAGCGCTAGGTCTTTTTCTCTTGTCTGCTTTAGCATAAATTTTCTCAACGGCTGTAATGCTGTCGTAAACGCCTCTTCCTGTCCTATCTCATCGTTAAGGAAAGGCTGTAGCGATTCTTCGTTTATCTGCGTAAAGATAGGCGACATTATGAAGAACGTAAGGAATAGTGCTAGGCCTATCAAAAGCTGGTTGGGCGGCATCTGTTGGGTTCCCATAGCTTGCCTAAGGAACGAGAGAACTATTACTATCCTTCCAAAAGAGGTGAGCGTGATAAGTATCGCAGGTGCCAGCGAAAGTACAGTCAGTATAAAAAGTACTTTAAGCGATGTCGCTACCTTTTCGTTATCGGTGGAGTCCTCCACGCCGATGCTTATGGTCGGTATCCCCTCCGCAAAGAGCGGCGAGGCGTTAAGAAGCGTGAGCGCCGCTACGATAAGCAGAATTGCCGGCAGTTTTTTCATACAGTCGCCTCCTGCATCGCCTTTATTCTGGTCATTATGTCGTTAGACATCGTTTTGGCAAGCTGTTCTCTTGTAAGCTTTGCCTTTTCCTTTTTCTCTTTTTTTATAGCCTCTTTTTGGGAGAGAGATGCTTTTTCCATCTCTTTTTTACGGCTCTTCATCTCGTTTGCGAACTTTTGGGATATCTTTTCTTTGGCACTCACTCCCCATTTTATTCCCGGAATCTTTTTAGCAAGCCCTATAGGCTTTTGCGGAAGCCGGTTGCCGAGCCTTATCTGCTCTATCTTTTCAGGGTCGTCGTATTTGGCCAGAAGGTTTATGTTGCTGTTTGTCACCCCAAGTACGAGGATTTCGCCGGCAACCTCTATGATGGTTACGTTTTTCTTTACGCCTATAAAATGGTTGGAGAGTACTTTCACGTCGTCTTTGCTTCCAAGTCTGCCGTCAACGGAACCTAGATATTTTCTAGCCGCCCATCCGGTAAGAAGCACAAGAGAGAGAACTATTGCCAGAGCGCTTACCACCTTGACGACGGAAGAACCGACGGATGGTACGGCAGGTACGGTCGGCTCGGAATATTTTAAGAAACCGGGAATCTCATCGCTACCGGCAGTCGAAGCGGTAAGGTTTAGAGGCTCGGCATCGTCCAATATCGTATCTTCAATATTTTTTTCTGCTTTTTTCATAAAAGGGGTCAAAGGCTTGGGCTCTACAGCTAAAGCTGTTGTCCTGTCTGTCGTGGTTTTTGACGCTTTTGAGGCAGTTTCCGTCAGTTCCTTATCAGTCGCTTCGAGGGAACCAACGGCAAAAGAAAATCTGGCGACTAAACTGTTTTCGACAGTATCTAGTGAAAAATCTTTGGAGATATCGGACAGCTTACCTTGAGGGAAAATTCTTATCCGCAAAGTTCTGCTGTTGTACTGGTAAACCTGTATCTCCTTTACTCCTCCTTCGTTTACTTCTATAGTATTCTTAGAAGGTACTGAAAAAGCATCCTTTACCTCTATCTGTATAGATTTCTTCAGGAGAGTCATTTTTGCTTTTGGTGTTTTTTCAAAGTCGAAACGCAGGTTAAATCTGTCGCTTGAGTTCTCTGGAATTACTGTGTTGAACCTGTTGAGAGCATACGCGTCGCCGTACCCTGCAAGCATAGCGAGCAATGCCGCCAGCGTCATTATTACCTTTATGTTTCTCACGATCTCCTCCTGCGAAAACGTCAATTATTCATACACACCACCTTGTAAGGCAAGATAGATGCCACCCGCACTGCGGGCTTACTTTTCGGATCTGATAGGCAGACTTTTTGGGGGATTTTGGGAGGTGTGGCATTGCCACCTGACGGCCACCTTGCTACCGGCGGGCCACGACAACGGAGTAGAGCGAGCAGTCGCCATGCGCGGTATGTGCAGTTTTTGAGGAATGTCTACTAGAGGTACAGTTAGAGGGGGATGGCGAGGCGTTAGCCGAGAGCGAATGGGACTGTTTCCAAAAGAGTTTTTAAGCGTTTTAAAGGAAAGTTCATTTTCTAACTTCGTAAAAACAGAGGCTTTAGGGTTCCTCTAAAAATAAGTGATTTTCTTCATCGGTTTCGACAATAGCACTAAATCCCCATCTATAATTCGACCAACCAAAAGCCAGAACTTCAAAAATAGATTTTTAGAGGCTCCCTTTAGAGGTTGGCGATTTACGGCAAAATCAAATTTATGCCATTCGGCAACAGCCCCTGAATGCCTATATCTCCAGCTTTCACTCCTAATTTCTGCTTAAGCCTACAGCCGGTTCGGGGAAGATGGCGGCAACAGTGTTTCGCCTATTTTGAAAAGATGCGAAACAGAATCAGTCTCCTTCCAGAACTCCTTTGAGAATGGCAAGTTTCTCTTTGAACGGTTCGGCTTCCTCTGGTTTATTGGTGCTTTCAATTATTTCAATAACCATTTTATAAGATGGCATATCTCTTGGGTTTATCTCAAGCGCTTTTTCAAGTGCCTTGACAGCGCTCTTTTTTATATTGTTCACCATGCTTCCTTTAGCTATGCAGATGTATCCATCCGCGAAATCTTCTTTAATCTTTACCGCTTTTTTACAAGCACTAACCGCTTCACTGCCATACTCTTTTTTATTTGTGGCGATATATGTCTGTCCTATAAGAAGGAAAGCGTCGTAGTTTTCTTTGTCCAGTTCGGTTATCTTTTTAAAAGCTTCAATAGCCTTCTTAAAGCTTTTGGAATCACGGTACGCTAGGCCAAGAAAGTAATAGTTCTCTTTGTTATCCCAAAATTCATCTTTGAACATCGCGGCAAATTTACTGCTTGTGCCTTTAGTTTTATTAGATGAAACCCTCTCCGCCTCAAGGAAATAGGCGATTGCTGTTTCGTATAATTTTGCTTCGTACAGCTCTTTGCCCAATTCAAAAAGGCTTAAGGCATAATTTTCGGAAATAGCTTTAGGGTCTTCTTCAACTTTAAGAGATATGTTTTCGGCGCTGACAGGCACAGCAAAAAAGAGTAAAAGAAAAACTGCCGGTATCGTTTTAAAATCGTTCATATACTTTCTGTTCTGAATAACCTTAATCTAGTTCGAATTGAAATTAAACACTTAAAGACCATACTTCCACTCTTACCGAGTCGCACCCGATATCCGGCTCTATGCTACCATAGACCTATCACTCTAAGCATCGCTATAGCTGGTAGAGACAGGATAATCTAGGCGGTAGGCGAATACCGTTTCATTGATATAACAGGCAGTATAGCCGGAGTACTAAAGCAAGGACACTGTGTTAGTTTGAACCATAGGCATTGTTTTTATCTCATCACGAGGAGCCAACGTAGTTGGCGACGCGCTAGTCCGCCTTGTTACAATAGATTGCCATGAGAATGCTAACGCATTCTTCGCAATGACAACCTCGTGAGCGCAAACGGCTTTTTAAAGCTGAGACACTGTCAAAAGCAGGAAACTAGTTGACCGATTCATATTCTGATGGTACAATCCCCCCCTTATTGTCTGGGGAATCTGTAACTTTAGTCCGGCCGTTTTGGCTGGAATTTGAAATAAAAAGTGCCGAAGGGAGTGATATTTTTTGCCCGGTGTAAAGGTAAGAGCAGAGGAGCCTTTTGAACACGCGCTAAAACGCTTTAAAAAGCAGTGCGAGAAGATAGGTATTCTTTCTGAAATTAGAAGACGCGAGCATTACGAAAAACCGTCTGTTCGCAAAAAGAAAAAGCAGATAGCCGCCAAGAAAAAATACGGCAGATACTAGTAAATTGGGAAGCTCTCCGCAATAAGCTACGGGGAAGCTTCTAATCTGTATGGAACTGTTTTTATTATAAATTCGCTAGCGAACCACCAGCGATAAGCGGCGGTGGGTTGAGCTTGCGGTTGCATTTTCGAGGGCTTACATTGTCTATACGGGAAATAATAAATGACGATCTCAAAACTGCCATGAAAGGCGGGGATGAGATCGGCAAGTCCGTTTTGCGGATGATAAAGTCGGAAGTCAAAAACCGCGAAGTGGAAAAGGGTGCCAGCGGTGAGCTGGATGATGCCGCTATAATCTCTGTCATCGCTTCCGGGGTGAAAAAAAGGAAAGAGTCTATCCGCCTTTTTGAAGATGCCGGCCGGCAGGAGCTGGCCGACAAGGAAAAATCCGAAATTGAATTTCTATCAAAATATCTCCCAAAACAGCTTACCGAAGAAGAAATTGCTGGGAAAGTAGAAACGGCGATAGAAAAGCTTGGCGCCACAGGTATGAAACAGATGGGAGAGGTTATGAAATCGCTTAAAAGTGAACTGGGGCAGAGTGCCGATGGTTCGCTGATGAGTAAAATCGTAAAGAAAAAGCTAGCCGCTTTGTAAGAACTGCCGAAAACCTATTCAAGCCTTATTCGTAAAAAATTAACAACCCTCCCAGCCCTTCTCTGTACTACACTTGTGGTCTTGAAATATCCTATTACTTGTTAATAAATGGGGAAATTTATGTCTGGCCGTTACCCGCAGGATTTAATCGACAGGGTAAGAGAAAGTGTTGATATCGTTGAGCTTATATCTTCTCATATAGAGCTGAAAAGAGGCGGCCAAAACTATGTAGGCCTTTGCCCTTTTCACAAGGAGAAGACTCCCTCTTTTAGCGTAAACCGTTCTAAGCAGATTTTTCACTGCTTCGGGTGTGGCGAGGGCGGTAATGTTTTCGGCTTTCTTATGAAGTATGAGAACCTATCTTTCCCGGAATCTATCTCTAGTATCGCACAGAGAGGCGGGGTACAGCTTCCAAAGTTTTCTAACGAGCCGGCGGAAGATATATCGGGGCTTTACAAAATAGACGGCGACGCGGCAGATTTTTTTTGTAGCCATCTTAGGCGGGCGCCTAAAGAGAGCTACGTTAAAAAATATATCGAAAAAAGAGGGTTAAAACCGGAAACGGTAAACGCCTTTCGCCTCGGCTTTGCCCCGGATAGCTGGGATGCCTGCTTAAAGTCATTAAAAGGCGATATCAAAGATATCGAGAAAACAGGCATTGTCAAACGGGCCTCTAATGGGAACCTTATTGACACTTTCCGCAACCGGCTTATTTTCCCTGTGATTGATGAAAAGAACAGGGTACTTGCTTTTGGCGGCAGGTCGCTTGATGATAGCGATAAGAAATCCCCAAAATATCTTAATAGCCAAGAAAGCACTCTCTACCGCAAAGGGCGCATTTTTTACGGGCTAAACCTTTCTGCTGGCGAGATAAGGAAGAAGGGTGAGGCACTGCTTGTCGAAGGTTATATGGACCTTATTATGCTTTACCAAGCTGGGGTAAGGAATGTAGTAGCTACCTCCGGTACAGCTTTTACGGAGTACCAATGCCGCAACCTTAGGCGATACACATCCAACTTTGTTATGGTGTTCGATGGCGATAACGCCGGCAGAAAAGCGGCCGAAAGGGCGACCAAGATTGCTCTAGGGCAAGGTATCCGTCCAAAGATAGTGATGCTTCCTTCCGGCGAAGACCCTGACGATATTATAAGGAACGGCGGGGTATCTGCGTTTTTAGAGCTGGTTGCCGAGGCGAGGCCGTATATAAGCTATCTTATTGAAATTACATGCAAAAACTTCGATATCTCAACAGCCGAGGGGAAGGCCGATGCGGCCAAATCTATTTTGCCCGACATTGCCAAAATCGTTGACCCTATCGAGCGTTCCGGCGCGGTGGAGATTCTCTCCGGGAAAATAGCGATTCCTGTAGGGAGGCTGGAAAGCCGTTTACCCCGTCTAAAGGGAGAAACCTTTCGCCCCCCTGCAACAGTGAGAAGCGATACCGATGCCCACCCAACCGAGAAGGTTCTTGTAAGAATTATTTTAGACCGCCCCGTAAAGGTAGCCGACAAGCTTGGTAGGATAAAACCGGAAGATTTTATTTCGCCGCTTTACAGAAAGCTCTTTACCGCCCTTATGGAGGAGGTAGGCAAAGGTGCAGATGACCCACTGCGGTTGCTGGCAAAATTCGAGAAAACCGAATACGAAGAGCCGTTGCGAAAGCTGGCGATAGCGCCGAACCTGTACGATGAGGAATGCTGGGAGCAGTGTGTGGCCGATTTTGTGAAGAATGTCAACGCGCGTGGGCGGGCGGAGAAAGTAAGCAAGATGAAAAAGGCGGCCGAAAGCTCTAGCAGAGAAGAGTATCTGAGCCAACAAAAAAACTTTAAAGAGAGATAGTAATTGTGATAGACTCACGGTTTGCGTTTATATTCAAGAGGAATCGGATTTTTGTTTGAAGGAGCCTGTTTTCAATGAAATACAAGCGGACTAGGTCGTTGCCGGAAGTGATAGAGCTTATAGAATTAGGTAAGAAAAATGGAGAAGTGACGAATGAGGAATTCTCCGGTATATTGAAAGACAATAAAAAATTCCCCAAAAAGAAGAGGGAAAAAATAGCCGAGATACTGGAAGAGGAAAAGATAAAATTCACTCTCGAAGTAAAAAAGAAAGCCAAGAAAGCTAAAACCGTAGCCAAGCCTCGGGATGAAGTCTCTCTCTCATCTGAAGACCCTGTAAGAATGTACCTCAAGGAGATGGGAAGCATACCTTTGCTTACACGCGAGGGAGAGGTTGATATCGCCAAAAGGATAGAGGCGGCCCAGCTTGAGGTTATCGACGCGATGCTGGAGATACCGCTTACCGTCGAAGAGGTGGTTAGAAAGGTTGACGAGCTCAAAGCGGGAGAAATCACAATCCAGTCGCTTGTTACATGGAGCGATGTCGAAGATGCCGCCGAGAACAGCTCTTCCACCAAGGCGCAAAAGGAGATTGTGCGCATTAAAAAGTCGATAACCAAACTGACTTCCGCTATGCAGCTCTGGCGCGAGACAAGCAAAAAGATGAAACTTAAAAAAATCAAGGTGGCGGAAAAGGCGAAGCTCGAAAAGAAGGCGGTAAAGCAGGCTGGATCGTTGAGGGATAAGTTTCTTGATATGAACCTGAACCAGAACCAGATTGAAGATATTGTCGAGAAGATAGGCATCTGCAACAAAGAGTGTATCAAGGTCAAAAAAGAGATGAAGAAGATTGATAAAAAGCTTGAGAGTGCCGCAAAAAGAAAAGAGACAGCGGCATCTAAAGCGAAGCTCAAAAAGCGGCAGGACGAACTAAAGTCGGCACTAAAAGCTGTAGAAAAAGTTGTTATAGTCAGCAGTGACGACCTTGCTTCAATCAAGAAAAAAGTAGATATAGGCCGTATAAAGGATAGAAAGGCTAAAAAAGAGCTGGCAGAAGCGAACCTTAGGCTGGTAGTTTCTATAGCCAAAAAGTACACCAACAGGGGGCTTCAGTTTCTCGACCTTATACAAGAGGGGAACATCGGCCTTATGAAGGCGGTAGAAAAGTTTGAATACCGGCGTGGGTACAAATTCTCGACATACGCCACATGGTGGATACGACAGGCTATTACAAGGGCGATTGCCGATCAGGCACGCACCATCCGCATACCTGTGCATATGATAGAGACGATAAACAAGCTGATACGGACATCAAGACAGCTGGTGCAGGAGCTTGGACGTGAGCCAAAGCCGGATGAAATAGCCGAAAAGATGGGGATGCGTGTAAGTAAGGTCAGAAACGTGCTGAAAATCGCCAAAGAGCCGATATCGCTCGAAACACCTATAGGCGAAGACGAAGATTCGCATCTGGGTGATTTTATAGAAGACAAAAAAATGATTTCGCCGGTGGAGGCGATAGTGAAAATGGGACTAAAAGAGCAGACCGCGAAAGTTCTCATGAGCCTTGCTCCGCGTGAAGAGATGGTTTTAAGAAAAAGATTTGGCATAGGGATGAACTCGGAGTGTACTCTTGAGGAGGTCGGACAGGATTTTGAGGTTACGCGCGAGAGAATAAGGCAGATAGAGGCAAAAGCATTAAGAAAACTGCGCCACCCAAGCCGGAGTAAACGGCTTAAAAGCTTTCTCGAAAGCTAGCCTTGTCTCCCCGAATATAGTCTTTATAAGGGGGGCCCATAGCTCAGTTGGTTAGAGCCCTCGGCTCATAACCGAGTTGTCTCAGGTTCGAATCCTGATGGGCCCACCATTTAACGGAAACTCCGCAAAGCCAGACAAGGAAGTAGAGCTTTTTGCGAAGGAGCGTATGTATAAGTAGATGACTGAGTTTAAAAGTAATAACTGATGAAGTCTGGCGAAGCGGAGTTTCCGTTAAATCTAAAGCACCTCTTTTAAAGAAGTTGTAGAATTCGGTTCCCCAGTTTTATGCTAGACTCTTTTGGAGGTAGCCCCCTTGTAGGCCAGCTATCGGCTGTTAAGCAGAGTCTCCAGCCGTTTGACTGCTGTTCTATCGGCATTTCCTCTTTATTTTAGGCGTAGCTGAATGTTTAGATGAAGTGCCCTGTTGTAGTGGTAGAGCGCGTTTTTATAGTCGGCTTTCTGTTCGTACACTTTTCCGATAAGGTGCAGGTTTTGTCCTGTGAGAAGAGGCATCTCAAGCTTTTTATCTATAGCGAGAGCTTTTTTTAGGTACAAAAGCGCCTTGTCTGGTTCGCCGGTCTTAAGGTATAGCGAGCCGAGGTTTGAATAGGCTGTCGATTTCAGCTGTTCCGTCTTGCCGTTCTTTACAGCGTCAAAGAATTTTTTTTCCGCTTCTTCGTTTTTGTCGTCTTGCATAAGTATTAGGGCGGTAATGTTATCTAGCTCCGATCTTTCGTTTTCGTCTTTCGGGTTTGTCATGCTGTCGGCAATATTTTTTGCATCTTCCAGCCTTCTTTTTACTAGAAGCAGTGATATTTTGTTAAGCTTTGAGCGGAAGAGAATATCGTCGTAACCTTCTATTTCCGCTGTCAGCTTGGCATTGTCGATGTATGAGCTAGCTTTCGGCAGGTCGTTTTGGAGTAGTGCTATTGTTCCAAGCCGGTTGTATGTTTTTGCAATCGCTTTTCTTCCGTCAAGTTTTTGGTAGATGGCAAGAACAGTTTTAAATCTTCTTGTCGCTCTTTCTAGGTTTCCTTTTCTAAGTTCGCTCTCCGCCCTTTCAAACGCCTTCTCTCCTGCCGTTGGGTATGAGCTGGTAAATTCCTTAGTTTTAGATGTAGCGCATCCGGTTATGAACAGCAACATAACAACGGCAGGCAGGACAAATATCTTCATCGGCCGTTACCGCTGTTATAGGGTGATGCCCTACCGGGAGAACCTAACAGAGGATGTTGCTCCTCGGCTGGAACAAGGTTTTTTACAGGCCACGCGGTTTTCATAGATTGTATAATCATCAGCGTTTCGCTTAACAGCAGTTCCACGTCTTCCAGTATCATAGGTATTTGGGGGGCGACAGCCTTTATCTCTTTAGCCGTCTCTCCCACCGTTTCCACTGTTTTCTCTATGGTCGGCCCGATGTTTGACAGCATCTTCATCGTTTTATTCATATTTTCCAATAGGGTCAAAAGCAGTTTTTGCATTTTGTTAATGTCTAGTTCTTTCGAGGTGGCGTTCACGCGGCCGGAAATTTCGGCAATATTCCCAAAAAGTTCCTTCGTGCTTTCGACCGTGGCAGGTATATGCTCCGCCGCCTTTTCTACTTCCATTGATATTCTGTTGGCGCGTTCCACAATTTCCTGAAGTCTTTTATACAGCTCCGCCTTATCGCTGGATAGAAACATTCCGGCAGAAGAATCGCCTTTTTTTATGGCAGTGATGATGGAAGAGAGATCGTTTATGGAAGCGTTAAGTTTTTTATGGGGGAAGCTGTTGACTATCTCGGTAAGCTTTATGAACGCCTTCTCCGCGGAGTTGATGAGCGGGGATATTCTGTCCATAAGGGTATCTACCTCGAGCTGTGAAGATTCGAGCGGAATGGTACTTCCGCTTTCTATTATCGGCTG
The DNA here is from genome assembly GCA_024275955.1 of Nitrospirota bacterium. GTDB lineage: Bacteria > Nitrospinota_A > UBA7883 > JACRGQ01 > JACRGQ01 > JAJRYD01. The sequence goes on from JAJRYD010000024.1 coordinate 28,601, forward strand.
ATTTTTGGAACCGCCGATTATGGAGAACTCTTTTTTACCAAATACCGCCAGCGCGCCCATCGCCATCGACGCGTCTTTGTGTATGCGTGGGTGGTAGGCTTCTTCTATCTTCATGGTCAGTTCTATATTGTCATCTTCGTTAAGCTTTATATCGGTTATCATTCCTACTTTTATTCCAGAAAAATACACGTTCGCGCTTCTTTCTATTCCATCTGCCGAAGATACGATGGTTTTAAGATAGAAATAGTCTGCGAAAATCCTTTCTTTCTGGGCCCACACCGCAAACATGGCGGAAAGAAGCAGTATAGGGACAAGTACAAACATCCAGATAAGCAGTTTCTTCTGCGGCGGCGTTAGCTTATGTACATAGTGCATTATTTATTCCGCGGTCCTTTCTCGGCTGAAAAACTTGGTCAGGCCAGCATCTTGTTCGTTTGAGTAGTCTCTAAGTGATTTTAGGTATTGTATGATTATAGGAGATTGAGACTCCAGAGCATCGGCGAATTTGACAAGCTTGCTATCGAGAAAAATATAAAGACTGTTAGCGCAGGCGGCGGCAAGAGCCGGAGAGCTTGTAGTGATTAGAATGGTGGTCTTTTCTTTTTGGAGATCTCTTATATAGCCTGCTACTTTAACGAAACCATCGGGGTCTAGGTCGCCGGCGGTCGGCTCGTGAATAAAGAGCAGTTTTGGTTTTTGAATAATCGCTCGCGCCATCTGCACAAGGCGGGTATCGTTCCGCGAGAGATCGCTCGGAAATTTTTCCGATATTTTTTCCAGCCCGAACCTTATGAGGGTGGGGCGTATTTTTTCGACCATTTCGCCGTAAGCGGTGCCGCTATGGTACATGAGAGGTAGGCCTATATTTCCGGCAACGGTAAGGTTGTCGAGCAAAGATGGGCCTTTGGGTACATAGCCTATTTTCCGCAGTATCTTTGCCTGTCCCTGTTTTTTTACCGCGAGGATATTCTCGCCTTCAATAATTACTTCTCCGCTTGTAACCGGAATTAGGCCGAGGCATATTTTGATTATTACCGATTTCCCGGAGTTGTGAGGGCCTAGTATGACAGCGGTATCGCCGGCAGGCAGATGAAAGTTTATTCCGCCTGCCTTAACCGAGAAAAGATCGAAAGAAACTGATTTTAGCTTTATCATGCCAGCAGGTAATAGGTTATCGACATTATCATGTTGAACTTGTAACAGAGCAGGTAGGAGTTTACCAGCGCCGCCGATGTCTGCTGAGGCAGTTCCGTAGATGATTTCTCTACGCTAAGCCCGTGGTAAATGCAGACAAGCGCTATGGTAAGCCCTAGTAACGCGCTTTTGATGCCGCAGAGGAGCAGGTCGGTAAGAGTGAGCGAAGCTACGAAATCTATAAGTAATGATTCAATACTTACATTTTCACGAAAAATAGAAATCGCCATCGCCGAGGCTAGGGTGACAAGCACGAAGTAGAAGCTTAATGCGACGTTGGAAATGGTAAGGCCCAGTATTCTCGGCATATGGAAATACTTTACGATGCTTATCCCCATCGAGTCGAGAATCTCGTCGTGGTGTTTGAGCCTCATAGTTCCAAGCTCTATGGTTATGGCAGATGCCGACCGCGCTATAAGTATAAGTGTTGTCAGTAGCGGAGCCAGCTCTCTTATGATGACCGAAACCAGAAGCTCCATCATCATCTTGTCGGTTGCGAACGCGCTGGAAAAGGAGATGAGCTGTATCATCAGCACGCCGCCCACCATAGCGGAAATACTTCCGACAACGAAAAAGGCATCAACCCCGGAAAAAATTATCTGGTGCGTGAGTATGTTTTTTACAAACTTCCATTGACTGCCTTTTATCTGTATAGCGGCGGCGGCAAAACCTATAAAAATACTGAGTAGCTGAAGATAAAACCGCCCCACGGCAATCAGACCAGCGGCAACTTGTTCTAGCAGTCCGTCGGTACCTTCACTGGGAAAATCTTTCCTTGCCGTCGGCAGTTGTTCTATATGTTCGCCGCTAATGTTAAGTGGCACCTAAAGCCCCTCTTTTTTTCTAACGCCAGAATTATACTTCAATTACCTGACTGCAGGTAAGCTAAAACCGCACAATATCTATCTAGAAGTTTAGGCGGGGCTGTCTTGCTATTTTATATTAATTTCCCAGCGTGTGAGCCGGCTCGCGAGCCTAATGTTAAGCCCTTTCTTACCGACAGCTATCGGGTGCTGGTCTTTCTCTACCTCTACCACGGCATCTTTTCTATCGTGATTGCACCATATCTTTTTTACTTTCGCAGGGGTTAGAGCGGCGGAGATATATTTTTGCGGGTCTTCAGACCACTCGATGATGTCTATCTTTTCTCCGTCCAGCTCGTCCATTATTCGTCTTACTCTCTCGCCGGCCGGGCCGATGCAGGAACCTTTTGCGTCGATTTTTTCATTTTTGCTTACAACCGCTATTTTGGACTGGCCGGCAGTATCTCTGGCAATTCCTCTAATAACTACATGCCCATCGTTTATTTCCGGTATCTCCCTTACAAAAAGCGCGCCAAGCAGTAACGGGTGCGTACGCGAAAGTATATAGATAGGCTCTTTGCCATGCCTCGTGACATCAATTACCACAGCCTGAACCACCGAATCCATTTCCAGCTTTTCCCTGAACAGCTGTTCCTTTCGCGGAAGAACCGCCCGTTTTAATCCTGCTTTACAGAGGATATCTCCGTAGCTGTTTTCTCCCTTTACCTCCACTGCTACCATTTTCCACTTCTGTAGTTCCATCTTGTCTTTGATATGGTCTGCCGCTATTTCGTCCATGCTTTTTTTCATCGTTCGGCGTACAACCATCGCCGCCAGACGGCCGATGTTAGGATAGTCAAAAGGTATAGCAACTTCGTCGCCGGTTTTTATCTCGCGGTTTTTCTCTCTCGCTTCGTCGATGGCAATTTCGGTTGAAGGGTCGTTCACCTCTTCCTGCGCCCTTTTCATCTGAAAAAGTAAAAAACTTTTTGCCTCTATGTCAAAAACTGCCTTAAGGTTTTTCTCTCCCGTTTTTAAGCGGGCGGCAATGCTAATGCCGGATTCAAGCGCGTTTACTATCTGAGAGCTTTCTACGCCTCTAGCGGAAGCTATTTCATTAAACAGTTCTTCTATATTTTCTTGGCTCACTCTTCAAACTCCAGTTTTGCTTTTGCGACATCATCAAATAAGAAGCGGTAGCTTATACCATTTTCGGCTTCGGTAATGACAAAATTTTCCGGTCCATCCCCTTTTTTCAGCCTCCCTATAACCTGTCTAGGGCCGTCGAACGCTTTGCGAAACGTTATTTTTACCAGCCGGCCACAGCTTTTTTGGAAATGGAGAGGTTTTTTTAAGGTTCTCGTAAGCCCCGGCGACGATACTTCCAGCGAATAGGCTCCATGAATTATATCTTCCATCTCAAGGATATCTCCAAGATACCGGCTGACGGTTGCGCATTCTTCGTGCCTTATTCCGCCGTCTTTGTCTAGATATACCTTAAGCATATTTTTGCCGCCCCCTTTAAAAAACTCGATATCGTAAATAGAAATCGACTCTTTTTTTAAAAGAGGCTCAAGCAGTGCCGCTATCCTTTTTGCCGTGCTGTCATTCATCGTAAGTTTTAGATTTAATTTTAAGTAGGTTTATGGCAGGTACCGAAGACCAGAAAGAAGGAGCCTCACTGAAAGGGTTTCCGGCTTGTCGTCGGGATAGCTTTCCTTTAGCGAATTTATTTTGGCCTCGCGGATTATTACCGCTTTTTCATTGTTTTCAATGTTCCGCATAAATACTGTCAGCTGTGAAAGAGTGCCGCCAAACGACACCTTTATATTTACTCTCTCGAAGCCTTTTAGCCTGTCAACTTTTTCGACCTTTGTTGATGTAATGGTAAGGCCGGCAGTGGTCGCTATGTTTCTTGTAAGCGCTATCAGCTTACCGGCCGCTATGTCGGAAGTCTGGCCGTCAAAACATCTAGCGACCATCATGTTGAACTTGGACGAGAGTAACGTATTCCTCATGCTACTCTCGCTAGAGCTGTCGACCACCGATTTATAGCGCTGAACCCGCTTTGCCACGCTTGCGATTTCCTTTTTCAGTTCCGTGTTGTGAATGTAAGCTGGCTCTATAATAAAAAAGTAGGCGAGAATCGCTCCGGCAATCACGCTTCCATAGATGAGGAACTTTCTGTCCCTCTCAGACGCAGAGGCGAAACTTTTGGAGAGTATCTGAGAAATTCCAGAGATATACTTGCTCTCTTCGCTCATTCCCTGAACATTCCTATTTTAAATTTTTCCTTGCTTCCGGCAGCTTTAACAGGCCCGATCATTTTTACATCTTTGAACATAGCGGTACTCTCAAGGGTATTGAGCAGAGATGTAGCTTTGCTGGAAATCCCAGACAGCGCTATCTCTTTACCCCTTATGTCGATTTCGACAAGGTGCGTATTGCGTGGCAGTGCCGATGTAAGGGTGGAAAGCAGAGATAGGTTCAACGCCGAAGATTCAAAAAAACCGGAAAAAGAGCTTGAGTACCGCTGAAGCTCCTCCACTTTTATCAGTACCTTTTCCGTCTCCGATGCTTCAGATTTTAACGCGGCAAGCTCGTCGCCAAGACGGTTAAGCATATTTTGCTTTACTCCTACCACGGTGCCGGCCCAGATTGCCAGAAGCAGAATAAAAACAGCCGTAGCGAGAGCGACGTTTCTTTTAACTCCGCTAACGGAAGAACTTCTTAAATGCCGCGGGATGAAGTTGAAGCCGGTTCTTTTACCGCTATAGCTCTCTATGCCGGTAAGCTTAGAGACGAAACTAAAGCTGTTGTCGGTTTGGCTTTTTGGCAGTTTTTCGATATTCGAAGATTCAAAGATGGAACTTGCGGATAGCTGTTTTGCCGTTCGGCTTGCTAAAAGCCCTCCGCCGGCGATGTAAACCGCTTTGAGAAAATCGGAAAGCGAGTTGATGCCGGCTACGAGCCGTATCTGTCCTATCTCGGACAAAAGCTGTTCCGTAATTATATTGGCGGAAGATTCCGCCATATGATGCGGCCCTGAAAACACTTCTTCGGCTATAGGTATGGTGAACCTCTTAAAACGGGAATAAAGAAGGCAGGTTCCATCTACGATGCTCATTTCAAAACCGTCGGGGGTTATTTCGATGAAAGTTCTTTTGGCGGCGCATCCGGCTGTCGGAAAAAGCGATGCCGCGGAGGAGATAGAGATAATTTCCGGCGACAATCCGGCATTGATAGCGCTCTCATAATATTTGTCAAAATCTTCCGCCCTCAGGCCGGCTATATTCAGCCTATAGTTAGCTTCGTCGCTGTCTGTAACGCAGTAGTCGTAACAAAGTTTCTCGGCAGGTATCGGGAAAATCCGCATCACCTCAAACTCCATCATCTTTTTAAGAGTTTCGGTGTTAGTAGCCGGAATTTCCAATGAAGTGATCTGGGCAACTATACGGGGAAGGAGAATTACGACAGAAGTTTCGCCCCCCGAAACATTTTCTATCTCTTGTCTTACTCTTTGGGCTGTTTCCGGCTGTAGAAAACTGCCGGTTACGGTAACCGTTTTTATATGGTTGTTGTTGCTCCATCTTTCAGAGAAAATGGAGACAGAGCAGAGCTGTTCCTTAAGGTCTACAATGGCCAGATTGTGCATACCGCCCAAGTCTAACATGTCTACAGGGCGGTGTGAGAGTGCTTCTTGCTTCTACTTTGCTGAGGCTCTGGAATATTGGGCATAGTTGATGGCGGTGAGGTGGAACAGGTTATCTTGTACCGGCTCTGGAAGATTTTTTGCCCATAAGCACTGGTTTTGCAGAATACAGTAAAAAAGCACTAATGAATGGTGGAGAAATGCCGATTAACTGTTGATCCGTCATACACTTAATGAGAGGAGTAGAAACCTGTTTTTTAAAGCTTTAGCAACGCTATTTTTAAGCTTTTGCCTTTTGCCCCATCTTTCCTATGCTGGCCAGCCGGTAGCTGTAGATAAGATATCTATAGCTATTCTCCACGAGCTGGCCAGAGAAGGCGATATGGAGGCTAGATTTCAGCTTGGGGAGCTTTATAGCAGTGATGAATATGAAGGCAGAGATATCTGGCAGGCGGCGCAATGGTATGAAATGGCCGCCAAGCAGAACCACAGGAGAGCGCAATATCTGTTGGGGCTGATGTATGAAACCGGAAACGGAGTAATGGAAAGCCAAGAATCTGCCGCCAAATGGTATAAGAAAACCGCGCGGTGGGGGCATCCCGAAGCTCAGCTTAGAATTGGTATTATGTGTAACGAGGGACGCGGAGTTCCACAGAGCTATTCTCAGGCGGTTATCTGGTTCAAAAGGGCGGCAAGGCAAAACATTGCCGAAGCCCAGTATCTGTTTGCTCTTAAGCTTTTTTCTGGAGAGGGAACTATAGCGAGCCGTGAGATGGCGGCCAAATGGTTTCGAAAGGCGGCTCTACAGGGGCATTCCGGTGCGCAGGCCCGTTTGGGAGATATGTTCCAAAAAGGATATGTAGAGACAGATTATTCCCTCGCGGAGAAATGGTACCTGAAATCTGCCGAGCAGGGAGACCCCGAAGGACAGTACCACCTTGCGAAAATGCACAACGATAAAAAATCGGAAAACCCAAGCGAAGAGATAGCTATGAGGTGGTACGAAGAAGCCGGAAGGCAAGGCTATGTTAAAGCCCAGTTTGAGCTTGCGGAGTTGCTCCGCAAGAATGGCGAGAAGGCTGAGGCGGCCAAATGGTATCACAAAGCGGCCGAACTTGGCCACATGGATGCACAGTTTGCCATTGCTCAATATTTAGATAAATCGGGTGATGGCGAAGATGAGGCGGCTGTATGGTACAAAAGAGCGGCCGAACAGGGGCATATGGAAGCCCAATTTCAAATTGCGAATCATTATGCCAAAGGGCTTGGAGTGGAAGAAGATATCTCTATCGCAGCGGAGTGGTACATAAAGTCCGCCGTGCAGGGGCATCCAGAGGCTATTTTCATAATTGGCGACTACTATGAAAACGGCAAAGGGGTCGAACGCGACTATCTCACAGCAAGAGAGTGGTTCGAAAAATCGTCTAGGAACGGCAACAAGGTTGCCAGCTATAGGTTGGCAAGGTTTGCCGATCTTGGTCTTGGCGAGCCGGTTGACCCCCAAAAGGCGGTAGAGCTATATACAAAGTCGGCCCAAAAAGGCTACGACAAGGCGGAATACAGCCTTGGCAAAAAACTTTTTGACGGCGACGGCATCGAGAGAGATCTTTCCAGCGCGGCTGAATGGTTTGGCAAAGCCTCTTCAAAAAAACATAGAGAAGCTTCCTACGCGCTTGGGCGTATGTACGAAAATGGTTTTGGGGTTCAGCGAAATATGGAAAAAGCTATAAAGTTATATAAAACCGCCGGAGAAAAAGGAGACGCAAAAGCGCTTTACGCGCTTGGGGTTATTTACTTTAGCGGCAACGGTACAAAAAGGGATTTTCGCCAAGCCGCCATCCGGTTCCGGCAAGCGGCCGAACATGGCGATAAAAGAGGCAATGTCTCTCTTGGAAAGATGTATCAAGCTGGCCGAGGAGTTCCCAAAGATTATATAGAAGCGGTTGTATGGTACCGCGGAGCGGCAGGAGCCGGCTACCCGGAGTCTGGCATTCCAGGCACTGATTATAACGGCAAAGAAGACGGTTTTGCCGAGGCGCAGTATCATATCGCGGAGATATGGTCGGCCGGTCTTTTGCCGGAAGGAATAGATACAACAAGAGCCGCATGGTGGTATAGAAGAGCGGCAAAGCAAGACTACCTTAAGGCGCAGTTGAAACTGGCAGAATATTATTACAACGGAACAGGGGTGATGCCCGACTACGGCGAAGCCTTTAGGTGGTACGCGAAAGCGGCTCGTAACGGGGATGGAAAAGCCGGTTTCCTGCTTGCCGAAATGTATGAGGAAGGGAAGGGAACCTCCCCGAATATTAAGCAGGCGGTAAGATGGTATGAAATCGTTGCGGATAATGGAAATCTTTCCGCCCAGCTAAGGCTCGCGTCGCTTTTTGAAAATGGCAAAGAAGGAATAAAGCCGGATTACTCTAAATCTGCCGATTGGTACGAGATGGCCGCCGAACAAGGCGATGTCGGTTCCCAGTTAAAAATCGCGGAGATATACGAGACGATGAAAGGAAGGGATCTTAACCTTCTCAAAGCATCGAAGTGGTACATGATAGCCGCCGATAGCGGAAACATGGAAGCCCAGTTTAAGGTAGCCGAGATGTATGAAATCGGCGAAGGTCTGCCGGTTGACTCTGCTAAAGCTATAGAGTGGTACACAAGAGTCGCGGAGCAGGGAGACAGGGAAGCGGCGTTAAAGCTTGGACAACTCTACGAAGACGGTGAACTGGTTATGCTAAACCTTGAAAAGGCGGCTAGATGGTACCGTATGGCGGCAAATCATGGGGATAACATAGCTTCGATGAAGCTTGCCAAAATGTACGAAATCGGCAGAGGGGTGGAAAAGGACTTCGCGCAGGCGGCAATCTATTATCGCCCTGTTGCGGATGGCGGCAACAAGGAAGCGCAGTTCCGGCTGGCCGAAATAATAATGAATGTTCCCAGAGTTGGCGGCACCGCAAGAGAAGCTTTGCGGTACTACCTTAAAGCGGCGGAAAATGGGCATATGGAGGCGGCCTATAATATGGGCGAAATGTTTATGAACGGTAACGGAGTCGCTAAAGATATTCCGCTCGCTATCGAATGGTTCGAGAGGATAGCTGACGAGGGCCACGCCGACGCTATGTATAGGGTTGCGAAGATATATTACAACGGTGAAGCGGAAGTAGAAAAAAACTTTCAAAAGGCGGCAAGCTGGTATGCCAAAGCTGCCGAAGCCGGCAGCAAAAAGGCGCAGTATTTCATGGCGGTTATCTATTCAAACGGCAGAGGTGTCGAGCAGGATTACAGGCAGGCGGCAGGCTGGTATAAAAAACTGGCGGCGCAAGGCGACGCAAACGCGCAGTATATGATAGGGCTTATGTATCAGTACGGAGTGGGGGTGCTTACCGATAGATCGAAAGGGGCCAAATGGCTCTATATGGCAGGCGAGAGATATGTCAAAGAAGGCAAATGGCGTAAAACGCTTGAGATTATAGACGCGATAAAAGTTTTCGACGATTATCATCCGCTGGCAAAAAAACTTTACGGTGCGGTTTATCCAAGCGGCAACAAAAAATCTTTCGAGAACCAGACAGCCACGCAAGGTGTGGGCCGGTAGTCGCTACGCTAGCACCTCTTAAGGGACTGTTTCCAAAAGAGTTTTTTTTGAGCATTTTAAGGGGAAGTTCATTTTCTAACTTTTTAAAAATAGAGTCTTTAGAGATTGGTAATTTATAAAAAAATCAAATTTATCTCATTCGGCAACAGCCCCCTTAAAACTTCTAGAAAATCTTCCGGTGTACCGCTACCGCCCCGCAGGCGGAGCGTTTACGGTTTACGGTTTTAACCAGATGCTCGACGCTTTTAATAAAAAAACGAAGGCTTGGGGTGCCGCACATATCCTTTGCTTATTGTGTCGAGCGTAGCTTTTACTTTTTGTTTTAATTTTTTTCGTTCATTTAGACATTCTACCTTGCTTCCAATAACCGCACAGCAGATTACCCAAGCTCGACTATCGACGCTCCGTCGCCGCCTTGCGCCGGCATTGCGGAGCGGAACGATTTTGCATAGCTGGAATCTTTTAGATAACCTTCCAGTTTTGATTTTAATATTCCCTTACCATGAACCACTCTAACCTCAGGCGTGCCGAGCAGAAGATGTCTGTCCATAAACGGTTCCAGCTTTGCTACAGCCTCTTCAAAGGTAAAGCCTAGTAGTGCTATCTCTGTTTCTATATCTTCGTCTAAGGTTTTTATGGAAACAGTTTTTGGCGGTTTTTTCCTTTTCAAAGGTTCGCCGCCCCGTATGCCGACGAGATTTGATTTTGGGAGCGTCATCCTCACGCCGCCGGTCATTACCTCCGCTTTATTATCGCCGCCTACCTTTACAAGCGTTGCCTTTTTATCAAAAGGGATTATCCATACAGGCCCGCCCAGCTCGACATCTTCAAGCGGTATAGAGTCCGGCCTTCGTATATCGCGCGTAAGCTCGTTTTCCTTTTTCTTTAGTTCGCTGGCCTTTTTTGCCATCTCTTTTTTATCGGCCTTTCTTGTTTCATCTAGCATCGAAGATATTTCTTTTCTCGCTTTTATTATCTCTTCCCTTAGCGCTTTTTTCTTTTCACGCTCCAGCTTTTCCAGCTCCGCGTTAGTTTTGTCCAGCTTCTCCTTTAGGTCCTTTGCGAGCAGGGCCGACTTTGCGCTAAGTTTTTCCTGTTCGATGGTCGCCTCATCCATTTTGTCGGCCTTTTGCTGTAGCTCCATCAACGCGTCATGGTAAAGGTCGTTAGACGAGGTAAGCCTCTCTTTAGCTTTCTTTATTATCTCCAAAGGTATCCCTACCGATTCCGCCACAGCAAGCGGATAGCTGACACCGGGATGTCCTTTTTCCAGCTTAAAGCTCGGCTTACCGTCTTTGCCAAAACCCATAGCGCCGTTTACCATATCGCCGTTTTCCTGCGCGGAAACTTTCAGGTCGGGCAGGTGGGTAGATACAAGCACCCTGCACCCTTTTTCTATTAACTTTTCGATAACGGTAAAGGCGAGTGCCGAAGCTTGCTGCGGGTCTGTTCCATTAAGTATTTCGTCAATAATTATCAAATCTTCTTTTTCCGCTAAGGTAAGCGCGTCCTTAATTCCTGTAAGTTGAGCGGAGAAAGTAGACTGACCATCCTCTATCGACTGTTCGTCGCCTATTATAGCGAAAATATTTTTTGCGAAAGGCAAAGCACTCTCTGCCGAAAGCGGAGGAAAAATCCCACACGACGGGAGGACAAACGCAAGGCCAAGCGACTTGAGTAAAACCGTTTTACCGCCGGCGTTGGGACCGGAAATTAGAAGGGAGCGTTCTTTGCTTTCCATTATAAGTTCATTTGGGCGGGGCTTTCGTCCATAATAAGCATAAGCGGGTTTTTTAAGCCAAAAATAGACAGCGGGCCGTCTGTTGAAAAGCTTGGCCGGTTGCCATTGATGTTTATAGAAAACAGGGCTTTAGCGTTGATAGAATCCAGCTTCCCTATAATTATGTAGTTTTGCTCTATCTGTTTTCTGTTTTCGCGTAGCTTTGTCGCTGTTTCCCGCAAGAGTCTTCGTACCTCCTCTTCACGTTCGCTTATCGCCTCTCTTAAACTGTTGTTCGGTTTTATAAGCTCTTGCGGCTCCATAAACGCCGTATGTTCTGAGCCGGATATATTGTGGATTATTCCGGGAAAAATATTTTTGTATTCCGCCTTTACAGGTATTACTATTCTGTCATTCCTTACCGATATGTACGATTCCTGTAAAATATCTTTCACGTCGTCCCGCAAAAGAAGTGCTTCGGCCTTTTCGGCTATCTTTTTTTTAAGGGAGTTTATCCTCTCTTCAATCTGCATAAGGTTTGCCGTCGCGGTCGGCTTTACATTTCCATCGCCGTCAAACGTTGCCTCTAGAAAACCGACAAGCTCCTCAAGCGGTTCGAAACTATCTGTTATTTCCAGAAGGTTTTTGATGTTAGGCAGGCTGGAGGTTTTAAAATTGTTAATTCTCTCAAGCTGACGGCCAAAAGATATTATAGATTTTATATCTTCAGGTTCGGGCAGGGTTCCTGTTTCTATTTTTTCTGTTACCTTGCGCGGGTCGTCTACTTGAGATGGAAAAAGATTCTCTCCAAGCTTTGCGATAGATACCATCTCTTCGGTAAGGTCTAGCTCTTTATCGGCTTCGTGAATAGTTTTAGCGGGGCGAACCGTTTCGCAGGTTACTGTACCAGCATCGGTTTTGCAGTGAGATGCAAGTTTTTGTCTAATATCATTAAAATCGAGAGACTTAGAGGTACGCTCAAAAATTTTAGAACTGCTCATTCTTTTTCAGCTTTCGTTTTATCCTTGATATTCTTTTCGGCTTTCATCCGTTCGCTGTTTTCGCCGAAGGTATAGCGGTTCGCGAATTTTGTAATCTTCGCGGCTATATAGAAGCCGAGAATCAGCGCGGCGATTATCCAGAAACCTTCAGTGGAGATTGCTACTCCTCTCTGGCGACTTCCTCTTGAGCGAAGTATTCGACGATGTCGCCGAGCTTGAGGTCGTTATATTTTTCAAGCGTGATACCGCACTCAAACCCGCTTTTTACCTCTTTCGCGTCGTCTTTAAACCTTTTGAGCGATGAGATGGAACCTGTGTAGATAACCACATTGTCGCGTATCAGCCTCGCCTCGACTCCTCTGTGCATCTTCCCTTCGGAAACTATACAGCCGGCGATGGTGCCGATTCTTGAGATTTTGAAGGTATTCCTTACTTCGGCTCTGCCGATTATCTTTTCTTCGAATTTAGGTTTGAGCAGTCCTTTTACGGATGCTGTTATCTCGTCAGTGATTTCATAGATTATGTTGTAAAGCCTCATATCTATTTTGGTTTTTTCCGCAAGCTGTTTAGCCTTTGTAGTTGGTCTTACGCTAAATCCTACGACAATGGCATCCGACGCGTCGGCTAGAGATACATCCGATTCGGTGATACCGCCCACGCCGCAGTGGATAACACGCACACGCACCTCTTCAAGCTCCTGCTTGGAAAGAAGCTCCCTTACCGCGTCAACAGAGCCTTGAGTATCGGCTTTTATTACTATCTTAAGCTCCGCCATCTGACCGTCAGAGATCTTTTCGACAACATTTTCAAGGCGTGTATGCTGGTTGGTCAGTCTCTTTTCACGGCTTGAGCCTTCTCGGCTTTGGCTTATCTGCCTTGCTTTTCTATCGCTCTCCACGACGGTTACTACTTCGCCGGGGTCGGCAACGTCGCTCGCGCCTAATAGTTCCAGAGGGATAGAAGGGCCGGCGCTTGCTACCTTTTCACCTTTTTCGTTTATTATCGCCCGTACTCTTCCGTGGGTGGTGCCGACGACAAAAGGATCGCCAACTTTTAGGGTGCCTTTGTTTACTATGATGGAATGTACCGGCCCGCGGTTTTTATCTAGTTTGGATTCGATTACGGTTGCCGTGGCTTTAAGGTTTGGGTCTGCGTGCAGTTCGAGAACCTCGGCCTGTAGCTGTACCATTTCCAGCAAGGTATCTATCCCTTCGCCTGATTTCGCGGAAACATTGCAGAAAATCGTATCGCCGCCCCATTCTTCCGGCGCGAGACCATACTTAGAGAGTTCCTGTTTTATTTTTTCCGGATCGGCTCCAGGCTTGTCAATCTTGTTGACGGCAACAACTATCATAACGTCCGCCGCTTTGGCATGGTTTATCGCCTCTACTGTTTGCGGCATAACGCCGTCATCTGCCGCTACTACGAGTATAACAAGGTCGGTACTTTGCGCTCCGCGCGCGCGAAGCGCGGTAAAAGCTTCGTGGCCCGGCGTATCGAGAAAAGTTATGGTGCCGGTTGATGTATGCACGGAGTAAGCGCCGATATGCTGTGTAATGCCGCCAGCTTCGGTCGCCGCTACTTCGGTTTTCCGAATGCGGTCGAGTAGGGAGGTCTTGCCGTGATCGACATGTCCCATTACCGTTACTATAGGTGGACGGACAGGCAGATGGGAAAGGTCTTCTGTACTTTTCTCTTCCTCGGTTTCTGCCTCCTCCTTCATTTGAACCATATAGCCAAGCTCTTCGGCAACCTGCTTGGCAAGGTCTATGCCGATATTCTGGTTTACTGTAACTGGCACGCCTTTAACAAAAAGGTTTCTTATAATTTCGTTTACCGGAAGGTTAAGGCCTTCCGAAAGTTCCTTTACGGTTATCACTTCGTCAATGGTAATAACCTTGGAGTCGGCTTCTTTTTTCAGCCTTTCTTCTTCCTCTATCTCTCTTTCAATATCTTTTAGTTCTCCAGCCTCTTTTCTTTCAGACTTTTCCTTAGCCTTTCTTTCCGTTCTTTCCGTTCTCTTTTTGGCTAGCGCTTTGGTCTTTTGTTTATCTCCTTCCACCTTCTTTTCGGCCCGTTTTTTTCTATCTGTTTCGACATGTTTTTCGGCCTCTTCGGTTTTATCTGGAGCAGGCTTTGGCTTTGCATCCGCTGTTCCTGCTTCTACAGCCTTTGCCGGCCCCGGCTTCTTTTCGGCTTTTTTGGGCACAGCTTTCTTGGCTGTTGTTTTTTTAGCTACCGGCTTTTTGGGCGCAGTTTTTTTTGTTTTGGCACTATCTTCATGCTTGACAGCTTTGCCGGAAAACTTGGCTTTTATCGCAGGAATATGCTCGTCCTCAACCCGGGAAGAGGCTGTCTTGCCGGTAACTTTAAGTTTTTTTAGTTCAGCAATAATTTCGGTGCTTTTTACGCCCATCTTTTTGGCCAGTTCGCTAATTCTCATTTAATGTTCCTTTTCTTTAAGCGGTAAACTATAACACAGTGCAGGCTCCTTTAAAGCATTTTGCGTCTGCTATTTGATATTGTCCGGTTTGCGCCGGCAGGCGAACCGCTTTTGAAGCCACCTCAAAGGGTGGTATCTGTCTTAAAGCGGTAAGCTTTCTCTACCGCCATCTGGTCGCATAGCTCGTTTTCTGCGTGGCCTGCATGCCCCCGAACCCATTTCCACTCGACCTTATGAGGCGCGGAGAATTTTTTTAGATCTTCCCAAAGCTCCCTATTTTTAACAGGTTTTTTAGCCGAGTTTCTCCAGCCTTTGCGTATCCACCCGTCTATCCACTCTGTCATCCCTTTTACAAGGTATTGAGAATCGGTGGTTATGGTTATATGCGAAAGTTTTTTTATCTTTTTCAATCCCTCAATCGCCGCCATAAGCTCCATCATGTTGTTTGTGGTCAGCTTTGCCCCCCCAGAGATTCTAATTTCGGGCATGTTTTCCGGCCTTATAATTGTTCCCCATCCGCCGGGGCCGGGATTGCCAAGACAGGAGCCGTCGCAGAAGATATCTACTTTGTTCATCAGTTCTATATTGTAGAGAAAAACAGGCGTAATTTAAAAGTCGAAATCTACCTGCCAGCTCACTAGGTTTTCCCTTATAGCGGTGCCTTCAAAGCCGGCTGGTGTGACGGTTGAATCGTTATATCGTATGTAGGCTATGGTAAGCGCGGCATTTTCCGTGAACGACCACGAAAAGCCGACGCTTGTCGCGCCGTACAGGCTTTCTGTAGCCATGTAATCTATTCCGACCCATAGTTTTTCGTTTATTTTTGGAAGTCTGGTATCGAACCCGAGCATTATTCCATTGTTATCTCTGTTGCCATTCTTGTCCTTAAGGATATTGCCGTTGCCGAAAAAGTAGCCAAAGGTAGCTCGGCCTATGAATGAGAAGGTTTTGGCAACCCCAAGGTAGACTATGTTGAAGTTGGTAACATTAACTTCGGAGCCAAAGTCGTAGCCCCCAAAGAAAAACGCAGGCATCGCTTCGTTGATGGAGCCTTCTGGTATGACAATCTTTCCGTTAAAAGATAGAGGCTCGTTCATCGGTTCTCTTACATCAATACCTGCTTCTACCTGCAGTACCCCAGCGTCAAGAAAACCGGCACTTAAGCCGTATGTGGTAGGTGCCGCATTGCCGCCCTTGCTTTTCGGTAGGAACATTGTGGTGTTGTTGTCGATGTCGAGGTGGAAAGTTCCAAACGGCTGTGCGTCGGAAGCTGGTATTCTTATTATATTGGAAGGGGTAGCTATAGCAGTGCCGGCAAAAACGAAAACTCCTATAAAAACAAGCGAAAAAAACTTTTTCATTATCTTTACCCCTTTAAATCGGTTTCAGCGTACTCCCAAGCCAAATAATCCTTAAGCACTGAACATCGGATAGCTAATCAAATTGATTGAAATAACTGTTCAGTATTCTAATATGTTTTATTCTGTTTTATTCGAGCATAAATGTCAAACGAAATCAATAACCAAGCAGAAGTGATACAGCCTCAAAACTCTAATTGATAAGGCACCTAATAGGTTTGTATTCAAAGAGTTCAAGGCTAGATAGGGATAATAAAGCTTATCGCGGTGCCTTTGCCGAGTTTGCTTTTTATATTGATTGAGCCGTTATGGGCCATAACGATATGTTTTACTATCGAGAGACCGAGGCCGGTTCCGCCAAGTTCTCTCGATCTGGCCCTGTCGACCCTGTAAAACCGTTCCATCAGGCGAGGCACCGATTTCTCTGGTATCCCTTCTCCGGTATCTTGCACTACAAATTCGGCAAAAACGGTGCCTTCTCTGGCATCTTCCGGCAACAGCGGTTTATTGCTGAGCGGTTTATAATCGGAGTTGTCTATATTCTCTAGTGACAGCTCCAGCGGTCGGTATAATATCTCCACGCTTTTGCCTTGCGGGGTATGCTTTATCGAGTTGTCCACGAGGTTTACCATCACCTGCGTCAGCCTGTCTCTGTCGCCTTTTAGTATTATGGTGTTTGCTTCTACTTTTGCGCTTAGAGTTACTCCTTTTACCTTGGCTGAGTGCGAAAAGGTTTCTACCACGCTTTTCATAAGCTCTTGCGGGTCGATTTCTGTTATTTTTAGTTTTTCATCTCCCAATTCTATATTTGAGAGTGCCAGCAGGTCTTCAATAAGGCGGTTTAGTCTTCCTGAATGCTTATGTATAGTTTTGAGAAATTTTTCTGCTACTTTAGGTTCATTTATCGCGCCGTCTATAAGAGTTTCTACAAAACCGTTGATGGCGGTAAGCGGTGTCTTGAGTTCGTGAGAAACATTGGCTACAAAATCGACCCTCATTCTTTCTATCTTTTTTTGCATCGAAATATCGTGGATGATAATCAGATATTTTTCGTCTCGGCCGGTCTCGTTTAGAGATGTTATAGTCGCTGTTACCGACATATGCCTCACCTCCATGCCGCCGCCTATTTCTATTTCGCCGTTAGCGGCTTTTCCGGTTTTAACTATACGTTCAAAAATATCTAGAAAGCCGGGGTGCCGTATCAGTTCTGCCGCAGGTTTTTTCTTTATTTTTGTCTCGGCAGAAATCTGGAAAATATTTTTAAAAGAAGTGTTGCACAAAAGAAACCGTTTTTCCGTGTCAAGTATAGCTACTCCGTCGGTCAGCTCGTCGAGAAACGATTTGCCAAGATTCATCTTTCAGGCTCGAATATGTAGCCAAAGCCTCTTACCGTTTTTATATATTCCGGCTGTTTGGCATCTTTTTCTATCAACGCCCTTAACCTTCTTATATGCACATCTACAGTTCTTGGCTGTACAAAAGCTTCGCCTTCCCATACATGGTCGAGCAGTTCGTCACGCGAATACGCCTTGCCGGGGTGCTGTACGAGAAAAGATAGAATTTTAAACTCGTACGGCGAGAGATGTACCTTCCTGCCTTTCACCTTAACCGTAACGGAGTTAAAATCTATAAAAAGCTCTTTGTATCTAAAACTCCTATCGGCCTTCGGCTCGCTTTTCCCCGTTCTCCTCAGCACAGCTTTAACGCGCGATACCATCTCTTTCACGCTAAAAGGTTTCGAGACATAGTCATCAGCCCCCAGTTCAAGGCCCAGCACCCTGTCTGTTTCGGATGTTTTGGCAGAGAGGATTATTACAGGTATGTCGCTCATATTCGGGTCGGCTTTTATCTGTTTTAAAAATTCCATTCCCTGAATGCCGGGCAACATCAGGTCGAGTATCACAAGGATAGGCTTTTTAGATTTTATCCGCGCGAAAGCATCTTCACCGCTGTTTACCGCTTTTGTAGAATAACCGTCTTTTTTAAGATTGTACTCCAGCAGTTCGCAGATGTCGGATTCGTCCTCCACTATGAGGATATAGCCCATCGTCACCCCTTATAAATATCAACTTCGGTATGCCGGACTATTTTACCATCTACCATATATAACACCATCTCGGCGATACCTTCGGAGTGGTCCGCTATCCTTTCGATATATTTGGAGACTGACATTATACCTGTAGCGGCGGGGATTTTTTCCGGGCTGTTTTTCATAAGCGACAGCAGTTCGTTTACAATCTGATTGCAAAGGGAATCGACAATATCGTCCTCGGCCCTTACCTCTTGGGCAAGGCCCGCATCTCTTTCGACAAACGCATCGAGACTTTTCTTTAGCATCATTATTGCTGTCTCCGCCATTTTGGAAATATCTATATGAACTTCCAGTTTCTTCTCGGTAGATATTTCCAAAACCCTCTCCGAGATATTTACGGCGGTATCGCCCACTGTCTCAAGAGTGTCGATTATCTTTATGGCGGTTGTAACGAATCTAAGGTCTCTCCCTCGCGGTTTCCTTTGGGCAAGGTAGGTAAGGCAAGCCTCTTCTATCTCTACTTCCATTTTGTTTACCTTGTGGTCATCTTCTATCACGCTTCGGGCTATGTCGATATCGTAACTGCTTAAAGCTGAAATAGATTTTGCGACCTGTTCCTCCACAAGGCCTCCAAGCCTAAGGACAGATTCCTTAAGCCTTTGAAGTTCGTTTCCGTTTTTCATTCTTTCCTTTACGCTTTTTCTTCGGCTACCGCTTCGGCTATGTTTAGGGCATGGTCTTTTACACGTCTGTAGTCATTAAGCATATCTGTGAAAATCATCGTAATAAGAGGCTCTTTACGCAGGTCGGAAATCCTCGCGATATGCTGTTCACGCAGTTGTCTTACTTTGTGAGTAAGTGTCTGGGAATGCGTATCGGCTTTTACAAGAATATCTCTGTTTCTTTTGCCGCACCCATCGTTTATCAGCTTGATGTAGGCAAGAATATCTGCGTGAAGCTTTTCGATGTCGTTCCTTTCCTCTTCGGGTAGCTGGAGGTTGGAGTTTTCAAGCCTTAGGTGCAGTTTTAATATTTTTTCGATGTAGTCGCTTATAGATTCGTACTCATCGGCCATCCGCAACTGCCGTCTGCCAAAGGAGGTAACATCGTGAGAGTGGGCCGAAGCTAACAGCTCTGTGAGGAATATTGAAATCTCGTTTTGCATTATGTCGAGAGATTTTTCGCCTTCAAAAACCTTCTCGGCGGCACCCCTCTCTACTTTTTTCGCTCCTACGGCGCTACTAAGGTTATCCATCATTGCTTCCGTTGTCTTTCCCATTTTTTGAATTTCGGCATAAGAGTTATTAAGGGCGACGGATGGTGTCTCCAGCATTGCTGTATTGAGGTGGGTGAGATGGCGGTCTTCCGTAGCCTTTGCCGGTACCAGCTTTAGCAAAAGCTTTTCCATCTGCTTTATGAACGGTATAAAGAGAATGGTATTGGTAACGTTGAACCCTGTGTGGACAGTCGCTATTCCAAGTATTACATAAGGAAAACTCTCGACCCCGTCTTTAAGCGCCATCATCCCGGGGTCGAGACCTAGAAAGCTTTTTACAATAGATATGTAAACAGGGAAAAGAGCGGTAATCCATAATACGCCGAGAAGATTGAAAATTATATGGCCATATGCCGCGCGTTTCGCGTTTGTAGAAGCGCCTATAGATGCCAGCCAGGCGGTGATGGTGGTGCCGATATTTTCGCCAAGCACCAGCGCGGCGGCCGACTCGAACTCTATCACGCCGGTAGAGGCAAGCCCCATCGTTATGGCAAGCGTGGCGGAGGAGGACTGAACTATAAAGGTAAGCATACAGCCGATAAACGCAAGCTTTAGAACCCCAAAGTAGGTACCGGCCTCAAACATATGGAACCATGTCACAAATTCCGGCAGACTGCGCATAGGCTTGAATCCGTTTTTCATAAGCTCAAGACCAAAAAAGACCATGCCGACTCCCATTACCGTCATCGCGAGAAACTTCACTTTTTCGTTTTTCGAGAAAAGATAGAAAAAGGAGGCGATACCAAGCATCGGCAAGCCGTATTTCCCGATTTTTAAAACAAGAATCCAGCCGGTAATGGTGGTGCCTATATTCGCTCCAAATATTACCCCGATAGCTTGTAAAAGTGTCATCACCCCGCTGTTTACAAGGCCTACCACCATTACAGTGGTGATGGAGCTGGACTGGACTATACATGTGAACAAAACGCCGACAGTAAGCGCCACAAACCTGTTGTTGGTAACGGCGCCTATAAGGCTTCGTAAACGCTCCCCCGCGATGGTCTGCATTCCGTCGGAAAGAAACCTCATCCCAAGCAAAAATATGCCGAGACCGCCTACCGCCTTGAAAGCCATCTTGGAAACCAATTCCATATCCATCAAAAACAATCCTCTAAAAAAGTATGTTAAATCTCTTTGCTTCAGCCAATCAGGAGAAAGCCTACAGAAACGATGTTAACCGTTTGTGAACCGAATATTAAGATTATGTTAAGACTACACTAACGGCGTGGGGTTGGGCAGTAGCTGGGTTGCCTTTAGCTTCGCTGACGCTTGCAGAAACTCATTTTATCTGAAAAACTGATGTAACTTGTTTTGACATACCCGCACCCGCTCTGCATACTTTTTGTTTTAATCAAAGATGGTAGAAGCTTTGGATTGATTAAAATAGTCGAACCTGAAAAAGCTGTTTATTGTTTAAACGATTATAAAAACCTTTCCCTTTTTAAGAAGGGAAGGCGGCGTGAGCCTGTCGAACTCCGGAAGGATTACCAATAAGAACCACCCCCGCCCTTCGGGCGACCCCCTCCTTCCGCTTCGCTAAGGAGGAGTTTTTTGCAAAGAACCCTTGAGTTCAATAACCATCTTTTCGATTGCTTCTTCATTTTTCTTGCGATTTCCAAAGAGGGACTGTTTCCAAAAGAGTTTTTTGAGCAGTTTAAGGAAAAGTTTATTTTCTAACTTCTTTAAAATAGAACCGTTAGAGAGTGGCAAGTTGTAGCAAAATCAAGATTGTCTTATTCGGCAACAGCCCCAAAGAGTAAAAACCGATATTAAGCTTTATTCGCAGTATGAAGCAACTTTATCAGGGACGACTAAAATAGGTTGGTACCTCGTTTTCGCACGTTCAATTAAGATCGCTCGCAATGGGAGG
This sequence comes from Nitrospirota bacterium, assembly GCA_024275955.1. Taxonomy (GTDB): domain Bacteria; phylum Nitrospinota_A; class UBA7883; order JACRGQ01; family JACRGQ01; genus JAJRYD01. Next base: position 49,551 of record JAJRYD010000024.1, read on the forward strand.
TTGCCGGGGAGTTTTATTTTCCGCTTGCGGTGGAACAGGTGGTTATCGCCTGCGGGTCATTCGTAGCATAGCTTTTCCCAGCTACCCCTGCAATCCACAGGCAAGAGGTGCCTGTGCCACTAAAGCTATGAGCGCCTCGCCGGTAGGCGATAGCGGTGTGTGCTTGGCAAAAGGGCGTGAGTTTTTTAGATATTTATCTACCGTGTGGCGACTACCGCCTCCCGTGCAACGGGTCGTCTAGGCCGGCTTCTTCAAACCCCTTTTTCCTAAGCAGGCAAGAATCGCAAAGACCGCACGGCGTATCGTTTGCCGGCGAGTAACAGCTATGCGTAAAAGAAAAATCGACCCCAAGCTTTGTGCCGAGCTTAAAAATCTGCCCTTTGGTCTTATCTATAAGCGGGGTGCGGATTTTTATCTTACCTTTGCCTTCCACGCCGATTTTTGTGGCGAGGTTTGCCATTTTCTCGAAAGAGTCTATATACTCCGGCCTACAATCTGGGTATCCGCTAAAATCGACGGCGTTCACCCCTATAAAAATATCTCCGGTACCTATACTCTCCGCCCAGCCAAGCGCCAACGAAAGAAAAATGGTATTGCGGGCCGGAACGTAAGTAACAGGTATGCCGTTAAAAATCTCGTCCATCGAGCGTCCATGGGGAACCGGCACGCCGCCAGTAAGAGCCGACTGCGATATAGAGCCAAGATTTATCTTAAGCAGTTTATGCTCCGCCACCTTAAAGTTACCTGCCTGCCTTGCCGATGTTATCAGCTCTGTGTCGTTGCGTTGTCCGTAGTCGATAGTAAGGGCATAAATCTCGTAACCTTCCTTTACCGCTATCGCAAGCGTGGTGGCGCTATCTGCCCCGCCGGATAAAAGAACTACAGCTTTTTTACTCATCGTGTGGCGATTTTACATTGTTTTGGGAGGAAGGGGAGAGGGAAAAGAGGGAGTCCCCAGAGGCAAGCCTGTGGAATTATCTCTTTCGGGCTATTAGAAATGGAAACCTAAAGGTTCTCACGCCTACCATGCTATCAAATTTTTCCACTTCACTGGAAATTAGAAACTAAAACCTGTGCATAGAGATTTCCCGTTTCACGGGAACCACAGGCGGTAGCCGCCTGCGTCACCAAGGATATAATATATCACCAAAGAATCTATTTACCGCCATGCGGTGGCACAGGCATCTTTTGCCTGTGTACTGTCCACAAGGGACAGTACAAACTAATATCTAGCTTCCATAATTACCAGCCAGTTGTAATCTTCCGGCCTTTCAACCAGAGCAGACTTTACCGGATTATTTTGAATATATTCACACTTTTCTCGCCACTCATCCTCATCCATGATGATGCGATCAAACGATTCATCCTGCCAAAAAGCTCCTCTTCTGTTTAACAAAAGATTTACCTTTCTTGCCGATACCCCTTTCAGAACCCTCAAGATTTCTCCAAGAGAAAAGTAATCGCCGTTATCTTTCGGAAGAGGACTGGAAATAAGATGGACATGATCCGGCATTACTACTGCGACGGAGAGTTCGTACTTCCTTCCATGATCATATTTTATGGTTTTTAGAACTTCATCCCTTCCCTTAGCTGGCAAACTTACCTTCCCTTTTGTTCTAAAGGTAACGAAATACGATGAACCACCCATTTGCCAGTGAGGCAGGTTTCTTTTTGTTATCTGTAGATTTCTGGAATTGATTTCAGGTTTCCCCACGATTGGATAATAGCATGCTTGTTAACCCACAGGCGAGAGGCGCCTGTGCCACCAAGAGAGATTGTTTTGCTACGCTCATAATGGGGCTGTTGCCCAATGAGATAAATTTGATTTTCCTACAAATTACCAATTCCTAAAGGCTCCATTTTTAAGAAGTTAGAAAATGAACTTCTCCTTAAAATGCTCAAAAAACTCTTTTGGAAACAGCCCCATAATGAGAAACAGTGGGCTACATCGCGCAACTAACGCCTCGCCGATAGGCGACAGCAGTGCGCTTGGCAAAAGGGTGTGAGCTTTTTAATTTATCTACCGCGTGGCGACTGCCGGTTCCACACCATGTGGTGGCCAGCTCCATGCCCTAGCGTGGGTGAACGACTACTACCTTGCTTCTTGTGCCTTTGGTTCGTTCTACTTTTAGTTTCAGTTTTTTAATCGTATCAAAAGTATGTTGGGGGAAGCTGTCAGCCTTACCGGCATGTTCCATCGCTTCTAGTAGCGAGACGATGGTAACAAGGTCGCACCCTACATCTACATCGGTAACTTCTTCCAGTATTTTAAGGCTCTCACCGGCCTCTTTTGCTTCTCTTGCAAAGTTCGAAAGCTCCGCCCCTTGGCTAAAAATTTTTGTGTAATTGAATTTAAGGCCGGATTTCAGGCCGATAAGGTATATCCCCCCCTCTCCCGAAGGGCCGAGAACAACCCCGCCGTTAGCGGAGAGAGCAGAAAAAGCGGAATCTATATGCCTTGCCGTAAGTGCAGGCGAGTCACTGCCTATCATCACGCTAGCGGTAGCGCCGTTGCCCAAGTCGTAGTGAAAGGAGGCGTTTATCCTCTCTACAAAATCGCCCGGATGCTGTGGGACAGCTACAACTTTCTTACCAGCAAGATGCTCATTGGCAAAACTTAGCATCTCTGCCTTTTGCTCGAACGGTGTGTAGTTTAGTATCACCCTATCGGCGGCAGTTTTACCTGCGGCGGTAAGAGTATCTTTTAAAAAAGCGCCGTAGAGCAGGCAGATGTCGTCTTCGTTCAGCGGGGAGCTTTCCAAAAGCCGTTTCTTTACCATCCCCTTAACCGGAGCTTTGGCAAAAACTATAAGGGAGTTCATCTAACCAGAGTTTACCCCCAGCTGATTTTTAACGCTTTTAAAAACCGACTTTAAAGCCTCGCCGACTTTAGACGGATCGGAACCGCCGGCCTGCGCCATATCCGGCCTTCCGCCGCCGCCGCCGCCAACTATTACTGCCGCCGACTTAGCTATTTTGCCGGCATGCAGTTTTTTAGTGAGGTCTTTGGTAACGCCTGCTATAAGGATAACTTTTCCATCGTCTGCTGTGGCGGCCAGCACGACACCAGAACCGATTTTAACTTTTGTTTCGTCTACCACAGCGCGGAGCGTGTCGGCATCGGCGCCATCCAGCTTTAGCGCTATCACCTTTATGCCGTCAACCTCCTCTTCCTCTATAGAAGAGCGGTCGCCGCCGCGCGCTTTTTCGCTTTTAAGTTTTTTTACGCTCTTTTCAAGCTCCTTGCTATGCGAAAGAAGCTTTTCGACTTTTTGCGGAGCTGTCTCTATACCGCATTTTAAAAGCGATGCTATAAGCTTAAGTTCGGCTTCCTGCTTTTGCACATATTCAAAAGCACCCTCGCCGGTAACAGCCTCCAGCCTGCGGATACCTGCCGCTACGCCGGTTTCGGAGAGTATTTTTAAAAGCCCTATCTCCCCTGTACTGCCGGCGTGCGTTCCTCCGCAAAGCTCTTTAGAAAACCCGGGGATATTTACCACCCGAACCTTCGCTCCGTACTTCTCGCCAAAAAGGGCGGTGGCGCCACCGTCCATCGCGCTCTCCGTATCCATCTCTTTTGTGCCGACCGTTATATTCTCCCGTACTTTTTCGTTTACGATACGCTCAAGTTCAAGCAGTTCCTCGTGCGTGGTAGCTGTGTAATGAGAAAAATCGAAACGAAGCTTATCCGGCCCGACAGCAGAGCCAGACTGCTTTACATGCTCTCCCAGCACCATTCGTAAAGCAGACTGTAGGAGGTGGGTGGCGGTATGGTTTCTTCTGGTAGCTTCTCTTTTCTCTGCATCGACTTTCGCCGCTACTTTCTGTGCTTTGCTTATCTCCCCTTCGATAACTTTGACATGATGGGAGATAAGGTTTGGGAGCGGTTTTTGGCTATCAGTTACCACGGCTCTGCCTGTCTCGGAAGCGATGGAGCCTTTGTCGCCAGCCTGCCCGCCAGACTCGCCGTAAAACGGGGTTTTGGTCAAAACTATTTCGCCGCTCTCTCCTTTGGAGATTTTGTCTGCACTTTTGCCATCAACGATTATCGAGACGATTTGCGAATCGGCAAAAAGCGTTTCATATCCTAAAAACTCCGTTTTTTCGTTTTCGAGCGATTTATATACTTCCGGCAGTTCCAGCTTGCCTATTTTGCTTGAACTGCGGGCGAGCTTTCTCTGTTTTTCAAGAGCAGTGTCGTAGTCTACCCAGCTTATCGAAAGAGATGCGTCGGCGGCTATATCGCCTGCCAAATCTTTTGGGAACCCGTATCGGTCTTGAAGAATAAATATCTTTTCGCCGTTTATCTCCGTAGAGCGGTCTGCTTTAACGTTTTCTATCTCATCGTTTAAAATCTTAAGGCCGGCGGAAAGAGTCCTACTGAACCGTTTTTCCTCTACCTCTATTATGCGGGCCATACTGCCCTCCGCTTCGGTAAGCTCCGGGTACGACTCGCGGAAAATATCTATAACCGAACCGACCACCTTGTAAAGGAACGGCTCTTTGGCGCCCAGCATATTGCCGTGGCGCATCGCCCTTCGCATTATCCGGCGCAGTACATAGCCTCTATCGTCGTTCGACGGGAGTATCCCCTCTGTAATAAGAAACGCCGCTGTCCGTATATGGTCGCCTATTACTCTTAAAGAAATATCGTCCCCGGCTGTAATGCCGTAACCTTTGCCCAGCACATCTTCGGCCCTCGCTATTACCGGGCGTATAAGGTCTGTATCAAAGTTAGACGGCACGCCCTGAATTACCGACGCAAGCCTTTCAAGCCCCATGCCGGTATCTATAGACGGGTTCGGGAGCGGTTCCAGTTTGCCGGTTTCGTCGCGGTTGTACTGCATGAAAACTAGGTTCCATATCTCTTCGTATCGGCCGCAGTCGCACGCCGGCGAGCAGGCCGGCTTGCCGCACCCGATAGCTTCGCCGTGGTCTACAAATATCTCGGAGCACGGCCCGCACGGGCCTACAGCCCCCATAGACCAAAAATTTTCAGCCTCCCCAAGCGGTATCACGCGCTCTGCCTGAATGCCGGTAAGCTGTGGCCATAGCTTACCGGCTTCGTCATCTTTTTCAAAAACGGTTACCCAAAGCTTTTCTTTAGGTATTTTCATGGTATGGGTAAGAAACTCCCAGCCGTACTCTATGGCGTTTTCCTTAAAATAATCGCCGAACGAAAAGTTGCCTAGCATTTCGAAAAAGGTGTTGTGGCGGTTTGTACGGCCGACCGCTTCTAGGTCGTTATGCTTACCGGAAACTCTTAGACATTTCTGACAGGAAACAGCGCGATTGTAATCACGGCTCTCTTTTCCCAGAAAAGTATCTTTAAACGGCACCATTCCGGCGTTGGTGAAAAGGAGCGTTGGGTCGGCTGACGGCACAAGATTGGAGCTACGCACCTTACGGTGGTCTTTCCCCGCGAAGTATTCCATAAACGCTTCGCGAATTTCTCTTCCACTCATCCCCTTAGACATGCCAGACAGACTACCAAAAAACTAAAAAAACGTGAAGAAATTAAGCTAACGCTAACTTTTTACTATCCTAACCACAATTTAAAAACCTTCACCATGACCAAGACATTCAGTAGGTTGATAATGACTATAGTGGCGCGCATAAGAACATATCCTCTCAGAAACTTTGATGTTGCCCTTGATTTTAATTTTAAAAACTTTTCCTCAAAAATTTTAACTCTGTCCATATAGGATAAGGCATCTGCTTCATCTTTATAGCTAACTACCGAAGTAATCAGAACCAGCAATGCTCCAAAAACAGACCACACCAAAGCTTCACTTGGGCTAAGTTCTACTTTAAAAATAGCATACAAAAAAGCACCTTCTATCATTGCTATGGTCTGGAACCTGCTCCACTTTAGGCGGTCCTGATAACGGTAGAACTCGCAATCTTGCTTGTAAATTTCCCTTAAATTATCATCAGACATCTTCCCTCCAACGTAAAGCTGATTTATTGTTTTTCAGATTGAATGAAAAAACCTAATGCCTAATAATAGTCGAATGCGCGATAATGCCGGTAAAGAAAAAGAAAAGCCGATAGGTATATTCGATTCCGGCATCGGCGGGCTTACCGTTCTGCACGCCATCGGTCAGCTTTTACCAAAAGAAGAGCTTGTTTACCTCGGCGATACGGCGCGCGTACCATACGGCACAAAATCGGCCGAAACGGTAATAAGGTACTCGATGGAAAACAGCCGGTTCCTTCTATCCAAAGGGGTGAAGGCTATTGTAGTAGCCTGCAACTCTGCATCTGCAACCAGCATACTAGAGCTTAGAAAGCGGTTCCCCGACATACCTTTTATCGGCGTAATAGAAGCTGGGGTGGAAGAGGCTATGCAGGTAACGAAGTCCGGCAATGTCGGCGTTATAGGCACTAGTGCCACGATAGAGTCTGGCCGATACAAAAAGCTACTGCTTGAAAAAGGCGCTAAAAGCGTGGTCGGCTCTGCCTGTCCGCTTTTTGTGCCTCTTGCCGAAGAAGGCTGGATAGACAACAGCATCGCCGAAGATACGGCAAAGATATATCTAAAACCTTTCGGCGGTGGGGTAGTCGACACTCTCATACTTGGATGCACGCACTACCCACTTTTGCAAAAGACGATAGCAAAAGTATGCGGCGATAGGGTATCGCTTGTGAACTCTGCCGAGGCGGTAGCCAAAAAGCTAAAAAACCTGCTGGAGTCTGAAAACCTGCTGAATGAAAAGGGAAACGGCAGACGAAAGTATTTCGTTACCGACTCGCCGATAAGAGCCGAAAAGGTAGGGAGTAGGTTTTTGGGCGAGAACATAGCCCCAAGCCTTGAACTGGCAGAGCTGGATTAATGCAAAAGCATGTCCGAAACAGCTAAAACTTTATCAGCAATGCCGATTTTCAGTTAAAATATTCTTCATGGACTGCGCCTATTTATGTAATGTTTCGATGCATATAAAGGTAAAATGTTGCAATTCCTGAGATTTTTAGTAGTCATTTGCTTAAATAGATTGGTAGAATGCCTCCTATCGTGCTTTAAGAATAATGCTGCCGGATGGTAGCAGTACCACTACCGGCACTGTATCTTGTGGGACTATATAGGCAGGTTCGACCTGCTTTTGTGGAATTAACTTAAAGGGAGGCTTATGTTAAAACAATTTTCAATAGCGGTAGTTCTTTCACTATTTTTCTTTGCACCAGCTTCTTACGCAAAAAGCAAAAGCATTTTGGCCGGCAAGAAGCCTGTCAAGGTTGCGATACTCGCTATCGCTACCTATAACGCGGTTACCAGTGGCGAGGGGATTGGCGAGCTGGAATCGATAGGACAGGTTGCAGAAGCCGGTTCGGACGATAAATCGCTTGCGGAGGCGATTGATTTCCCCGCTTTTAGCGATTTTGTGATGAAAAGGTACAAGGAAGAGCTTTCCAAGGTCAAGAAATGGGAAGTCGTCTCCGCTTCGGAAATAGGCAATCAGGAGGCTATAGATTCATTCAGGAAAAACCTTGCTGAAGCAATAAAGAAGATTCCCGGTTCGGATTCGAAAGTATTCGGACTGAACCCGGACAGGTGGTCTTCCGCCGCCAACCTTCCGGTTGTTCCATTAGGGTCGGCTTTGTGCAAGTTGTGCGGCAACTATCAAAAGGCTCTGGTGGAGGCGGTCGCCAAGTACTGTAACGATGCTGGCGTGGACGGGGCATGGGTGATGACAATCTTCGCAGGTTACGGCACAAAGGGGATAAGCAAATTCTTCAGCAAGGTAACAATGGGTTCTGGAAGTGGAACCGCGATTGTACACCCTCTCTACCTGCTGGTAGACAAAGACGGCAACCTTGCCTTCAAATCCAAGAACAACGAGAAGTACCGCTCGGAGGAATCTTTTGGAATGATCGGCGGCAAGAAAAAACTGGACAAGGAAATGGAAAAATATATTCTGGACGCCATCAATGTCAGCGCGGAAGATGTTGCCAAGAGGGTGAAGAAAAAAATCTAATCACCTTGCCTCTGCCCGGAGCTGATTGCTCCGGGTGGGCTTTCCCATGTTAGAATCAACAATGTAGAAACCTTTTGCTCCCTTTTAATCTTAAAATGGTTATAATCACCAGCTTGGAAAAGATAAATGACTGAACCGAGATTTAAGCACACCCTTACCGAACTTAGCGGAAAGCTCCGTTGTCTTACCGTTCCTATTCCGGCTTCCCGTTCCGTCACCCTGCTTGTGCTTGTAAAGGTTGGCAGTAGATACGAAACTAAAAAGCATAACGGCATATCGCACTTTATGGAGCATATGTTCTTTAAAGGGGCCAAAAGGTATCCCGACACTATGGCTGTAGCTGGCGCTATCGACGGCGCGGGGGGAAGTTTTAACGCTTTTACCGGAGAAGAGTCTGTCGGCTACTACGTCAAAATTTCCTCTGCAAGAAAAGAGATAGCTTACGACGTGCTTTCCGACATGCTCCTTAACTCGAAGTTTGACACAGAGGAGATAGGACGCGAGCGGGGCGTGATAATAGAAGAGATAAGAATGTACCACGACGATCCTATGAGCCAAGTACATCTCGATTTTAACAGCCTCTTCTTTGGCGACCAGCCTCTCGGGTGGGATATAGCAGGGCCAGAAAAAAATATTACAGCTATAACCCGCGACGATTTTCTCGAGCATCACTCAGCCTACTATCACGGCGCCAACTGCGTCGTTACCTGCGCTGGCGATATAACCCAAAAGGAACATGAGGAACTTTCGGCAAAATACTTCACCTTTAGCGGAAATAAGGAGGAGGCAAAGCCGGAGCCTCATAAAAAAATAGAAACCAAAAAGGTATACCTGCGGAACAAAAATACCGAGCAGGCGCACTTCATATTCGGATTCCCGTCCTGCGAGGCGGAACACGAAGACCTGCCGGCGCTTAAAGTTTTAAACAACGTGCTGGGCGGGGCTATGAGTTCCCGTCTTTTTTACCAGATACGGGAGAGAAGAGGCCTTGCCTACTACATAAGCTCCGGTATCTCTACATACGGCGATACCGGCATCATACAGGTAAGCGCCGGAGTAAACCTTAGCAAGGTAGAAGAAGCACTGACATGCGCTCTTGCCGAAATAGAAAAAATAAGAAACGAACCGATTACAAAAGAGGAAATTACAAGAACAAAGCAGAACATACTGGGCCATACCGACCTCGCGCTGGAAGATTCGCGAAGGGTCGCCACCTTTTACGGCATGAGAGAAACGCTCTACGGCAAAATTAAAACACCGGAAGATATAGAGACAGAGGTAAATAGCGTAACAATAGAACAGACATTTGAGGTGGCAAAATAATACTTCAAGCCGGAGGGGATGAAACTGTCATTGATAGGGCCCTTTGACGACCAAAAAATATTTGAAAAAGCCTTTAATCTAAGCTAGTTCCGTACCAAAGGCTGTAAACGCTACCGAAGTTTCGTATAATTACGGCAAGAAAATTACCTACACCGTTTAAGGACTAAGGAGAAACCGACATGCAAAACTTTAGAACCGCCGCAATCGTTCTTACAACCGTTCTTTCCTCCATGTTGATATATGGGTGCTCCACAAAAGGGGCTATCGAATCGCGGGAGCTTACAACCTCCGTAAAGATGTCGGAAACTATATTTCTAGAGCCTGTAGAGCCGGAGCAGAAGGTTATATGGGTACATGTTCGCAATACTTCCGACAAGCAGGACTTCGACCCCGTAAAAATGGAAGAGGCTATGACCAAAGAGTTTGAGCGGCGGGGCTACAGAGTAACCGACTCGCCAAAGGCGGCCCATTACCGCTTGCAGGCGAACCTCCTTTACGCCGACCACGAGAAACAAGGGCTTACCGAGGAAGGGATAATGCTTGGCGGTTTTGGCGGAGCGATACTTGGCGGAGAGGTAGGCGGTGATAGTCTCTCTAAAACCGGCGCGCAGGTGATAGGCGCGGTAGTCGGTGCGGCTGTCGGCGGAATTGCTGGAGCGGCGATACATGTTGATAAATATATGCTGGTTGTAGATGTACAGATTGCCGAAAGAAAAAAAGAAGGAGTGAGCAACTATCAGTCGGGAGAGTCAACCTCGGGAAAAGTCACCAAAGAACAGTCGACATCATCAAGCGGAGAGTTTATCAACTACCGGACAAGGGTGGTTGGGATAGCAAAAAAAACCAATCTTAAGTGGGAAGAGGCACAGCCGATACTGCTGGAGAAGTTTACTTACTCGCTTGCCGGAATCTTCTAGCCACGCAGTGAGTGGAGGCGGCTCCCCGCAGGTAAATCTGCGGGGAATTACAAGTGTCATCGCAAAAGAGCCGTTAGCCTACTGTCGCAATCTATTCCACTGCCAGAGGTTAGCTCTGCCGCCTTTGGGCAAAGTTTAAAAGTATGCGGAGCGGGTGCTGGTATATCAAAACGAGTTACATCAGTTTTTCAAATAAAATGAGTTTCTGCGAGTGTCAGCGAAGCTAAAGGGACTGTTTCCAAAAGAGTTTTTAAGCGTTTTAAAGGAGAAGTTCATTTTCTAACTTCGTAAAAACAGAGGCTTTAGAGATTGGCGATTTACAGCAAAATCAAATTTATGCCATTCGGCAACAGCCCCCTAAAGGCAACGGAGCTAATCGCGATAAGCATGCTGTGCCAACCTGCTTTTTGTTATGATATCAAAATGAAATTTACTTTCTCCAAGGAGCGCTTCCATGCGCTGTATGGCGTGTAATGGCGCTTGCTGAATGTCGGGTATGCGGAGCGATGTCGCCCGTTTTTTTTGAAGACAAAAGAAAATTCTACAAATGCCGTAACTGCTTTCTTATATTTACCGATGAGTTCGCGGGCGAAGCGGAGGCAGAGGCGCACTATAAAAAACAGCAGGCGGAAACCGACGCGTCGTTCTGGAAGGAACAGGTTGATGCATTGCTTACCATTTCTGCCAAGTATGTTCCACGCCCAAAAAAGATTCTTGATTTTGGCGCAGGTTCCGGCGAAATAACAAAAGAGATTAGGAGCCGTGGGCTAGACTGCACTTCGCTCGAACCTATGGAAGACGGTTTTTTAAAAGACCAAAGCTTCGGGGAAAAGTTCGACATTATTTTTGCGGTAGAGGTTATAGAGCATATCCAGAACCTTTGGGAAGAGCTAAGGGAGATGGAAGAGGTTCTCTCCCCCGGCGGGGTGATGGTTTTTAGCACCATACTTACCGATAAATTTGTATACGAGGCGAATAGTGTCGATGTTTTTAGAGAATGGTTTTACAAGGACGACCAGACGCATGTCTCGTTTTTTTGCAACGAGACGATGTCTTATATCGCCAATATGCTGGGGTACGAAGCGTATACTTTCGGCCAGAACGTCATAGTGCTTAAAAGCCGATAGCGGCTACCTGCAAGCACCGCCTACCGCCAATGCCGTTGACCTGATTGATTATGCACCGTCTCTTACAGTATCTTCTTTACCTCTCTTTCTGATTTACTCCTGCTCCGAACCAGATTCCGATTCCGATCTCGATGCTACTGAGGAAAATTGTTTCGGTATCGTAAATGATGTCATTGCGCAGAAGAGCGAAGCCCGACAGGATTGCTTTTGTTGTCCCCCTCGCCGAAATAACCTATCGTGCCGATCTGGTTGACCCAAAATCCAAAAAGCATAGCCTCAAGTACGATACCGATCGTTTGGTATTCGTAGTTAGCTTGGTCACTTGTAAAGACACTGTGTTTGCCGAATTCTATCCCCGCCGCTTTTGTATCGGATACATAGGCGAGAATCTGGACAGACTGGTGGCTGTTAGAATTTTTCATTCCGGAAAAATCGTAGCTCGATTTGGTGAAGCCGCCGCCCGCCATAACGCGGGTGACGATTGTCATCTCATCTTTTTCAGGTTCCGCGCCAGCTGTGCCGATTAGCGGGTAGAGAATAACAGCAATTATAACGGCCGCACAGATGGTAAAATATGGCTCGCATCGGAGGTTTTGAAAAGGTCGCTCGAATATTTTTACTGATATTTCGCCGCGCCCATATTGACGCAATCCTATCGCTATAGCCTCGTTTCTGCAAAGCGGCCCGTTGCACGGGGTCTGCCGGTTGTCATGCACCCAGCACTGCAGGTTTGCCGGAGGTTATTTTCCACTTGCGGTGGAACAGGCGGCTATCACCTGCGGGTCATTCGTAGCATAGCTTTTCCCTGCTACCCCTGTAATCCACAGGCAAGAGGTGCCTGTGCCACTAAAGCTATCAGAGCCTCGGCGGTAGTCGCCACATGTTAGCAAAGGACTGTTTCCAAAAGAGTTTTTAAGCGTTTTAAAGGAGAAGTTCATTTTCTAACTTCGTAAAAACAGAGGCTTTAGAGATTGGCGATTTACAGCAAAACCAAATTTATGCCATTCGGCAACAGCCCCAGCAAAGGTTTTGGATGTTCTAGAAGTTTTCTTTTACGTCTGCGAGAGGCAAACCCGCAATGCCGGCTATTCGTACCTTAGAGCTTCCGCAGGGTCGAGGCGGGAGGCGTTCCATGCCGGGTAGATGGCGGATAGAAGCGTTATTAAAACCGAACATACCGAAACAAGGACAAAGTCCGAAATGTTCATCTCTACCGCCAGCGTGGCGGCTGGGTAGATATCGGCAGGGAGTCTTATGAACTGGTATCTATCTAGAAGCAGGCAGAAGATGTAGCCGAATATGTTGCCGGCCAGAGTGCCGACCAATCCGATTATCGCCCCTTCCATAAAAAATATCCGTAGTATGTTGTTTTTTGTCGCTCCCATCGTTCTTAATATCGCTATGTCCCGCCCCTTTTCCATCACCACCATTATCATCGTGCTTACTATGTTGAAGGCGGCTACAAGTATGATGAGCGCCAGTATGACGAATATTCCTATCTTCTCCAGCTTTAGCGCGACGAAAAGCGATTCGTTCATCTCCATCCAGTCTCTCGCGTAGTATGGCGGGCCTAATGTTTCGGTTAGTTCTTTCGCGGTAATGTTCGCGGTATATAGGTCGTTCACCTTTACCTCTACGCCGGTTATTTTTCCCTCCATCTCAAAGAAATCTTGCGCCGCTTTTATAGATATAATCGCCATCCCTGAGTCGTACTCGTACATGCCGGAATGAAAAAGCCCGACTATACGAAATTTTTTTAGCTTTGGAATACTTCCCATCGCCGTCTGCCGCCCCTGCGGCGAGAGCAGGTTTACATTTTCTCCAACGTTTATTCCGAGGTGAGCGGCAAGCTCGTCCCCCAGTATTATCCCATCTCTTTCAAACTCGCCGTCCTTGAAGGTTCTCAAGAGGTCGTCTATGGAGCCGGAGGTAATGTACTGCCCCACTTTGGTAACAGCCCCCTCTTTTGCGGGGTCGACCCCCCTTATTATAGCCCCTGTAGACCGGATGCTGGACGATACCAGCACCTCTTTGTAAATGTAGTTTGCCGCCGCCAGCACGTCTGGGTGCTGTTTTACCTTGTCGACGATATTTTCCGACTCCAGCGCCCTGCCGCCGACCTTTAGGATAACAATATGCGAGTAGGTGCCGAGTATCTTGTCGCGCAGTTCGTTTTGCATGCCGGTCATTACCGAAAGAACAACGATGAGAGCCATCACGCCTAGCGCGACCCCGCCGATAGATATCCATGTTATAAGAGAGATGAAAGTTTGCTTGCGTTTTGCCATCAAGTAACGCAGGCCGATGAAAATCTCGAACTTCAAATTATACGCTCCCAAATTCTATTGCAATCACAGCCATACATAATACCTTCAATAAGGCTTTTTGGGGCAATGATGTGGGAGAAGCTGTTTTTTCGTGCCTAGCTGTTGTGCGACCCGTCGCAAAAAGGCTGGTTTTTCGTTTTGAAGCATCTGCATATCTGATATGTTTTCTTTTTGTCGAGCGTAATCTCTTCGGGGCCTTTTCTAGGTTCCATAACTCGGCATTGTAAATGATTTGGGGCTTTTCGGCGAACGCAAGGCGGTCTGGGGGAGCGGGGGGATTATTCTGCTGTATCCGTATTTGGTAATTTTGGTTTGCCGGTTTGGCTGGCGGTTGGTGCCGATTAGTACGGGGTAGAGCCTGAGAGCCTGCCCCCTATTTCAGCTGATAGGGGGCAGACAAAAATCTTTGGGGGTTAATTGAGCGCCGCTAACGCCTTGCCGTAATCTGGTTCCTGCGTTATTTCCGGCACCTGCTCCGTGTAGATAACCTTACCTTCCTCATCCAGAACAACCACTGCCCGTGAGCATAGCCCTGCCAAAACTGAATCGGTAATCTCAACACCGTAGTCCTGAGCGAAAGAGCCTCTGAATGTCGAGGCCGCTTCGGCATTTTCTATTCCTTCGGAGCCGCAGAAGCGTTTAAGAGCGAAAGGAAGGTCTGCCGAGACATTAACGATAACGGCATTGCCGGCCTTGCCCGCTTCTTCGTTAAATTTTCTTACGGAACTCGCGCAGACAGGTGTATCAAGGCTTGGGAAGATATTTAAAATGATCTTTTTCCCTGACAAAGTAGAGAGAGAAATTTCAGATAGGTCGGTCTTTACCAATTTAAAGTCTTTTGCCTTTGTGCCGACCGCTGGCAGTTCTCCGCAGGTGTTAATCGGGTTTTCCTTAAAAGTAATTGATGCCATATTTGCCTCCTGTTAGATGTTTGGTTAGGCCCGTATTCTATCAGAAATTACGATTATCTGTCCGGTAGCAGAGCTTACTGTAATTGGGCGGCTATTTGCCGAGCAGATTTTGGATTTTAAGTCTAAGGCTGTTTAGCCGTATAAAGCCGGTAGCGTCTGACTGGTCGTAGTCGCCGTCTTCCTCGAAACTTGCGATATCTTCGCGGTAGAGCGATCTTTCGGCTTTACGCCCCAGCAGGGTCACATTTCCTTTGTAGAGCTTTAGCCGCGCAACGCCTGTTACAGGCCTCGCCGCGTCGTCGAACAGTTTTTGCATAAGCTCCCGCTCCGGCGCGAACCAGAAACCGTTATAAACAAGTTTCGCGTACCTCGGCATAATGTCCAGCCGTATAGAAAGCACTTCGGCATCGACAGTTATAGATTCAACCGCTTTTCTCGCTTCGTGGAGTATAGTTCCGCCCGGCGTTTCGTACACCCCGCGCGATTTCATGCCGGTAAACCTGTTTTCCACTATATCGGCTCGGCCTATTCCGTTTTCTCCGCCAAGCCTGTTCAGCCTGTCCAAGAGGTCGTACGGCGAAAGCTTTTCGCCGTCTATCGAGACAGGGTTTCCATACTCGTATCCTATTTCTATTATGGTAGCTTTATCCGGAGCTTTTTCTGGCGATACGGAAAGCAGGAACATATTTTCTTTCGGCTCGTTCCACGGGTTTTCGAGTATTCCGCCTTCAAACGATATATGCAAAAGGTTGCGGTCGCTTGAGTACGGTTTGTCGGCCGTTACCGGCACAGGTATGTTCTGTTTTTCGGCAAATGCTATCAGCTCTCTGCGTGACTGCAAGCCCCACTCGCGCCACGGAGCGACCACCTTTAGCTCCGGCGCAAGAGCAGCGAAGGCGAGTTCGAACCGTATCTGGTCGTTCCCTTTACCTGTAGCTCCGTGCGAAACTGCTTCGGCTCCTTCTGCTTTGGCTATCCGTACCTGCTCTTTAGCGATAAGCGGGCGGGCTATCGAGGTGCCTAGCAGGTACCGCTCTTCATATATTGCTCCGGCTCGAAGCATAGGGAAAATGAAATCAGAGGCGAACTCTGCCTTAAGGTCGCTTACGAAACAGTTTATAGCTCCGGTATTTTTCGCCTTTTCTGGCAATCCCCCAAGCTCTTCCTTTTGGCCTATATCTGCGGCATACGCTATTACATCGTAGCCGCGCTCTACCTCAAGCCATTTAAGTATCACGGATGTGTCTAGCCCGCCGGAGTAGGCGAGAACGATTTTTTTACTCATTGCTAATTTTCATCTCCCATCGTCATTTTCATTATCGCTTTTTGCGCATGGAGCTTAAACTCGGCCTGATCCCAGACGATCGACCGCGGGCCGTCTATAACCGAAGCGGTGATCTCTTCACCTCGGTGTGCCGGCAGACAGTGCATTGCCACGCAATCGCTTTTTGCGACCGCCATTATAGCGTCGTTAACGGTATAGCCAGCAAAAGCTTCTATCCTTCTTCCGGCTTCTTCTTCCTGCCCCATGCTTGTCCAGACATCGGTGTATATCGCATCGGCCTCTTTTGCCGCTTCTTTTGGATCGCTTCCAACGGTAATCTTACCGCCGGTTTCCTTTATAATTGTTGTTGCTGTTTCCAGCACGTCGTTTTCCGGGCGGTATCCTTCCGGCGAAGCTACATGCATATCTATGCCTAGCATCGCGGCTCCTATTATCAGAGAGTTGGCGACGTTATTCCCATCGCCTATGTAGGTTAATTTCATATCTTCCAAATTACCTTTTTTCTCGAGGAGTGCGGCAAAATCTGCAACCGCTTGGCATGGATGAAACTTGTCGGTAAGAGCGTTTATTACAGGTACCGTGGCGGCATCGGCCAGCTCTTCAATGACACTTTGATCCCCAGCGCGTACTACCATTCCATCTATATATCTGGAAAGCACTTTTGCCGTATCGGAAAGCGACTCCCCGCGCGAAATTTGTATATCGCCGGGGTTTAGGGAAATAGCTTTTCCGCCAAACTGGTGTATGCCTACTTCAAACGCCACACGGGTTCTTGTAGAAGCTTTCGCAAAGAGAATGCCGATGCTCTTGCCGGCAAGCGGTGTCTCGCCGTATGGGTACGCCTTTAGGCGCAACGACTCGTTTAACAAGCCCCGCAGGTCGTCGGGCGTGAAGTTGTCGAGCCTTAGGAAATTTCTCGGCATAAGACCTTCTTCAAAATATTTATCCCACGTTTCATCTCCTGTAGCTTTACGTTAAGCGGCGGCAGGAAACGCAGTACCGTATCTTGTACGCAGTTTATTATAAGACCTTCTTTCAGGCACTCGGCGACTATGTTTCCGCCCGCCTTCTTAAGTTCTATTCCTATCATCAAACCGCTTACCCGTATTTCCTTTATATCATCAAACTCTTTTTTTAAGCTTTCAAGCTCCCGCTTCACCTCCCGCGAAACGAAGTTCGCGTGCTTTAAAAGCTTTTTGTCTTTAACAGTTTTAATTACCGCTAGCGCCGCCGCGCATGCCAACGGCCCCCCGCCGAATGTAGAGGCGTGAGTGCCAGGCCCAAACGCCGATATTACTTCAGGCTTTGCCAGCATAGCGCCGATAGGAAAGCCACCTCCAAGCCCTTTGGCTAATGTCATTATGTCGGGAGTAACTCCGGCATGCTGGCATGCGAACCATCTTCCGGTTCTGCCCATCCCGCATTGAACTTCGTCGAATATAAGGAGTACCCTCTCTTTGTCGCAGAGTTTTCGCAAGCCTTTAAGATAGTTGCGAGATGCTATGTTTATTCCGCCCTCACCCTGCACAGGCTCCACTATTATCGCGGCGGTTTTTTTAGTTACAGCTTTTTTGAGTGCTGTAAGGTTGCCGAACG
This sequence comes from Nitrospirota bacterium, assembly GCA_024275955.1. Taxonomy (GTDB): domain Bacteria; phylum Nitrospinota_A; class UBA7883; order JACRGQ01; family JACRGQ01; genus JAJRYD01. The sequence goes on from JAJRYD010000024.1 coordinate 67,013, forward strand.
GAACATGCTTAAAAGCGGGCAAGAGAGGTGCGAAACCTTTGTGGTATTTAGCCTGTCCCGTTGCGGAAAGTGCTCCGTATGTCCGCCCATGAAACGAGTTTTCCATCGCTATAATTTCTGTCCGTCCGTTTTTAAGGTCGCTCTGGTATTTGCGTGAAAGTTTCAAGGCAGATTCCACCGCCTCGGCCCCAGAATTTACAAACAACGCTTGGGATGGGAAAGATAGCTTTACCAGCTCTTTTGCAAGTTCGCCCTGCGGGATGGTGTAAAAAAGGTTGGAGGTATGGATAAGCTTAGTAGCTTGCGCCGATATAGCTTTTGCCACCACCGCAGGTGAATGGCCAAGGATGTTTACCGCCAAACCGGCAAGAAGGTCGAGGTAGGCTTTCCCTTGCGCATCTACAGCTTTACAGCCTTTCCCCTCTACGATGGTTATAGGGTAGCGGCCGTAGTTGTGCGCGACGAATTTCTCGTAAAGTTTGAATATTTCCTTGTTTTTCATCCGAACATACTACCGTAAGTTTCGCAAATAGAGGCAGTAAAAGTACAGAAGCAGGTAGCAGATGAAACAGGGATAAACCGTATGATAGTTGTCTGATTTTTAAAGTATCTCTGCTGGCAGACTGGTGAGTGCTTCCGCATTGCCGGTTTGCCTATCGTAAGTGCCTTACCGAAGGCAACAACGGCGCATGAACCTAATAGCTGTGGTAAGCAGGTAAAGCATATCTATCGCCAGCGGGAACCGGCTTCACGCTCTGCGTGGCCCGCATTGCGGGTCTGCTTTTCACAGGTGGTTGACAAGCTCTTTCTCTCTCTTCATCTGTTGTTATTACCGTAAGTGCCTTGCCGGAGGCAACAACGGCGCATGAACCTAATAGCTGTGGTAAGCAGGTAAAGCATATCTATCGCCAGCGGGAACCGGCTTCACGCTCTGCGTGGTGGTTAGAGGTTGCGGAAAGGCTGGTTATCAGCAATGATGTGGGCGAGGAAAAAAGATGATAAGAGAAGCGATAATAGCGGATGCTGTACGGATAAAAGAGCTTATCGGCGTATATGCCGACAAGGAGGAGATGCTCCACCGTCCGCTTAACGATATTTACGAAGGTATACGCAACTTTTTCGTTTACGAAAAGGATGGAAAGGTTATCGGCACCGCCGCGCTTAATGTCGTATGGGAAGATATAGCAGAGGTGCGCTCGCTGGCGGTTGATAAGGCTTGTGGAAAATTTGGAGTAGGCAAAGGGCTGGTCGATAAATGCTTAGAAACAGCAAGACAGCTTGGCGTGAAAGAGGTTTTTGTTCTTACCTATGTGCCGGAATATTTTATTAAGCTTGGGTTTAAAGAGATAGAAAAGCATACGCTCCCGCATAAGATATGGGGAGACTGCATCCGGTGCCACAAGTTTCCAGACTGCGATGAAACGGCGGTAGCTATCACCATCTAGGCTTTTATGGCGACAATACCTAAAGCGATTTTTGAAAAGATTAAGAAAGATATAAGACGGGCGCTTAAAGAGGACTGCCCTTCAGGAGATATCACATCTTCATCCTGCATATCACCCAAAGCTGTGTCGTCTGCTTTTGTAATAGCAAAAGGGGATATGGTGATATCCGGCCTACAGGTTTTTAGAGAAGTTATGCTGGCTGTGGATGCGAAAACAATGGTAGCTTTGCTTGCTAAAGACGGTGATAGAGTGAAAAAAGGAGGAAAGGTTCTCCGGCTAAAAGGGAGAAGCGTCTCTCTTTTAAAGGGTGAGCGTGTGGCGCTTAATTACCTGCAGAGGATGTGCGGTGTGGCGACTCTTACCGCGCTGTTTGTAAAAGAGGTAAGAGGCACCAAAGCTAAGATATTCGATACCCGTAAAACGACACCGCTACTAAGAGATATAGAAAAATATGCCGTTACCTGCGGCGGCGGTTTTAATCACCGTATCTCTTTATCTGATATGCCGTTGATAAAGGAAAACCATATAACAGCCGCTGGCGGTATAGCCAACGCTGTTAAACAGGTTAAAAGAAAAACAGACAAAGCGGTAATGCTGGAGGCGCGGAACCGTTTAGAGGTTTTGGCCGGACTAAAGGCAGGGGCCGAACTGCTTTTGCTCGACAATATGGTTCCGGCCGAGGTGCGTAAAATGGTAGCTCTTATTAAAGGGAGGGCGGTTGTGGAACTGTCTGGAGGCGTTAGCCTTAAGAGCGTGAAGAGGTATGCCTCTACTGGCGTTGACAGAATATCTATAGGCGCGCTTACCCATTCCGCTCCTGCGTCCGATCTTTCACTTTTGTTTAGCTTGGAAAAATAGTTTTTTCCAGCTTTTCGGCAAGCTCTCTGTCTTCCTTTTCCTGCTCTAGGTGGAAATCGAAATCTATGTTTTTTTCGCCATAAAAATATCCGGCAATCTCGGCAGTGGAAGCAAGGTTCACCGCTCCGTTTACCACAGCTCCAGAGGAGTTTATGTTAAAAAATCGTTTTTCTGGGTGGGCCGAAATGGTCTCCTCGAAGTTTTTGAGGTAGCCAAGCAGGTTCGCGTGGGTGACGCCGCTTTTACCGTTGTATAGTTCCACTTTAAGGTTGTCATTGCTGTTTACCATAGAGCTTGCGGCGGTTCCGCTAAAAATCTCCTCCGGCGATGCGTGCGAAAGCATCTGCATAGTTTTAATGTTGTACGGCCTGCCATCAGGAAAAGAGAAATCCTGCCCTATAAATCCTATCGGATCGGCGCCGGCTTTTGCCAAAAGCTCAAGAGCAAAACAGGAAACGGAACCGCCGGCGTTCACCATTCCTTTTTCCTTTACCAATTGCTCCGCGCTTTTGAAAATGGAGTGTCCTTCCTTTATGACTACCATCCGTCTGTTTTTATGCTCATCAACGATCAACGGGTGGGTGGTAGGCGCGAAAATAAGCGGTATGCCTCTGTTTTCATTCCCGAAGTGGATAACCGATAGCGGTTGCGGGTCTACCGAGATTACCGCGTCGATTTTTATTCCATTGTTCAAAAGCGGGTGGATGGCGGTGTCTGCCGCCAGTATGAAAGCCGACTCCTTAAGAAGGTTAAGGAGTGGGAGGTTTTTGTCGAGAGACGGCCCCGCGCCGACAACTATTGCTGGCCGTCCTTTTAGCCTGTTAAATACCAAAGATACACCAGGCGCCGATGCCACAGCTTTAAGGTTTGAACGGATATTCATTTCGTCCCGCGTGCCTAGCACACTTTTGAACCTTCTCTCGCTAAGGAGTATCTCAAAGGCTGTTCTAAGCCGGTCAAACTGTTTTGGGATATTGCGGTACGAAGGATGGTGTATCGCTACCGCCCAGTCGTCTTCGTTTCCTAGCAGTTGCGCCAGCGTTGTTGAAATGCCTATGTCGTCAATGCCGGTTACAAGGGTAAATCGTTTCTGGCTGAGGAGTTCCCTCAAGTCGCGATGGTGGAAGGCGGCCGAGATGATATCTCTATTTGCCTCAATCACTACTACCTGCTCAAGGTTAGGGTGGGCGGAGAGCATCGATTCTATATGGTAGGCAAGCCCGAGGCCGTAAATTAGGGCTTTTCTCTTTTTTCCGACTTTAACAGACTTGGCGAACTTATCTCCCTCTGCTTTAGGGTCTACGCTAGTGGCAAGCTGGCGGCCGTTTATCTTTACGGTTATTAGGCCGCTTGATGTCTCTTCTGCCGGTGGCGGTTCTGGCAGTGTTTGTAGGATTTCGGGGGCAAAGGTATGGAGCTTTTTTGCCGTGTCGCTGTTTTTTTCAAAGAACCCCATTAGTTAAAGATTTTGTCATTATAACCCTCTACTAGTCAAACTGTGAAGTTTAGACAGTTCATCGAGGCTAACGCGTCTTGGCGGTGGTTGATTCTGGCGCTGGCGGCATGATAGGGTTAACGCTATGATAGTAAAGTTAAATAAAATAGAGGTAGAAATCGACACCAGCGGTTTTGCGACGGCTGGCGACCTTTTGGAGAGCCTCAAAAGCAACCACCTTAATCCAGCAGATTTTATAACATCAATTTCGCTTAACGGCGAGACAGTTCCAGAAGAAAAACAGGAAAAGCTTATAACAAAGCAGTTATCGGAGGTAGAGCTGTTCGAGGTCGATACCGACAACCCTAGAGATCTTTCGGTACGCACCTTAGCGAAAATGGACGAGCTTGTCGACTCGCTTACCGTAATGCTTGAGGAGAGCGCGGACAAATTTCGCGTTGAAGACGAAAAAATCGCGAACCAGTATTTTATCAACTGCGTGGAGGCATTGCATACATTTGCCGATGTAATAGTAAAGGTTAAAGTTCTTAACTCTATTGACTACACTGATATCATCTACAACTCTGAGCCGGTTTCTATAAAGGAAGAGGCTCTGCAAAAAGTATTCAGCTCTCTCCATGAAGCGCAGAAGTCCAAAGACTGGATAAGCTTGGCAGATTTGGTCGAATACGAACTGCTTCCGGTTATTCTGGAGTGGAAAGAGATATTTCCTATTATTTCCGATACGGTCAAATCGAGGAATAACTAATAGGCTGTTTTTTTATCGGCCTGAAAACCGGCATAAAGCAGGTAGAATAAACGTAAAACCGTTAGAGCCTAAAAAAAGCATAAACTTTTAAAGGGGGTTTCTTGTTTCCTGGTATTGAGCCTTTTAGTAAGTTTATCAAAATTCTGCATTCAGACGCGTCGCCGCAACAGATAGCTGGCGGGGCCGCCTTCGGGATGATACTTGGGCTTACCCCGCTATGGAACATACATAACCTCGTCATCCTTTTGCTTGTCATGGTAATAAGGGTAAATCTGGGGATGGCGTCGATTTCATTCATAATTTTTTCGATACTGGCGTTTCCGCTCGATTTTCTTTCTCACAAGATAGGGCTGGAAGTTCTTAACAACCTTTCGCTACGGCAGTTCTGGACAGACCTTTACAATATCCCGACCATGACATGGACCCGTTTTAACAACTCAATCGTAATGGGCAGTCTTATACTATCTCTTATCTTTTTTATTCCGGTTTGGGTCGGTATGTTCACATTCGTAAAAGGTTATAGAGGAAGCTTAAAAGAAAAGATAGACAACCTTAGGGTGGTAAAAGCGATAACAGCGTCGAGCGTTTACAAATGGTATCAGCGCGTAAGAGACTGGACAGGCTAGACGATGCGTTGGAAAGTTTTAATAGGCGTGATAACACTGGTTGCCGGCAGTGTCGTTTTTTCTATTATGTACCTCGATAGCTTTGTAAAAGGCAAAATAGAGGATATAGGTAGCGGAGTCGTCGGCGCGAAGGTATCGCTTGAGTCTCTTGATATAAGTTTGAAGAAGCAGTCGGTAACTTTTTTGGGGCTTGAAGTTGCCGACCCTAAAGCCCCGATGACCAATATACTAGAGCTGAAATCGGCGAGTTTCGATTTTTCATTGCCTGACGCTCTTATGGGGCATATTTTTATCGAAAATATATTAGTCGATACGCCGATGTTTGGAACGAAAAGAAAAACATCCGGCGCACTGCCCAAAAAAGCAAAGCCGAAAGAACAGCCAAAAGGAAAGGTGGCAAAGGCTGTAGATAAGGCGGCGGCAAAGGCTAAGCAAAAGGCACTAGAGGCTACAGGTAAGGCTGTGGCAAAGGAAAAACAAAAGGTAAAGCAGGAGTTTTCTGCCGATATAGATTGGAAGCGGTATCTGCCGGATATCGACCCTTCTAAAGGGGTAGACCCCAAGCAGTTTGTAAACAAGGAGAGCATGTCGTCGCTAAAGGAGCTTGATGAGCTTTCTAAGTTTGCCAAAGGAAGGGATAGGTACTGGGCCGAAAGGTATAAGTCGCTTGAAGAAGAGTTTAATTCACTTAAAAAAACCCCTAACATTAATCAACCTAAGCTTATCATCGCCTACAGGGATAAGGTAAACGCGTTTCGAGAAAAGATAGATGCCGCGCAAAAAGAGTTCAACGCCGATGTCGATAAGATTAATTCAGCCGGCAAAATAATAGAAAACCTGAGAAACCAAGATATCAGCAAGCTTGTACAACTGCCTCAGCTTGGAGGTGGAGCGCTTGGCGGGATAAGCCAGAAACTTTTTGAAGACCTTTACAGAAAAAACATGGAAAAAGCATACGCGGTTTTTGAACAGTATAAAACTAAGCTGGTAGCGCTCAAGGGCAAGGAAAAGGAAGATGAAAAGAAGAGGATGAAAGGGGTTACGGTACATTATCCGCTAAAGACCCCCCTCCCTCTTTTCTATCTGAAAAAGGCTACGTTCAAAACATCAGCCGAGCAAAAGCGTGGCAACTGGTTTAGAGGAACTCTTACCGAAGTCTCCTCCGATCCTAAACTTACAGGCAAGCCGGCAATCTTCGATATGGAAGGCGGTTCGCAGGATTTTCCCAACGCCTATTTTACGATAAAGGGCAAGGCCGACATGACTGCTAAGAGAGATATTTTTGATATAAAGATGGTCGGCAACGGCATATCGACTGCGATGGCGGCAAACGCGCTCGGGCCGGATTCTCCCATCGCTATGACCGGCGGTTCGGTGATATTCAGTTCTGACTTGAACCTTACGGGAAATCTGATTAAAAGCGGTTTCCTAGTTAAGCTCGACAAGATAAAAATGTCGGCCCGCGATGAAGGGCTTAAAGGGGTCGATGCTACGGTTAAGAAGATTCTCAATAAGTCTCTCGAAGGGGTTAGCTACATAAACCTGAAAGGCGATGCCAAAGGCACCATAGAAAACCTAACAGTCAGCATCACAAGCGATCTTGATAAAATTTTAAAGTCGGTTTTCGATAAAATGCTTTTTGAAGCGAGAAAGGCTATAGAAAAACAGATTCGGGATGAACTAAATAGGGAGATAGATAAACGCCTGCCGGGCCTTAGGGCTATGCTTACCGACGATAAGGGGAACCTTAAAAATCTTGATAACCTAAGCGGGACTATTACCAATAGGCTTGATGCCGAAAAAAAGAAGCTGGAAAAAAGAGCGCGGGATGAAATTAAGAAACAGCAAGATAGAGTGAGAGCCGAAATAGAAAAGAAAAAGAAAGAGCTTGAAAAAAAGAAAAAAGAGGCCGAAGCGAAAGTGAAAGCCGAAGTAGAAAAGAAAAAGAAAGAGCAGGAAAATAGACTAAGAAAAGAAGCCGAAAAAAAACTTAGGCAACTGCTGAAGTTCTAGGGATTTTTTTTGGATTTCCCCGTTAGCCGCCAGCTCTAGCTTTTTTAAATATCTCGTGAAAGATTACAGAGGCGGCCGCCGATACATTTAGAGAGCCGACGTTGCCTGTTATTTTTATCGACACCGTTTCATCACAGCTCTTTTTCACTAGCGGCCTTACCCCTTTTCCTTCCGAGCCTACTACGATAGCAAGTGGAAAGAGCGGATTGAACTTCGATATCTCTATGTCGCCGTCCGCTTCCGCCGCCACCACATGGAAGCCGAGTTTCTTAAGCTCTTTTATAGATTGGGCTATGTTGGTCACTCTGCAAAAGTCAAGATACTCGCTAGCTCCTGCCGATGTTTTTACCACTGTGGAGCTTATATCGGCACTTCTATCTTTTGGGAAAACCGCTCCGGCAATGCCAAAGCTCTCCGCGGAGCGGAGTATCGCCCCAAAATTATGCGGGTCGGCTATCGAGTCCATTATAACTATTACAGTCTTTCCATTTCTCGACGTTATCCGTTCGGCGAATGTTTTCAGGTCGAATATCTTCGGCGGGCTTACCTCCGCCGATATTCCCTGATGGTTTCCGTCGTCGGTCATTTTTGAGAGGGTATGTCTGTCAACTTCCTTTAAGCGAATATTTTTTTTTCTGGCGATTGAGAGTATTTCGTCCAGTCGATTTTTAGAGCCTTTAAGGTAATGTATCAGCGAAACCTTGCGCCTGCCGGCACGCAAAACTTCCATAACAGGATGCTTGCCAAAAATAATATGTGAAGGCATTTTAGCTAAAAAACTAATCCATTACGGTTATTATCAGGTGAGGCGGGGAAGTTTCTGCCGTTGTCATTGCGAGCATGGCGAAGCAGTCTCTTGTAGGCGCAGAGTTCATTCTTCGAGATTGCCGCCACCACGCTTCGCTCGTGGCAGGCTGTCGCTTTGCTTCTCGTGGCAACAGTGAACATTATATTTTTTAAGATAATCATTTTCTATGAATCTCGTAAGAAATATCTGTCGCACTAGACACTTTGCGCACCATTTCCCATCGCACTAGATACTCTGGTCATCATAACCCATGTTGTTTCGTTAGGGCTGTCTTTAAGCAGTACACCGTTTTTTCTTAAGTCGTCACGAATTTTATCGGCTGTAACGTAATCTTTGTCTGCTTTGGCTGTATTGCGCTTCTCAATCTGCTCTTCTACATGTTCACGAGTGGTGCCACGTTCGGCAAGCCGTTTATCTTTTACGCTTTCCAGATATTCGGCAGGGTCACGGTAAAGTATTCCAAGTACGCTTGCGATTTCGTCAAGCGCGGATAAAAGCGACGCAAGGTTTTTGATATGGCCGCTATTTTCCTTTTTAAATTTATCGCAACAAACGTTAATCGAGGTTATCACTTCATTCAAAAGCGCGACAGTCATCGCGCCGTTAAAATCATCTTTTAAAGTATCTAGAAATCTTTCCATCAGCTTGTCATCGGCTTTAGCAGTTTCGCCGTCCGGCAACAGTTTGCTTGCCCTCAATTTCGTAGCATAGAACCTGTCGAGAGTTCTCTCCGCTTCTGCCAAGTATTCGTCGGCAAAATCTATAGGCGAGCGGTAGTGGGTTGACACTAGGTAGAGCCTCACCGCTTCAGGGTCGAACTTTGCTATAACATCTTTAATAGTAAAGAAATTGCCGAGCGATTTGCTCATCTTCTCTTTGTTGATATTTACGAATCCGTTGTGCATCCAGTAGTTTACAGGGGCGCATCCGCAGGCGCCTTGCGACTGCGCTATCTCGTTTTCGTGGTGCGGAAAGACAAGGTCTTTGCCGCCGCCATGTATATCGAAATTATTTCCAAGCAGTTCGCGCGACATGGCGGAGCATTCTATATGCCACCCAGGCCGTCCCTCGCCCCACGGCGATTCCCACTTCGGCTCGCCATCTTTTGCTTTTTTCCAAAGGGCAAAGTCTAATGGGTCTCTTTTATCTTCGTTTATGTTTACCCTCGCGCCTTCTTCAAGGTCGTCTATATTTTTCTTCGATAGCTTTCCGTATTGTGGGAACGACCTTACGGAGTAGAAAATGTCGCCTTTAGATTCGTAAGCAAGCCCCTTGTCGACAAGCTCTTCTATCAGCTTTAGCATCTGCGAGATATACTGAGTGGCGCGTGGCTCGTGGGTAGGTTTTTTAAGGTTTAACGCTCCCATATCTTCGTAAAAAGTTTTTATGTTTTCTTCCACCAGCTCATCGCACGATATATTTCTCTCATTCGCTCTGTTGATTATCTTGTCGTCTACATCTGTGAAGTTGCGCACATAGGTAACTTTGTAGCCGAGCGTTTCAAGAGAACGGTAGATAAAGTCGAACGCCACTCCGGCTCTTGCATGTCCCATGTGGCATCTGTCGTAAACGGTTACGCCGCAGACGTACATCTTCACTTCGCCTTTTGCTATCGGTTTGAATTCTTCTTTTTCTCCTGTCAGCGTGTTGAATATCTTCACTTAATGAACTCCAAAAATTTTTTTAGTCTTTCTGTTCTCTCGTTTGGCGTAAACCAGTTGTAAATATTTTTCAGTTCCGGCCCGTGTAACGCTCCGGTAAGGGCGGCCCTTAACGGCATGTAAAGATTTTTTCCTTTTGCTCCGGTTTTGGCAAAAACTTCGGCCGTGAAATCTTCAAACTGTTCTATGGCGCATAACAAAACCGCCGCCTCGGCTACTTTTGCCGCAGGGAATCCGGCAACAGCCTTTTTAAGTTCGGCGGTAAGGTTTTGTTCAAAAAATATTTTAAGCTCTCTATCAATATCTTTAAAAGTTTCTATATTTTCTTTGATAGTTTCCACAAGAGAGAGCTGTTTCTCTTTTGTTAGGTTTTCAAACTTTTTAGAGTAGATTTTTATAAAAGGTTTTCCTTTGACGATAAGTTTTTCAGGGGTCAGTTTTTTTATCTTTATTCCGTTGAGCCATTTAAGTTTTCCCAAGTCGTACTGCGCGCCTCTTAATGCTATACGGTCGATAGAAAACTTCGTTACCATCTCATTTCTTTTCATCTCTTCGCTTTTATCTTTTGGGCTCCAGCCTATAAGCGCCAGAAAGTTGAATACCGATTCCGGCAGATATCCGTTTTCTATAAGCTCCGAGATAGAGGAGCCGGTATCCCTTTTCGAAAGTTTTTTTCCTTCCATCGAAAAGATAAGCGGCAGATGGGCATATTGTGGGGGGCTGTATCCAAGTGCCTGCATAATCATTATCTGTTTTGGAGTGTTGCTCATATGATCTTCTCCCCTCAGCACATGGGATATCTTCATCATCGCGTCGTCCACCGCGGCGGCAAGATTGTAAGTAACCGTTTGGTCGGAGCGTAGTACTATAAAATCGCCGATTAACTTTAAATCGGTTTCCACTTTTCCTCTTAGCATATCGTGATGCTCCAGCCTCTCGCCGCTAACCGCAAACCTTAATGAGTACGGCTCACTCTCCGCTCGTCTTTTTGTCTCGTCTCTCTCCAGTTCTCTGCATCTGCCGGAATAGAGAGGGGGGAGCGATTTTCTGGTAGCCTCTTTGCGGTCTTTTTCGAGCTGTTCTTTGGAGCAAAAGCAGGGGTATATAAGCCGTTGGGCGTAAAGCTGGTCTATTACCTTGCTATAGAGAGCGGAATGCTGCGACTGGAAGAAAGGGCCTTCATCCCACTTTATTCCTATCCATCCAAGCTCTTCTATCATCAGGTCGGCGAATTCCATTTTGCTTCTCTTTGTGTCGGTATCTTCCATTCGGAGAATAAGCTTGCCGCCTTTTTTTTTGGCAAAAAGGTAATTGAAGATGGCGATACGCATATTGCCCGCGTGCATAAGGCCGGTGGGCGAAGGAGCAAACCTTACCCGTATATCTTCCCTCTCGCCTTCAGAATATTTTTCCATCTCTTTTAAGCGCTCTTTTCGATTAAAAGGACTACCGCCTGCGCCGCAATCCCTTCTTTTCTCCCTGTGTAACCGAGTTTTTCGGTAGTGGTAGCTTTTACGCTAACTTTATCTGTCTCCACCCTCAAGGTTTTTGCTATTGTTTCGGCCATCTCTTTTTTGTATGGCGATAGTTTCGGCTCTTCGGCTATAACGGTGCTGTCGAGATTGCCGACAACGTATCCTTTTTCGTTTATCATCCGCATAACTTTTTCAAGAAGTTTTATAGATGATATCCCTTTGTACCTGTCGTCTGTGGGGGGGAAATATTCGCCTATATCGCCAAGCGATAAAGCTCCGAGAAGCGCATCGCAAATAGCATGCAAAAGGACATCGGCATCGCTATGCCCTAAAAGCCCCTTTTCATGGCGGATTTTGACGCCGCCAAGAAAAAGCTCCCCGCCGTCCACGAATCTATGAACATCAAACCCTGTTCCTATTCTCATATCAGCACATCATATCTGGAAACTGTTCGACTTGCCAATGGTTAAGAAACCGCGCGGTAGTTGCTGGTTTTAACTTTTATGTTTAGCTACACTCCCCATCGCCAGAAAGAGATAACAAGAAGCACTATGAATACCAGCAGAAGATTTATATAGGCGATTGCGTAGAAGATTTTTTGATAAGTTCCAAGCGGCGGTTTTCCCTCTGCGTCGTATCTGCCGACTGTTTTAGCCCGCTCCAGCAGTTTTGGGCCGTGCGGCGCGCGTGCTATGGAGCTGGTTAAATCTTCTCCCGCTCGGTGTTTGAAATGTCCTCCACCTTTCCATTTTGCAAGCGTTGTCACGTCGTACACTTTGCACAAATAGGCTATATATGCCGGCCTGTCTGATTTTCCATCGAACGCGGAAAGGGTCTCAGGGTCGAACAGCCCACGCTTGGGATGCACTGGGTCTTTTCTTTCTACGCAAAGTTTTGGGCCGAGGAACCGCACTACAAACAGCGCGAAGGAAACCATGATTATATAAAAGCTGATTTTTGCCAAGAGGAGGTTTCCCCATGCCGTTTCGGTAAGGATGCTAAAGCTTTTGACGCGGGAAAGAAGCATTGTAATGCCGCTTAATCCGACAACCACCATGCTGACGGCGCCCATCCTTACTTCCGCGCGCGGCAATCCCTTAGAGGCGTACGCGGGGCGCAGTATTATATGCACATAAATAATAGTTCCAAACCAGATGAACGAAGCGAGTATATGAAAATAGCCAACGAGCGATCTTGAAAGAGGCCCTAACGAAAGTAACGGCCCTGCGTTACTGTCGATAGGCCAGAGATAACCGCCAGAGGAAAACTTTTCCCCCGTTTCGGATAGCTTCCCCGTTTCTTCGTCAAGATGGCATACGGCGCATTTTTGTTCGGTTTGTTCGGCATATTCCTGTGTCGCCTCCGCTATGGTTGCCGAGCAGAGAAACGCCAGAGTAAAAACGGCGATAAAAGCTAAACGGAGAAACAGATAGGAGCCACTATGCCCCAAAAGCCGCTTTTCATGACGGATTTTGATACTGCCGTTTAAAAACCGGCTCCAGTCGATGAACCTGTGAATGTCAAATATTGTTCCTGTTTTCATATCGGGTTATCATAGCATCGGTTGACTGCTTTCCAATGCTCGCGGTCGGCGCATATGTGTGGGAAGCGTATAGCCGCAACGCATAACACAAAGCTTTGCTGGAAGCGCCCCACCCAAAACGAATTATGCTGGCTTAACATTTAGAATAAGTTTTTTTAGTGTATAGGTTTGTTGCCAAATCCTGTAAATTTGATTTTATTTAAAATTGCCAACCACTAAAATATCTATTTTGAAGAAGTTAAAAGATAGGTCTTTCCTTTAAATATTTCGAAAACTGTTTCGGTAACAGCCCCTGCACGCCAAAATGAGATTCCAATCTTTTTGAATCAACCAGAGTTTCTGTGAGCGGAGCAAAGCTAAAGACGAGTAGAGCTAAAAGTGAGAGCGATTGGTATGGCGGAAATTTCAAAAAATCTTCAAGATTATATTTAGCGATTGGCGAAGGTTGCCTGTACCCTCTTTGGTGTTAGCCGATTGTGGAGATAAGCCCGCCGATGAGGCTTTCCCGGCTTTTGATACCGCTTTGGAGTGAGCTAAGCCCTGTCTCTATAAGAGCTTTGTTTGTGGCAAACGATGCTGTTTCCTTTGCGTAGTCAAGCCCTCTTATCTGTGTCTCGGCGCTCAAAAGGTTTTCCTTTGAGACCTGTAGGTTACTAACGGCATTTTGGAACCTTCCTTCCAGCGCGCCTACGTTAGCCCTTGTCTCAACCAGCTGCGAGATGGCGCTGTCGAACTGTGTAATGGCGTTACGGGCGTTCTCGGTAGTAGACAGGCTTGTGTTTGCCACGCCAAGCGACTGCGTGTCGGTATTGCGTATAGAGTCTATAGCTATTCTGTTGGCCGGCCCTGCCTCAGTACCTGCCTGTATCTCCACCTTGTTGGCGGCGCTCGGCCCAAGGTCGCCGTTTAAAGTTTTCTGTCCGTTAAATTCGGAGCTACCGGATATACGGTCTATCTCCTGTTTTATCTGCGTTAGCTCTCTGCCTATAGCGGTTCGTCCATTTTGGCTTATTGTTCCGTTGCTCGCCTGTAGCGCCAGCTCTCTTCCACGTGATAGAAGGTTGCCTATACTTCCAAGCCCGCCTTCCGCGGTGCGTAAAAGCGCGGAACCGGCCGAGACGTTTCTGATAGCTTGGTCGGTAGATTTTATCTGTGCCGAAAGCTGTTCGGCTATGGCAAGGCCGGCGGCATTGTCGGCAGATTTATTGATGCCCTTGCCGGATGAAAGCCTGGAAAGGTTTTCACCGAGCTTCGAGTTCACCTGAATCAGTTTTGAATGTACACCCGAAAGGCTTTTGCCCAAATCTACCGATATTGCCATAACGCCTCCTACGCCGGTAATTATACTCCCTTATCCCAAATTTGTGAACCGGCAGCCTTTTCCAACATGAAATGAGTCTGAAATCGAGAATTGTGTTCAGTATAGGAGGATGCTGATACAAATGGATGAATTCGAGATTAAGAGATTGAAAGATATAGAGCAATTTCTGGATGGAGCGGTTAAATCACACCCTGTGCTGGAATGCGGTAAGGACGAGGTTTATGCGTGGATAGAGCGGACTCTCAGGCGATTCGATTATCTTCGTGTGAGCAAGAAAGCTAAAGGGGTAGTGCGTAGATATATCGCACAGTTAAGCGGATATTCACGCCAGCAGGTGACACGGTTGATTGCTCAATACCGCCAGACGAATCGATTACACCGCCGTCATCGGACAGTCAACGGTTTTAAGAGCAAGTACACGCCTGCCGATATAAAACTTCTGGCAGGGGTCGATAAACTAGTAGACGATGTTTCCGGCACGACAACCAAAGCCTACTGCCATCGCATGTACGACCTGTTTAACGATGCAGAATATATCCGCCTAAAAGATATTTCTGTTTCCCACATCTACAACCTGCGTGGCGGCAAAGTGTATCAACGAATCAGGAAGAAGTTCACCAAAACCGAAGGCGTGAAGATAAGTATAGGCAAACGGTGCAAGCCTTCTACCAATGGTGAGCCGGGTTACCTGCGGATTGATTCTGCACATCAGGGCGATATGGACGGTAAAAAGTCAGTTTATCACATCAATGCAGTTGACCAAGAGACCCAGTGGGAAGTCGTAATAACCATTGAACAGATAAAAGGAAAGTTCATGATTCCCGCATTAAAATCGGTGCTGGAGCAGATTCCTTTTGTCGTAAAAGGAGTTCATGCAGATAACGGAAGCGAATATATCAATCATCTTGTAGCAAAACTTTTAAACGAGTTGGCGATAGAGTTGACCAAATCACGGGCTCGCCACTCCAACGACAATGCTTTGGCAGAGAGCAAGAATAACTCTGTTGTACGCAAAACTTTTGGTTATGTTTACATCCCTAAAAAGTTTGCATCGTTGATGAACAAGTTTAACGAAAAAGATCTGAACCCCTGCTTGAACTTTCATCGTCCTTGCCACTTTCCTACTGTTGAGATTGATAGTAAAGGCAAAGAGAGAAAACGGTACCGGCAAGAAGATATGATGACACCTTATGAAAAGTTTAAATCAATGCCAAACGCAGAGCAGTATTTGAAAGATGGAATTACCTTCGAGATGTTGGAGGCTGAGGCTATGAAAGAGTCGGATATGAAAGCGTGGGAGAAGATGCAAAAGGCTAGAAGCAGGATGTTTGATATAATCTTTGCAGAGCCTACAGAGGCGGCATAAACAGATGAGAATGCAATATC